>NZ_FNOZ01000013.1 GCF_900107175.1 Modestobacter sp. DSM 44400 | reverse complement strand
AGCAGCCCGTCCGCAGCTTGCTCTTGACCCGCTCGGCCAGGACCGGGTTGGCGTCGAGCTTGCGGGTCTTCAGCCGCCGCCGGGAGCCCGCCGCGGTCGTCCCCGCGAGCGTGGCCCGGTACAGCAGGCGGCCGCCGTGACGGCGGATGTCGCGGGACACGACGCTGGGGCACCGGCCGATCCGCGCAGCGATGGTCTTGCCCTGGACCTGCTCGGCGATCCCCCGGGAGATCTCCTCCCGGTCGGTGGCGGTCAACTGCTGGCGTGCGGGCACCCGGTGGGCTCCTGTCGGTAGGTCGCCGACATCCTGCACCAAGATCAATTGCTACGACCGGTTGTGATCAAGGTCAGCTCCGCAAGCGCGACTCCGCTGTCGGTACGCAGCGGGGCCTTCGAAGACATGGCGGCCGGTCGCTCCGCCGACGTGTCCTGCGCCTGCCATTGGGCGGTGAACGCCGCGGCTAGCGCCCAACACGGGAAGATGTACGGCAAGGCCTACTCCGTCTGCCCGTCGGGCATCTACGTCGCCGCCGACTCCGGCCTGAACGAACCGCGGGACCTGGCGGGCGTGGAGGTCGGCGTCGGATACCACTCCGGCAGCCACTACTCCGCACTGCAGGCTCTGGAGGGCTTCCTGGACCGCGAAGACGTCACCCTCAGCTTCATCGGGCGGCCCTTCGACCGGGTCCGGCAGCTCCTCGACGGCCGCGCCTCGGCGGTCAACGTCTGGGGAGCACCGGCCTACCTGCTCGAGCAGTGGGGGTTCCACAAGCTCGTCGACACCACCTTCGTGATGGGCTTCATGCTCTCCCCCCAGGTCGACACCGACGACGTCGAGCGGTACTTCCGGGCACTGCTGCGCGCCCAGCAGGAGATCGACCTGGAGCTGCACCGCTACGCTGGGCACTGGGCCCGGGAGATGCCCGCCGACCTCCTCGAGTTCGTCGACGTCCGCCGGTTCGGGCCCGGCGAGCGGATCGTCCCCCAGCCCTACACCCGCGAGATGTTCCAGCGCACCCGGGGCTGGATGCAGGAATGGGACCTGCTCGACCTCACCCACTCCGCCAACGCCGGCTACGAGCAGACCGTGCTCGCCTGACCCCCCGGCCGCAACGGCCGCCGAGCGGGAGGATGCGCTGGTGGGTCTGGACCTGTTCAAGCTGCGGGTCTTCGTCGCCGTCGTCGAACACAAGGGTTTCTCGGCGGCGGCCGAGCATCTGGGCTTGAGCCAGGGCACGGTGTCCTTCCACGTCCACAGCCTCGAGCGGCACCTGGAAAAGCCGCTGGTGCGCTACGAACACCGCGCCGTGCGCCTGACCGACGCCGGCGAGCAGGTGTACCGATCGGCCCGGCGAATGCTGCACGACGAGCAACGACTGATGCGCAGCATCCGTCGCGGCCACGGGGAGCACCTCACCCTCGGGGCCAGCATCGCGTTCGAGCAGGACTACTTCTTCACCGCCCTCATTGCCCCGTACCTGAAGGCCAATCCGCAGACCGGGCTGTCTCTGCGGTTCGGGCACAGTCTCGGGCTCGCCGAGGCCGTCGCCGACCACCGCCTCGACCTCGCCTACGTGATCGGGTGGCAGGTTCCGGCCTCCCTGCGCTACGAGCCTCTGCACACGGCGCGTTTCACCCTCCTGGTCGGCAGCGACCACTCCCTCGCACGTCGGGAGACGGTGACTGTCCCCGAGGTCGCAGAGGCCGGCCTGATCACCGCTCCCCTCGACGAGGTCGAATGGGTCCACTACGAAAAGGTCCTGCGCGAAGTCGGGCTCACCGCCGAGGACAGCGCGCTGGAGATCGACGGCATGCAAGCTCGCGTACTTGCCGCCGCCGCAGGGCTGGGAGTACTTGGCGTCTTCCGCCCCGACTACGCTGGCGCCGTCACCCATCCCACCCTGCACTCCCTGCCCTTGGACCGTGACCTTCCTACCGTCGAGGTAGGGCTTGTCACCCGACGCGCCGACGCCTCCGACAGCCACCAAGCCCTCGCCGACTGGATCCGGCGAACAACCTCCGGGGAACATGCCCCCTGAGCCATCACCCCCTCCCATCGCCTGGTGAGAGCTGCCCCAGCGGGCGGGACAGGGCTTGTGTAGGCGCTGTTGGAACCGGGGGTGATGTCGCCGGCACTTCGGGTGGACGCTGAATCCGGGCGAAGCGGGGCCGGTAGCGGTCTCCGGCTACACCGTGCCCACGCCGGGCTGGGACCCCTGCACCGGCCTACGCATCACCCGGGGGTCGCCTGGTGACGGGAAACCCGCCTTCAAGCAGGGTCGGCTGATACGCGTCCACAGCGCACCCGCCCGTCGGTCGGCGCAACCGACCGCGCGGAGGTGCAGGCGCTCGCCGCCGCGGTGCCCAACCGGTACGGGGCACTGGTGCTCGTCCTGGCCTTCGGCGGGCTGCGTTTCGGTGAGGCCACTGCCCTACGCCGGTCCGACATCCTCGACGATGGAGCTCGTCTACGGGTAGAGCGCTCAGTGCGTTACGTCGGCGGCCGCTGGCTGATCGGCGAACCCAAGACCGACGCCGGCCGCCGCATCGTCACACTGCCGGCCGTGGTCGCCGACGCGCTCACCACCCATCTCGCCCGGTTCGTCCCAGACGCGCCCGAGGCGCTCGTCTTCGCCACCGAATCGGACCACTACCTGGCGCGCAGCAACTGGGGTCAGACGTTCCGGCGGGCCGTCGAGGCGGTGGGTCTTCCGCCGGTCCGACCGCACGAGCTCCGCCACACCGGAGCGACGCTGGCGGCGGCGACCGGGGCCACGACCAAGGAGCTGATGCGCCGGATGGGGCACTCTTCCCCCGCTGCCGCCCTCATCTACCAGCACGCCGCGGACGAGCGGGATGGTGAGATCGCACGGGCGCTCGACGCGATGCTCACCGGTTCTGTGGTCCCAATCCACGCTGCCCAGAACGGGAGTGCGCGCGCAGCTGCGGAGAACCGCTAGGTCATGTAGAGGTCACGCGCAGCCCTGATGAGCTCCGATCAGGCCGCTGACCAGGGGGTATTTCTGAGCAGCAGCCAGCCTTCCACGCTGGCCATGTCGGTTCGATCCCGGTCACCCGCTCCACGCCGCCCTTGCCGACGTTCGCCGCGGCCGCGGTCGCCGTCAGCCGCGGTGCGTGGCTCGCAAGGGAAGCCACACCGCCAGGCCCATGAGGGCCATGGCCAGCGGGAAGTGGACGGCGGTCAACCCAGACGTCCCCCCGATGCGCCCACCGATGTAGGCCTCCACCACGAGCAGCACGGTCAGCACCGCGCTGCCGATCAGCAGGTCTTTCCGGTGCCGGAGGAAGACGAAGGCCGCGACGGTGGCCAGGGCGGCCAGCACGATGGTCACCTCGCCGTCCAGCGCGTGCACGTCCACCCAATTCTGCTGGTAGTCCTGCCCCTCGTGCACGAAGAGGCCGGCCCACAGGCCCTGCAGCAGCACACCCAGAGTCGTCAGGCCGATGACTGCGCTGTAGAGGGGGTGCCGGTACCGCGGTCCCTGGTCCGTCGGAGAGGACGTGCTGGTCCGCTGAGTGCTCACGGGTCTCCTCGTCGCTGCTGGGACTACAGATCCTGTAGCAGCAGCGAGGACCTCGCTCGTCCATCAAGCGTCGACCCGGACCCGGACGACCTCAGCCCGGTTCGATCACCGGGCGGACGGTTCAGGGGTATGCCGGGCACGTGCCCTGCGCGTGAAGAGCCAGAGCGCCACCAGCAGCCACAACACGCCGGAGGCGAACCATGGGGACTCCGTCCGCAGCACCGCGTCCCCGGAGTCCGCGACCGGCCCCCAGCCGGTCACCGCGTTCGACAGCGACGACACGACGAGGACGGCGACCACACCCACCACCGCCGGGACCAGCAGGGCCGGGATTAGCGACCACCCGGCCACCAGTGGAACGGCGATGCCGAACGCGGCGACGAGCCCCAGGATCGAGCCGGTCAACGGCAGCACGGCGCCGGTCAGCACCTCCGCGCCGCCGGGCTTCCCCGAGGTCGCGAGCAGGGTCACGAACCAGGGCCACGGGTCTCCACGGACCGGCGCCACCGGCCGGTCCGGATGCGGCGTCGCCGTCAGCCGGCCTCCTCGATCACCGAGAAGACGTTGCCGGCCGGGTCGGAAAACCAGGCGATGAGCGGCCCGCCCGCGCGCATCACACCGGTGGCGTCGGTGGGCGGCTCGTCGTAGTGGAGGAACTCCACGCCCCGCCCGGCGAGATCGGCCACCGCCGCGTCGACGTCGGGCACCGGGAAGTTGAGCACCGTGTACGTGGCCGGGGAGTGCGCCGGCCCCTTCTCGTAGACGAGCACGTCCCGGCCGCCGCCGAGATGCAGTCGAAGGATCCCGCCCATCGACTCGGCGGAGGTGCGCAGGCCCAGGACCCCCTCGTAGAAGGCGCGGGCCCGCTCCAGGTCGTCGACGGAGAAGCCGCTGAAGGTGGCGGACTCGCTCAGCACGGTGGGGGTCGTGGTCTCGGTCATGTCAGGTGGGACCGCCCGTGGCGCCGGAACTCATCGGTCCGGCGGCGTGTCGGGCAGCCCGAACAACAGGAACAGCCGGGTGTCCAGGAACGAGGTGATCCGCACGATGCGCCCGCCGCAGATCTCCAGCGCCTGCAGCGCCCACGGCCGGTAGCCGCCGTCGGGTCCGCTGGCCCGCCACTGGGCGAAGCCCGGGTTGCCGTTGAGCGACACCGGCAGCAGTCGGGAGCCGCGGCACTCGATCCCGGGGCCCAGCATCCACGTACCGATGTCGACGGCGCTCCGCAGCCACATGGCGAAGGGGGGCATGTCCTGGACGGCATCCTCGGCCAGCAACGCGACGAAGGCGTCGATGTCGTACCGCTCGAAGGCGTCCAGGTAGCGGGCCAGCAGGTCGGCGTGCTCCTCGCGCAGGTCCGACGCCGGCCGCACGTCGGCTGCCTGCATCCCGCTCAGCGTGGCCCGGGCCCGCTGCAGCGCGCTGTTCACCGCGGCCGTCGTCGTCCCCAGCAGGGCGGCGACCTCATCGGCCTTCCAGCGCAGCACGTCGCGGAGGATCAGCACGGCACGCTGGCGGGGCGGGAGGTGCTGCAGCGCCGCGACGAAGGCCAGCCGCACCGACTCCCGCTGGACGGCGACGTCGGCCGGGTCGCCGCCGCTGGGCAGCACCTGCCGGTCCAGCGCCGGCTCCACCCACGCACCGTCGGGCAGCACCCGGGACAGCGACGCCTCCACCGGGGCGGAGGGCTCGACCGACAGGTCGACCGGCAATGCCCGGCGCTTGCGCCCGTCGAGGGCGTCCAGGCACACGTTCGTGGCGATCCGGTACAGCCACGAGCGCAGCGCCCCGCTGCCCTCCAGCCGATCCAGCGACCGCCACGCCCGGACCATGGTGTCCTGGACGGCGTCCTCCGCGTCGAACGCCGAGCCGAGCATTCGGTAGCAGTAGCCGGTGAGCTCACGCCGGTGCTCGGCCAGCCGGGGCTCGAGCTCAGCGGTCACGCCCGGACCGGCGGGTTCGGCGATCACATCCGTCATGGACGGTTCCTTCCCGGGGTCGTCGGTCCCGGCTGATCCTGCCCGACTCGGGCGCTACTGGTAAGTGACCAGCTCCGGCGTCGGCAGGACCTGCTCGATCGTCTGCTCCGGGGTGAGCATCGGGATGTCCTCGTCGATGAAGTTCTTCCAGCCCCAGTACAGCGGAGCCGGCGCGTTCTTGTGCAGTACCTGCCAGGTGCCCTGCTTGGCCGGCTGCCCGCCCTGACCGTCGGCGTGCACCATGATCGCCAGCTCGTCGCGGGAAGTGTCCAACCGCTCCCGGTCGATGATCATCCGCACCTGGAACTGGTGCAGGACGAGCAGCTTCTGCGGCAGGGCGCGCTCGCGGGTGAGATCGGCCAGCCAGGTGACGACCTGGTTGACCTCGTCGACCCCGACCTGGCCGATCTGCTGCAGGGGCTGCTGGCCCGGCTGCAGCCGCCACTCCGGGTCCAGGGCCAGGCCGACGTGGGGCAGCTCGAGCAGTGACCGGTACTGCTCGGCCTGGGTGAGGAAGTCCGTCCGCCCGGGTTGCAGGTCGAGCACCACGTACATCCCGGCCGCGCCGGCCGCCTCGACCCAGGGGCGCAGCGTTCCGGGATCGATCTCGTTGGAGTAGTTGCCGTCCCCGCCGGCACTGCCCGAGGCGACGGTGGCGATGATCTCGAACGTGGGGACGACGGTGGCGTCGACCAGATCGCGGTACGGGGCGGCCAGGGCCTGCGCGCGCTGAACGGCTCCCGGCAAGTCCTGCTCACCGAGGATCCCGAGCGCGCCGGTCCCGGGTGTGCCGTAGAGCGCGACCAGCATGTGTTGCGGGAACAGCAGCTGGCCGCCCCCGGGCAACTGGGTGCCGGTGGCCGCGGTGTCCAGCTTCCAGTCCAGTCCCGCCTCGACACCGAAGTCCGAGCCCAGCACGACCACCGCGGCCGGACCCGCGCCGAGCGCGGTCACCACGTCGGGCGAAGCCCGCGGATCGGTGGTCCCGCCGGTCAGGAGGACGTCGGCACCCGCCGCCCGAGCCGTCGCCACACCGGCCAGGGACTCGGAACCACCGCTGGCCAGCACCAGCACGTCGTCCAGGGGCGCCGGGCGCGCGACCTCGGGAAGTTCGCCGTCCGCCGAGCTTGTGGGGGACGACGACGGGCGCGCCGATGCCGTCGCCGATGCCCCGCTCGAGACGTCGGCCGGGCTGGTGGCGGCGGCCGGCGTCAGTGCGGCCGGCTGCCCCGGGTCGAGAGCCGCCACCGCGGCGACCGAGCCGTCGGCGGGCACCGGGTCGGCCGTGGAGAAGGTCAGCCCGGTGGCCGCCTCGACCGCGGGTGCAGTCGTGGCGACAGCCACCACCGTGCGCGTCGGGTCGTTCCCCGGGACCGCGTCGGCTGCCCCGGCACCGACGGCCAACACGCTGGAAACGCCCAGCCGGTCGAGCTCGGGGCTCAGCACATCGTCCGGCTCGCCGCCGGAACCCGGCAGCGACGAGACGCCGAGCAGCAAGGGGACGCCCAGCCCCACCGCGGCGGAGGCGCCCAACAGCTGCGCCGCCGGGTCGGCGCTGTCGGCGACCACGACGACCGGCGAACTGGCGAACAGCGCCCGGCTCGTCGACACGGCCGCCGCCACCGGGTCGGCATCGGCGATCAACGTGCGCGGGGCACCCGGTGTCGCCGTCACCGGCTCGGCCGGCCGGGCCGCGGCGTCCTCGGCCGACGCCGCCGGGGGCTCCGCCGGGCCGGTGCAGCCGGCGAGCACGAGCAGAACGGTGAGACCTGCGGCAAACCGCGAGGCACAACCCATGAACTTCTTCCCCCGAGACGGGCGGGCGACGGGGAGCTGGTCCCGGCGCGGGAGCGTGTGGCGTGGCAGCGGTCCTGGCGACGGTAACCCGGCTCAGCGGCAGGTGTGGTGCTGGACACCGCGCCGCAGGCCTTCGCCCTCCGCAGCCGACGAACCAGGGTTGCTTCGGGCAACGTGTCGGACGACGGTGGTGATCATACGTTCCTCCCGGCTCGCCCTGACCGCCGTCGCTCTCGTACCGCTCCTGCTGGCCGGCTGCTCTTCCGGCCCGGGCGACGATGCGGCCGCCGGGACGGCGTCGGCGGCCGGCAGCACCCCCGGGAACGACCCGAGCGCGACGGCCGGGGAGTCGTCGTCTCTCGTTCGGTGCTGGTCGCCGACGTGACCGGCACCGGCGAGGTCATCGCGCTGGCCGGCGACGGCCGGTAGGTGCTGCTGTACGCGGTCAGCTCCTGCTCGCTGGTGCCGGTGCAGAACGCCCAGGGCCAGCAGTACGCCTTCGACCTCAGCTTCACGGGCTTCGGCAGCGTGGCGTGCACCGACGTGGACGGCGACGGGACCACGACCTGGCCGGACTGCTGGTGGACTGCACGATGATCATCTACACGGCCGTCGAGCTGGACGGGCCGCGAGCGACGAACAGCGTCAGCCGGACCCTCGCCGACGCCGGGCCCGACCTGATCGAGCTGGCACACCAGGTGACGTGCGGCGACCGGACCCTCGCGGACGACGGGGTCAGCTCCCAGCCGTGAACTCCCCGACATCGAAGGCGGCGCGCAGCCGGGCCGGCGCGCGCTGCCGCCACGCCTCGGTGAGCAGCTCGGCGAGCTCCCCCCGTTCGACCGCGGAGAGATCGACCACCACCATCGCGGAATTCCGGTAGTGGTGCGGAACGGAGAAGACGGCCGGCCGCTCGGCCGCCAGCTCGGCGTTCTCGCCCGGCGCGAGCCGGATGGCGACCCACCCCTCCCCCGGCGGCATCGACGCGAATACCTTGTCGCGCACCCGCAGGCAGGCCATGTCCCACGCGGGGCGCTCGGTCGCCTCCGGCAGGGCGAGCGCCACCGCCCGCACGTCGTCAGGGGTGGTGGCCATGGTCAGCCCTCCGGCTCGGCGAGGGCGCGCTTGACGTTGGCCGCCATCCGCTCGAGGGCAGCCACCGTGCGCTCGTAGTCCTCGGCGCTGAAGCCGTGGGTGACCGAGCGGCGCAGCTGCGCGATCTGGCCGGACAGCCGCTCGTCCGCGGCGCGGCCCGCGTCGCTGTGCCCGAGCCGGCCACCCTCCTGCGGGTCACCCAGCCACGGGCCTCGATGTCGGCGACCACCGAGCCGACGTCCACCGGGCCGCCGAAGGGCGCCAGCACGTCGCGCAGACAGGGCTCGTCCATGACCCCGGACGACAGGGCGTGCAGCGCCTGCCAGTGCCGGCGGGTGAGCCCCTCGGCGGCCAGGCTATGGTCGACGACCTCTTCGAGGAGCTGGTCGAGGTGCTTCACCCACCAGCCGATCGGCCGCTGCTCCGTCATGCCGGGATGGTGGCATCGCCCACCGACAGAACGTACCGGTGCGCGTCACGAACTCGTTGGCGGACCGTCGTCCCCACCCGGTAGACACCTCCCGTGCCCGACTGTCCCCACTCGCTGCGCCCCGTCACCGCGGCGGAGTGGCCCCGGTTCTTCCGGGCCATGTCCGCCGTCTTCGGCGAGGAGGCGACCGGTCCCTACCTCGACGAGCCGTCGGCGGTGGCCGATCTGGACCGCACGCTCTGCCTGTTCGACGGCGAGCGGGTGGCCGCGACCGCCGGCATCTACAGCCTGGAGATGAGCGTGCCGGGTGCCGTCGTGCCCACCGCGGGCGTCACCTGGATCACCGTCTCTCCCACCCACCGCCGGCAGGGCGTGCTCACCGCGATCATGCGGCGTCAGCTCACCGAACTGCACGAGCAGGAGCGGGAGCCGGTCGCCGCCCTGTGGGCCGCCGAGTCCTCCATCTACGGCCGGTTCGGCTACGCGTCCGCGACCTGGCGGGGTGGGTGGCACGGCCCCACGGAGCGGCTGCGGCTGCGCCCGGACGTCGACTGCGGCACCGGCACTGTCCGACTCGTCGACCTCGAGGAGTTCCGCGCCGGCGCGACCGGCGTCCACGACCAGGTCCGCCGGTTCGTGCCCGGCAACCTCGCCCGCGACGACCGGTGGTGGGACCGCAGGCTGCGCGACGACCCCGAGCAGCGCAACGGCGCGACTGCCCGCCAACTCCTGCTGCACACCGGGGCCGACGGAACCGTGACCGGCTACGCCAGCTACCGGGTGACATCGGCGTGGACCGACACCAGCGAGCCCGACGGCACGCTCACCGTCGAGGAGGTACGGGCGCTGACGCCGACGGCCTACGCGGCGCTGTGGCGATTCCTGCTCGCGATCGACCTGGTCCGGACGGTCCGGGCGCCGATGGCCTCGGCCGACGACCCGCTGCGGCACCTGCTCGCCGACCAGCGGGCCCTGCACGCGGCGCCGGTCGACGCGCTGTGGGTCCGGCTGGTCGACGTCGGCCGGGCACTGTCTGCCCGGCGGTACCCGGCGCGGATCGACCTGGTGATCGAGGTGCGCGATCGGTTCTGTGACTGGAACGACGGGCGCTGGCACGTCTGGGGCCATCCGGCCGGCGCCTACTGTGACCGCACCGACCGCGACCCGGACCTGGTGCTGGACGTCGAGGCGCTGTCCGCCGCCTACCTCGGCGGAGTCTCCCTGGCCACCCTGCAGGCCGCCGGCCGAGTCACCGAGGTCAGCCCCGGTGCGGTGACCGCGGCCTCCACGGCCTTCGCCTGGCCGGTGACCCCGTGGTGCCCGGACGAGTTCTGACCCCGCTCGCCGGTCGGCGCCGCGGCGTACCGCCAGCTCGTCCGGCGCGGCCGACCGGAGAGCTCGCCGCGGCCGGTGGCCCAGCGCAGCGAGGCCCACGGGTCCTCCCGCCGGCACGTCGGGGAACAGCCGGGTGAGGACGGCGACCGCCAGGTCGGCCGGCGGGTCGAAGGCAAGCCCGAGCCCGGCGGCCCACGTCGTCGCCGTGCAGCAGCAGCTCCGCGCATCCCAGGGCGGAAACCGGCGGCGTCCGGGCGGCCGTCGCAGTGCCAGCCCCGCTCGGCGGGCGGGGACGCGTCGACCACGCGGGCCAGCACCTCGCCCCACGCCGTCAGGCCGGCGGACAGGGTGGCGAGGTCGGCGCCGGACCGGCGGAGGACCTCGCCGTCGCTGACGTCGTGCGGCCCGGCGACCAAGTCGTGGGCGTAGCAGGCCAGGCGGCTGCCCACGTGCGCGACCACGGCGCCCGTGTCGGCGCCCATGGCGGGCACCGGTGCGGACGCGGGCACCTGGGCCAGCAGGTTCCGGACCGCGGCGGGCGGCCGGCGGACGTGGTCCCCGTCCGGGCCGGCCCTCAAGGGGTGGTGGTCGGCAGGCCGCCGGCCGGGCGGTGCCGCTCCTGCTCGTACTCGGCCATCAGCCCGATCCGGCGGACGTGCCGCTCCTCGCCGCTGAACGGCGTGGCGAGGAACGTGAGCACGAGCCGGGTGGCCTCCTCGACCGTGTGCTGGCGGCCGCCGACGGACGCCACGTTGGCGTCGTTGTGCTGCCGAGCCAGTTCGGCGGTCTCGGTGTTCCAGACCAGCGCGGCCCGGACGCCGGGCACCTTGTTGGCGGCCATCTGTTCGCCGTTGCCGGAGCCGCCGATGACCACGCCGAGCGTGCCGGGCTCGGTCACCACCCGTTCGCCGACCGCGAAGCAGAACGGCGGGTAGTCGTCCTGGGCGTCGTACTCGAAAGCCCCGCAGTCGACCGGCTCGTGGCCGGCGTCGGCGAGCACCTGCAGCAGGTGGGACTTCAGTTCCAGGCCGGCGTGGTCGGTGCCGAGGAAGACGCGCATGGGCCGATCCTCTCAGCCCGGGTGGCAGGCTGGTCTGATGGCGGTGCTGGGCGTGGACGGCTGGCGCGGGGCCTGGGTCGGCGCCGTCCTGACCGGCCCGTCGGTGCGGCTGCTCGTGCTACCCGACGTGGCCGCGGCGCTCGCTGTTCCTGGCATCGAGGTGGTCGGCATCGACATGCCGATCGGCCTGTCCGAGGACGGCGCCCGGATGTGTGACGTCCGTGCGCGGCGCCGGCTGGGCCGGGCGGGCAGCTCGGTCTTCCCGGCGCCGCTGCGCTCGGTGCTGGCCCTGGAGGACTACCGCGGGGCCTGCGCTGTCTCCCGCGAGGCGTCGGGAAAGGCGCTGTCGAAGCAGGCCTGGAATCTGGTGCCCTCGATCCGCGCCCTGGACGACGCTCTGGACTCCCCCGGCGCCGAACGGCTCGTCGAGGTGCACCCGGAGCTGGCCTTCCGCGCCCTCGATCCCCGGGTGGACGCTCCTAAGGCCACCGCCCGCGGCCTGGCCCAGCGGCTGCGGGCCCTGCAGCGCGAGATGGACGTGCTCGATGCGCTGGCCGACGCCCCCGCCGGGGTTCCCGTGGTCGACGCGCTGGACGCCTGCGCGGCCGCCTGGTCGGCGCAGCGGCTGGCCGCAGGCACCGCGGAGTGCGTCGGGGACGGGACGACGGACTCCCGCGGCCGGCCGATGCGGATCTGCTGGTGATCACACTTCCGGTAAAGAGCCGGACGCCTCCGGCGGCGCACCGGTGATCACCGTGGCGGCCGGCTGGACCGAGGTGGGCGACCGGGTGTTCGTCCGCCGGCACGCCGCGCTGGACCTCAACTGCGGGCTCGTGGCCGGGGACGGCCGGTGCCTCGTCGTCGACACCCGCTCGCACTTGGCCGAGGGCCGCGCCCTGGCCGAGGCCGTGCGGACGGTCACGCCCTATCCGTGGGCCGTGGTGAACACCCATGCGCACCTCGACCACTGCTTCGGCAACGCCGCCTTCCGCCCCGCCGACGTGTGGGGCTCCCGGCGCTGCGCGGACGAGCTGGCGGCCACCGGGGACCTGCAGCGCGCCGCCGTGGTGGCCGGGCTGCTGGCGGCCGACGAGGTGGAGGCCGGCCTGATGGCGGCCGCGCCGATCGACCCGCCCGACCGCCTGGTCGACGACGTCGCGGAGCTGGACATCGGCGGGCGCGCCGTGACGCTGCGCCACCTGGGCCGCGGGCACACCGATGGCGACCTGGTCGTCGCGGTGGATGACATCCTCTTCGCCGGCGACCTGGTCGAGGAGGGCGCTCCCCCGGCGATGGGGGACGCGTTCCCGCTGGAGTGGCCGGACACCCTCGACGCCCTGCTGGCGATGGCGCGGGGGCCGGTGGTACCCGGCCACGGGGCTGTGGTCACCGCGGGGTACGTCGCCGTTCAGCAGAGCGAGCTGGCCCAGCTGGCGCGCTGGCTCACCGATCCGGGCGCCGCACCGGTGTTCGACGCGCGGACCCGGGCGGACGCGCCGGTCGAGGGTCTAGGACAGCCTGCGCACCAGCGGCAGGGGCAGCACCCGGAGCAGGCCGGCGACCGGGCGCCACGGCCACTCGGGCACGTAGGCCCGCACCGGCTCCCGCTCGACGGCGGCGGTCAGCGCGCGCACACCGGTCGCCAGGTCGACAGTCAGCCAGAGGCGACGGCGTCCGGGTCGTCGACGTCCAGCTCGCGGAGGACCACCCGGATGCCCGGGTGCTGGGCCAGGAGTTCCTCGCGCAACACCTCCAGGCGGTCGAGCCGCCGGGCGATGAGCGCCAGGTCCCGGCCGCGCGCGGCGAACTCCCGCGCCATGCCGCGGCCGAGGCCGGTGCTGGCGCCGGTGATGAAGATCCGCTGACGGACGGGGTGCGGCACTCGCGTGAGCATGCTGCACCAGACACCTGAGGGCGGAAATGGCCATTTCTGCCCTCAGGTGAGACGTCAGCGGGTGCCGGTGAGCTCCAGCGCGTCGGCGGGCACCGAGGACATGTCCGGGCCGGCGGTGCGGGTGCGCTTGAGCTCCCAGAAGTCGGGCAGGTTGGCCAGCAGGACGGCGCCGTCGAAGGCCTTGCCGGCGTCCTCACCGGTGGGGACCTTGCTGATCACCGGGCCGAAGAAGGCGACGCCGTCGATGTGCATGATCGGGGTGCCGACGTCGTCGCCGACCGGGTCGATGCCCTCGTGGTGACTCTTCTCCAGCGCCTCGTCGTACTCGGTCGACCCGGCGGCCTGCGCCAGCTCCGCCGGCAGGCCGACCCGCTCGAGAGCGGGTGCGACGACGTCCTCGACGTCCAGCTTGTCGAGGTGCACGAGGGTGCCCATCGCGGTGTAGAGGTCGCCGAGGACACCCTCGCCGTGCTGCTGGGCCGCCGCGATGGCAACCCGGACCGGGCCGATGGCCTTGGCCATCGTCTTCTGGTAGTCCGGCGACAGGTCGCGGCCCCGGTTGAGCACGGCCAGCGACATGACGTGCCAGTGCAGGTCGATGTCGCGCACCTTCGCCGCCTCGAGCACCCAGCGGCTGGTCAGCCAGGCCCAGGGGCACAGCGGGTCGAACCAGAAGTCGACGCGGGCCTTCGTGGGCGCGCTCTTCACTGCATCGGTCATGGGTGGGTGCTCCTCGTCGGTGGGACGTTCTCGTGTCGTGGGTCCGCCGCGCCGCCCTTCCGGGCGTCGGCAGCAGGCTCTGCCGGCCACCAAGGCCGGGACCGCCCGGGGCATTCCCCCGGCGGCTGCGCGGTACACCGGGCAGGGCCGTCGGAGGGTCATGGAAAGCTCGCGCCGTGGCCGTTCCCAACCTGACCCGTGACGATGCCGCAGCCCGCGCCGCGCTGCTGTCGGTCTCCAGCTACGACCTGTTCCTGGACGTGACCGACGGTCAGGGGCACCCCGGCGAGGAGACCTTCCGCTCCGTCACCACCATCCGCTTCGATGCGCGCACCCCCGGCGCCGACACCTTCGTCGACCTGGTGGCCGACCGCGTCCGCTCCGCCACGCTCAACGGCGTCGAGCTCGACGTGAGTGAGTACACCGAGGAGCACGGGCTGGCGCTGCCGGGCCTGGCCGCCACCAACGAGCTCGTCGTCGACGCCGACTGCCGGTACTCCCGCTCCGGCGAGGGCCTGCACCGCTTCGTCGACCCGGAGGACGAGCAGGTCTACCTGTACTCGCACTTCGAGCCGGCCGAGGCCAAGCGGATGTTCGCCTGCTTCGACCAGCCCGACCTCAAGGGCACCTTCACCCTGCACGTCACGGCGCCGTTCGACTGGCAGGTCATCAGCAACACCGGTGACCGCACGCTGGAGGCCGGGGAGGCCGGCTCGCAGCTGGCGCACTTCGCCCCCACCAAGCGCATCTCCACCTACCTGGTGGCCCTCGTCGCCGGCCCATACGCCAAGGTCACCGACCTGCACGACGGCATCCCGCTGGGCCTGTACTGCCGGGCGTCGCTGGCCAAGCACCTCGACCCCGACGAACTGTTCTCGGTCACCAAGGCCGGCTTCGACTTCTACCACCGGGTGTTCGACTACCCCTACCCGTTCGACAAGTACGACCAGCTCTTCGTGCCCGAGTTCAACGCCGGGGCGATGGAGAACGCCGGCGCGGTGACGATC
This sequence comes from Modestobacter sp. DSM 44400, assembly GCF_900107175.1. GTDB lineage: Bacteria > Actinomycetota > Actinomycetes > Mycobacteriales > Geodermatophilaceae > Modestobacter. The sequence continues at coordinate 82,405 of NZ_FNOZ01000013.1, read as the reverse complement.
CTGGAGGACTACGTCTTCCGGTCCAAGACCAGCCGGGCGCGCTACGAGCGGCGCGCGGAGACGGTGCTGCACGAGCTGGCGCACATGTGGTTCGGCGACCTGGTGACCATGCGCTGGTGGGATGACCTCTGGCTCAACGAGTCCTTCGCCACCTACATCTCCACGCTGTGCCAGTCCGAGGCCACCGAGTACACGACGGCCTGGACGACGTTCGCCAACACCGAGAAGAGCTGGGCCTACGCGCAGGACCAGCTCCCCTCGACCCACCCGATCGCCGCCGACATGGTCGACGTCGCCGCCGTCGAGGTGAACTTCGACGGGATTACCTACGCCAAGGGCGCCTCGGTGCTGAAGCAGCTGGTGGCCTACGTGGGCCGGGACGAGTTCCTGGCCGGCGTGCGGCGGTACTTCCGCAAGCACGAGTACGGCAACACCACCCTCGCCGACCTGCTCAGCGAGCTGTCGGAGGCCTCTGGCCGCGACCTGTCGGAGTGGTCGGCGCAGTGGCTGCAGACCAGCCAGGTCAACACGCTGCGCCCGGTCTACGAGCTTGACGAGTCCGGCCGCTACTCCGACTTCGCCATCCTGCAGACCGCGGTCCGCGAGCACCCCGTGCTGCGCTGCCACCGGCTGGCGGTGGGGCTGTACAACGCCGGTCCCGACGGGCTCACCCGCACCCACCGGGTCGAGCTGGACGTCGACGGCCCGCAGACCGAGGTCAAGGAGCTCATCGGCCACCCGGCGGCCGACCTGGTGCTGGTCAACGACGACGACCTGACCTACGCCAAGCTGCGGCTGGACGACCGGTCGCTGGCCACGCTGCGCAGCAGCATCGGCGACCTGCCCGACTCCCTCCCCCGCGCGCTGTGCTGGTCGGCGGCCTGGGACATGACCCGCGACGGCGAGCTGGCCGCCCGCGAGTGGGTGCAACTGGTGCTGGCCGGGGTCGACGCAGAGACCGAGATCAGCGTCGTCCAGTCACTGCTGGCCCGGGTCCAGACCGCGCTGGCCTCCTACGCCGACCCGGCGTGGGCACCCACCGGCTGGACGCATCTGGCCGACAAGGCACTCGCCGCGCTGCACACCGCCGAGCCGGACAGCGACGCCCAGCTGCAGTGGTCCCGCACGCTGGCCGCCGCCGCCCGGACCGACGAGCACGTCGCCGCGCTGCGCGGGCTGCTCGACGGGTCGCTGCAGGTCGAGGGCCTCACCGTCGACGCCGACGCCCGCTGGTCCTTCCTCAACGGACTGGTCGCCCTCGGTGCCGCCGGCGACGCCGAGATCGACGCCGAGGCCGAGCGGGACGCCACCGCGACCGGCGCCCGGCGTGCGGCCACGGCGCGGGCACTGCGGCCGACGGCCGAGTCCAAGGCCGACACCTGGCAGCGGGCCTTCACCGACGAGTCGATCCCGAACGCCGTGCACGAGGCAATGGTCGCCGGCTTCTGGCACCCGGCGCAGACCGAGCTCACGGCTCCCTACGTGGACCGCTACTTCGCCGAGATCGGTGACATGTGGCAGCGACGGCCCGGCGAGATCGCCAAGAACGCCGTCGAGTACCTGTTCCCGAAGATCGTCGAGGCACGCACGGTCGAGGCGGCCGACGCCTGGCTCGCCGACGGAAGCGCGCCAGCGCCGCTGCGCCGGCTGGTGTCCGAGGGCCGCGATGGCGTGGCACGGGCGCTGCGGGCCCGGGAGAAGGACGCCGCCGCCGGCTGACCGGTCGACAGCCGACGAGGGCCCCGCGACGCTGCTGCGCCACGGGGCCTTCGTGGGATCGGCGCCAGCGGGCGGCGAACGGTGAGCGCCACCAACCAGTTCGGGGCGATCGGCCGGTGCATCAGCGCCCGCCGTCCGGCGCCACCGCGAGCGTTGGCGCGGCAGCGGCCACTCCACCTCCACTTCTGGCCGAGTCAGGGACGATGCGTCCCCGCCGGCGGCCAGGCACGCACGGGCCCCGCACCCGAGTGGGGTGCGGGGCCCTCGTGTCTGCGCCCGGCGGACCCGGGCGGGAACATCAGTGCCGGTGGGCGGAGGGGTGCCCGGCGGCGTCGGAGAGCTGCCGGAGCCCGTTGACGATCGCGCCGACGAGGTCACCGGAGCCGAACCGCCCGGTCATCGACAGCACCGCGAGGGCGCACGCCCGGTCGGGCAGCCGGCGGGCGGCGGCGGAGCCGGTGACGATTTCCAGCACGCGTTGCCCGGGCGACACCGCGACCAGCACGCTGTGCGACGGGTCGTTGCCGGAGCCGGCGTGCAGGGACTCCGCGGTGCCGCGGGTGTCCGAGCCGAGGTCACCCACGTAGAGGGTGATCCACAGTCCGGTCTCCCGGGAGGACATGGTCAGCGCCTCGTCCAGCCGGGCCAGGTCGAGGTAGCTGAACGGCTGGGGGGCCGGCTCCTCGACGATCGGCTCCCGCGTGTCGTGCTGGCCATCCACGTAGCTGTCGAGCTCCTGTGCCATCAGCGGGTGCCTCCGGAGGGCATCGGAACGGAGAGGGAAACGATCATCGGCCGGTCACCAGGTCCCGCGGGCGCCGCCGGCGGCGGTGCGCCGTGGCCCGAGGTCATCGGCGGAGCCGGGCTCGTGCGGGTGTTCGCCAATGGCCAGCGCGGCGGCCGTCGCGCCCAGGCCGGGTCGCCCGTGGTCGACCTCGACGTCACCGTGCCCACCGGCGGCCGGGTGCGGCTCGTACCAGACCGCCTCGTGCTCCCAGGGCTGCCCGGGACGGTAGTTGGTCTTGTCCCGGCCGCGGCCGGGGAGGAGCGTCAACACCGCGAAGACGAGGAAGACCGCCAGCGGGATGACGCCGTAGATGAGCACGGTCTCGATCACGGGCATGGCGGCAATCTACCGGGAGCCCCGACCACCGGCCCGGCAAGCCCCGGCGACGTCCGCCGAGCGTGCCGGCGGCGTCCTCACCACATCGCCGGGTGCCGGTGCGCCCACGGCCGGGCCTGCTCCAGCTGGGCCGCCAGCGCGATCAGGGTCGCCTCGTCGGCCGGGCGGCCCACCAGCATGGTGCCGATCGGCAGCCCGCCGGCCGTCCACCACAGGGGCACGCTCACCGCCGGCTGTCCGGTGACGTTGTAGACGGCGGGGAAGGCGGCATAGCGCTTCTGTCGCTCGAAGTCCGCCGCGCCGTCACCGTCGGCGCCGAACCACCCGAGCGGACGCGGCGGCAGCGTGCAGACCGGTGCCAGCAGGACGTCGTAGCGGCTGGTGGCCTGGATGAACCGGCGGGCAAAGAGCCGCAGCGTGAACATCGCCTCCATGGCGTCCTTCGCGCTCAGTGCCAGGCCGCGGTCGCGCAGGAACCGGGTCAGCGGCCGCAGCCGGCCGGCGGCGGCGTCGGGGACCGGTAGCGTCGTCCCCGACAGCGCCCACACCACCTCGAACGCGGGGAACACGCCGTCGGTAAGCGGCGGGCCGGGCAGGTCCTCCACCTCGTGTCCCAGGGAGGCCAGCAGCGTCGAGGCGTCCTCGAACGCGGCCCGCACCTCCGGGTCCAGGTCCGCACCGGGCATGCCGGAGTCCAGGTAGCGCCCCACGCGCAGCCGGCCGACGGGCCGGTCGGCCGCGCCGAGGAACGTCTCTCCACGCGGCAGCGGCGGCGCCCAGAAGGGGTCGCCGATCACCGGCCCGGCCATCGCGTCCAGCATCGCCGCGGCGTCCCGGACGGTGCGGGCCAGAGGCCCCTGTACCCCGAGCGCGGTGACCTCGGAGTTGTACGGCCCGTTGCTGACGCGGCCACGGCTGGGCTTGATCCCGAACAGCCCGTTGATGCCGGCCGGGATGCGGATCGACCCGCCGCCGTCAGACCCCTGCGCGAACGGCAGCATCCCGGCGGCCACCGCGGCGGCCGCGCCGCCGCTGGAACCACCGGCCAGCCGGGTGGTGTCCCAGGGGCAGCGGGTGGGTCCGGCCACGTCGTTGTCGGTGTAGCAGGGGAAGCCGAACTCGGGGGTGTTGGTCTTGCCCAGGCTGATGGTCCCGGCGGCGGCCAGGGCGGTGACGACGGCGTCGTCCACGTCGGGCACGAAGTCGGCGAGCACCGCGGACCCGAACGTCGTCCGCACCCCGGCGGTGTTGTTCAGGTCCTTGATCGCGGTCGGCACCCCGTGCAGCGGGGGCAGCCGGCCGCCGGCAAGCACGGCCCGGTCGGCGTCGGCAGCGGCGGCCAGCGCCCGCTCGGGGGTGACGGTGATGAACGCGCCGATGCCGGCGTCCAGCGCCTCGATCCGGGCCAGGGAGTGCTCGACCAGCTCGGTCGGGCTGACCTTCCTCGCCTGGACGGCGGCGGCCTGCTCGAGCGCGGTGAGGTCGTGCAACTGGGTGGCCGGGCAGGCGGGTGGTGTGGTCACGGACGGCGACGCTAGGGCGTGGCCGGCGGGGAGTCACGCCCGCGACGCCAGGACGACCACGCTGCAGGCACCGCCCGGCTGGTGACGTCCGTGCGCGGTCGCCGGCGGATGCGGCCGGCCCCGTCCGGCTGCGGACGACCTTCCGGGCGTGCATCCCCGAACCGTCGGCGGGACGTCACTCCCGGCGGCGTGGCGATCCCGGACCGCCACGACGGCCCGACCGGCGCGCTCGCGCGGGTGCGACGGCGCCCGGTTGGAAATAGCGGCATCACGCGCGGCCGGGTTGCCGACAACGGTCTGCCCGGAACCATTCCGGCGCAATGTCGGTCGGTCGGACGGAGATCACATGGCAACCACGGGTGAGTACGGCGCGGGCACCAGGCGGCACTGCTTCACAATGGGTGCCGCCGCGGCCGTGGTCGGCGGAGCCGGCGCTGTCCTGAGGTCGGCACGCCCGGCCCTGGCCGCTGGGGCCACCGACGACTTCCAGCCCTACCCGATCCCCTGGCTGGACAAGAACCTGCACTACAACCAGATCCCGATGCCCGACGGACCGCCGACGGAGCTCTCGCACATCTACCACTCCAAAGGCCAGGTCGGGCGGGCGCTGTTCACCGGCGAGGGCACCACCGGCGACGGAAAGACCCCGTACATCGGCCAGGGCACCGATTACGGCTACTTGGACGGCACCTTCATCCCCGCCAGCGGCGAGCCGCAGCTGGGCACGTTCACCCACATATGGCTGGCTCTCTACGAGGAGCGGTCCGCTCCCGAGAGCAAGGTCCACGACTCCACGTGCCGATGGCGCCGTCCGGGTTTTACCGGATGGCCCCGATCGCCGGCGACGACCTGCACGTCCGCGATCAGCGCGCCCGGCTCGACGTCGGCCGCCTCGCAGTGATCGACGAGCCGAAGTTCCCGATGCGCGGCCGACGTACCCCGCGCGGGAGAGCTTCCGCGTGACCTGGACCCCGGCCGGCGGCCAGCAGACCCTGCGCGACGACGGCAAGCAGTTCCTCATCGAGGGTCGGCCGGCCACCGTCGCGGCCAGGTTCTGGGTCTCGGTGCCGTCGCTGGACTTCACCTTCAAAGGGCAGGCCACCGAGACGACCTACGCCTTCTTCGGCTCCGAGGTGAACGGCTACTACTTCGACCAGGGCGACGATCCCTCGTCGGCGGAGGAACCGGACATGACCATCCCCGACGACGAGGCCGCGCCCGGCGACAGCTGAGCTGCCCGGCACTCGGCGCACACGCGTTCCGTCCACCGCCCCGTCCGGGCAGCACCGGGCGGGGCGGTAGACAGGAGCCGTGAACCTCTCCCGCGCCGCGGCCGCCGCCCTGGACGACACCGACCCGCTGGCCGGCTTCCGGGCCCGCTTCACCGGCACCGAGGACGGTGACACGGAGAGTGGGACCTACGGCCGGCTGCTCTACCTCGACGGGAACTCGCTGGGCCGGTTGCCCCGGGAGACCCCGGCGGCGCTGGCCCGGGTCGTGGAGCAGGAGTGGGGCCGCGGGCTGGTCGGCTCCTGGCGCGACTGGGTGGAGCAGTCCCGGCGGATCGGGGACGTGCTGGCCGCCGGGGTGCTCGGCGCCCGGCCCGGCGAGGTCCTGGTGGGCGACTCGACCTCGGTGGACCTCTACAAGTTGCTCGTCGCTGCGGCCGACGCGCACCCCGGCCGGGACGTGTTGGTCTGCTGCGCCGACGACTTCCCCACCGACCGCTACGTCGTCGCCGGGGTGGCCGCCCAGCGCGGGATGACGGTGCGCGAGGTGGACGCGGACATCGACGCCGGCCTGGACCTGGGCACGCTGGCGGCAGCGCTGGACGACCGGGTCGCGGTCGTCGTCCTGTCCCAGGTGGCCTACCGGTCCGGCGCGCTGGTCGACATCGCGGCGGTCACCGCGCTGGCCCGCGAGGCCGGTGCGCTGGTGCTCTGGGACCTCAGCCACGGCGCCGGTGCGGTGCCCGCCGACCTGACCGCGGCGGGCGCGGACCTCGCCGTCGGCTGCACGTACAAGTACCTCAACGGTGGGCCGGGCGCGCCGGCCTTCCTCTACGTCCGCCGCGAACTGCAGGACCAACTGCGCCAGCCGATCTGGGGCTGGTTCGGCCAGCGCGACCAGTTCGCCATGGGGCCGGCCTACGACCCGGCCGACGGTGTAGACCGCTTCGCCGTCGGCACTCCCCCGGTGCTCGCGATGGCGGCGGTGGAGGTCGGTGCCCGGCTGAGCGCGGAGGCCGGCATCGACCGGCTGGCCGCCAAGGGCCAGGCGCTGACCGGGCTGCTCATCGCGCTGGCCGACGCCGACCTGGCCGAGCACGGCGTGACCGTCGCCTCGCCCCGGGACGCAACCCGGCGCGGCTCGCACGTCAGCCTGGTGCACCCCGCGGCCTGGCAGCTGACCCAGGCGCTGGTCGACCGGGGCGTCGTCCCGGACTTCCGGACGCCGAACCGGGTCCGCTTCGGCCCGGCGCCGCTGTACACCCGCTTCGTCGATGTCTGGGACGCGATGGACCGGTTCCGGGCCGTGCTCGCCGAGGGCGCGCACGAGGCCTATCCGACCGAGCGCGCCCGCGTCACCTGAGCAAAGACCCTCGTGCCCCCGGGAAGGACCCCGTCCCCCAGTCGTCCAGGGACCAGCAACTCGTGCTGCAGTAGCGCCGCGAGGTGGCCGTCCCCGCGGTGCTCGCGGAGGGTGGTGAGCGCCTGCCAGAGCACCAGATGCGGGGCGTCGGGCCAGGGCAGCCCGGCGTTGGCCGCCGCCAGCGGCCGCCCCGGGACGTCGACCGCCTCGGCGGCCCGGCGGGCGAGGTCCGCGGCCTCCGACGCCTCGGCGGATTCCCGCCACCCGGGCAGGGCGCGGGCGACCGCGGCGTCCACCCCGGCCAGCCGGGCGCTGAGCGCGCGGCCGGGGCGACCGAGTTCCAGACCGCAGGAACCCGGCGGGCCACGAAGACCGGTGCGAAGGACGCGAAGGTGGCCGTCACCACCGCGGGCCCGACCGGCCCGAGGGGCGCGGCGCGCATGGCGAAGTAGCCGGCCCAGAAGCCGGGCGGGCCGACAGCCTCGGCAGCGGTGCGCACCTCGTCGGCGAAGGAGGTGACGGCGTGCAGCGGCTCACCGAGCGCCCACAGGTGCCGGGCGATGGAACGGCCCTCGTGCAGGGCCCCGCCGCGAACTCGGATGGCCCGTCCCGAGGCTCGCCCCGAGCCTGCGAGGGGTGAGGGGGACGGGGTCCTTTCCGGGGGGCACGAGGGTCCTTCTTCACGCGCTGACCGAGTCCGGCATGCCCAGCCACGTGCGCCAGCGCGGGTCGACGGTGCGGTGCCCGAGCAGCCGCCAGGCGGCTCCGCTGGGCGCCCCGGGCGGCCGAGGCAGCGACCAGCCGAGCTCGGCGAGGTACCGGTCGGCCTTGGCGTGGTTGCACCGGCGGCACGCAGCGACCACGTTGTCCCAGGTGTGCGTGCCCCCGCGGCTGCGCGGCACGACGTGGTCGATGCTGGTTGCCGACCCGCCGCAGTAGACGCAGGTCTGCCCGTCACGGGTGAACACCGCCCGCCGGGACAGCGGCACCTGCACGGGGTAGGGCACCCGGACGTAACGGGTCAGCCGCACCACGATCGGCACGGCCAGGGTCAGTCGCTCGGCGTGCACCTCGTCGTCGGTGACGTCGACCGCCTCGGCCTTGGCGGCGAGCACGAGCACGATCGCCCGGCGGCTGGAGACGACGCACAGCGGCTCGTAGGTGGCGTTGAGCAACAGCGTGGCGCCGGTGGTCGCGGCTGCCGGGGCAGGCGCGCGCGGCCCGAAATGCGAGTCGTGGGCGGGGCCCCGATGGCCGGCCGCGGACGACCCGAGTGCGGTGATCGACACGGGACACCTCCGAGTGCCCCGGGCCGCCGGGTGCTGCGAGGACCCACGGGCTCCCCCATCCTGCACTGCGGATCCGTCCTCCGGCACGGCGAATTCGTCGGCCCGGCTACCGTCGGCGCGTGCGATACCCCGACGCCACCCGCCTGGACCTGGTCGAGGACCTGCACGGCAACGCCGTTGCCGACCCCTACCGCTGGCTGGAGGACGTCGCCGACCCGCGGACCACCGCCTGGGCGACGGCCCAGGACGAGCTTGCCACCGAGGTGCTCGGCGCACTCCCCGGCCGGGCTGCCTTTGCCGAGCGGATGGCCGCGCTGGTGCACGCCGGTGCGGTAGGCATCCCGGTGTGGCGGGCCGGGCGCGCCTTCTCCACCCGCCGCGACCCCGGCCAGGAGCACGCGGTGCTGCGGGTGACCGAGCCCGACGGGACCGTGCGCGTGCTGGTCGATCCCATGGCCCTGGACCCGGCCGGCACCACGACGCTGGACGCCTGGTCGCCGTCCTGGGAGGGCTACCGCCTGGCATACCAGGTCTCCACCGGCGGGGACGAGGAGTCCCGGCTGTTCGTGCTGGATGTCGCGACCGGCGAGCTGCTCGACGGCCCGGTCGATCGCTGCCGCTACTCCCCCGTCGCCTGGCTGCCCGGCGGCGAGGAGCTGTTCTACGTGCGCCGCCTGGCGCCCGGGCTGGTCCCGGCCGGCGAGGAGCAGTTCCACCGCCGGGTGTGGCGCCACCGGGTCGGCGCCGACCCGGACACCGACGTCCTCGTGCACGGCGAGGGCAGCGACCCGGCCACCTACTTCGGGGCGCGGACCAGTGCCGACGGGCGCTGGCTGGTCGTCTCTGCCGCCATCGGCACCGCCCCGCGGGACGACGTGTGGCTCGCCGATCTGGCCGGGGACGGCGCGCTGCGCGAGCTGCAGGTGGGCGTGGACGCCCAGACGTCGGCGTGGGTCGCCCGCGACGGCCGGCTGTGGCTGCACTCCGACCGGGACGCCCCGCGCAGCCGGCTGGCCGTCGCCGACCCGGCCGACCCGGCCACCTGGCCGCCGTCGGCGTGGCACGAGGTGATCCCGGAGCAGCCGGACGGCGTGTTCGCCGACCTCGCCCTCGTCGACGGCCCGGACGGCGACCTCCAGGTGCTCGCCGTGCACGCCACCGACGCCACCGACCGGCTCTCCGTGTGGGCCGCGGACCCGGTCGCTTCCCCACCCTCACCGCTGGCCGAGGTCACCGACCTGCGGCCGGGCAGCGTCGCCGGGGTGAGCGCGCCGCCGGAGGGCGGCAGCACCGCGTGGGTCGGCTACACCGACTACGCGACACCCCCGTCGGTGTTCCGCTGGGACGCTGCTGCCCCGGCGTCGCTGACCGTGTGGGAGCAGGCGCCGGTGGCCGGAGAGGTGCCGGCGATCCAGGTGGTGGAGACCCACGCGACGTCGGCCGACGGCACGCCCGTGCACCTGTTCATCCTCTCCGGGGCCGGCGCCCCGGAGGCCCCGCGGCCCACCGTGCTGTACGGCTACGGCGGCTTCAACGTCTCCCTGACCCCCGCCTACAGCGCGCAGGCGCTGTCCTGGGTGGCGGCCGGGGGCGTGTGGGTCGTGGCGAACCTGCGCGGCGGCTCCGAGCACGGCGAGGACTGGCACCGCGCAGGCATGCGGGAGCGCAAGCAGAACGTCTTCGACGACTTCGCCGTCGCCGGGGAGCACCTGGTGACCGAGGGCTGGACCACGCCGGAGCAGCTGGCCGTGATGGGCGGGTCCAACGGTGGGCTGCTGGCCGGGGCGATGCTGACCCAGCGCCCCGACCTGGTGTCGGCGGTCGTGTGCAGCGCACCGCTGCTGGACATGGTCCGCTACGAGCTGTTCGGGCTGGGCCGCACCTGGAACGACGAGTACGGCACCGCCGCCGACCCGGTCGAGCTGGGCTGGCTGCTGGGCTACTCGCCCTACCACCGGGTGGTCGAGGGCACCGCCTACCCCGCGGTGCTGTTCACGACGTTCGAGTCCGACACCCGGGTCGACCCGCTGCACGCCCGCAAGCTGGCCGCCGCGCTGCAGGCGGCGACGAGCTCGACGCGGCCGGTCGTGCTGCGCCGCGAGCTGTCGGTGGGCCACGGCGCCCGGGCTGTCAGCCGCACCGTCGAACTGGCCGCCGACCAGCTCGCCTTCCTCGCCGCGCACACCGGGCTGCGGACCGACTGAGGCCGTCCCGGACGCCGCCGGTGCGGATTCGGCACCACGCCCACTGCAGAGACGCCCCCGCGGGGCAAACCGGAACCGACACGGCTCCCGGTCATCGGACGTGACGGACCGACCTGCCAGACTCACCGTCATGAGCAGCGCACCGTCGGTCAGCGGACAGGGCTCGGCCACCAGCGACGTGGGTCCGCGCTGAGCCGCCGTCCCGGCCGCGGCGCCACCGCCGGCGGCGAGCGGCCGGCCACGTTCGGCCAGGTCTTCGCCGTCCGCGAGTTCCGGCCGCTGTTCGGCTCCTACCTGTTGTCGACGATCGGCGACGAGCTGGCCCGGGTCGCCCTGACGATCCTCGTGTACCAGCGCACCGACTCCGCGCTGCTGTCCGCGGTGACCTTTGCGATCAGCTTCCTGCCGTGGCTGGTGGGCGGCCCGGTGCTGGCCGCGCTGGCCGACCGGCTGCCCCGGCACCGGGTGCTGATCGCCAGCGACGTGGTCCGGGCGGTCCTGGTCGCGGGCATGGCGGTCCCCGGGACGCCCCTGCCGGTGTTGCTCGGCCTGCTGTTGCTGGTCTCGGTCTGTGCGCCACCGTTCGAGGCGGCCCGGTCCGCGCTCATGGCCGACGTCCTGGAGGGCGACCGCTACGCGGTGGCCACGTCGCTGACCGGCATCACCTCGCAGTTCTCCCAGCTGGTCGGCTTCCTGCTGGGTGGGGCGCTGCTGGCCGCCTTCTCCCCGTCAGTGGCGCTGTTGCTCGACGCCGCCACGTTCGCGGTCTCCGCCGTGTGGCTCAGCCGTGGGTTGCAGCGCCGGCCGGCTCCGGCGCTGGAGGACGACGAAGGAGGGCCCCGGTCGATCTGGCGCGACACCGGCAGCGGACTGCGCTTCATCGCCGGCTCGCCCCGGTTGCTGAGCATCGTCGGCCTGCTGTGGGTGGCCGCGACGTTCGTGAACGGGCCGGAGGGCATCGCGGCGCCGCTGGGCGACCAGCTCGTCGGGACGACGTCGGCCACCGGGCTGCTGCTGGCGGCGGCGCCGGCCGGCACCGCGGTCGGCGGGCTGGTGGTGGGCCGGCTGTGCCCACCGGCGCTGCGCAACCGGCTGCTGGTGCCGCTGGCGGTGCTGTCCCTGACCGGCCTGCTGCTGGCCGGCCTGGTGCCGCTGTGGCTGGGCACCGGGACGGCGGCCCTCGTCCTGGTGCTGGCCCTGTTTTTCGTGGCCGGCGTCGGCGGGGCGTTCAACATCCCGCTCAACGTGGCCTTCGTGCAGGCCGTCCCCAGCGCCTACCGCGGCCGGGCCTTCGGGGTCGCGGTGGCCGGGCTCTCCGGCGTCCAGGGTCTGGGCGTCCTACTGGCTGGGCTGGGGGCCGAGGCGCTGGCCCCCAGCACGGTCGTCGCGCTGGCCGGCGGGATCGGCCTGCTGGCGGTCGCCGGACCGCTGGTGGCAATTCAGCGCACCCGCCGCACTCTGCACCACGACCCGGGAGCCCACGTGGCCCCCGGCTGCGTCGCTGAGGGACCATCGGGGGCATGAGCGAGACGAGCCGGTTGCTGCCCTCGGCACGCAGCTTCTATGCCGAGATCGGCGGGGAGCCGACGTTCCGCAGGCTCGTCGCGCACTTCTACGCCGCCGTCCGGGAGGACCCGGTGCTCCGGCCGCTGTACCCGGCCGACGACTGGGCCGGCGCCGAGTCGCGCCTGCGGCTGTTCCTCGAGCAGTACTGGGGCGGCCCGCGCACCTACTCCGAGCAGCGCGGCCACCCGCGCCTGCGGATGCGGCACGCACCGTTCGCCATCGGCGAGGTCGAGCGGGACGCGTGGCTGACCCACATGCGGGCCGCGGTCGACTCCCTCGAACTGCCCGCCGCGCAGGACGCCACGCTCTGGGGTTACCTGGAGATGGCCGCCCGCAGCATGCAGAACCGTTTCCCCGACGAGGCCGGTGGGACCTTGTCCCCCGGCTCCTGACTGCCCCCTGCACCTCCGGAGCTCCCGCTGGGCCAGCACGCGACGTCCTGCTCGACCACCCCCGAGACGACGGCGTGGGCGACCTGGTCGGCGTCCGCGACCGGCTGCCGTACCTGTCCGACCTCGGTGTCGACGCGCTGTGGATCACGCCGTTCTACCCCTCGCCGACGGCCGACCACGGCTACGACGTCGCCGACCCGCGGGACGTGGAGCCGGTCTTCGGCGACCTGGCCGAATTCGGCGCGCTGCTGGCCGACGCGCACGCCCGGGGCATCAAGGTGACCGTCGACCTGGTGCCCAACCACAGCTCGCACGCTCACGTCTGGTTCGCCGAGGTGCTGGCGTCCGCGCCCGGCTCCCCGGCGCGCGCCCGGTACGTCTTCCACGACGACCGTGGCCCGGAGGGGGCCGACGCGGATGGCCGACGGCCAGTGGTACCTGCACCTGTCCGCCCCTGAGCAACCGGACCTTGACTTCACCAACCCGGAGGCCGTCGCCGACCTGGAGACGACGCTGCGGTGCTGGCTGGGCCGCGGCGTCGACGGGCTCCGGATCGACGTGGCCCACGGCATGGCCAAGCCCCAGGGGCTGCCGGACATGGTGCCCATGGAGGACACCGGGCTGCTCGCCGACCACGGCCGCGGTGACCACCGCTTCGACCAGGACGGCGTGCACGCCATCCACCGCCGGGTGCGCGCCGTGCTCGACCGGTACCCGGGGACGATGGCCGTCGGCGAGGTGTGGTGGCCGACGACGACCGGCTGGCCCAGCACCTGCGCCCCGATGAGCTGCACCTGGCCTTCAACTTCAAGGCGCTCACCGCCGACTGGGACGGCGACAACCTGCGGACGGCGATCGAGCACTCGCCGGCCACCGTGGCGACCATCCCCGCACCGGCCTGCTGGCTGCCGTCCAATCACGACCGCCTGCGGCACGTCACCCGCTACGGCAACGGCGAGCGGGGCACCCGCCGGGCCCGGGCGGCGGCGCTGCTGCATCTGGCGCTGCCCGGGGCGGCGCACGTCTACAACGGCGACGAGCTCGGCCGACCCGACGTCGACCTGCCCGACGAGGTGCTGCGGGACCCGATCTGGGAGCGGTCCGGGCACACCGAGCGCGGCCGGGACGCCTGCCGGGTGCCGATGCCGTCCGGCTGGGGCCCGCTGACCGCGGCGGCGCAGGCCCCCCGGACTCGATGCTGTCGCTGTACCGGACGGCGCTCGCGCTGCGCCGCTCGGCGGCCTTGGCCGGCCCGTCGTTGGAGTGGGCGCCCGCGCCCGGGGGTGCCTGGCCCTCCGCCGTCACGGCGGGCTGGTGTGCCTGCTCAACCTTTCCGGCGTTCCGGTGCAGGTCCCGGGAGGGCCGGGTTCTGCTGGCCAGCGCACCGGTGGACGACGGCCGACTGCCCGACGACGCCGCCCTCTGGGCTGCACCACTGAGCCGAGCCGCCGGGATCGGGTACCTTCCGGATCCGTGAAGACCCGAGACCTCGCCTACGTGGCGCTGTTCGCCGCGATCACCGCCGTCCTGGGACTGGTGCCGGCGATCCAGGTCGGTCCGGTGCCGATTACGGCTCAGACGCTGGGGGTCATGCTCGCCGGGTCGGTGCTCGGCGCGCGGCGGGGCTTCCTCGCGCTGCTGCTGTTTCTGGTGCTGGTCGCCGTCGGTCTGCCCTTGCTGGCCAGCGGCTCCGGAGGGCTGAGCGTCTTCGCCGGCCCGTCGGGCGGATACCTCTACAGCTGGCCGATCGGCGCGTTCGTCGTCGGGCTCATCACCGAGCTCAGCTGGTCCCGGTACAACCTCGGCTGGGCGTTGCTGGCGAACGTGGTCGGCGGCATCGTCGTGGTCTACGCGATCGGCATCCCGTTCCTCGCGCTCTACGGCGACATCCCGCTGGCCGCCGCGTTCACCGGCTCGTTCGCGTTCCTGCCCGGCGACGCGGTCAAGGCGGTCGTCGCCTCGCTGGTCGCCGTCCAGGTGCGCCGCGCCTACCCGGTGATCGAGCGCCCGCGCCGGGCGGCCGCCTCCCAGTGAGGAGGAGGCGGGCCCCCGCCGAGCGATCGCCGGACACAGCCGCTGATCCCGGCCGGGGTATCGAGCTGACCGGCGTGGGCCACAGCTACGGCGCCCGCACGGTGCTGGCCGACCTGACCGTGCGGCTGACCGAGCGGCGCGTCGGTGTCGTCGGTGCCAACGGCTCGGGGAAGAGCACCTTCGCCCGGCTGCTCAACGGCCTGGTCGTTCCCACCGAGGGGACGGTGACCGTCGACAGCCTGGACACCCGGACGGCCACCCGGGCGGTGCGCCGCCGGGTCGGGTTCGTGTTCCAGGACCCCGATGCCCAGATCGTGCACCCCACCGTCGCCGAGGACGTCGCCTTCGGGCTGGAGAACATGGGCGTGGCGCCCGCCGAGCGGGCCGAGCGGGTGGCCGAGGTGCTGACCCGGTACGGGCTGGCCGGGCACGCCGACCACCCGGCGCACCTGCTGTCCGGCGGGCAGAAGCAGCTGCTGGCCCTCGCCGGCGTGCTGGTCATGCGCCCGGCCCGGATCGTGCTGGACGAGCCGACGACCCTGCTGGACCTGCTGAATGCCCGCCGGGTGGCCCTGCTGGTGGCCGAGCTCGAGCAGTCCGTCGTGGTGGTCACGCACGACCTGCCGCTGCTCGAGGGCTTCGACCGGGTGCTGGTGTTCGACACCGGGCGGCTGGTGGCCGACGACTCCCCGGCCGCGGCCATCGCCGCGTACAGGTCGTTGATGGCCGGCCGGCCATGACGCTCGCGCTGTACGTCCCGACCGGCAGCCCCGTGCACCGGGCGCCGGCGGGAGCGAAGCTGCTGACCCTGGTGGCGGTCAGCGTCGTCGTCTTCGCCGTCCCGACGCTGCCGGTCGTGGGTGGGGTGCTCGCCGCGGTCGTGCTGGTCGGGCTGGGGGTCGCCCGGCTGCCGCCGGCGCTGCTCGGCCGCCAGGTGCGCGCCGTCCTGTGGTGGTTGGTCGCGCTGGCCATCGTGACGGGCGTGGTCGGCGGGGTAGCCGGCGCGGCGCTGGTCGTACTGCGGCTGCTCGCGCTGGTGCTGGCCGCCGCGGTGGTCACCGCGACGACGCGGGTCACCGAGCTGGTGGCGGTCGTGGAGTGGCTGTGTTCGCCGCTGCGCGTGTTCGGGGTGCGCCCGGCCCGGATCGGCCTGCTCATCGCCATGACGCTGCGGTTCATCCCGCTGGTGGCCGAGCGGGCCGAGCGGATCCGGGAGGCGCAGGCTGCCCGCGGGGGCACGGTGCGCGGCATCCGCGCCTGGACGACGACCGCGGTGCCGCTGCTGGTGCAGGTACTTCAAATGGCGCACACCACCGCCGAGGCACTGGACGCCCGCGGCGCCGACGACGACGCGCCACCTGCGCGCCCACCGAGCAGAGGACGACGATGACCGGTTGGGTGCAGGAGATCTGGACGGCGCCGTCCGCGGCCGCGCCGATGGTGCGCCGGCCCTCGGTCGTCGCGCTGCCCGGCGTTGGTCTGGACGGCGACCGCTACGCCCTCGGCGGGGGCACCTGGGCGCGCTATCCGGCGCTGGAGAAGCAGGTCACGCTGATCGACGCCGACGAGGTGGCCGCGGCCGGGCTGGCGGCGGGCGTGGACCTCACGCCAGGCGACACCCGGCGCAACGTGGTCACCGGCGGGGTGGACCTGCCCGCGCTGGTCGGCCGGTACTTCACCGTCGGCGACGTGCTGCTGTTCGGGTCGAAGCGCTGCCCGCCGTGCCGGCACCTGGAGCTGCTGACCGGGCACCGGCTGGTCAAGGCGCTGGCCACCCGCGGCGGAATCAACGCCGCCGTGTTCGCCGGCGGTGCGATCGGCGAGGGGGACGTCGTCCGGGCGGTGTCCGACGAGGAGGCGGCCGAGTGGGGTGCCCCGGTGGGCGCGGACCGGCCGATCGCCCGGGTCGTCACGCTCGGCTGAACGCCCCCCGAGGGCATTTTCGAGCTCGAGCCGGGCGCTTCTCGGGCTCAAGCCCACGCCGGCTCAGGCCCGCGCCGGCTCAGGCGGGGGCGTCGTCCAGGTACTTGCCCAGGAAGGTCTTCTCCTCCGGGGTGAGCCGCCGCGGGCGGTTGTTCGCGAAGTCGACCGTCACCAGCAGGGAGCTGCCGGTGACGGCGAGTCGCCCGTGGTCGAACAGTTCGTAGTGGCAGGTGAAGGCGGCCGCGCGGATGCCGGAAACCCAGATCTGCACCTCCAGCGGCTCGGCGTCGTAGACGACCGAGCGCTTGTAGGCGACCTCGTGGGAGGCCACGACGATGCCCCGGCGCAGGCCGGTCCTCTCATCGTGGGTGGGGTGGTCGAAGAACAGGTCGACGCGGGCCGTCTCGAAGTAGCCGAGAAAGGCGACGTTGTTGATGTGCTGGTAGGCGTCCATGTCCGACCAGCGCATCAGGACGGCGACGGTGTGCCTCACCGGGCCAACCCTGCCGCATGACGCGCGGCGCCCCGCTGCCGGGTCACCGACGGCCGGGGCAGACCGCGGGCGCACGGTCGGCCGCCGCTACCCGACCTCGCGGGCCCGCTCCGCAAACCACGGCGACTCCGCGGGGACGTCGTCGAAGAGCAGACCCGACGGGTCGCGCAGGACGACCCAGGTCCGCCCTTCGGCCACCTGCTCCGCGCCTAACCCGACCAGCCGCGCCACCTCGGCCGCCACGTCGTCGGTCTCGATGTCCAGGTGATACCGCGCGGGCCCGCCGCAGATCTCCTGGAGCCCGACCCATGACCGTGCGGCGGGCTCCAGCAGCGCGGTGAACTCCGGGTGTGCCGGCACCTGATGCGCGTCGGCCAGCAACGCAGCAGCCCAGAAGTCGCGGGTGGCGGGGAACGTGTCCCGCGGCGCGTCGATCACCACTTCGCGCAGCAGGATCCGATGCATGCCCACATGCAAGTATCGACAGGTGGGCGGCGCCATCGACGGCACTCGGCAGCCCAGCGGCCGGGATCCCGGCCGGTCCGGCGGACGGCCGGGCCGTGCGCCCGTGGCGTGGGACGCCGCTGCAGCGGGGGTGCTGACGCTCCCGTCGGGACGGCTGGTGCGCGGCCGGGGCGTGGGCAGTCCGCTGCCGGCAGGCCCGGAGCCGGAGTTCGGCGTCTACCTGCTGGGCCGCCGGCCGGCAGTGCAGCCGTGGGAAAGCCGCTGGGTGACCTGGCCGGATTTCCGGCTGCCATGGGACCCCGGCGACCTGTGGGCGGCGCTGGCCGACGTGCTCGGGCGCGCCGACAGCCAGCGGGTGGAGGTGGCCTGCCGGGGCGGGCACGGCCGGACGGGCACCGCGCTGGCCTGCCTGGCGGTGCTCGACGGGCTGGCCGCCGACCGCGCGGTGGCCTACGTGCGCGACCACTACCGGAGCCGGGCGGTCGAGACCCCCCGGGCAGCGGGCGTTCGTTGCCCGGTTCCCGCCGACTCGATGAGGCCCGGAGACGACGACGACGGCCGGCCGAGGCCCAGAGGCACGGCCGGCCGTCGCAGGCCCCCTCCCGGGCACCGCCCTGAGCGTGCGAGGGGTGGGGAGGAGGGGGTCCTTCCTCAGTCGCGACTGAGCTTGCGGTAGGTGGCGCGGTGCGGGCGGGCTGCGTCCGCGCCGAGCCGCTCGACCTTGTTCTTCTCGTAGTCGTCGAAGTTGCCCTCGAACCAGAACCATTTCGAGTCGCCCTCGTAGGCCAGGATGTGCGTCGCCACCCGGTCGAGGAACCAGCGGTCGTGGCTGACGACCACCGCACAGCCGGGGAACTCCAGCAGCGCGCTCTCCAGGCTGGTGAGCGTCTCGGTGTCCAGGTCGTTGGTGGGCTCGTCGAGCAGCAGCAGGTTCCCGCCCTGCTTGAGCGTCAGGGCCAGGTTCAGCCGGTTGCGCTCACCGCCGGAGAGCACGCCGGCCTTCTTCTGCTGGTCCGGGCCCTTGAAGCCGAACGCCGACACGTAGGCCCGCGAGGGCATCTCCACGTTGCCGACCTTGATGTGGTCCAGCCCGTCGGAGACGACCTCCCACAGCGACTTGGCCGGGTCGATGCCACTGCGGTCCTGGGCGACGTAGGCAACCTTGACCGTCTCGCCGATCTTGATGTCGCCGTCGTCGGGCTTGTCCTCCCCGACCAGCATCTTGAACAAAGTGGTCTTGCCGACGCCGTTGGGGCCGACGACCCCGACGATGCCGTTGCGCGGCAGGGTGAAGGACAGGTCATCGATCAGAACCCGGTCGCCGAAGCCCTTGGTGAGGTCCTTGGTCTCGATGACGATGCTGCCCAGCCGGGGGCCCGGCGGGATCTGGATCTCCTCGAAGTCGAGCTTGCGGAACTTGTCGGCCTCCGCCGCCATCTCCTCGTACCGGGCGAGGCGCGCCTTGCTCTTGGCCTGCCGCGCCTTCGCGCCCGAACGCACCCACTCCAGCTCGTCCCTGAGGCGCTTGGCGCGCTTGGCGTCCTTGGCGCCCTCGACCTTGAGCCGGCCGGCCTTGGTCTCGAGGTAGGTGGAGTAGTTGCCCTCGTAGGGGTAGGCCCGGCCGCGGTCGAGCTCGAGGATCCACTCGGCCACGTTGTCCAGGAAGTACCGGTCGTGGGTGACGGCCACGACGGTGCCGGCGTACTTCTCCAGGTGCGCCTCCAGCCACGCCACGCTCTCGGCGTCGAGGTGGTTGGTGGGCTCGTCGAGGAGCAACAGGTCGGGGGCCTCCAGCAGCAGCTTGCACAGCGCCACCCGGCGTCGCTCACCACCGGACAGGACCCGGACGTCGACGTCGCCGGGCGGGCAGCGCAGCGCGTCCATGGCCTGCTCGATGCGATTGTCGAGCTCCCAGCCGTCGCCGTTCTCGATGACCTCCATGAGCTCGCCCTGCTCGGCCATCAGCGCGTCGAGGTCAGCGTCCGGCTCGCCCATCCCCTCGTTGACCTTCTCGAAGCGGTTCAGCGCCGCGCGCAGGTCCTTCACCGCCTCTTCGACATTGCCGCGCACGTCGAGGTCCTCGTTCAGCGGGGGCTCCTGCTGGAGCATGCCCACGGAGTAGCCGGGGCTGAGGATGGCCTCGCCGTTGGAGGCATGCTCCATGCCGGCCATGATCTTGAGGACCGTCGACTTGCCGGCGCCGTTGGGTCCGACGACGCCGATCTTGGCGCCGGGCAGGAACGCCAGGGTGACGTCGTCGAGGATCACCTTGTCGCCGTGCGCCTTGCGCGCATGCACCATCGAGTAGATGTACTGGGCCACTGGGTATGGAGCCTTCCGTCGCGTCGCGAGTGGGGGCGGGGCCGGGCTGCGTCCGAGTCTCGAGCCCCGCCCCCTGCGTTCTCAGCGCCGATCCTCCCAGTCGTGGAGGCTCACGTCACCGAGCGGGCTCGAGTGCCTGCGCGGCGGCGAGGTCGTCGGCGCTCTCGCCGTGCAACGTCGCGGAGTCGTCCTGGTAATCCGTCGACCGGTTGGCCAGGTCGCCGAGGGGCGACTCCCCCGGGTCGCCGGGCTCGCCGACCTCGGGCGGGACGAGCTCCGCCGGCGAGGTGTTCCGGCTCGGCCGGTGGAACTCCGCCCACCCGCGCGCCAGGTTCAGCCCCACCGAGGTGGCCTTGATCTTCGCCGCACTGCGGCGGCCGGCGTCGGTCTCCCAGCTGTCGGTCGCGATCGTGCCCTGGACGATGACCGGATCGCCCTTGCTGACGCTGTGCGCGACGTTGCCGCCGAGCTCGCCCCAGCAGGCGACGTCGATCCAGAGGGTGGCGCCGTCGACGAAGTCCTTCGCCTCGCCGTCGAAGCGCCGGGCCGTGGAGGCCAGCCGGAAGTTGGTCACCGAGCCGGTGCTCAGCCGGTTGCGGCGCGGAGTGTCGACGACGTTGCCAACGACGGTGATGTGGGTGTCGTTCACGGTGCTCCTCAGGAAGGTCGGACGCCGGGTCGGCGCGCCCGGCGGCCTGCCGGGATGTCCCCACGGTGCTCGGCGCGCGAGCCCGGGACCACGGTCGTGGCTGATCTGTGGACGGGGCTTTCCGCTGTGGACGACGGCCAGCGCTCGCAGCGATCTCGGAGGAAGCGCACAGCTTGCGCTGGGATCGGCGTCGTCTCCTGGGGGCGTGACAGAGACAGCAGCCGCGCCCATCCCCACTCAGCAGCGCCGGCGCACCCGGGTCGTCGCGGTCGGCACGCTCGGCATGGTCGGCATCGCCGCCAGCACCGTCCTCGGCCTCCAGGCGGCCCAAGGCAGCAGCACGTCGACTGCCGCGTCGTCGGTGGTAGCCGAGCCGGCCGTGACCGCATTCGGCCCCGGCGCCGGGTTCGGCGGCTTGGGTGGCCGTTTGGGCGGCGACGGCTCCGGGAGCGTGGGCGCCTACGGCGGCTCCACCTCGAGCGGCTCCGCGGTTACCGCCGCGGCGACGGCGACGTCGGACCAGGTGGTCGGCGTCGTCGACATCACCACCGGCCTGGGCTACCAGAACGCGTCGGCCGCCGGCACCGGCATGGTGCTGACCTCCGACGGCGAGGTGCTCACCAACAACCACGTCGTCCAAGGCGCCACGAGCATCACCGTGACGGTCCTCAGCACCGGGGCCACCTACGACGCCACCGTCGTCGGCACCGACCCGACCGACGACGTCGCCGTCCTCCAGCTGACCGACGCGTTCGGGCTGGACACCGTGCCGGTCAGCAGGGACGCCGCGGCCATCGGCGACGAGGTCACGGCGGTCGGCAACGCCGGCGGCGACGTGGACTCCACCAGCGCCGCGGCCGGCTCGGTGACCGCACTCGACCAGTCGATCACCGCCACCGACGAGACCGGCAGCAACGCCGAGCAGCTGACCGGCCTGATCCAGATCGCCGCCGACGTTGTGGCCGGCGACTCCGGTGGCCCCCTGTTCGACGCCGACGGTGAGGTCATCGGCATGGACACCGCCGCGTCCAGCACCGGAGGGCAGGCCTACGCCGTGCCGATCACGACCGCCCTGGAGATCACCGGTCAGATCGGGGCCGGGGTCGACGACGGGACCGTCCACCAGGGCTACCCGGCGTTCCTCGGGGTCTCGCTGCTCGGGGGTACCGGCGGTTCGACGGTCGCTGGCGTGGTTCCCGGCGGCCCGGCCGACGAGGCCGGGCTGACGGCTGGTGACGTGCTCGCCACGATCGGCGGGACGGCGGTCACCTCGGCGGACGCCGTGACCACCGCGTTGGCCGACCTCGACCCCGGCGACCAGGTCGCCGTCTCCTGGACCGACAGCGCGGGCACGGCGTACTCGGCGACCGTTACCCTCGCCAGCGGCCCCGCGGACTGACACCTTCGGGAGCCGATGCTTGCCCGGCCTCGCCCGGTGTCGTCCCCTTGCGCTCGGGCAGGTCCAGCAGCAGGTCGATGTCACTGTCGGCGCGCTCGCTCCCCCGCGCGACACTGCCGAAGACCCGCACGGGGCCGGCGCCGTAGGAGGCGGCGATGGCCTTGATCCGCTGGCGGTGCCGACTCACCCGCCGCCCCAACGGGCCCGACAGGGGCACCGGGACCGCCGGGTCGGCCGCCACCAACGTCCCTTCGAGGGCATGGCCGGTGGCGGCGATCAGCGCGAGCAGGACGGCAGCGCAGGCTCCCGGCGGCTGGATTCATAGGCAATGACTACGCTCTGCGTGATGCCAGCGCGGTCAGCGAGCTGGGCCTGGGTCATGCCGCGCGGCGGCGCGCCTCCCGCACCAGGCTGCCTGCGGCGTCGATGACCGGCATCCCCGGAACTATAGCGAATTGTCAATATTGGGCACGGCCCGTGTCAGCCCTCCCCGAGAGAGAGGCGACGCCGTCCGAGGGACGTCCGTCGGTCCCAGCAGGCAGCCCGGCGTGGCCCTCCGACTCATCCCGGGGCGGGCTCGGCGCCGCTCCGGCCCAGTGGGCAGTGACCGGACAACTGTGGTCAGAACGCTTGAAGCAGCGGGTGAGCGATCCGACAGGACGCCGGCGGGCACAGCGCCAGTCGCCGTCCGCTGCTGAGCACTCGGTCGCAGGTTCGATGCCTGCCGGCGCGCGGGGCGGCTACTCAGTCCTCCGGCGGCCGCACGGGCGCGAGCTGGTCGAACAGGTCACCCGGGCCTGGGTTGTCCGGGTAACTGGCACCCCCGAGGTGGTGGACCACCCCCCCAGACCGCATTGAGCGCCGTCTGCACCGCGCCGTCGGCCCAGCCGGTGGTCCAGGACACGTCGTCCCCGGCCCGGAACAGCCCGTGAAACCGTTCCGGCAGGTCCTCCTGCACGAAGTGGGTGGACAGCCGCCGCTGGTACCGGTGGCGGCCGGGGAGGTTGGCCTCGAACGCGCCCATGAAGTCGCGTTCGGCCTCCCAGGACACCGTCACCGGTGAGGCGATGATGTGGAGCCACCGGTCCACGTCCGGGTAGATTTCCCGCAGCGACGCGAGCATGACCTCCGTCCGCTCCTCGCCGTACAGCGGCAGCCACTTCAGCGAGTCGTCGGCCCAGGTGTAGGACAGGCAGATCGGCCCCGGGCGGCCCTCGCCCCGGTCGAGCAGGTACGTGCCCCGGGTCATCCGGTCCGACAGCGTCATGCTCATCCGGTGCCGGCCGGTCTGCGGGTCGACGTCCTTCCAGAACGGTCGGTCGACCAGGCAGAACAGCTTCGCCGAGCCCATGTAGTGGATTTGCTCGATCGCCGTTCAGTGGTCGATCGGGAAGAGGTCCTCGTCGCAGGAGATCCGGGACAGCAGCATGCAACTCTGCGCGGTGAAGACCGCGGCGCGGTAGGTCCGGATCGCTCCGCTCGCGTCGGTGACCGACACGTTGTTCGGCGCTGTGCGGTGCAGCCGGGTCACCGCCGGGAACGGCTGCCCGCCGGGGTGCAGCGCGGCCAGCGTCGTCCCCTCCGGCCAGTGCGCCGGCCGCTCCGACGCCCGGTGCCACAGCCCCACCGGCACCTGCTGGCTCGCGCCCACGATGCTCAGGTGGTCGTCGTCGGCGGTGGTCAACGGGGCCCGCTCCTCGCCCGACTCGTGGGCGGCGACCGGGATGGCGGAGGTCAGGCAGGCCGTCCACCCGTCAGCGCCATGGCCGACAGCAGCTCGTAGGCGACGTGCGAGGCGGCGATACCGGTGATCTCGGCGTGGTCGTAGGCCGGCGCGACCTCGACGATGTCGGCCCCGACGAGCCGCATCGAGCCGAAGCCCCGCAGGACCGCGAGCAGCTCGCGGCTGAGCAGGCCACCGGACTCAGGGGTGCCGGTGCCCGGGGCGAACGCCGGGTCCAGGACGTCGATGTCGACCGAGACGTACACCGGCCGGTCCAGCACCCGGGCCCGGATCCGCTCGATCACGCCGCGCGAGCCGAGGTCCTCCAGTTCCCGGGCGTGCACCACCGAAAAGCCGAGGGCGGTGTCGTCGGACAGGTCGCTGGCCGCGTACAGCGGGCCGCGGATGCCGACGTGCATGCTCGCCTCGCGGTCGATGAGGCCTTCCTCCGACGCCCGCCGGAACGGGGTCCCGTGGGTGTAGGCCGCGCCGAAGTAGGTGTCCCAGGTGTCCAGGTGCGCGTCGAAGTGCACCACGGCGACCGGGCCGTGCCGGCGCACCACCGAGCGCAGCAGCGGCAGGGCGATCGTGTGGTCGCCGCCGATGGTCAGCAGCCGGCCGGCGCGCTCCAGCAACGCGTCGGCGCCGCGCTCCACCTGCGCGACCGCCTCGTCGATGGAGAACGGGTTCACCGCGAGGTCACCGGCGTCGGCGACCTGCTGCAGCCCGAACGGCGCCACGTCCAACGCGGGGTTGTAGGGGCGCAGCAGCCGGGAGGACTCGCGCACGTGCGCCGGGCCGAACCGGGCGCCGGGCCGGTAGCTGACCCCGGCGTCGAACGGGACGCCGACGATGGCCACGTCGACGTCGGACACCTGGTCCAGCCGCGGCAGCCGGGCGAAGGTCGCCGGGCCGACGAAGCGCGGGACGAGGCTGGCGTCGACCGGGCCGACGCGCCCGTCGACGGTGACGCGGGGCAGCTCGTCGGTCATGCGTTGCCCTCCTGATGGGGTCGGTGGCGGCGGTCGGGTACCACGATGGCCCGCCCGTGTGAGGGGATGGCAGCCGGGGCCCGGCGGGCACCCGGCCCGGTCACGGCTGAGCGGCCAGCGGTTCGAAGCCCGGCGCGTACCACGGCCACGGCCGCACCTGCTCCCACCGGGCACCCAGGGAGAGCAGCAGGTCGTCGCGGAAGCGGGGGCCGGTGAGCTGCACCCCGAACGGCAGCCCGCCCGGCAGCCGGCCGGCCGGCAGGGAGAGCGCCGGGGCGCCGGTGATGTTCTGCAGGCAGGTGTTGAGCGCGTCGGCCGGGGTGCCGGGCTCAGCCGCACCCACCATCCGGCCGTCCGCGTGCTGCGCGGTCATGGCCAGCGTGGGGGTGACCAGGACGCCGTCGTCCCCGAGCAGCCGATCCAGGGCGCGGGTGTGGTCGAAGCGCCGCCGCCGGACGGCGAGGTACTCGTCGATCGAGACCTCCAGGCCGGCGCGCATGTGGTCGAGGAACACCGGGTCGAACCGGTCGGCCTGCTCCGCCAGCCGGGCACGCCCCACCTCGTGGGCCTGCTCGGTGCAGCAGATCGTGAACCAGTCCTCGTCGGCGTTGCCCGCCGGCGTCACCGCGGCGGGCTCGACGAGTTCCACGGGCAGCCCGAGCTCCCGGTCCAGCACGGCCAGCGCGTCGTCGAAGGCGCGCTGCAGGTCGGGGTCCAGCGGGCCCCAGTCGACGGTGCGCGGGGCGGCCAGCAGCCGCACCCGGGCGGGCAGCGGACCCGGCTCCCACCGCGGGAGGGCGCTCGGGTCACCGGCCACCGGCCCCTTGATGACGTCGAGGAGGCCGGCCACGTCGGCGACCGAGTGGCCCATCGGGCCGTCGGTGGACAGGTCGATCCAGGACGGCAGCAGTCCCCGGCCGACGATGCCGTTGGTCGGCTTCAGCCCGACCAGCCCGCAGAACGCCGCCGGGATGCGCGCCGAACCGCCCCCGTCGGTCGCGGTGGCGATCGGCACCATCCCGGCCGACAGTGCGGCGGCCGACCCGCCGCTGGACCCGCCGGGCGACCAGTCGAGATCCCACGGGTTGCGGGTGACGCCG
This sequence comes from Modestobacter sp. DSM 44400, assembly GCF_900107175.1. GTDB lineage: Bacteria > Actinomycetota > Actinomycetes > Mycobacteriales > Geodermatophilaceae > Modestobacter. The sequence continues at coordinate 56,897 of NZ_FNOZ01000013.1, read as the reverse complement.
AAGAGCCGGTTGGCCGTGTAGGCCTCGAACGCGGCCTCGGGCAGATTGGTCTTGCCCACGACGATCGCCCCGGCCGCGCGCAGCCGGCCGGGCACCAGGCCGTCGGCCGCGGCCGGTGCGTCGTCGGCGTGCAGCAGCGAGCCCCGGGTGGTCGTCATGCCCGCGACGTCCTCGAGGTCCTTGACCAGGACCGGCAGCCCGGCCAGCGGGCCGAGGGTCTCCCCCGCCGCCCGCGCCCGGTCGGCGTCAGCCGCCTCGGCGAGGGCCCGCTCCGCGCGCAGCGCGACAACCGCCCTTATCCGGCCGTTGCCGGCCTCGATGAGCGCCAGGGACCGCTCGACGAGCTCCCGCGCGGAGACCTCCCGGTCGCGCAGCTGCTGCGCGAGCAGACCGATCACGAGCCGAGGGCCTCGTGCCGGCCGGCGGCGGCCTCCAGCTCGGCCGCCTCCGCCTCGGCCACCCGGGTCTCCGCCGCCACGTCGATCGACTTCCCCAGCACGTAGTAGAGGACGCCGGCGACCGGCAGGCCGACGAACAGCGACAGGTCCGCGCCGCCCAACGCCTGCGCGATGAAGCCGGTGAATTCCCCGGTGCTGAAGAACGGCACCATCACCGCGAACCCGACGAGGTAGGACCCGATGCCGCGCCAGCCCCAGCGGCCGTACATGCCGCGCGGGTTGAAAATTTCCGCGATCGCGTAGTGCCCGCGCCGGACGATGAAGTAGTCGACGAGGTTCACCGCCGTCCACGGGATGAACAGGTAGAGCACAAGGAGCAGGAAGCTCTCGAAGTTGCCGAGGAAGTCCTCCGACGCGCCCAGGGCACCGATCAGCGACAGCCCGGCAGTGACGGCGATGGTGACGATGCGGACGGCCAGCGTCGGGCGCACCTTGCGGAAGGAGTCAATGGCGCTGATCAGCGTCAGCGACCCGCCGTACATGTTCAGCGCGGTGACCGAGATGAGACCCAGGGTGGAGAAGATGAGCACGATCGCGCCGAAGCCGGTGAACACCCGGTCCCCGGCGTCGTTGATGGCCGTAATCGTGTCGAAGGCCTCGCCGCTGGAGACCGCCGCCGCCAGCACCGTGCCCAGGCACATCAGCCAGATCGCGCCCAGCGCCGAGCCCCAGTAGGTCCACAGGAACGTCTTGCGCACCGTGACGTCCGGCGGGAGGTAGCGGGAGTAGTCCGACACGTAGATGGCCCAGCTGATCTGGTAGCCGGCGACCACGCCGAACTGCGCGAGGAACGGCGTCCAGGAGAAGCCGCCGAGGGAGAAGGCCCCGGCCGGGAAGTCCAGGGTCACCAGGGCGCCGATCGTGAAGATCCCGAAGATCAGCAGGAAGCCGTAGGCGAGGTAGCGCTCGAAGCGGTGGATCAGGTCGTAGCCCACGAGCGCGATGACGAAGGCCACCGCGGTCACGATCACGATCCACAGCTTCGGGCTGCCGTGGATGGTCGTGCTCAGCGCCTGGGCGCCCAGCACCGTGTTGAAGATGTTGAACCCGGCGTACTGCAGGTAGGCGAACAGCCAGACCAGCAGGGCGCCGATGTACCCGAACTGCGGCCGCGACTGGATCATCTGCGGCAGGCCGAGCTGCGGGCCCTGCGCGGAGTGGAACGCCATGAAGAACGTGCCGATCAGCGCGCCGCTGATGATGGCGATCAGCGACCAGATGAGGTTGCCGCCGCTGGTGATGCTGATCAGCCCCACGGCCAGGGTGGCGATCTGGGCGTTGCTCATGAACCACAGCGGTCCGAGGTCGGACAGCTTCCCGTGCCGCTCGTCCAGCGGGACGTAGTCGATGGAGCGGACCTCGACGCCCCCGACCTTCGGGGTGTCACTGCGCGCGTTCGCCACGGCTTTTCCTGCTCTCTCGCACCGGTCAGGTGCCGGCCCGGTGGCCGGCACGGCGAGACCGTAGCGACGAAGTGGAACCACCGTGAGACGCCACTGTGGCGCCCCGGGCCGCTGGGGCCTGTCCACATCGGCACGCCCACAGCGGCGGCGGGTCCGGCAGCGTGCGGGCACCACACCGCCGCACCCGAGGAGTTGCCGTGCACACGTCCCTGCCCTACTGGGTCGCCGGTCGACCGACGACCGGCAACTCCGCGCTCGAGGTGCGCTCTCCGCACGATGGTTCGGAGGCCGGCCGCACCACGCTGGCCACCGCCGTCCACGTCGAGGAGGCGCTCGAGGCCGCCGACCGGGCGCGGGCACCGTTCGCCGCCACCCCGGCGTCGCTACGCGCCGCCGCGCTCGACCACGTCTCCCGCCGGATCGCCGAGCGCGGCGAGGAGTTCGCCCGGCTGATCACCGCGGAGTCCGGCAAGCCGCTGAAGTGGGCCCGGCTGGAGGTGGCCCGCGCCGGGTCCACCTTCCGCTGGGGCGCGGAGGAGGCCCGCCGGTGGTCGGGGACCCTGCAGCGGCTGGACACCGACCCGGCCGCAACCGGCCGGATGGCCCTGGTCCGCCGGGTGCCGCGCGGCCCGGTGCTCGGCATCGCGCCGTTCAACTTCCCGCTCAACCTGGTCGCGCACAAGGTGGCGCCGGCCATCGCCGTGGGGGCGCCCATCGTGCTGAAGCCCGCGCCGGCGACCCCGCTGGTGGCGCTGCTGCTCGGTGAGCTGCTGGCCGAGACCGACCTGCCCGAGGGCAGTTGGTCGGTGCTGCCGGTGCCCAACGAGGTCGCCGCCGAGCTGGTGCGCGACCCGCGCCTGCCGGTCGTCTCCTTCACCGGATCGGTGCCGGTGGGCTGGTCGATCCGGGACTCCGTGCCGCGCAAGCACGTCACCCTGGAGCTGGGCGGCAACGCCGCCGTCGTGGTGGGACCCGACCAGGGCGGGGAGACGGCACTGGCCTGGGCCGCCGGACGGATCGCCACCTTCGCGATGTACCAGGCCGGCCAGTCCTGCATCTCGGTGCAGCGGGTCTACGCGCACCGGGACATCGCCGACGCGCTCACCACGCGCGTCGTCGAGGCGGTCGGGAAGCTGGCCAACGGCGACCCGGCCGACGACGCCACCGACGTCGGTCCGCTGATCGACGAGGATGCCGCCCGGCGGGTGGAGAGCTGGGTCGACGAGGCCGTGGCCGCTGGGGCGCGGGTGCTCACCGGCGGGGTCCGCGAGGGCGCTAGCTACGCGCCGACCGTGCTGACCGGCGTCCCGGCAACCGCGAAGGTGTCCTGCGAGGAGGTCTTCGGGCCGGTCGTCGTCCTGGAGACCGTGGACTCGGTGAACGAGGGCTTCGACCGGGTCAACGACTCCCGGTTCGGGCTGCAGGCCGGCGTCTTCACCGCCGACCTCCAGGTCGCCTTCCGGGCCGCCCAGGTGCTGGACCTCGGCGGGGTCGTCATCGGCGACGTGCCCAGCTTCCGGGCCGACCAGATGCCCTACGGCGGGGTGAAGGATTCCGGCGTGGGCCGGCATCGACGTCTGAACAGGCACCTCGGGTCCGGCTCCTCCGTACGAGGAGCCGGACCCGACGTGCGTGCGGGGTCAGCGAGCGCTCAGCGGGCCCCCGCCTCCTGGGCGAAGGCGGCGTCCAGGACGTCGAGCGCCTCGGTGAGCAGGTGCTCACCGATCACCAGCGGCGGCAGGAAACGCAGCACGTTGCCGTAGGTCCCCGCGGTCAGGACGACGACCCCCTGCGCGTGGCAGGCGCGGGCGATCCGCCCGGTCAGCTCGGCGTCGGGCTCGCTGGTGCCCGGCCGAACCAGCTCAATAGCGATCATCGCGCCGCGGCCCCGGACGTCGCCGATCACGCCGGTGCGCTCCTGCAGCGCGCGCAGCCGGGGCAGCATCGTCGCCTCGATGGCCCGGGCGGCACCGGCGAGATCCTGCTCGCGCATCGTCTGGATGGTGGCCAGCGCCGCCGCGCATGCCACCGGGTTGCCGCCGTAGGTGCCGCCCAGGCCACCGGAGTGGACGGCGTCCATCAGCTCGGCCCGGCCGGTGACCGCGGCCAGCGGCAGCCCACCGGCGATGCCCTTGGCGGTGGTGATCAGGTCGGGGACGACGCCCTCGGCCTCGCAGGCGAACCAGTCGCCGGTGCGGCAGAAGCCGGTCTGGATCTCGTCGGCGACGAACAGCGCCCCGGACGCCCGGCACCAGTCGGCGATCGCCGGCAGGAAGCCCTCGGCCGGGACGACGAAACCGCCCTCGCCCTGGATCGGCTCGATGAGCACCCCAGCCACGTTGCCCGCGCCCACCTGGGCCTCCACCAGCGCCAGTGCGCGGGCGGCGGCCTTCGGCCCGGTCAGGCCGGGCTCGTCGCGGTACGGGTAGGACATCGGCACCCGGTAGACCTCGGTGGCGAACGGCCCGAAGCCCTGCTTGTAAGGCATGTTCTTCGCGGTCAGGGCCATCGTCAGGTTCGTGCGGCCGTGATAGGCGTGGTCGAAGACCACGATCGCCTGCCGCCCGGTGGCGTGCCGGGCGATCTTGACGGCGTTCTCCACGGCCTCCGCCCCGGAGTTGAACAGCGCCGACTTCTTGGCGTGATCGCCGGGCGTGACCCGGGAGAGTTCCTCGCAGACGGCGACGTAGCCCTCGTAGGGCGTCACCATGAAGCAGGTGTGGGTGAAGGCTGCCACCTGCGCCTGGACCGCCTCGACGACCCGGGGGGCAGCATTGCCCACGCTGACCACGGCGATCCCGGAGCCCAGGTCGATCAGTGAGTTGCCGTCGACGTCGACGACCACTCCCCCACCGGCGCGCTCGACGAAGACCGGCAGCGTGAGCCCGACGCCGGAGGCGACCGCGGCGGTGCGCCGCTCCAGCAGCTCGCGCGAGCGAGGACCGGGGACCTCGGTGACCAGTCGGCGTTCCTGGGTGACGCTCGCCGGTCCGGTGAGCACGTCGGTCATCGCTGCCTCCTTGCAGTGCGCTGCCCCCGGACGGGGGACGGGCGTGCTGCAAGGGTGCGGTCGCGCACGTGACCGGCGGTACCGTCCAGACCGGCGTTCCGCAGCCACCCCAGTGTCCACTCCGTCGAAGGTCGCCCTGTGCCGGTCACCGTCTCCCAGCTCCTCGACAACCCGGCGCTCGCGCTCACCCTGCACACCACCGCCGCACCCGTGGACCGTCCGGTGTCCTGGGTGCACGTCAGCGAGCTGACCGACCCCACGCCCTTCCTCGAGGGTGGCGAGCTGCTCCTGACCACCGGCCTGGCCCTGGCCTGCGGACCGCAGCTCGCCGTCTACGTGCGGCGGCTGGCCGACGCCGGCGTCGTCGGCCTGGGCATGGGCACCGGGATCAGCCACGGCACGGTGCCCGCCGAGCTGGTCGCCGCGGCGGACGCCTGCGGGCTGGCGGTGCTGGAGGTCCCCCGGGAGATCCCGTTCATCGCGCTGTCCCGGGCAGTGTCGGCCGCGCTGGCGGCCGAGGAGTACGCCGCGGTCAGCCGCACCTCCACCGCTCTGCAGGAGCTCACCCGGGCCGCGCTGGCGCCGGGCGCCCCGGCGACCGTGGTGGACCGGGTGGCCCGCCAGGTGGGGGGCTGGGCACTGTTGATGGACGCCGCCGGCACACCCCTGGAGGCGCGGCCGCCGGCTGCGCTGGGGCGCGCGGCGGGGCTCGCCGCGGAGGTCGACCGGCTGCGGGTGGTCCGTGCCCCGAGCAGCGCCGCCCTGTCCCGGCCCGGGGAGTCGGTGCTGCTGCAGTCCCTGGGCAACGGTCCCCGCACCCGCGGCTTCCTCGCGGTGGGGCTGCCCGGCCCGGTGCCGGCGGCCGACCGGCACGTCGTCAACGCCGCCGCCCTGCTGCTGACCCTGCGCCTGGAGCAGTCCCGGGCGCTGGACACGGCGACGGCGGCGCTGCGGGCCGCGCTGCTGCGGATGCTGCTGGCCGGAGAGGAGGCCGTGGTGGCACCGGCGGTGGAGGCGCTGGGCGAACACCTGCCCACCGGTCCGCTGCGGGTCCTCGCCGTCCTGGGGAGCCCCGAGCACCGCTCTGCGGCGGTCGACGTCGCCGCCGACGCGGCGGCCCACGCCCGGGAGCCGCTGTTCTCCGCCGAGCTGGACGACGCCCTGGTGCTGCTGGTCACCGACGCGGGGGAACTCGCGCAGCGGCTGGCCGTCCTGCCCGACCGGGTGCCGGGGGTGGCCGTCGGCATCTCCCCGGCCGTGCCGTGGGCCCAGCTGGCCGCCGGCACCCGGCAGGCCCGGCAGGCCGCCGAGCAGAGCCGGCTGGGCGGGTCCTCCGTCACCCACTTCGCCGACCTGGCCGGGCTGGGCCTCACCCCGCTGCTGGACCCCGACCGCACCCGCGCGTTCGCCGAGGCACTGCTGGCCCCCGTGGTGGCCGCCGACGTGGCCGGCGGCGGTCAGCTGATCGACTCGCTGCGCACCTGGCTGGCCCACCACGGGCAGTGGGAGCCCGCGGCCGTCCGGCTGGGCGTGCACCGGCACACCCTGCGCAAGCGGATCCGGCGGGTCGGGAACCTGCTCGGCCGGGACCTGGGCTCCCCCGGCGTCCGCGCCGGGGTCCGAGACTGCCGCCGGGGGAACCGCACCGCCGCGACCGGAGGTCCAGCGGCCGTCCTGATCCGGCCGACCCGCCCGGCGGGCAGGCCGCCGCCCGTGCTCCACGGCACGGGCGGCGACCGGCGGCGGTCAGCCCCTCAGCCGGCGAGGGACGACGTCAGCGCAGCTCCTCCGCGGGCGCTGTCGACCCGGCCCGGGCCCGGATCCGGCGCAGTTGGGCGGCCACCTCGATCGCATCGCCCTCGGGAACGTCCTCGGAGTTGCGGTCCGGGCGGGCGATGAACAGGTAGAGCAGCCCGGCGCCGCCGACCACGAGCAGCCCGATGAGCACGATCCACCGGTCGAGGAACGCGTCGGTGTCCGCCGGCTGCAGGGCAGGACGATGGCAAACACGCCATAGGCCAGCGCGACGACGTTGACCACCATCCCCCAAGAGCCGAAGTTCCACAGGCCGGCCGGGCGCCAGCCCTTGAGCCGCTAGCGCAGCACGGCGAGCACGACGGCCTGGAAGGCGACGTAGATGCCGAGCACCGCGAACGCGGTCACCCGGGCGAGGGTGTCCGGCCGCCAGAACACGAACGGCGCGATCAGGATCGGCACGACGCAGACCACCGCCAGGGCGTTGGTGGGCACGGAGTGCTTGTCCGACACGTGCGAGAGCCACCGGCTCCCCGGCAGCATCCGGTCGCGGGCGAAGGCGTACAGCAGCCGGCTGCCGGCCGCCTGGAGCGAGAGCACACAGGAGATGAAGGCGGTCACCGTGATGACCGGGAAGGCCTTGGCGCCCACGGTGCCCAGGGTGCCCAGGGAGTTCACCAGGATCGTCGGGATCGGGTCGGCGTCGGTGCCGGCCACGATCGCCTGCAGGTCGGGTGCGGCGAGCACGTAGCCGGCGAAGGACAGCAACCCGGAGACGCCGCCCACCAGGATCGTCAGGATCATCGCCCGCGGGATGCGCCGGGTCGGGTCGGCGACCTCCTCGGCCACGTCGCCGCACGCCTCGAACCCGTAGAAGAGGAAAAGCCCGCTCAGCGCCGCGGCGAGGAACGTTGCCGCGTAGGACCTGGGCCGCGCGATGCGGATGACCAAGCGGCTGGACTTCGGCTGCGTGTGGGTGAACACGCACATCCCGCTGGTCGCCGAGATGCCGCAAACACTCCGGCTACGGAATTGACCTGTCGATGTACGGGTTCGAGGACTACACCCAGGTCAAGCAAGTGATGGTCAACCTCGGGTCGTGACGACGTCCAGCACGGCGGGGCCGAGGAAGTGGCAGACGTTGAGCGCCACCGCCAGGTCGACCCAGCTGGAGCTGACGGGCGCTCCGCTGTGCTGCGACGCCTTGGTGACGCGGTACTGGACGGTGTTGCGGTGCAAGTTTATGGCGGCGGCGGTGTCCGTGTAGTTCTCACCGTTCAGCAAGAACACCCGCAGCGTCTCCCGGAGCAGGCGGGTGGCCGCGGTGTCGATGGCCAACGGGCCCAACACCTCGGCCACCCATGCCCGGGTGGAGTCCACGTCGTTCGCCAGCAGCGAGGTGATCGCCACGCCCTCGTCGCCGAAGCTGATCGCCGGTGTCGTCTCCGCGGAGGCCACGCGGCGGGCCGCCTGTGCCTGCGCGTGCGTGCGGCGGAAGCCGGCGATCCCTGGGCCGGACAGCCCTAGGGACGCCCGGTGGCGGTCATCCGGGCGGTGACGGAGAACCTGGCTCCGCCGCGGCGTGCCGCGGCGACCATGTCGTAGGTGTAGCCGAGCCGGCCCGCACGAGCACCAGTCCGTTCCCGTTCAGCCCGCCGGCTGCGGCACGGCGGCATGACCCGGTTGTCCACCGGGATTCGGACACCGTCGACGTTGGGCACATTCCTGCGGTCGTTCACCTTCGGCCACGTCCGCCAACTGGACAGCGTGGCCGCGGCATTCCTGACCGCCCGGCGCACTGCACGCCGCTGCCGGCCGGCGCCGAACGAGTCTCCTACGTCGACCTCGATGACATCATCTGGTAAGCCCACGGCTACGCCAAGCAGGGCGCCGGCGTGCGCGGGACGCGCTGCTGTCCATCGCGTCCACGCCGCCGGTGATCGCCGCCAGCCGAGGCGACGCCGGCGGGACCAACTCCGCCCGGGGTGCGGCCCGGCTGCGCACCGAGACGCTGACCACGGCCCGGGCGACCGGCGCCGATGAGACAGTTGCATCCAACGGATGCCCTGCTGCACGAACGACGCCGGCCTGAGGCGAACCGCATCGCCGCCCCTACCCGAAGGGGGATTCGTGCATTCCGACGCGCAGTTACGCGACTACCTCGACGTTGGATTCAGGCTGAGGCGACGCACGGGCCGCCGGGGCGATGCGATGATCTGTCGCCGAGCGCCCGTAGCTCAGTGGATAGAGCAGGTGCCTTCTAAGCACTTGGTCGCAGGTTCGATCCCTGCCGGGCGCGCACACCACGCCGTGATGTCGATGGGTCACGGACCCACAGTGTGGAAGCGGACCCGGCCGGCCGTTCACCCCGGACAGCACCGTCGAGGTCCTCCACAGCGCTGAGCGCGGTCGGACGGGATGCCGGTCCCGTCCGACCCGGTCAGCTGCGCCGCCGGAGTCCGGTCCATCCGACGCCCGCGGCGGCGACGAGAAGTCCGGCGCCCAGGTAGTAGACAGCGCGGATGCCGAGCACGTCGGCGAGCAGGCCACCCAGGAGCAGGGACAGCAGCCGGCCGGACTGCCAGAGGACGTCGAAGCCGGCGAAGACCCGGCCGCGCAACCGTTCGGGAGTCTCGGTCTGCAGCAAGGAGTTGAAGGTGACCGCCCCGGTGGAGGTGCCCAGCCCGTAGGCGATCAGGGCCGCCATCGCCGGCACCAGGCCGGTCACGGTAGCCAGGACGGCGTCGACGGCGGCCCGCAGCAGGAACGGGCCGAGGACGTATCCCGGCTGGCGGGGGTTGTCGGTGAGCCTGGCGAGCAGTAAGGGACCGGCTGCGGCGCCGACACCGATTGCGCCGAGCAGCAGGCCGTAGTTCCCGGCGCCGAGGTGCAGGTGGTCGCGGGCGAGCACGACGAGCAGGGCGCCGGTGGCGCCGGCCGACAGCGCGGCGAGGAACTGCCCGGCGGCCAGGGCGCGCAGGAGCGGATGCCCGGTGATCGCCGACATGCCTTCCCGCGCCTGGTGATACCAGGACCCGCGCTCGCCCGGCGCCGGGGCGGCGGGCAGCGCCAGCCGGCGAAGGACCAGCGCGGACAGCAGGTAACTGGCGGCGTTGACCCAGAACGCCCAGCTGAAGCCGAAGGCGGCGACTACGACGCCCGCCAACGGAGCCAGCACGATCTGGGAGATGACCGCCGCGCTCCACAGCCCGCTGTTGGCCGCGACCAACTCCCGCTCCCGCACGATGGCCGGGACCACGGACTGCGCGGCCGGGTTGAAGAACACCGCCCCCGCCGAGAGCCCGACGGCGACGGCGTAGACCGGCACCACACTGCCGTCGACGAACGGCAGCACGAAGGCGAGCGCCCCGCGGGCCAGGTCGGCGCCGACCATCACCCGCACGCGCGGCCACCGGTCGACGAGCGCGCCGGCCAGCGGCGCCAGCGCGAGGACCGGAATGATCTCGGCGATCACCACGCCGGACACTCCCAGGCCTGAACCGGTCAGTGAGTAGACCAGCAGGGCCAGGGCGACGGTGTTGAAGGCATCTCCCCACTGCGACACGGTCCGCGCCGTCCACAGCCGTCGGTAGGCCGGCTGGCGCAGCAGTCCGGCGAGTGACGATCTCTCGGCCTTGTGGTCCGCCGACGTCCGCTTCTTGTCGGTTCCCGTTTCGGGACCTCCTCATCCGTCGCCATGCAGCCGCACCCTGTGCAGAACTCACATGTCCAGCGCCTCCAGCGCGGTGAGATAGCCCTCGCTGTAGGTGGGGAACTGGGCGACCTGGTCCAGCAGGGTGTCGACAGGGATCCCGACCCGGATCGCCATGGCGGCCTGGTGGATCCACTCCCCCGCCTGGGGTGCCACCGCCCAGGCGCCGACCAGGACGCGGCGGTCGGTGTCGGCGAGCAGGCCGAGCCGGCCCCGGGGGTCGCGTTCGTAGGTCCAGGGCCGGGCCAGCGACCGGGCCAGGTCGACCTCGGCCGCGGTCGTGTGCAGCCCGCGCTCGTCGGCCTGGGCCTGGGTGAGTCCGACGGCAGCGATCTCCGGGTCGGCGAACACCACCCGGGGAATGCCGTCGTACCGGGCGGCGCGCGGCCGGCCGAGGATCGCGTCGGCGACGATGCGCCCCTGGTACTTGGCCACGTGGGTGAAGGGCATGACGGCGGTGACGTCGCCGAGCGCCCACACTCCGTCGGCGGCGCGGCAGTGCTCGTCGACGACGATCCCGCCCGAGCTGCCGAGGCGCACACCGGCACGTTCCAGGCGGAGGCCATCGGTCCGCGGCCGGCGCCCGGTGGCGACGATGACCACATCGCCACGGACCTGGCTGCCGTCCTCGAGGTCCAGCACGCTGTCGGCGCCTTCCCGGTGGGCGCGCCGGGGGCTGGTGCCGGTGCGGACGTCGACTCCGGCCGCCTGCAGGGCGGTCCGCGCGAGCTCCCCGACGCGGGGCTCCTCCCGGCCGAGCAGCCGGTCCCCGCGCTGGACGACGGTAACCTGTACCCCGAAGCGGGTCAGGAACTGCGCAGTCTCGATGCCGACCGCGCTGCCGCCCACGATGACCGCCCGGGCGGGCAGGTCCGCGGCGGTGTAGGTCTCCCGGTTCGTCCAGACAGTCACCTCATCGAGGCCGTCGATGGCCGGGACGACGGCTTCCGAGCCGGTCGCGAGGACGACGTGGTCGGCACGCACCTCCCGGCCGGCGACCTCCAGGCGCCCGGGAGCCAGCAGCCGGGCCTCGCCCTTGAGCACCAGCGCGCCCTGCTCGGCGTAGCCGCTGACCTGACCGGAGTCATCGAGGTGGCGGGCCATGTAGTCGCGGTACTCCCGCGCCTGCGGCCAGTCCAGCCGTGCGCCCCCGGCTCCCGCGGCGCGATCGGCCGCACCGGCGGCTTCCGGCGGCCGGAGCACCGTCTTGGACGGGATGCACGCCCAGTAGGCGCACTCGCCACCGATCAGCTCGCGTTCGATCACCGCGACCCGTTTGCCGGCGGCCAGCAGCCGGCTGGCGGCGACCTCACCTCCCGGTCCCATCCCGATCACTGCGACGTCGACCTGCTCGGTCATGATGTCTCCCTTCGCGTGCCATGTGTGGTGGTGCTGAGCGCCTTGACCGGTCGAGTGCTGCTGGCGCCGATCAGGCACAGCAGGAGGTCGGCAGCTGGTTGCGGAACAGGCCCGCGGCGATCCGCAGGCTCTCGGCCATCGTCAGATAGGGCGCCCAGGTGTCGGCGAGGTCGTCGACGGTCATCCCGGCCTTGATGGCGTAGGTGGCGGCCAGCATCATCTCGCCCGCGCCGTCGGCCAGGGCGTGCACGCCGAGCAGCCGCCCGGTGTCGGCGTCCGCGATCACCTTCACCGCACCCCGGGTGTCCCGCTGGACCAGCGCGCGAGGCACATCGTCCAACCGCAGGATCCGGCATTCGCAGCGGCGCCCCCGCCGCAACGCCTCCGCTTCGCTCCATCCGGCCGAGGCGAGTTGCGGCCGGGTGAACACGACGCTGGGCAGCCCGGTGTAGTCCACTCGGGCCGCGGGAGCCGCCGGGTCGGCTGCCAGCGCGTTGAGCGCCGCGACCCGACCGCCCGCGGCGGCGACGTAGACGTACTGCGGTGCGCCGGAGACGTCGCCGGCGGCGTAGATGCGGGGATTGGAGGTGCGCTCGCCCTCGTCGACGACGACGGAGCCGCGCTCATCGGTGCGCACTCCGGCGCCTGCCAGCCCGAGGCCGTCGGTGCGGGCGCGGCGGCCGGTGGCGACCAGCAGCCGATGGCCGTTCACCCGCCGGCCGGACGCGGTGGTCACCGTGATCTGTGCCGCGCTGCCGGCGACCGCGCTGGCCCGCTCCTCGACCACCTCGACGCCATCGGTGGCGAACACGCCCCGCAGGACCTCGGTCAGCTCCGGCTCGGCCTGCGGAGCCAGTCGTCCGACGATCGTCACGTGTGCGCCGAGGTGCGCGAACAGCTGCGCCTGTTCCATGCCGACGTAGCCGCCACCGATGATGACCAGCGACTCCGGTACCTCGGCCAGCTCCATGGCCGTCGTCGAGGTCAGGTACTCGACCTCGGCGAGCCCGGCCAGATCGGGCCGATCCGGCTCCGAACCCGTCGCCACGATGCAGGCCCGCGCCCGCAGCGCGTGACCATCGACCTCCAGGGTGGAGGGATCCGGAAAGCGAGCGTGTCCCGCGAGCACCTCGAACCCATAGGCGCCGGCGACGTCGGCGTACTTGGCCTGACGCATCCCGGCGACCAGCTCGTCCTTCTGCGCCACGAGCGCACCCAGGTCGGCCTTCCCGGCCGAGGTCGGCACCCCGGTGAAGGGGTTGGTCGCCGCACCGTGGCGCGCGCCCGCCGCGGCCAGCAGCGTCTTCGACGGCACGCACCCCACGTTGACGCACGTGCCGCCCAGCACGCCGCGTTCGATCACGACGACGCTGGCGCCGGCCTGCCGGGCGGCGATCGCCGCTGCCATGCCCCGCCCCACCCGGCCCGATCACCGCCAGGTCGACCTCGTCGCGGCTCTGCTGCGCACCTGCACGCATTGCTGACCTCCTCGATTGCGTCCAGGCTGGACCTTCCCGTGCAGGGCAAGGTCAAGCCGACACCAGGAACGAAGGAGAGACCGTGCGTATCGGCAAGGTGGCCACGGCCGCCGGCATCAGCACCAAGGCGCTGCGCTTCTACGAGACGGCGGGGCTGCTTCCCCCACCGGCGCGCACCAGCGCCGGCTACCGGGACTACTCGAACGAGACACTCCCCCGCCTGGACTTCATCCGCCGCAGCCGAGGCGCCGGGTTGACGTTGGCCGAGATCCGGGAGGTCCTCGAGATCCGCGACAGTGGCGACGCCCCTTGCGAGCACGTCCAGCACCTGCTCGGCCGCCGGCTGGCCGACCTGGACCGGCAGATCGCCGACCTGCTCGAGCTCCGCGCCACCGTGGCCGGGCTACACGCCGGAACCGCCGCCGCCGACCCGGAGACCTGCGACCCGGCTACCGTCTGCCGCTATCTGTAGCAAGGCTGCTCTCCGGTGCAGCCGGTCAGGTCAGCCCGGCCTACTCGGCGCGGCGCCCGCGGGTGCGCGGGGCCCACAGGGCAAGGAGCGCGACCAGCACGGCACCGAAGACGAGGTGCGCGGCCAGTTCGAGAGGCTGGTTGGTGGCCCGCAAGGCGGAGAACTGGTGGATGAACCGGGCGAGCACCTGGAAATCGACGATGTAGATCAGCCCGGCGTAGATCAGCCCGGCCCACAGCAGCGCGCCGTGCGAGGTCCGGCGCCGCATCGATGCGATCAGGGCGGCGAACACCAGCCCGAAGATGCCGGACAGCAGTGAGTGGATCAGCATGCCGATCCAGATGGTCGCCTGGGGTGGCGGCGGCCCCTGCACAATGGTCGCGACGACCCGGAAGGGCGTGAGCGGCGGGTTCCCCATCGAGCCGGCGAACCAGGCGTTCAACGCGATGAACGGCCCTCCCGCCAGGAAGCCGGCGACGAAGCCCCAGCCCAGCCACGGGCCATCCGCCCTGCGTCGGCACGGTCGGCATGCGTTGTGTCATCAGTGACGTAGCTCATGCCTCGTTGTGTTACCCCGGGATCCGGGTGGACGCGGGCACGGGGCAACGAATGGATAACGAAGCGGCAGCCGAGGACCCATCGTCCGGAAACTCAGAAATCAACTGACTCGCCGGGACGGCCCGGGAACAGGTGGCGGCGATCACCGGGTTTCCGAGGCATGTCCTCTCCGCCGGCTGATCCCGACGTTCGGCGGGCCGAGTCGTTCCGCGCCCACGTCGAGCCGGAGATCGAAATCCTGCTGCGGGTCGCCCGCACGCTCACCGGATCCTGGGCCGAAGCCGAGGACCTGACCCAGGAGAGCCTGGTGCGTGCGTGGCGGGCACTGGACGGCTTCGACGGAGCGCATCCGCGGGCCTGGCTGCTGACCATCCTGCGCAACACCCACGTCAACATGAACCGTCGGCGCCGGCCGGACACCGTCGAGGACATCAGCATCCTGCCCGGGGTGCGTCCTGCCTTCGGTGCCCTCGCCGAGCCAAGCCCGGAGGAGCAGCTTGTGAGGGACATCCTGCCCGACGACCTGGAGCGCGCCATCCGGAGCTTGGACCCCAAGTTCCGGACCGTCGTCGTCCTGGTGGACGTCAACGGGCTGACCTACGCCGAGGTCGCCGAAACCCTGGGCATCCCCCTGGGCACGGTCATGTCCCGGCTGAGCCGGGCCCGCCAGCGGATGCGCACCCACCTCCGTGCCCACACCGACCGCGAAGGAAGTGTCCGATGATCGCCGGCGCCCGGCGGATGCTGTCCTGTCACTTCACCGCTGCCCGCCTGCAGCGCTACCTCGACGCCGATCCGTCCGCCCCACTGGACCCGGCGGAGGTCCCCCGCCTGGAAGCACACCTGGCCGAGTGCGCCCGCTGCGCCAGCGCG
Source organism: Modestobacter sp. DSM 44400 (assembly GCF_900107175.1). Taxonomy (GTDB): domain Bacteria; phylum Actinomycetota; class Actinomycetes; order Mycobacteriales; family Geodermatophilaceae; genus Modestobacter. Next base: position 41,819 of record NZ_FNOZ01000013.1, on the reverse strand, counting down.
GTCGAGGACTTCCGGTCGCTGCGGTGGGCGATGTGGCGGCTCTCGGCACGGCTGCGTCCCGATCCGGCAGCGGTGCACCGTATGCACCGGGTGGTCGACGAGCTCGTGGAGGGTCGCCGATGACCGCCACATCGTCGGCGCCCGCGTCCCCGTCCGTGCCGTCCGGCGTCTGGGACCTGCTGGTCGTCGGCGGCGGCACGGCGGGCATGGTGGGGGCGAAGACCGCGGCCGGTCTGGGTGCGCGGGTACTTCTCGTGGAGCGTGACCGAACCGGTGGCGACTGCCTGTGGACCGGCTGCGTCCCGTCCAAGTCGCTGCTCGCCGCAGCCTCCGCCGCGGCGACTGCCCGCTCCGCCGGTCCGCTCGGGGTGGAGGTCGACGGTGTCCGGGTGGATTTTCCGCGGGTGATGGCCCACGTGCAGGCAGCGATCGCCACGATCGCCCCGGTCGACTCCCCGGAGGCACTGCGCGCCGCTGGGGTGCACGTGATCTTCAGCACCGCACGGCTGACCGGCCCGGACACCGCCGACGTCGACGGGCAGCCGGTGCGCTTCCGGCAGGCACTGCTGGCCACCGGCGCGGCACCAGCCCTGCCGCCGATCCCGGGCCTGGATCCTGGCCGCGTGCTGACCAGTGACACGGTGTGGGACCTGACCGACCTGCCGACCCGGCTGGCCGTGCTGGGCGGCGGCCCGATCGGCTGCGAACTGGCCCAGGCTTTCGCCCGGCTGGGCGCCGAGGTGACCCTCGTCGAGGGTGCCGACCGGCTGCTCGGCAAGGAGGACCCGGACGCCGCCTCGCTGGTGGCCGAGTCCCTGCGGCGCGACGGCGTGCGCCTGATGCTGGGACAGCACGTCACCGGAGTCACCCACCACGACCAGGGCGGTGAACTGCTGCTCGCCGACGACGCGGTCGTGCCCTTCGAGGATCTGCTGGTGGCCGTGGGACGTCGTCCCCGCACCGATGAGCTGGGCTGCGCGGCCGCCGGCGTCCAGCTTCGAGACGACCACACCGTCGTCCTGGACGACGCGCTGCGCAGCACCAGCCCCCGGATCTGGGCCGCCGGTGACCTGACCGGGCACCCGCAGTTCACCCACACCGCCGGGGTGCACGGCAGCCTTGCCGCGTCAAACGCCGTCCTCGGGCTGCGGCGCCGTGTCGATCCGGTGGTCCCCCGGGTGACCTACACCCATCCCGAGCTCGCCGCCGTCGGGGTCTCGACCGCCGCCCCGCCGGCCGGCTGCACCGTGCACCGGGCGGCGCACACCCATCTCGACCGGGCCGTGACCGATGGGCAGACCGATGGGTTCACCGCGCTGGTCCTCGACCGCCGAAGTCGTCTGGTCGGTGCCACGGTCGTCGGCCCCCGGGCCGGTGAGACGCTCGGGGAGCTCACCCTCGCCGTCCGGCACGGGATGCGCGCCTCGGCGCTGGCCGGCACCACGCACGCCTATCCGACCTACAACGACGGCGTATGGAATACCGCGGTGGAACGCGTCCAGGGGCGGCTGGCGGCCCCGGCGGCCCGGCTGCTGACCGGAACGGTCGTCCGGGTGCGGCGGGCGCTGCTCGACAGCCACCGCTGACCATCGCCTGGATCAGAGGACGCCGGTCAACTCCGCAGCGAACGCACGACGCGCTGTGCCGTTGCCCGGGCGTCCCGGTCGACGCCGGCGATGATCGCGGAGTTCAGCCGGGTCTGCCACGGCAGGCCCACCCAGTGCAGCCCCGGGACAGGGGACGCACCGCCCTGGTCGATCGGCGTACCGGCGGCGTTCGTGGCGCCCGGGGCTGGACCCATGCGGTGTCGGGCCGGAAGCCGGTGCACCACAGCACCGACGTGACCGGCAGCGACGTCCCGTCGGCCAGGGTGACGCGCCGTTCCTCCGCCGCCACGAGGCGGTGCGGCAGGAGCCGGAGCTGCCCGCTGTCAGCCAGGTCCCGCACCTGCCGACCGACGATCGCGTCGCCCCGCCGCTGGACGTACCGCGACACCGGTGAGGTGCTGGCGGAGTTGAGGACGCCGGTCAGCAGGGTCCACCAGTACATGTTCACCCCGAGGACGCCCTCGGGCAGGAACCACAGGGGCCGGGAGCTGACGACGGTCACCTCGTGCGTCCCCGCCAGCTCGATCGCCAGCTGCGCGGCGGAGTTGCCGCCGCCGACGACCAGCACCGGGCCGGGCGGGACGTCGCTCGGTCGGCGGTAGGCAGCCGAGTGCAGCTGGACGACCTCAGCGTGCAGACCGGAGGCTCGCACCCGTCGAGGTCCACGCCATGAGACCTTCCGGATCTCCGGTCAGCCGCGAGATGCGCACCCCGGTCTCCACGGGCAGGCCCGGGTGCGCGGCATAGGCACTCAGGTAGGGCGCCATCTCCACCCGGGAGGGGGCCCGGTGCGGACCGTCCGGGAACGCCAACCCCGGCAGCGCGCTGGACCGGTGAGGGGTGAACAGCCGGAGGCTGTCCCAACGGTCCAGCCAACTCTGTCCGACGGGCTGTGCGTCGACGACGAGCAGCCGCTCGATGCCGCACCGGCGGAGCCAGTAGGCCGTTCCCAAGCCCGCCTGGCCGGCGCCGATGACCAGTACATCGACCTCATCCGGCCGGTGCCCGTCGCCTGCTCCGCCGCCGACGCTCACGCCGGATCACTCGCCGGGCCGCCGGTCGCCAGCGCCCGCCTGCCCTCGTCGAGCACGTCGGCGGCGGATGGCCGGTCGTCCGGGCTGCGGGGACGCCACAGTGTCAGCACCGTTGCTCCGACCATGATTGCGTCCGCGCCGAGCTGCCGGGTGTCCTCACCGGTGGGCCGGGAAGGACGCCGGCCGGCCCGCCGCGCACGGACGTAGATGGCCAGCGTGGCCGGGGTGTAGACCCGCCACCACGGTGCACGGCCGATGCCCAGCCGCCGGTACAGCTCCCGGTCGGGGTCGCTGAGGACGGCGCCGGTCCAGCCGAGCCGGCGGGCGATGGGGTCCAGCCGGTCGGCGGGACTGAAGCCGATCAGCAGCAGCCCGATCCGCGGATCGTCGTGCGCGTTCTGCACCTGGACCAGGTGCTGCTGGCACGGCAGCTAGTGCCGATGGCGCATCAGCACCACGACCTGGACCCCGGGCGGGCCGCCCAGGACGGTCCGGGTGCCCGAGGCATCGGTCAGGGCGACGTCGCCGACGCCGATGGACACGTTCTCCCGATGCGGCATTCCAGTCTTCCGGTGGTGTGGTCAGGCGGCCGTGGTCGCGAGGTCGGACCGCGGGGAGAGGGCTTCCAGCGACCGGCCGGCCGCCTCCGGGCCGCCCCGCCGCGCGTACACCGCCATGGCGCCAGCCCCTGCGAGCCAGAATCCGACGACGAGCAGATAGGAGGTGGTGGCGCCGGCTGTGGTGGCCAGGGCGGGCAGCAGCAGGGTGCCCACGATCGCGCCGACCCGTCCAATGGCGACCGAGGCCCCGACGCCCGCGCCGCGCAGGTGGGTCGGAAACAGCTCGGTGAACGTCGGATAAGCCGACGTCCAGGCCGCGGTGGCGCAGGCGTTCGCCACCACGAAAGCCACGGTCACCCACGCAGCGCTGCCGGTCGCCGTCGCCGCCGCCAGGAACCCGACGCCGGCAGCAGCGGCGGTGTAGCAGCCCAGCACCGTCCGGCGGTGACCGAGCCGGTCGAAGAAGCTGCTCATCAGCAGCCCGCCGGCCAGCGCACCGAGATTGCCCAGGATGTAGAAGAACGGGATCTCGGCCTGAGAGAACTGCACCTGAGGGAGGACGACCACCGACAGCAGCGCGAACAGGCCGTAGTAGCCGAACGCCTCGGCCAGGTCCAGGCTCGCGCCCAGGGCAAGCCGTCCCGGATGGCGGCGGACCAGTTCCCGCAGCGCGGCACCCGTCGCGAGCGGCGCCACCTCGGCAGAAGCGTGGCCGGGCGAAGCCGGCTGCCCGGACGCAGCCTCGAGCGCGCAGACGATCGCGTCGGCCTCGGCGTGCCGGCCGCGGACGGCCAGCCACCGCGGGGACTCCGGGATCCGACGGCGGAAGAACAGCACCACCAGGGCCAGCAGGCCGCCGACCACGAACGTCAACCGCCAGGAGAGCCCCGCACTGAGCGCCGCGCTGTTCAGCAACAGATAGGCCATCAGCGCGGCGAGGATCGCGCCGGCCGGCCAAAAGTTCATCACCACCGCATTGGCCCGGCCGCGCACCCGCGCGGGCATGAATTCGGCGATGGCGGCATTGACGATCGCGTACTCGGCGCCCACGCCGAGGGCGGCCAGGAAGCGCAGCGCGTACACCCAGCCCAGCGACGGGGCCAGGCCGGTGAGCATGGTGAAGCCGGCGTACCAGAGCAAGGTGACCAGGAAGAGCCGCCGCCGCCCGAACCGGTCGGTGAGCCGGCCGCCGACGAGGGCGCCGAGCAGGATCCCGACCAGCCAGACGGCCAGGACGGCGTCGCGGGCGAACACCGAGGCCCGGAACTCGTCCCCCAGCGGTCCGACGGCGCTGGAGAAGACCTGCACCTCGAAGGAGTCGAACATCCATCCGGCGCCCAGCGCGATCAGGATGGTGGTGTGCCGGCGGCTCCACGCCAGCCGGTCGAGTCGGTCGCCGATGCTGGCCGCGGCCATCTCTGTGCTCACTGGGCGTCCCATCTACCCGCGGCGACCGGGACCGGGTGTGCCGGGACGCCGGGCCGGCGACGGGCAGATCGGCGGCCGACCGGCCACCGCGGTCCGGCCGCGTAGCGACGGGCGAGGTCAGCGGGGTCGACACCGAGGAAGTAGAGGAGCTTGAGCCACTGCATGAACACCAGGAGCCGGAGCGTGCCGTGCTCGTCGAACCGGCGCGCCGAAGCCGTCGACGTGGCGGGGAGCAGGACCATCCGGCCGGCGCGCGCCAGGCGCCGCGACATCTCCAGGTCCTCCATCAAGGGCAACTCGGGAAACCCACCCAGCTCCTCGAACACCGACCGGCGAATGAACATCGCCTGGTCTCCGAAGACCCAGTGCAACCGCCGCGCCCGGGCATTGGAGGTGGCTGCGACGTAGTCCAGGCCCGCGCTGCGACGGTCGAACCGCAGCGTCAGACCGCCGCCGACGACGGCCGGGTCGGCCAAAGCCGCCCGCAGCTGCCCCAGCGCCACCGGGTCGACGTGGGTGTCCACGTGGTGGAACCACAGCACCTCCCCGGAGGTGTGCGCAGCGCCTACGTTCACCTGGTGTCCCCGGCCGGGAGAGGTGGACACCACGCGGGCCGGTGCTCGGACCAGCCGGGGAGTGCTGTCGGTGGAGCCGCCGTCGACCACGACCACCTCGCAGCCCGGAAAGTCGCGCGTCAACCGGTCGAGTGCGCCGGCGACCTTGGCTGCTTCGTCCAACACCGGGACGACGATGGACACGGTCAACGGCAGCGCCGCTGCTGCCGAGGCTCCTGCCACCGGACCGCCGCGCAGACCTGTCACCGACCGCCTCCAGTCGCCGTCCGGTTCGCAGACGCCTCCGACGGGGCGTCCCGGGCAGGGAACCCGGTGACCCCGGGCGACCCTTCCCCGATCCGCAGCCTGCGCGCGGAAGGTCCGGAAGGCCTGGGTGGGTTCCCGGAGCGTGACGAGATTGGCCGTCTGCGGCGGCACCTACTCCAACCCCTACGCCCTGCGCGCCTTCGTCGAGCAGGCGCGGGCCCTCGGCGCCGACCGGCTCGTCTGCCTGGGGGACTTCGGCGCCTACGGAGCCGAGCCCGAGGCCATCTGGCCGCTGCTGCTGAGCTCGGGGATCGAGTGCATCGCCGGCAACTACGAGGTGGCGATCGGCAGCGGGCAGGAAGACTGTGGCTGCGGATACACCGACGACGCCGACAACGCCTTCGCCGCCATCGCCTACGACTACACCTTCGCGCACACCTCCCCCGCCTTCGCCGCCTGGATGCGGACGCTGCCCACCGAGCGCCGGGAGGACATCGACGGGGTCGACGTCCACCTGGTGCACGGCTCGACGCTCGCGGTCAACGACTTCTGGTGGGAGTCGCTGTCCGACGAGCAGCACCGGCTGCGCGTCGAGGCCTCCGGCGCCGATGTCATCTGCTGCACCCACTCCGGGCTGCCCTGGACCCGCCGGGTCCCGCGCCGGGACGGCGGCGAAACGCTGGTCGTCAACGTCGGGGTGCTCGGCCGGCCGGCCAACGACGGTGGCCAGCACGTCTGGTTCGCCCTGGTCGACCTGGGGCCGGAGGGTGCCAGCGCCCAACTGGTGCCGCTGCACTACGATTGGCAGGCGCAGGCCGCGTCCATCCGCGCCGCCGGTCTCCCCGAGGCCTTCGCCGAGACCGTCGAGTCCGGTCACTGGACGACGTGCCTGGAGGTCGTGCCGCCGGCCGAGCGCTCCCGCGGCCGTTACCAGCTCTACAAGTCCGCGGTGCCCGACTTCTCCGCCGCACCGGTCACCTGGGCCGACGCCCCACCGGTTCCCGACGATGGACTACCGGTCCTGCCGCTGTTCGGCTCCCTGCTCTTCCCGCCGCGGCTGTGGGCCTACACCAACTTCCACTGCAACCTGGCCTGCGACTACTGCTCGGTGGCCTCCTCGCCCCGGGCCCGCCGGCGCAGCCTCGGGCTGCCCCGGTTCCGCGCCCTGGTCGACGACGCCGTCGCCGAAGGCTTCACCGAGGTCTACGTCACCGGCGGCGAGCCCTTCCTGGAGCCCGACCTGGTGGACATGCTGCTGTATGCCACCGAGCGGCTCGACGTCGTCTGCCTGACCAACGGGATGCTCTACCAGGGTTATCGGCGCACCCAACTGGAACGGCTGTCCGGTCGGTCCCGGCTGACGCTGCAGACCTCACTGGACGGCGCAGCAGCCGCCACTCACGACGCCCACCGCGGACGCGGCTCCTGGGCCAAGGCAATGGCCGGCCTGGAGACAGCCCTCGGGTTGGGCCTGCCGGTGCGGGTGGGGATGACCGAGACGGCGGACAACGGCGACCAGGTCGAGCCGCTGCGGGAACTGCTCGCGGCGAAGGGCATCCGCGGCCGGGACTTCGCCGTCCGCCCACTGGTCCACCGCGGACACTCCGACGGCGGCGTGGCGATCGGCGCGGAGAACACCGTGCCGGAGCTGACCGCCACCGCCGACGGCTGGCACTGGCACCCGGCTGGGGCCGACCTCGCCACCTCACCCGACATGCTGCTCGGGGGCCCGGAGATCCCGATGGCCGAGGCCAAGCGGCGGGCGGTGGAGATCTTCCTGCGCCTGCGGCAGGGCGACGGCTCGCTGCCCCTGGTCTACAACTGCGCGGTCTGACCGGTCCGCCCGCGATCGCGTGGGTCTTCTGGTTCCGTGGACGGTCTCCGGAGATCACGCGGTGACCGTCTATCGGGAGCCTGGAGGGCCCGGGCGCCGGGTCGACGGCCGCCTCGCATCCGGCTCCGATGGCGCGGCATCGCCTGCTCCTGCCGGCCAGTAGGCCCAGGTGCAGGCGATGTGGCCCTGGTCGGTGAAGGACATCACGTCGAAGACCTCGGTGGTGGTGCCGTCGGTCGCGACAGCGCGGAACAGCACGGCAACCTCGGTACCGACCACTGCGATGGACATGAGGTGGACCTCGCGCGGTGCCTGCAGAGCCACCGCGAAGTGCTCGCGGACAGCCGCCCGTCCCTCGTGCCGCTGGCCGCCGACGGGGTCCTCGAAGAACCCGTGCTCGTCGTACAGCGCGGCGAGGGCGGCGGTGTCGTGCAGCTGGAGGCCGACCCCCCGGAGCTCACCACCGCGCTGGGTGAGGCCGCCGTCGAGCGACGGAACGCGAGGCAGATTGGCCTCTCACATGAGATCCGCCGGCTCGGGTAGCGCAGCGGGGTGAGTCTGACCAAAGGCAGTGGACCGTTCGGCGAGCATCCGGCGGGGTCGTTCAACTTCGATCCGCACCGGCCCGAGTACGTGTTGTACCTGGAGCACACGCCGCGGCGGGTGCGGGTGATCCTCGGCGGGGCGACGGTCGCTGACAGCACCGATGTCCGCTTGCTGCATCCGCCGGGCCGGACGCCGACGTACCTGTTCCCCCGCCAGGACGTGCGTGCCGAGTTGTTCGAGCGCAGCGAGCGCCGCAGGTCCGACCCGGCGATGGGAGAGGGGACGTACTGGACGGTGCGGGCCGGGGACCGGCGGGCGGTGGACGCGGCGTACTCCTTCGAGCAGCCACCGGAGCCAGCGGCAGCGGTCGCGGGGCTGGTCGCCTTCGACTGGGACTCGATGGACGGGGTGTTCGAGGAGGACGAGGAGGTCTTCGTCCACCCCCGCGATCCCTACACCCGCATCGACGTGCTCCGGAGCTCCAGGCACGTGCAGGTGCGGATCGGCGATGTCGTGGTGGCCGACTCGACCCGGCCACGGATGCTCATCGAGTCCGGCCTGCCGGTGCGCTACTACCTGCTCCGCGAGGACGTGCGCACCGAGCTGCTCGAGCCCAGCTACACCACCACCCGCTGCCCCTACAAGGGCATCGCCCACTACTGGTCCCTCCGGCTGGGCGAGCGGTTGGAGAAGGACCTGGTCTGGACCTATCCCGAACCGTTCCACGATGCCGAAGCCGTCCGGGGGCTGCTGTGCTTCGTCGCGGAGCGGGTCGACCTCGATGTCAGGCACGACGACGGTCGGGAGTGAGGCCGTCCGCCATCCGCCGCCCGGCGGGGTGGGAACCCGTACCGGGACCGGATCCGCCGAACCCTCTTCGGTGTGCATGAGCTCCTCTCAGCCGGGTAGCTCCGAGCCATGCGACTCGTTTCCTCTTCAACCAGACGCCCCTCTCTCGTGGCCGACCTCGGTCGAGGTGCGCTGGCCGGTGTGGCCGGCAGCGTGGTGATGACCACGTTCCAGAAGCTGGTCGAGATGCCCATCTCCGGGCGTGAGGACAGCTACGGCCCGGCTCAGCTGGTCCAGAAGCTGCTGCCCGTCAAGCCGGGCAGTGACGCGGGAATGAAGCGGCTGAGCTACGCGGCCCACACCGCTCTGGGGGCCATGTGGGGTGCCGCCTACGGCGCGGCTGCCCACCAGGGCCTGCGCGGTCTGCGGGGCACGGCCACGACGTTCGGCGCCATCTACACCCAGGACCTCGTCATGATCACCGCACTCGGGCTCGGCAAGCCGTGGACGTGGTCGCGCAAGGAGGCCACCATCGACGTCCTCGACAAGGCCGTGCACATCGCGGCCACGTCAGCGATCTTCGACCGCCTCTTTCCGGCCACCAGGCAATGAGGGACTGCTGATCTTGCTCTCCCGGCCCCCGCCCGGCTCGGACCGGGCCCCGGGTGGAGTGGTGCCCGGCCGCCCGCGGCCGGCCAACGACCGGCCGCAGCTGCGGTGGCGTCGTCGCCTGCCGGGGCCACCGCATCCAACACCGTCGAATTGGTGGGCCCGCGCTCCCGGGCGGACTCAGTGATGGCCACCCTCGGGCCAGCCCCCGAATCACCGGGCAACTCCCGGGGGGCTGGGGTCGAACGACACGCTGAGCTCAGTTCACGACCGTCAGCGGGAGCAGCCTGCGGAGCTCGACATTCTCGGCGACGTCGAGCACCGAGTGCTGGGCGCACGCCGGGACCAACTGACCCGTCTCGGGATGCGCCATCGTGTACGTGCAGGCGGTCAGCCTCTCCTGGGTCGCCAGCAACTCCGGGTCTTCGGCCACGATTCCGCGCTGCAGCAGATCCCAGGCCGGCGCGACCTGCGCGGCGTCCATGAAACTGTGCACCTCGAAGGTCATCGGGCGCAGGGTCCCGCGGCGCGCTGCCCCTGCCAGCCGACGTGCACCCCCGGTCCGGCGCACGGTGCGCGCCGCCCACCGCAGCGCCACGACGAGGTCACCAGGGTGGTGTCGGAGCACCCGGGCGACCTTGACCGCGAGCAGGTGGGGTGCGGTGCCGGTGAAGGCCACCCCGCCGAAGTGGTCGAAGAACCGGTCGCGGGCCGCCATGTCACGTGCGTCGTCGGGGTGGAGCAGGGACACCCAGGAACCGTCGGCGAGGAAGCCGAACGCCGTGCGGTTGCAGCGCGGGTCCCCGAACTCGACACCCTCGTAGGGCACCCGGTGGCCCACGCCCTCCTCCAACGCCGCCCAGACGGCGTCGATGCTCATCTCCTGATAGCTCTCCCGCCAGCGTCGTTCATCACCGACGTGCGCGGCCGGCTGGAAGGACATCATCGAGAAACCCATGGGCAGCACGGCCCGCACCGTCTCGGCGAGCTGGCCGACGTTGGCCGGGGTGACCGTCATGTTGTGCGCCAGGTAATACCGCAGCCCCAGTTCCCGGCGCGTGTCGAGGAACATCTGGACGAACCGCTCCCGGAACGGGTGCAGCTCCGCCTCGGTTCGCGGTCGCACCGCGCCCCGTCGTCCGCGCATCAGCGAGTCGAAGTGTGCGGCGAAGCTCACCCGCCCCAGCCGGAGCGCGCCGGCGTCGTCGAGCACTAATCGCTGGAGGTAGTCGGCGTCGAAGTCACCGTGGGTCATCGACATCGGCTCCCGGCCATGTGCACGCATGCGGAGCAGCGCAGCCGCGTGGTCCTCGGGCGGCAGCAGGCTCACCTCGCCACCGATGAGCTGCGCGTGCGCGTACGGTCCGCGCCGCTCGCGGAAGTAGGCCATCTGGGTATCGACTTCCCGCACCGTGTGCGTCCCGTCGACGCGGACCTTGTTGGCATCCGCCGAGTGGTAGCAGGGCGTGCACGTCAGGTTGCACTTCGGGAAGACCCCGTGCGTGCCCTCGCACCCGACGGCGTGCCGCCCCAGACTCTGGGCCGGTGTCCGGACCGCCTCCGGCAGCGCGGCCCACCGTTCGGCCAGCACCGCGGCCGTCTCAGGGTGGACCGGCCGGGTGAGCCTCTCCCACCGGCGTACTGCACTACGCATGCCCACCACAGACTCCGCCCATCCGGTCCGAGCGCACGGGACGTGACCCGGGCAACAAGGGAACCCGTCGAGCGTGTCCGCTCCTTCCCGGCCCGTGATGTCGATAGCTGGCGCATGCAGCGCTCAGCGGGGGGACTCGGGGATCCGGCGGTGGAAGAACAGCACCAGGGCCAGCAGGCCGCCCAGGACGAACATGACCCGCCACGAGGAGCCGGCGCTTCACGCGGTGACGTTGAGCAGCAGGTAGGCCATCAGCGCGGCCCGCACGGCGCCGACCGACCAGACGTTCATCACCACGGCGTTGGCTCGCCCGCGCACGCTCGCTGGCATGAACTCCGCGATCGCCGCATTGATGATCGAGCACTCCGCGCCCACGCCCAGCGCCGCGAGGAAGCCGAGCGCATAGACCGAGCTCAGCGACGGGAACAGCCCGGTCAGCACGGTGAAGCCGGCGTACCAGAGCAGGGTGAGCACGAACAGCCGGCGCCGGCCGAAGCGGTCGGTGAGCCGGCCGCCGACCAGGGCCCCGAGCATGATGCCGACCAACCAGACGGCCGGGACGGCGTCCCGGGCGACCGTTCCGGCTCCTGATCGAGGGACCTGAGGGCGAGCACGTGCACACCGCTGACATGGTGCTCGATTGCACCGGGACCTTCGGCCATCCCAACCCGATGGGCGATGGCGGCATCGCCGCTCCGGGCGAGACCGCGTTGGGCGGGCGGATCATCCGTGCCCTTCCCGCGCTGGGCAACCACCCGGAGGGGGCCGGTGGCGTGGCACCGTCCTGCTCGTCGGCGCGGGTAAATTCGCGTAGGCCGCGGCGCAGAGCTTCGCCGCGCTGCCCGGCACCCGCCTGGACTGGGTGATCCGCGACCCGGCCGCGAGTTGGGGCGAGATCCCCGGCGACACCCTGTCGGCCCGCCAGACCCTCGTCGACACCACCCGAGACCTGGCCGGCGCCACACCGACCGCGTCACGGTGCACACCCGCACGACCGTGCAGGCCCTGGAACCCGACCGCGGACAGGTCCGAGTCCGGCTGCGCTCCCCGCGCGGCACGCGCCACCTCGCCGTCGACCATCTCCTGAGCCTCACCGGGTATGTCGGGGACGCCGCGCTCTACCGGCAACTGCAGGTCCACGAGTCCTACGCCACCGCCGCCCCGATGGACCTCTCGGCCACCCTGCTCGGCACCGCCGGCGGGGACTGCCTGGCTCAACCCGCCGTCGGTGTCGACGCCCTGCGCACCCCGGGACCGAGTTTCTTCGTCCTTGATGCGGGGTCCTACGGGCGGCTGAGCACTTTCCTGGTGCGCGTCGCTTACGAGCAGGTCGGCGAGATCGTCGGCAGCTACACCCACCCGAACTCGCAGGCGCCGCAGCCGGCAACGGCCCGATGAGCGTCCCCGGAGGTCCGATGACCCAGACGTCCACGACAGCGGACACCGCCGTCACCGTCTCCCAGGAGCAGGTGCTCGACCCGGTGGCGGCGACCGATCAGGAGCAGGCGGTGGCCCGGCGAGGAAACGCGGGCGCAGCAGGTCGAGGCGGCGCTGTGCTGCGCGGTCGACTACGACCCGCATGTCCTCGCCGCGATCCCGCCGCAGGTGTTGAAGCGCGACTACGGGTGCAGGGATCCCAGCCGCTACCTCGCTGCCGGTGAGACGGTGCTGGACATGGGCTCGGGCACTGGGAAGATCTGCTTCATCGCCTCCCAGGTGGTCGGCCCGGGCGGGCCGGTCATCGGTGGTCGCCGCGCGTGTCGGGCACGGCGGCGTCGAGTTCCGCAAGGCCCGCATCCAGGACCTCGCGCTGGATCTCGACGCGCTGGAGCAGTGGCTGGCCGCCCATCCCGTCGACGACCTGCCTCACTGGCCGCGGTGGAGGCCTAGCAGCGGCGGCTGCGCGCCCAGGCGCCGCTGGTCTCCGATGACTCGATCGACGTCGTGATGAGCAACTGTGTGCTGAACCTGGTCGCCACCGAGCAGAAGACGGCACTGTTCGACGGGATCTTTCGGGGCCTGCGGCGGGGTGGGCAGGCGGCCATATCCGACATCGTCAGCTCCACTGAGGTACCCGAGCGGCCGCGGGCGGACCCGGCGCTGTGGAACGGCTGCAGCTCCGGGGCGTTGCAGCCGTTCCTGGCCGCGATCGAGCGGGCGGGGTTTCACAGCATCCATCTGGTCAAACGGGACGCGTCCCCTGGCAGGTCGTGGAAGGCATCGAGGTCATGCGGTGACGGTCGTGGCTTACACGGGCAAGCACGGCGAGTGCCGCGACCACGGCCAGGCCGTCAGCTACCCCGGCCCGTCAAGGCGGTCTTCGATGACGACGGGCACGTCCTCGAGTGGGGCGTACTGACCGCGGTCTGCACGAAATCTTCCAGCTCTACACCCGCCCCCCTACCCTCAGCTGCGCCGCAGTTACGCGTATCGCCGGCCGGGGGGACGCTCCTGGCGGACGACGGGGCCGTGGCACCCGGGTCCGGCTGTCACACACGCGCGCTCCCTGAACCCGTCCGCCTCAGGGGGGATATGCGGGCCAGGTCGCTCAGGACCCACACTCCGAGCAGTGCGCCGTAGAACCAGCCCCGCCCGAGGATGGCGACGCCGAGGGAGGCGATGAGCTCGGTGAGACCGGCGAACAGCACCGACAGCGCGACCGCGATCGCATCCATGCGGAACCCGACGCGACCCAGCAGCGCCGCCGCGGTGGCCCCGATACCGAGGGCGGTGACCGCGACGGCCGCGAAGTCTGCGTTGAGGGTGTGGCTGAACACGAGCACCACCGCGCCACCCCAAGCGGTGATGATCAACCCCGGGGCCCACAACGTCGCCGACCGCCCACCCACGACGGCGGCGGCCAGGTAGGTCACTCCGAGGATCAGCGGCGTCACGTAGAACGGCAGCGGCCCGACGGGGGCGACCGCCAGGGATACGACGAGCGCGCCGACGAGGGCGGGGACCCACCGCCAGCGGCCGGGTGCGGGCACGGGGTTTCCCGGGTCGGTGGTCGCCGCGGCGCCTGTGGTCATGCCCGGATCGGTGATGTCAGACATGAGCGGACCCTGTCCGCGGGGGGCGATCGTCGGTACGCAGGGTGGCCATCACAGACTCCTTCTCGTCGGGTGTTGCTTCTCGTGGTGTTGCAGTTCAACGCACTCGCTGGGCCAACCTCCGGCAGGTCAGCGTTCGGGCAGGGCGATCAGTCGGGTGGCGACGTCGACCAGGTCGTCACCGATCCCGTCGGCCCGGGTGGAGATCTCCGCGGAGTACTGCTCCAGTCGCACGGCCCAACCAGTGGTGTGCCCGGCGGCATGAGCGCCGTGGCAGTCGAAGGCGTGCACGGCCACCAGCGCGACGTCATCGGCCGGTCGGCCCACGGCGGACAGAGCGTGGTCCTAGACCCGCGGAGCGGCTTCCGCATCCGCCCTTCACCGACGCTGATGACCTCGTCGACCAGCTGATCGAGGCCGCTGCGGACCAGGAACTCCTCGGTACTCTCCCGAGCGCCGTTGCTCAGACACACGATCGACATCCCGGCTTCGACGAGCGCTGCGGCCGGCGACGATGACATCGAGCGCGGCACCGCCCGCGACGGTGGAGAGTGCCACCCCGCCCGCGGCCAGGATGCCGCCGAGCGCAAACCCGAGTCCGCGGGCGGCGTCCATTCGGGCCGTGACGGCCCAGGACGCAGCCACCAACGACGGCCCGAGGTGGAATACCGTGTCCGCGCTGAGCAGAGCGACCGCCGTCCAGACCGCGAGCATCAGTGCCGGCCCGACCGTCCAACGCACCACTCGCCCCGCCGTGGACAGCGCCGCCGCGATTTTCACCCTCAGGGGCCACTTCGGCCAGCGCCGCACGCACCGCGTCCACACCGGGACTGACCATCGTCCGGGTGCCGACGACGACCGTCGGGACGGTCTCGTCACCGCCGGTGATAACGCGGACCACACCGGCGGCGTCACGGTCGGCCCAGATGTCGATCTCCCGGACCTGGACGGCGAGGCGGCGCAGCTGCCAGCGCAGCGCCGCACTGAACGGGCATCCGGGACGGGTGTAGACGGTCACCACCGCCTCAGGAACTGTCATGTGAGAGTCCCCCACCAAGGTCGTGAGCGCGTATCGGGCAACTGATGGAGCCCGGCCCCTTCACCCTGCGAGCCCACGAGCCCGTCGCTGCGGTGCGTGAGCGGCTGACGCGACACTACCTGCGCTTGGCGATCGTCACCGACCCCGAAGGACACCTCATGGGCACCCTCCACCCGACCGACCTGACATGACCCCGAACGACACGGTCCCCCCGCCGCGACCCGGCACCGACGAACCCACCCGCGCGTCCCCCGCCGATCCCGCCGGCCGTGACGTCGACGTACTCGTCGTCGGTGCCGGTCAGGCCGGGCTCGGAACCGCCTACCACCTCACCGCCGATCCCGATCTGCGCGTGCTGGTGCTCGACGCCGCACCGATCGGGCGTAGCTGGCTCGACCGATGGGACAGCCTGACGCTGTTCACCCCGAGACGCTTCAGCAGCCTGCCCGGGCGGCGCTTCCCACGAGGCCCGGGCGGGTGCCCCCCACGCACCGAGATGGCCGACTACCTGCGTGACTACGCTGAGCACTTCACCCTGCCGGTCGAGACCGGAGTACGCGTGCACCGGCTCACCCGCGACGGGTCCGGGTTCGTGGCGGTGACCTCGAGCGGTCGCGTACGGGCACGCCACGTCGTGGTGGCCACCGGCCCGTTCCACCGGCCGCATCGGCCGCCCGCGAGCGGGGACCTCGACCCGAACGTGCGGCAGCTGCACTCCCGCGACTACCGCCGCCCCACCGACGTCCCCGACGGCGAGGTGCTGGTCGTGGGTGGAGGCAACTCCGCGGCGCAGCTCGCCCTCGAGCTCGCCGACGCCGGCCGCCGCGTCACCGTCGCAAGCCCCGGCCGCCCCTGGTTTCTGCCCGAGACGATCCTCGGGGTGAGCATGTACTGGTGGATCTACCTCGCCGGTGTCCTCAACGCCGACCGGAGCGCCGCGGTGTCCCGCTACATCCGCAACCGGGGTGATGCCATCGTCGGCACCCAACTGCGCACGCTCGTCCGCCGCGGCCGGGTCCGGCTGCTCCCACACCGCGTCACCGGCGCACACGGCCACCACGTCACCCTGGCCGACGCCACCACCGTCGCGGTCACGACGGTCCTGTGGTGCACCGGGTTCCGGCCCGACACCTCGTGGATCGACGTTCCAGGTGCCGTCGATGACGACGGCGCGCCGGTGCACGACGCCGGCGAGTCGCCAGTACCCGGTCTGCACTGGATGGGGCTGCCCTGGCAGACCCGCCTCAACTCCTCGATCATCGACGGTGTCGACCGGGACGCCCGCGCCACCGCACAGCGCATCATCGGCTCGCGCCACCGCAGTCGGGCAGGCACCCGTGGCCCGTAGCCCCGACGGGCCACCGAACTCGCGGTCACCGCGGCGCGGTCGGCATGCCGGACCTCCACCATTTGGGCGGTGTTGATCTTCCCGGACGTCGCCTCGCGTCGAGTGGCGTCCGCCTACGGATGACAGGACGAAGCTGCCACGTGGCTTCAGGAGGGCAGCGCCTCCAGGGTGGTGCACCCCTCGCTGAAGGTGGGGTATTCGGCGTCTTGCTCGAGCACGACGCCGACGGGAATGAGCGTGCGGAGGGCCAACACCCACTCCGCGCCGGCAGCCACCGCCCGGGCGGCGAGCAGCGTGCGTCTCTGCGGGTCGGCGAGCAGGCCGGGGTGGCCGCCGGGATCGCGTTCCTGGGTCCACGGCACCGAGGGGTTGGACCGGGTCGATCCCAAGGGTGACGGTGGAACGTCCCGGCTCGTCGGCCTGGGCCTGGCGGAAGCCGACGGCAGCAATCTCCGGGGCGGTTCACAGGCCGTCATGGTGAAAGTGCCCGCCAGGCCGGCGAGCGCGCCGACTTCCCGCGCAGGGAGCGACGGTCGGGGCGCTTCATGGGCCGTGTCGGGGAAGAGCCGGTCGGTCTTACCGGGTTCCCCCGCCCACGAAGGGAATTGCCATGACCGCACGTGCACAGAAGCCGGCCACCGGGCAGCCCATCCAGCCGACCCGTGCCCTGCCGCATTCCATGGGGCACCGGCGGGAGGGCCAGGTGAGCGATCTGCCGATCGGCGAGTACGGCTTCCTGTCCGACTGTCACAGTGCCGCACTGGTGTCCCGGGCCGGTTCGGTCGACTGGATGTGCCTTCCCCGCTTCGACGCCCCGTCGGTGTTCTCCCGGCTGGCCCCCGGCCTCGCCTGTCCCTGCGACCCGAAGGACCACCGGGGTGCCGCCGGATCACTCGACAGCGGCGCGCTCCCCGACGGCCCCAACTCGCGGATCTGGGTCTGATCTGCTGCCTGTCAGCTGGGCGAACTGCCCTGCCCGTGCTGGCCAGGAAGGAGGTCACGCAGCCCGGCGTAGCCGGCCGCGCCGGCCAGCCGACGCGACGAGGTCTGGTAGTAGTCGGGCGCGGCGGTGATGCCCAACCCCTCCACCAGCCGGTTCATGAAATTGAACAGGGCGCACACGCTCACCGCGTCGTGGAGGGCCCGCTCGTCCCAGCCGGCGGCATACACCGCCGCCACCTCGCTGTCACGCACCTTCGCCGGGGTGAGGGTCAGGGTGCGCGCCAGGTGCAGCACCGGCTTCATCGTGGCGCCGACCGGGGCGGAGTCAACGTCGGCGACCAGGGCCGTGACCAGGCCCTCGTCCACACCGAAGGCGGCCGCCGTCGCGGCGTGCACCCCGTGGCAGTACTGGCAAGAGTTCAGCGCCGAGACGTAGGCAGCGATGAGCTCGCGCTGGGCCACCGACAACGGCGACGACCCGCGCAGCAGCACCTGGTGGTAGTCCAGCAGCGGCCCGGCGGTCTCGGGGAACCGCCGGAAGACGTCGACCAGAACGGCCTCGTCGCCGAGGGAGGGTAGATGTGTCACGGCCGGTCACTCCTCGGTTGTCCGGCGGCGCCGACGGTCCCGTCGCCGTTCGCAGTGGAATGTGGCTCGGCCCGGACGTCCACGTCACCCCAGAAGGCAACGCGGTCTTTCACCCGCCGGGCCAGCGGCGAAGGATGACGGTAGGACCACGCGGCGTCGGGGTGCTCCACGCCGCCGGCGTTGACCGTGTAGTAGCCCGCTACTCCCTTCCACGGGCACACCGTCCGCGTGGAGGTCGGGGTCAGCACGCCAGGTTGGATCGCCGAGGGCGGAAAGTAGGCGTTTCCCTCCACCATCACCACGTCGTCCGAGCGCGCCAGCAGATGCTCCCCCATCCAGGCCGACCGGGCCGCGGGCGCCCGTAACGCGCGCGCCAGTCCCGGGGCGGCTGCCAGCGCGGCCGCCGCTGCAGCGAGCACGAGCGACTCCGCCCATGGGTGGAGGGGGCCGAGGACGGTGGGCCCGCGGAGCAGGCCGACCCGGGCCAACCCTGCCGTGATGGTGGCCGCCGTGAGGAACCCAGCGACGGCGGCCGCAGCGAGCCGGCGACCGGCCCGCCGGTCCCCGGCGCGCAGGTCCTGGCCCACCAGCCACGGCGCGGCTGCGGCGATGAGCACCGGAGCCAGATGCCACGTCGTGGTCGGTCGCCATGCCGCGACCAGGATCCACAGGGCTGCGGCGGCCAGCGTCCACCCCGCCGCCGTACGCCCTGTGGCCGAGGCCGACGGCGGCTCCGTCGCGGACCCAAGCACCCTTTCGGCGTCCTCCGGATACGCCGCCCGCACGGCCGCAACGACGTCCCGCACCGACGGATTGACCAACGCCCGGCCGCCGACCAGGACCGTTGGCACGGTCTCGTCTCCCCCCGTGGCGGCCCGCACCCGGGACGCCGCAGCCGGGTCCGCCCAGATGTTGCGCTCGACGGTGGGGACGCCGGCCCGCTGCAGACCGCGGCGGAGCCGGGCGCAGTAGGGGCAGCCGGGCCGCCACAGAACTTCGATGCTTGCTGCCGGAGCCTCCGGGTGACTCATCTCCGCCGCCTCCGTTGCCGATTCGGTCCTCGTCCCGCACCTGGGAACCCGGCGGCCGAGGCGACACCTTCCCGCTGCGCCACCAACCAGCTCAGCTGGGTGTGCAGCCGGCCGAGGACGGGCCGGCAGCGCCGCTCCGCGGCCATGTCCTCCGGCGTCCGATCAGACCGCGCCCACGAGGGAACTCCGGACACATCGACCGCGTCGATCCTGCGCACCGGAGAGTTGCCCGGGCCGGTTGTCGAGTCGCCTCGCGTTCGTCCGGTGCGATGGATCGGCAGGATGTCGAGCAGTCAGCCGGACCCTCCTCGGTTCGCGCCCCGATCCGGCTCGGATTCGACTCCCCGGCTCAGGTCGAGGCCGCAACGTCCACGCCCTCGCCGTCGAACGAGCGGTGGCCGGCGGCCGGGAGCGCCTCCAGCAGCGGCTCCCGATAGCACCACGCGACGTCGTCGTAGCGCTGCCCGGCGACGGCGACGTGCTCGTAGTTCGCCACACCCTTGTACGGGCAGACGGTCACCGTCTCGCTGGGCTCGAACACCTCGCGCCGCACATCCGCCTCCGGCACGTAGTAGCGCACCGGCAGGCCGGTCTCGAACACAGCGATCGGGCTGCGGGTCTCGGCAATTACCACCCCGCCGACCCGCACGACGACGTGCCGCGAGGAGCGCCGGGCATCCACCCGGTGGAACGGATCGCGGGGGTGGCCCAGCAGCTTCTCGTCCTCGACGTACCAGGCATCGAGATGCTCGAGGTAGAACGAGACCAGGCCGGCCAGCGGGGGGCAGCCGGGCAGCGGGTCGGGGTAGGACCAGGCGGCGTCCTCGAGCCGGTGGCCATCGAGTTCCAGGTGCCAGTAGCTCGCCTCGCCCTTGAACGGGCAGGTCGTCCGGGCCAGGCTCGGGCGCAGGATGCTCGGGGTGACGTCGGCCAGCGGGAGGTACCAGCGTGGCATCAAGCCGGTCTCGTGCAGCAGCTGCGCGTCAGTGGTGTCGACGACCGTCTGCCCGCCGACTTCCCCCCGGATGCGTTCCTGCAGCGGGTGGAGGAACAGTGCGTGCGCTGGGGCGACCGACCAGAGATCGGCGTTGAGCCGGCCCTGGGAGGGGCGGGCGAGCGGGCCGGTACCGAGCGTCAGCGACATGGTGCGACGGTAGGCCCGCCTGCCGTCGCCCTGCCTGCGTGCCGCCCGATCGCCGAGCACCGGCAGCCGGGGACGTGGCGGCGGCATACAGTCCCGAATGTGGGACAGCGACTGGTGGTTATCGGCGGGGATGCCGCGGGTGGCAGCGCCGCGTCGCAGGCCAGGAAGCGGTGCGCCGACCTGGACGTGGTGATGTTCGAGCGGGGCCGCGCGACCTCCTACTCCGCCTGCGGGATCCCCTACTGGATCAGTGGCACGGTGCAGAGCGAGGCCGCGTTGATCGCCCGCACGCCCGATCAGCACCGCGCCATGGGCGTCGACGTGCGGATGCGCACCGAGGTGACCGGCATCGACCTGGACCGCCGGACGGTCACCTGGCGGGAACTGGACGGCGGAAGAGAAGGCAGCGAGCCCTTCGACGAGTTGGTCTGCGCCACCGGCAGTGTGCCGATGCGCCCACCGGTGCCCGGGATCGATGCCGCCGGGGTGCACGGCGTCCAGGTCCTCGACGACGGCGTGGCCCTGCGCGCCGAACTCCACAGCGGCCGCGTGCGCAGGGTCGTGGTGGTGGGCGGGGGCTACATCGGGCTGGAGATCGCCGAGGCATGCCGGGTCCGCGGCCTGGACGTCACAGTGGTGGACCGCTCGGCCACACCGGTGGGCACGTTCGATCCCGATGTCGGAGAGTTCATCGCCGATGCCGTGCGCTGCGAGGGCATCGAGCTGGTGATGTCCGAGGAGGTCGTCGCCGTCGATGTCGGCACCGACGGACGAGCCCGCGCGGTGCTGACCGCAGGCGGCCGGGAACTGCCCGCCGATCTCGTCGTCCTCGGCCTCGGGGTGCGGCCCGACGTCCGGCTGGCCCGGGAGGCCGGGATCCCGCTGGGGACCTCCGGCGGCATCGCCGTCGATGCCCGGATGCACACCGAGGTGGACGGCGTCTGGGCGGCCGGTGACTGCGTGGAGTCACGGCACCGGCTGTCGGGCCAGCGGATGGTGGTGGCGCTGGGCACGCACGCCAACAAACAGGGCCGGGTCGCCGGGATCAACATCGGCGGGGGGTACGCCACCTTCCCCGGCGTGATCGGCACCGCCATCACCAAGGTGTGTGATCTGGAGGTCGCGCGCACCGGCCTGTCCAGCCAGGAGGCGCAGGCAGCCGGCTACTCGTTCGTGACGGCCTCGGTCGACTCGACCACCACGGCCGGTTACTTCCCCGGCGCCCAACCCATCCGGCTCAAGATGATCGCCGAGCGGCGCAGCGGACGGTTGCTGGGCGCCCAGGTCGTCGGACGCGCCGGTTCCGCCAAGCGCATCGACGCCCTGGCCGTCTGCATCTGGAACGAGATGACCGTCGACCAGATCCTGTCCCTGGACCTGTCCTACGCACCCCCGTTCGCCCCGGTCTGGGACCCGGTCCTCATCGCCGCGCGCAAGGCCTTCGAAGCCGTGGAAGCCGACGTCCGGCAACTCTGATCGATCGAAGTCGCCCACATCGCGGCCATGCCGCCGGTCGGCACCGAGTTCGCTGGACACGGATGAGTCGATCGACGCCTCTCCGGGCATGCAGAGGCGATGCCGAGACCGGAGGTAGAGATGACACGGACGACGATCAGACAACGACCGGCGGGTCCACCGGCGGCGTCGGTGCGCCCGGGACCCGGCGGGATCGGCCGGTCCAGCTCGGCCGCCGCGGAGCGGGTGAGCGACGACCTGCGGCGCGGCAGCGGGGACTTCCTGGAGCAGCGCCGGTGGGTGGCCGGCCTGACGTCATTGGCCGGCTTCGCGCTCGGCGTCGTGGGGCTCTACCAGTTCGGCGTGCTCCGCCGGGTGCCCGAACTGCCACTGCCCTTCCTGGACGCCGACGCGGTCGACGCGTCCGGAGAGGCCTACCAGGAGCTGAAGACCCCCGATGCCGCACTGGGCCTGGCCAGCGCCGCGGTGACCCTGGTGCTGGCCGGCATGGGCGACCGCTCCCGCGCACGTGCCACGCCGTGGGTTCCGCTGGCGCTGGCCGCGAAGACGGCGGTGGACGCCGCCGGTGGGCTCTACCTGATGGCCGAGCAGGTCACCAAGCACCGCAAGGTCTGCTCCTGGTGCACCGTGGCGGCGCTGGCCCAGGCCGCAGCACTACCCGTCGCGCTGCCCGAAGCACGGGCCGCCCTGCGGCACCTGGCGCGACGGTCGTGAGCGAGCCGGTCCTGCGGGCACACGAACGAATGGTCGCCGGTGAGCGGCTCCGCTGGCTGGAGCACGGGGAGGGACAACCCGTCGTCCTGGTGCACGGCGTGCCCACGTCCCCCCAGCTGTGGCGGCACGTGCTGCCGTTGGTGGAAGGCCGCTGCCTGGCGTGGGAGATGACCGGCTACGGCACCTCCATCCCCGACGGCGAGGGTCGCGATCTCGGTCTCACTGCCCAGGCCGAACGTCTGCTCCGCTGGCTGGACGCGCTGGACCTGCCTGCGCCGCCGGTGCTGGTCGGGCACGACCTCGGCGGCGGCGTCGCACAGATCGCCGCAGTGCACCGGCCCGAGGCGTTCTCCGGCATCGTCCTGACCAACGCGGTCTGCTACGACTCCTGGCCGATCCCGAGCGTCCTGGCCATGAAGCGCGCTGCCGGCGTCCTGCGCTACCTGCCGGAGGTGGCGCTGTACCCGACCCTCGTCCAGCTGTTCCACCGCGGCCACGACGACCGACGGCAGGCACTGGAGGCCATCGGCGTGCACTGGCAGCCCTACGTCACCCACGGCGCCGCCCGCAGCCTCATGCGCCAGGTGAGTGCACTGGACGTCCAGGCCACCCTGGCCATCAGCGACCGGCTGCCCTCCCTCGGCCTGCCCGCCCGGGTCGTGTGGGGCGAGGCCGACCGGTTCCAGAAGGTCGGGTACGGCCGGCGGCTGGCCACCGACCTGCACACCACGCTGCAGACCATCCCCGGCGGCCGGCACTTCACCCCCGAGGACCATCCCGGGGTCCTCGCGGCCGCGGTCAACGAGGTCCTGGCGGAGGTCTCCCATGCGCGGTGACCGCGACAGATTCGCCGATTACCCGATGGTGGAGGAGGACGAGGCGACCGGGCGGGTGGCCGGCGTCTACGCGCAACTCCTCGACGGGATGCCGTTCGTGCCGAGCCTGTTCAAGTCGCTCGCGCTGTGCCCGGGCTACCTCGTGCTGGCCGCCGAACAGGCCGCTCCGGCGCTCCGGGACGACCGGTTCGGCGCGCTGGCCCAGGAGCTGGCGGCCTCGGTGCGCACCGCGTCCATCCCGCCGGAGGACGACGAGGTCCGCTCGGTCCTCGCCCGGTTCGCCGGCCCACTGAGCCGGATGCTCCTGCTGGCCGCGGGCCTGCGGCTGGCCCTGGACGACGAGCTGGACGCGCCACCGGCGCCCGGCCAGGTGCCGGCATCCCGGCCGGTCCAGCCACGTCGACCGGCTCCCTCGCCGCAGGACGCCCCCGCAGCACAGGTGTACGGCGAGATCCGGGCCGCCCTGGACACCCCGATGGTCAACAGCATCTGGCGGGAGCTCGCCGGTCAGGGCCGGCTGGCTGCGGCCTGGGCGGCGCTGGGCCCCCAGGCCCCCGCCACCAGGCCTATGGCAGAGGACCTGCAGCGGCGGGCCGTCGACGCCGCCCGCCGCGTCCCATGGCAGGTGGCCGCCTCACCGGCCGCCCTGTCGCAGGCAGGGGTCGCCGATGCCGCACCCGGCATGGCCGCCGTTCTGGAGGCCTACGCCACGACCCTCCCCCGGGTCCTCGTCCTCGCCGCCTCGAGCGCTTCCGGCGACTGAGCCAGAGCTGCGAGCACGCTGATCGCCCGGGGCTGGGGGCGTCGATGCCGGCTGCGCGGCGGTGCCGCGCCAAAGGCGCCGCGGTTCCGCGGAACCGTTCTCACTCGCCCGGGCGTGACGACGGTCCCGCGGGAACGTGGCGGCCGGCCACGGCCGCCGAGCCGGGGCTCAGGTGCACCCGGATCCCGTCGAGCGCGAGGTCGAGAGCAGCCTCCAGCGGGGCGACAGAGCGCGCCGTCTGCGCGAGCAGCAGGCCACCCTGGGCGGCCCCCAGCACAGCGAGGGCCAGGCGGTCGGGGTCCGCGCCCCCGACCAGCTCCCCGCGTGCCCGCATGGCGCGCAGGCCCGCGGCCAGCCGCTCGCGCCACTGCTCGAAGCCGGCCTTCACGGCCGCCCGGGCCCGGGGGTCGTCCTCGGCGAGCTCACTGGCCAGCCGCCCCAGCGGGCACCCACCGACACAGGCCCTTTCCGAGTTGACCGCGACGACGCGGTCCCGCCACCGGTACAGCGCAGCCAGGGAGTCCAGCTCGTCCAGCTCGGGCTGCTGGGCCGCCACCACGAGCTGCACCTGGCGCCCGACCACCGCCTGGACCAGCGCGGACTTGTCGGCGAAGTAGTGGTAGAGCTGGGACTTGCTGGTGTCGGTCCCGGCACGGACGTCGTCCAGGCTGGTGCCGGCGACGCCGTGCTCGTGCATCAGCTGCGCCGCCGCCGCCACGATCCGCTCGCGGGTGACCCGACCCCGCGCGGTGAGCGCCGGCTCGGGAACGCGATCTGCGGCGCCAGGCATGACGATCATGATACGGGGAATTGGACTTATCGGTCCACTGTTGGCCGCACACAAGGATGGACCGATCGGTCCACTCGCATCCACCTGAGGAGATCATCATGTCCCGACTCGACAACGGCCAGACCTTCCCCGACCTGACGCTGCCGCTCGTCGGCGGCGGCAAGCTCTCCCTGCCCGGGGATCTGGCTGGCAACTTCGGCGTCGTGCTGGTGTACCGGGGCTCGTGGTGTCCCTACTGCAACGCCCAGCTATCCGCCTTCTCCCGGGCCAAGGACGAGCTCGACGCCGCAGGTATCAAGGTCGTCGCCCTCTCCGTCGACGACGAGGCGACGTCCACGGAGCTGGTCGAGAAGCGGCGGCTGGACTTCCCCGTCGCACACAGCGCGGACGCCGACGAGGTGGCCGCCACGCTGGGCTCCTACGTCAACGACGAGCCGCACTACCTGCAGTCGACCGGCTTCGTGCTCGCCCCCGACGGCACCGTCGTCACCGCCGTCTACTCCTCCGGCGCGATCGGCCGCCTGGTGCCCGACGACGTCGTCGGCTTCGTCCGCTACCTGAAGGACCACGCCTGACCATCGCCGTCCGCACGACGCTTTCCTGAGAGGAACCCCATGAACCTGCACGACCGCTCGATCCTGCTCACCGGCGCAGCCGGTGGCATCGGCCGCAGCCTCGCCCTCCAGCTGGCCGGGCACTCCGCCCGGCTGACCCTGGTGGGCCGCAGTGGCGAGACCCTCGAGGAGGTCGCCGCGCTGGTCCGCGAGCGGGGCAGCCAGGCGCACGTGGTCGCCGCCGACCTGACCGAGCCCGGTGCCGCTGCGACCGTGGTGGCCGCCGCCCAGGAGCGGTTCGGGAACATCGACGTTCTGATCAACAACGCCGGGAACGTCCGGGCCGGCCGGCTGGACGCGATCGAGGAGAGCGAGGTCATCGCGCAGGTGACGCTCAACCTGACCGCGCCGATCCTGCTCACGCGCGCCGCCCTGCCGGCGCTGCGGGCCGGCGGCGAGGGCCTGGTCGTCAACATCTCCTCCGGCATCGGCCTGGTGGCCATGCCCTTCTACACGACCTACGCGGCCACCAAGGCCGGCATCGCGCACTTCGGCGAGGCGCTCCGCCGCGAGCTGTACGGCGAGGGCGTGCACGTGCTCACCGTCTTCCCGGGTGCCACCAGCACCCCGATGATGGCGAGCTCGAAGGCCGGCCCGGAGCACGGCTTCCAGTACGAGAGCCCCGACGACGTCGCCACCGCGACCCTGGCCGGCATCGCCGACGACAGCCTCACGGTGATCCGCGGCGGCGAGACCCGCAGCCAGATGATCGAGACCAACCGCACCGACCCGGCCGCGGTCGACCGCCTGCTCGCCGGCCGCAAGGACGCCCTGGAGCAGGCCGTCGCCGGCCACTCCAGCCTCTGACCCAGCAACGACCCAAGGAGTTCACGTGCCCTCGCCCCTGTTCTCCCCGTACACCCTCGGCGGCGTGCAGCTGCCCAACCGCCTGGTGATGGCGCCGATGACCCGCAACCGCGCGGGCGCGGACGGCGTTCCGACCGACTCGATGACCACCTACTACGCGCAGCGGGCCGGTGCCGGCCTGATCGTCACCGAAGGCACCCAGCCCAGCGCCGCCGGGCAGGGTTATCCGAATACCCCGGGCATCCACACCGCCGAGCAGGCGGTCGCCTGGCGTCGGGTGACCGATGCCGTGCACGAGCAGGGCGGCCGGATCTACCTGCAGCTCATGCACGCCGGCCGGATCTCCCACCCCTCGCTGCAGCCGGACGGCGCCCTCCCGGTGGCCCCGTCCGCGGTGCGCCCGGCCGGCCAGGTGGTCACCACCGAGGGCCTGCAGGACTTCGTCGAGCCCCGGGCCCTGACCACCGACGAGGTCGAGGCAGTGGTCCAGGAGTTCGCCGCCGCGGCGACGCTTGCGGTCGATCAGGGCGGCTTCGACGGCGTCGAGGTGCACGGTGCCAACGGCTACCTGCCGCACCAGTTCCTGGCCGAGGGGACCAACCAGCGCACCGACCGCTACGGCGGCTCGGCCGAGAACCGCGCGCGGTTCCTGGTCGAGGCGACCACGGCGGTGGCTGAGGCCGTCGGCGCGGAGCGCGTGGGGGTGCGACTGTCCCCGGCGAACAGCTTCAACGACATCGTCGAGCACGAGACCGAGGACGTGTACGCCGCTGTGGTAGCCAGACTGCAGCCGCTGGAGCTGGCCTATCTGCACGTCGTCGAGGGGCCGCCCGGGGTCACCGAGCAGATCCGTGCGGCCTGGTCGGGCACCGTCGTCGTCAACCCGGCCTTCAGCCTCGCCACGACGCCGGACAACCTCGACGCGCTGCTGGCCGATGGCCGCGCCGACCTGGCGGCGGTCGGGCGGGCGTTCCTCGCCAACCCCGACCTGGTCGCACGGCTGGAGGTCGGCGCCGATCTCAACGCCGCTGACGAGAACAGCTTCTACGGGGGCACCGACACCGGGTACATCGACTACCCGACGCTGGACCAGGTGGCCTGAGCGAGCCCGCCGCTGTCGTGGCCGGGCGGGATGCTCCGCCAGGGGTCATCGTGTTCCCGTCCGGTCACCACGCCCACACCGAGGAGAGACCTTGCCCGCGCAGCCTTCCGTGATCGTCTTCGACGTCAACGAGACCCTGTCCGACATGAGCCCGATGGCGCAGCGATTCAGCGACGTCGGGGCGCCCGAGCACCTGGCCAAGCTCTGGTTCGCCACCCTGCTGCGCGACGGTTTTGCGTTGACCGCGGCCGGTGCACAGCCGACCTTCGCGCAGCTGGGCGTGGACGCGCTGCACACGGTGCTGGCCGGAGTGGACCTCGACCGTGACCTGGACGCGTCCGTCGACCACGTGATGGAGGGCTTCAGCCAGCTGGATGTCCATCCCGACGTCGTCGACGGCATCCGGGCGCTGCGCGGGTCGGGACGTCGGCTGGTCACCCTCACCAACGGCTCCACGCAGGTCTCGGAGCGCTTGTTCTCCGCCGCCGGCATCCGCGACGAGTTCGAGGCGCTGCTGTCGGTGGACGACGCCGGGATGTGGAAGCCGGCCCGGGGCTCCTACGAGTACGCCGCCCGAACCTGCGACGTCCCACTGTCGGACATGCTCCTGGTCGCCGTGCACCCGTGGGACATCGACGGCGCCGCCCGGGCGGGCATGTCCACTGCGTGGATCAACCGGACCGGCGGCTCGTATCCGGACTCCTTCACCGCACCGGAACTCACAGCGACCGGCCTGACCGACCTCGCCACGCAGTTGGCGTGACCGGGCCCGCTGCGCACGGCGTTCTCGGCGGGCGGCCCCATCTCCGCCGACAGGAGGTCCCGACGTGAACCAGCCGCTCTACTGGACCCTCCTGGCAGCGGCCGCCGCCTGTGGTGCTGCCGCGCGGCTCGCCGTCGGGCACCCTCTTCTCCGCCGACGGGCGGTGTCGATCGGGCGAGCCGAGCTCGGGGTCGCCGCGGTCAGCCTGCTGGCGCTGGCCTTCCACTGTGCATCGATGTTCTTCGCCCCCTGGACCGACGCCGTTCCCGGCGGCCAGACTCTCGGCGGCCCGGTCCGCGCGCTGGGCCCGGCCAGCCAGGTGGCGTACTGGGTGCCGGCCGTGGCTCTGGTCGCGGCGCTGCGCCGGGTGTGGTGGCCAGTCCTGGCGCTGCTCACCGCGACACTGGCCGGCGTGGGGACCACCATGTTCTGGTCGTATCCACTGGCCACGCACCTGAGCTGGCTCGCGGCTGCGGTGGTCACCTGGATCGTCGTCGCCGCCTCGCTGGTCGGCCTCCGGTCCGGGGAGTTGCCACGGCGTCCCCGGACTGAGCTCCGACCCGGCTGACCGCGCCGTCGCCTCAGCCGCGCCGTCGCCTCGGCCGTGCGGCCGGCGTGGCCGTCTCAGCCCGAACTCAGGCCGGCTCGACGCCGAACGCGGTCGCGAGCCTTTCGATCTTCCGGGCCCGGCCGAGCCGGGGCAGGTCACTGCCGTCCCGGATGACCTGGCCGCGGGCGTCGAAGTCGGCGAGGAAGTCCCTCGCCCACGCCACGTCCGACGGTGCCGGGCTGATGACCTCGTTGATGACCGGGAGTTGGTCCAGGTCCAGGCAGAGCTTGCCGGTCAGGCCCAGGGAGACGGTGAGCGCCGACTGCTCCCGCAGCACCGGGTGGCTGGTGCTCACCGTCGGGCCGTCGATCGGGCCGGGCAGACCACCGACCCGGCTGGCGATGACCAGCCGGGACCGCGGGTAGGCCATCGCCAGGTCGTCGGCGCCGGTGCCGGTGTCGCGCCGGTAGTCACCGCTGCCGAAGGCCAGCCGGAAGGCACCGCGGGCCGAGGCGATCCGGACAGCTTCCTCGATGCCCAGCGCGGACTCCACCAGGGCCAGCACGGGGGTCTTGCCACCGAGCCGGTCGAAGGTCTCCGTCACGTGCTCGGCGGCCTCGGTCTTGGCCAGCATCACTCCGGCCAGACCTGGCAGCCCGGCCAGCTCCGCCACGTCGTCGGCCCAGAACGGCGTGGAGTGGTCGTTGATCCGTACCCACGCGCGCTTCTCGCCCGACAGCCACTGGGCGACCGAGGTACGAGCCTCGCCCTTGCGGGCCGGGTCGACGGCGTCCTCGATATCGAGCACGACCTGGTCGGCCCGGGACCCGTGCGCCGGGTCGAACAACTCCGTCCGGGCGCCGTTGACCAGCAGCCACGAGCGGGCGATTCCAGGGTCTACGTCTCTGCCTCTGTGCACCCGGCCATTGTTCAGACTCGCTCCGGTGCCCCAGCTGCCGGGTCACCGGAGGCGGCTACTCCGCCCGGGTCCAGCCGATCGCCGGGGCCACGTGCGCCACGATCGTCTCCAGCAGGTGCACGTTGTACTCGACGCCGAGCATGTTCGGCACGGTCAGCAGCAGGGTGTCGGCCTCCCGGACGGCGACGTCCTTGGCCAGCTCCTCGGCCAGCCGGTCCGGCTCGCCCACGTAGCCCTTGCCGAACCGCGACCGCGCCCCCTCCAGGTAGCCGACCTGGTCCTCGCCGGTCTCCTTGCCGAAGTACTGCCGGTCCAGGTCGCTGGT
Organism: Modestobacter sp. DSM 44400; assembly: GCF_900107175.1. GTDB lineage: Bacteria > Actinomycetota > Actinomycetes > Mycobacteriales > Geodermatophilaceae > Modestobacter. The sequence continues at coordinate 12,133 of NZ_FNOZ01000013.1, read as the reverse complement.
GATCGGCATCACGCTTCGGCTCACCGAGACCCGTGGCTGCCGCTCCCACCCGGCGTCGGCCCAGGCGGCCCGGTAGCGGCTGATCTGCTCGGCCTGCAGTTCGTCGAATGGCACACCGGTGTCCTCGGACAGCAGCGTGGAGCTCATCAGGTTCATCCCCTGCTCGGCGGTCCAGATCGCCGTGGCGCGGGTGCCCGACCCCCACCAGATCCGGTCGCGCAGACCCGGGGACTGGGGCTGGACAGCCAGCCGGCTGCTGACCCCGCCGGACATCCGCGGGTCGGTCCGGGCGACCGCGGCACCGGAGATCGCCGACAGGAAGAGGCCGGTGTGCTCCCGGGCCACCGCGCCGTCGTCGCTGCCCTCGGCCGGCACGTACCCGAACGCCTCGGACCCGCGCAGCACCGTCTCCGGTGACCCCCGGCTCACCCCGAGCTGGAGCCGGCCGTCGCTGAGCAGGTCGGTGGCAGCGGCTTCCTCGGCCATGTACAGCGGGTTCTCGTACCGCATGTCGATCACGCCGGTGCCGACCTCGATCCGCGACGTCCGCGCGGCCATGGCCGCCAGCAGCGGGAACGGCGAGGCGAGCTGACGGGCGAAGTGGTGGACCCGCACGTAGGCGCCGTCGACGCCCAGCTCCTCGGCGGCCACGGCGAGCTCCACGCTCTGTACCAGCGCGTCGCGCGCCGTCCGGACCTGGGAGCCGGGGATGGGCTGCCAGTGGCCGAAGGACAGGAAACCGATCCGCTTCCGCATGTGCGCGCCGGGCTCACTCATGCCGGCCTCAGCGCTCACCTGGGCCTGCGGATTCCCGCGGGACGATCCACGCCGTCGGCGCTGTTGTGCCCACCGACACATCCGGACGACGAGAGGGCACACCATGCGCGCGACAATCGACGGCACCGTCATCGCCGAGGCGCCGGAGAACGACCTGGTCAAGATCGAGGGCAACTGGTACTTCCCGCCGGCGGCGGTGACCGACGGCGCGCTCAGCCAGAGCCCGACGGCCTACACCTGCCCGTGGAAGGGCGCCGCCCAGTACTTCGATGTCGTCACGCCGTCGGGTACCCGCAAGGACGGCGCCTGGAGCTACCCCGACCTCAAGCCCTCGGCAGTCGAGCGCGTCGGCCGGGACTTCGCCGGCTACGTGGCCTTCTCCCCCGGGGTCACCGTCGGCGACTGAGGGTTTCTACCGAGTCCGACCAGGCCGGGCATGCGAGAGGCCCGACCGCGCGGAGGCGGTCCCCGAAGGGACCACCCCCGTGCGCGTCGGGCCTCAGCTCACGGGCTCCTCCGGCACAGGTGGCCGGAGAGACTACTTCGTCTCGACGGTGATGGTGGCGATGCCGATGACCAGGCCGCCGGACAGCGCGTCGGTGGCGAAGGTCTGGTTCAGCAGCGCGGCGGCCTCAGGGGACAGGTTGACGCTGGTCCCGGTGAGCTCCACCGAACCGTCGGCGTTCATCGTCGGCGGCTCGAGGTTCTTGCCGTTCAGGTCGAACAGCGGGGCGCTGCTCGCCGCGAGCTGGCCGTTGACGCTGACGTTGCCGAACAGCCGGGCGGGCTTGCCCGGGTCGACGGCGAAGTCGGTCAGCTCGACCGTCGTGGCGCCGGCGGTCAGGCTCAGGCCACTGCCCTCGTGGAACAGGATGCCCTGGACCCAGGGGCGGTAGCCGGTGGTCTTGTCGTACAGCGTCACGGTGCCGCCGGTGATCGGGAAGGCGACGGTGCCGTCGGTCAGGGTGGCGCCGCCGATGACGCCGGGGGTCAGGCCCAGGGTGCCCAGCGCGGCGACGAAGTCGGCGTCCAGGGCGACCTCGGTCATCCCACCGGGGATGGCGGGCACGGTGGCGACGGCGTCGGCGGCCGCGGTCTCGACGGAGGTGCTGGCCGAGGAGGAGGTGCCGGAGGCGTTCGAGGCGGTGTCGTTGGCACCGCACGCGCCGAGGCCCAGGGTGGCGGTCAGCGCCAGGGCGATCGCGAGAGAGGTCTTGGTGGCGGTCTTCTTGAGCTGCACGGTGACTCCCAGAGCTGAGGATCTGTTGCGGACGACATGTCTTCGCCCCCGGGGTCGGGTCCGGATGGTCACGTTTCGGTAACTGGATCGCCACGCATGGCGACCATCCATCCTGATAACGCAGAGTGACGGCACGAACACGCGTTCAAGCGCCCGGTTCCACCGTCAACACCGTTCGATGGGCCACCCTGTGCGCGTGACGCTCTCCGCACCCGCGACCCCGCCGGGCGCGCCGCTCCGCGCGGTTTCCTCGAGGCGCCTGCGCGCGGCAGACATGTTGCTGGCCGACCGGGGGCAGCTCTTCCGGGCCCTCTTTCTGGCCGCACCGATCGGCAAGGCAGTGGTCGACACCGACGGCCGGTTGCTCGTGGTCAACCCCGCGTTCTGCACGCTGACCGGCCGGAATTCCGAGGACCTGGTCGGGCGGCACCTGGACCTGCTCAGCCACCCCGACGACGTCCCCGTCGAGGACCTCGCCGTCGAGTCCGTCCCGGGCCGCCCGCTCATCGACCCGCAGCTCGAGGTGGTCGGCGAGCGCCGGCTGCAGCGGTCCGACGGCGACACCGTCTGGGTCGTCCAGAGCCGGGAGATCGTGCACCGCACGACCGGGGAGCCGCAGTTCGTACTGCTCTCCCTGGTCGACGTCACCGACGCCCGGCGCGCCGAGGACGACCTGGTCCGCCGTGCCTACATCGACCCGCTGACCGGCCTGCCCAACCGCCGCGCGCTCACCGAGCGGCTGCAGCACGCCCTGGCCGTCAGCCGGCGGCGCGGCACCACCGTCGGCGTCCTGCACCTCGACCTCGACCGGTTCACCGCGGTCAACGACTCCCTCGGCCACGAGGGCGGCGACCAGCTGCTGTGCCAGGTCGCCGACCGGCTGCGCTGGAGCACCCGGGTCGAGGACATGGCCGTCCGGTTCGGCGCCGACGAGTTCCTGGTCCTGGCCGAGGAGGTCGAGGACGTCGACGCGCTGCGCACGCTGGCCGACCGGCTGCTCGGCGTCCTGGACGAACCCTTTCTGGTCCGCGACCGTGAGATCACCCTGTCCGCCAGCGTCGGGGTGACCCTGGGATCGGAGATGGCCCCCGAGGCGCTGCTCCGGCAGGCGCACAGCGCGCTGGCCCGGGCCAAGGCCAGTGGCGGCCGCGGCCGGATCGAGGTCCACGACGAGGCCCTCACCGACGACGACGTCGACCAGCTGCAGCTGGAGACCGACCTGCGCCGGGCGGTCGACGCCAACGAGCTACGGCTGTTCTACCAACCGATCGTCGCCCTCTCCGACGAGCATCTGCTCGGCTACGAGGCCCTCATCCGCTGGCAGCACCCCACCCGCGGGCTGCTCCCGCCGGGGGCGTTCCTCTCCGCCGCCGAGGACAACCGGCTGACGTCCAAGCTCGGCGAGTGGGTGCTCTACCGGGCGTGCCGGGACGCGGCCGGCTGGGACGACGACCTGCGGGTGCACGTCAACATCTCCGCCCGGCACCTCGCCGAGCCCGGCTTCAGCGACCTGGTCGCCGACGCCCTCGAGGACTCCGGGCTACCCGCCTCCCGGCTGGAGCTGGAGATCACCGAGTCCACCGCGCTCTTCGCCGCCGAGGCCACCCTGCGGTCGGTCTTCGCGGTCACCGAGAGCGGCGTCACCCTGGCCCTCGACGACTTCGGCACCGGCTACTCCGCGATCAGCGCGCTGCACCGGCTGCCCATCCACACGCTCAAGATCGACCGCTCGTTCGTGGCCGACGTAGTGGCCGAGCCGGCCACCGCCGCGCTGGTCCAGGGGCTGCTGCAGCTGGGCGCGGGCATGGGCCTGCAGGTGATCGCCGAGGGCATCGAGGACAGCGAGCAGGCGCGCTGGCTGCTCGAGCACGGGTGCCTGATGGCCCAGGGCTACGCCTTCGGCCGTCCCGCGCCCCTGCCCGCCCGGGACCTGGGGCTGGAACGGGCGCCGCAGGACCTGGCCGCGCTCGGCGACTCCGCCGCCCTCGCCGACCTGGCCTCGGTCACCGAGCTCGTGGCAGGCACCGCGCTCCCGTCACCCGCCCCCTCCGAGGACGACGGCGACGACGGTCCGGCTACGGAGACCGACACCCCGGAGCCCGACGGCTCCCGCTGACGTCCGCCCCTCCTCGGGAGGTCAGCCCGTAGAGGTGGGGGCCGAGGCGGCGACCCGCTGCGGCGTCGGGCGCTTGGCGGCGCGGCCGTCGCCGGTGGACCGCCCGCGCAGCCGCCGGCCGATCCAGGGCAGCACGAAGCCGCGCACCCAGGCCAGCTCCTGGGCGACCACCTCGCGGGTCGGCAGCGCCGGCGCCGGCGCGAGCGGGGCGCGCCAGTCGGTGTCGGCCCCGGCGACCGGCACCCCGAGCGCGGCCGCGGCGGCCAACGCGGTGCGCCGGTGGCCCTCGGCGGTCAGGTGGATCCGGTCCCCGGCGTCCCAGAGCCGGTCGTCCTGGATCCAGGCGGCACCCCACTGGTCGAGCACCACGGCACCCTGCCGGGCGGCGATGGACCACAGGTGGGCGTTGAACACCGCGACCCGCCCGCGGGTCCGCCGGATGATCGGGGTCTGCCGCGGGTCCACGCCGGTGCCCAGCAGCACGTCCGCCCCGGCCCCCCGGAAGGAGACGACGGCCGCCTCCAGGTCCGCGGCGAGCTGGTCGGGGTCCGCGCCCGGGCGCAGCAGGTCATTGCCACCGGCGACCAGGCTCACCAGGTCCGGCCGCGCCGCCAGCGCGACCGGGACCTGCTCGGCGAGCACCTGGGGCAGCAGCCTGCCCCGGACGGCGAGGTTCGCGTACTCGACCTCCCCGGACGGCGCGGCGGCGGCCAGGTGGCCGGCCAGCCGGTCGGCCCAGCCGCGGTACCCGTCCGGCCGGCCCGGGTCGGGGTCGCTGAGCCCCTCGGTGAAGGAGTCCCCCAGCGCGATGTAGCGCCGCCACGTCCGTCGGTCACTGCCCGGTTGCACGTCCTCCACTGCACCACGACGACCCGGGCGGCGGCGGGGAAGGCGCGCCACCCGTGGCGCTGACCGCTGTCCCGGTCGCTCTCAGCTCGAAGAGCCGGCGCTGCAAGAAGGCCCGCTCGGCCGCGTTCTCCGTCCCGGCCAGGGCAGCGGCGTATGCGGTCGCAGCCTCCCCGGTGCGGCCCAGCCTGCGCAACAGGTCGGCCCGGACGGCGTGGGCCAGCGGGTGCCGGTCGAGCGCCAGTTCCTCGACGAGCGCGAGCCCCGCGGCCGGGCCGTCCAACTCGGCCACCGCGACCGCCCGGTGCAGCGCCACCACCGGCGTCGGAGTGAGGCTCAGCAGCAGGTCGTAGAGCTGCCGGATCTGTCCCCACTCGGTCAGCGCGCCGACCGGGGCGTCGCTGTGCACCGCGGTGATCGCCGCCTGCACCTGATACGGGCCGGGCTCGTTGCGCGCCAGGCACCGGCGCACGAGCGCCTGGCCCTCGGCGATGAGCGCGGGGTCCCAGCGCGAGCGGTCCTGGTCGGCCAGCAGCACGAGCTCACCGTCCGGGCCGGTCCGCACCTCCCGCCGGGAGTCGGTCAGCAGCATCAGCGCCAGCAGCCCGATGACCTCCGGGTCGTCCGGGAACAGCTCGAGGAGCTGGCGGCCCAGCCGGATGGCCTGGATGCACAGCTCCTCCCGGACCAGCCGGTCACCAGTGCTGGCGGTGTAGCCCTCGGTGAAGATCAGGTAGACGGCGGCCAGTACCGAGCGCAGGCGCGCTGGCAGGTCGGCCGTCGACGGCACCCGGTACGGGATCCGCGCATCGCGGATCTTGCCCTTGGCCCGGACCAGCCGCTGGGCCATCGTCGCCTCGGGCACCAGAAAGGCGCGGGCGATCTCCGCGGTGGTGAGCCCTCCCACCAGCCGGAGGGTGAGGCCCACCTGCGTCGCTGAGGACAGCGCCGGGTGGCAGCAGGTGAACAGCAACCTCAGCCGGTCGTCGCGCACCGGACCCGCCTCGTCGGGCTCGACCGGCCCGTGCAGCAGGGCCGCTTCGGCCAGCTTGGCCGCACCCACGGACTCCCGGCGCAACCGGTCGATCGCCCGGTTGCGAGCGGTGGTGATGATCCAGCCGGCCGGACTCGGCGGCACACCACGCTCGGGCCACGTAGCGACCGCTGCGGTGAACGCGGCCGCGACCGCCTCCTCGGCGAGGTCGATGTCGCCGAGGAGGCGCACGAGGACGGCGACCGCCCGGCCGTGCTGTTCACGGAACACCTGCTCGACAGGGGACCGGATCACCACACGAACGGCCGGACCTCGATCGGCAGCCCGATGGCGGCCACGTACTCCCGGCCCCAGCGGAGCGCCTCGTCCAGATCGCCGACGTCGATGATCGAGAAGCCGCCCACGTACTCCTTGCCCTCGGCGAACGGGCCGTCGACCACGAGGACGTCATCGCCCTGCGGCCGGAGCACGGTGGCCGACGATGGCGCAGCGAGCCCGCCGGCGAAGACCCACGCGCCGGCCTTCCGGACGCGGGTCTGCACCGCCTCGACGCGGGCCATGATCCCGGTGAGTTCGTCCGGGGTCGGGGGCTCCGCGCCCTCGGCCGGGGTGACGACGCTGAGCAGGTACTGGGTCATCGGGAGACCTCCTGTGGCGACGGCCGGCGCGGTGCCGGCTCATCCCTTGTACGAACGGCGACCCGGCAGATCGACAACTCCCTCAGCGGTGTTCGGAGGCCCCACCGGGCTGGTGCCGGCGCAAATCCTCCGGAACCAGCTCGACGAGCTCCTCAAGCAGCACCGGCAGGTCCAGCAGGGACAAGCTTGACCCGGCTGCGCTCCGCCGCCAAGGAACCGTGCGAGCCGCACCAGCAGGCCCGCGTCCGGCTGGACGGTCACCGACAGCACGTCGCCGGCCGAGCACCCGCCGCTGGTGACGCCGTCCAGCTCGTGGGCAGGCCGCCCCGCAGTCAGCTCCAGCTGGAGCCCCTCGGCCCCCCAGGTCCACGCCGTGCGTCGTCGTCCAGGCCGCGATCTGCCCAGCCGCCGGACGGCCGCTCTGCAGGGGCCCGCGCCGAGCCTGCGAGGCGTGGGGGGCAGAGGGGTCCTTCTTCAGCCCCGATAGGTCTCGAGCAGCCGCAACCAGACCTCGCTGATCGTCGGATAGGACGGGACGGCGTGCCACAACCGGCTGATCGGGACCTCCCCGACGATCGCGATGGTGGCGGAGTGCAGCAGCTCGGCGATGCCCGCGCCGACGAAGGTGACGCCGAGCAGCACTTCCCGCTCGGTGTCCACCACGGCGATCGCCGTCCCGGTGTAACCGTCGGCGAAGACGGCCGCCCCGGCGACGCTGCCGATGTCGTACTGGACGACGCGGTGCGGCAGGCCCGCCTCGGCGGCCTGGGCGGCGGTGCGCCCGACCGCGCCGACCTGCGGTTCGGTGAACACCACGCTCGGGGCGGCCAGCCGGTCGGCGGTGGCCACGAACGGCGACCAGTCGGCGAGGTCGACCTGCGCGCCGCGGGCGCGGGCGACGATCGCGGCGCCAGCCTGGCGGGCCTGGTACTTGCCCATGTGGGTGAGCTGCTTGCGGCCGTTGACGTCGCCGACGGCGTAGAGCCACGGCGTGCCGGGGACCTGCAGGGACTCGTCGACGTCCAGATAGGCGCCGGGCTCGAGGCCGACGGTGTCCAGGCCGATGTCCTCGGTGCGCGCGGCCCGGCCGGTGGCCACCAGCACCTCGTCGCCGCGGAACTCGCCGTCAGCGGTGCTCACGACCACCTCGTCGCCGTCCCGGCGGGCGCCGGTCACGTCGGCGCCGAGCCGGACGTCGACGCCCATCTCGCGCAGCGAGGCGAGGACGGCGTCGCCGGCGGCCGGCTCGAGGCCGGGCAGCAGGCCCCCGCCGCGCTGCAGCAGGATCACCTGGGAGCCGAGCTGCTGCCAGGCCGTGGCCATCTCGCAGCCCACGTACCCGCCGCCGATGACGACCAGCCGCCCGGGTGCGGTGGTGGCACTGGTGGCCTCCCGCGACGTCCACGGCCGGACGTCGGCCAGCCCCTCGACCGGCGGCATCTTCGCCATCGACCCGGTGCACACGGCGACCGCCTGCCGGGCGGTGAGCGTCTGCTCGGTCCCGTCGACGGAGGTCACCACGACGCACTTCTCCCCGGCCAGCCGGCCAGTGCCGCGGACCAGGTCGATGCCGGCGCCCTGCACCCACTCCACCTGACTGGAGTCGTTCCAGTCGGAGGTGAAGGAGGTGCGCCGTGCCAAGGTGGCGGCGACGTCCTGCTCGCCGGTGACCGCCGCCGCGGCGCCCTGCACGGCGCGGGCGGCGGCGAGCGCCTCGCTGCCGCGCAGCAGCGCCTTGCTGGGCATGCACGCCCAGTAGGAGCACTCACCACCGACCAGCTCGGCCTCCACCAGCACCGCGCTCAGGCCGCCCCGAACGGCGATGTCGGCGACGTTCTCACCCGTCGACCCCGCGCCGAGGACGATGACGTCGTAGGTCTTCTCTGCGTCAGCCACCCGCCCATCCTGTCGGTTGTGGTCGACTGACCGCATGCCGGTCGACGCCACCGAGTACTCCGCGGCATTGCGCACCTACGCCGCCGGGGTGGCGCTGATGACGGTGCGCGACGACATCGACGACGTCGGGACGACGGTCACCTCGGTGATGAGCGTGTCCGCCGATCCGCCCCTGATCGCGCTCGGCCTGGCCGCCGACGGCTACCCCTGCGAGGTGCTGGAGAGCGTCGGCTCCTGCGCGGTCAACGTGCTCGCCGCCCGCCACGCCATCCTGGCCAGCCGGTTCTCCTCGGCCGGGCGGCCCAGCGCCCGGCACCTGCTGGATGCGGTGCCCTGGCGGCGGGCCGAGCACAGTGGGGCCATCGTTCTTGAGGGCGCGCTGACCGCATTGGACTGCCGCCTGCACTCGGTGGTGCCGGCCGGGGACCACGTGCTCGCCCTGTTGCGGGTGGATGCGGTACCGGTGCTGGGCGAGGGCGACCCGCTGGTGCGGCTGCGGGGCCGGTGGACCGACGGCGCCGGGCAGCCCCTCCGCCGTCCGTGAGGAAGGACCCCGTCCTCCTCTGGACGGGGCCGGAAGGCATCCGCGAACGCGGGCGTCACATCGCCGGGTTAGCGTCGGGGGCGAGATGACTGCGCCGATCCCCGCCCCGACCGACTCCGCCCTCCGCCGCGCCCTGGTGCGGGCCGAGCGCGGGGTGACCCTGGACGCCACCGAGGCCGAGACCCTGCTGCACGCCCGCGGCCTCGGTGCGGGCGACCCCCTCGACCGACTGCTCGCCGCCGCCTCCCGGGTCCGCGACGCCGGGCTGGCCTCGGCCGGGCGCCCCGGGGTGGTCACCTACAGCCGCAAGGTGTTCATCCCGCTGACCCACCTGTGCCGCGACCGCTGCCACTACTGCACCTTCGTGGCTACGCCCGGTCAGCTGCGCGCGCAGGGCAAAGCACCGTTCCTCTCCCCCGACGAGGTGGTCGACGTCGCCCGGGCCGGCGCAGCGCTGGGCTGCAAGGAGGCGCTGCTCACCCTCGGCGACCGCCCGGAGGCCCGCTGGCCGGTCGCCGCGGAGTGGCTGGAGGCGCACGGCTTCGACTCGACGCTGGCCTACCTGCGGGCGATGGCGATCCGGGTGCTGGAGGAGACCGGGCTGCTGCCGCACCTGAACCCCGGCGTGCTGAGCTGGGAGGAGATCCAGCGACTCAAGCCCGTGTCGGCGTCGATGGGGATGATGCTGGAGACGACGGCGACCCGGCTGTGGTCGGAGCCGGGCGGCCCGCACTTCGGCTCGCCGGACAAGGAGCCCGCCGTCCGGCTGCGGGTGCTGGAGGACGCCGGTCGCTCCGCCGTGCCCTTCACCACCGGCGTGCTGCTCGGCATCGGGGAGAACTACGCCGAACGGGTCGAGGCGATCGCGGCGATCCGGGCCTCGGCGCGGCGGCACGGGCACGTGCAGGAGGTCATCGTGCAGAACTTCCGGGCCAAGCCGCGGACGGCGATGGCGGCGACGGGCGACCTGGGGCTGCAGGAGTACATCGCCGCGGTCGCCGTCAGCCGGCTGATGCTGGGCCCCCAGGCGCGGGTGCAGGCTCCGCCGAACCTCTCCGACGCCACCGAGCTCGGCCTGCTGCTGCGGGCCGGCGTCGACGACTGGGGCGGGGTCTCACCGCTGACCCCCGACCACGTCAACCCCGAGCGGCCCTGGCCGCAGATCGAGACCCTCGCCGAGCTGTCCCGCGAGGCCGGCTTCACGCTGCGCGAGCGGCTGGCCGCGCAGCCCGGCTACGTGACGCAACCCGAGCCGTGGCTGGACCCGCGGGTACGCCCGCACGTCTCCGCCCTCGCCGGCCCCGACGGGCTGGCGGTGGAGGGCCGGCTCCCGGTCGGGCTGCCCTGGCAGGAGCCGGACGAGGCGTGGGGCGCAGCGGCGACCGGCCGCACCGAGCTGCACGTCGAGGTGGACACGGTCGGGCGCACCGGCGACCGGCGCAGCGACTTCGACGCCGTCTACGGCGACTGGGCAGAGCTGCGTGAGGCGACCGTCTCGGCACGGGACGGGCACTCGACCGCGCTGACCGTCGGCGACCCCGAGGTGCATGCGGCCCTCCGGCACGCCGAGCGGGACCCGGCCGGATTGTCCGACGCCGAGTACCTGACCCTGCTGGGCGCCGACGGCGACGACCTGACCGCTCTCGCCGCGCTGGCCGACGACGTCCGCCGACAGGTCAACGGCGACGAGGTCACCTACGTGGTGAACCGGAACATCAACTTCACCAACGTCTGCTACACCGGTTGCCGCTTCTGCGCGTTCGCCCAGCGGCGCACCGACGCCGACGCCTACACCCTGTCGATGCAGCAGGTCGGCGACCGGGTCGACGAGGCGTGGGCCGGCGGGGCGACCGAGATCTGCATGCAGGGCGGCATTCACCCCGACCTGCCCGGGACGGCGTACTTCGACCTGGCGCGCGAGGTGAAGTCCCGCCGTCCCGACATCCACCTGCACAGCTACTCGCCGATGGAGGTCGTCAACGGCGCGGCCCGTACCGGGCTGTCCTTCCGCGATTTCCTCACTGTGGCGAAGGAGGCCGGCGTCGACAGTCTGCCGGGGACGGCGGCGGAGATCCTGGACGACGAGGTCCGCTGGGTGCTCACCAAGGGCAAGCTGCCGACGGCGACCTGGCTGGAGGTGGTCCGCACCGCCCATTCGGTGGGGCTGCCGACGACCTCCACGATGATGTACGGCCACGTCGACACCCCCGCGCACTGGGTGGGCCATCTGCGCACGCTGGCCGCGCTGCAGGACGAGACCGGCGGCTTCCGCGAGTTCGTGCTGCTGCCGTTCGTGCACCACAACGCGCCCATCTACCTCGCCGGGGTCGCCCGCCCGGGGCCGACGAACCGGGAGAACCGGGCTGTGCACGCGGTGGCCCGGCTGCTGCTGCACGGGCGGATCGACAACATCCAGACCTCGTGGGTGAAGCTCGGCGACGCCGGCACGCAGGCGATGCTCACCGGCGGCGCCAACGACCTGGGCGGCACGCTGATGGAGGAGACGATCAGCCGGATGGCCGGCTCGGGCAACGGCTCACTGAAGACCATCGCCGAGCTCGAGGCGATGGCCGCCGCGATCGGCCGGCCGGCCCGACAGCGGACCACGGAGTACGGGAGGCCGTCGGCCGAACGGCTGGCCACCGCCCGTTCCGACGCCGGCCGCCGGGCGCTGACCCTGCTCTGAGCAAGACGGGCTACTGCCCACAAGATATCCGACCGGGAGCCAGGCTCGGCCACCGAACACTCGGGCAACTGACTAGAGCGTGTCTGCTAACTGCGGACGCGGTGATGGATGATCATGCAGCCGAGGAGGACACCGCCGAGGTAGGTGGTGGCGTATTTGTCGTAGCGGGTGGCGATAGCGCGCCACTGCTTGAGCCGGCCGAACCCGCGTTCGACGGTGTTGCGGTCCTTGTAGAGCTCGGCATCGCAGGCCGGTGGTCGCCCACCGGCCGAGCCCTTGGCCTTGCGGCGTGCGATCTGGTCGCTGCGTTCGGGAATCGTGTGAGCGATCTTCTTCGCCCGCAGGTGCGCCCGCGTACTGGGATGGGAGTACGCCTTGTCCGCCAGCAGCCGGAAC
>NZ_FNOZ01000115.1 GCF_900107175.1 Modestobacter sp. DSM 44400 | reverse complement strand
ATCGAATCCACCTTCGCCACCGTCCGTCACAGGACCAAGGTCACCCGCGGGCCCGGGAGCAAGGCCGCCGGTCTGGCGATGGCGTTCAAGTTCATCGAAGCCGCCCAACGACGGTGGCGAGCGGTCAACGCCCCGCACCTGGTCGCCCTCGTCCGCGCCGGCGCCACGTTCATCAACGGCGTCCTGGTCGAACGGCCCGACACCCCAGCCCACCAACCAGACTCAGCGGCAGCTGAGCCCGCCGCCGCCCGAGCCGCCTAAACAATCTTGATCCACAGGTCTTGACCATTGCTCGAGTTGGACTGCTCGGATGATGTAGCCGGGTGCTGTCGCGCCCTACACAGAGGACGGTGCCTATTCCTTACCTAGGGGCAATATAGATTTGTGGGTCTGCCACGTCACCGATAACTCCCGATACGTCAGGGCGCCCCCTTGCCGGACTGGTCCATCTTCAACACTACTGCGTGGCGCGATCGCTCTCCAAGCCACCCACCCCCCGACGGTCAGCGACGGACGATACCGAGCCCGTCCAGGAGGCGGACGGTACTGGCATCATCCCGGTACTGGTGGAAGCGTAGCCTCGCCCGCCTGCGCTCCTCGACAGCCGAGTCGCGTCCCTCTACCACGTCCTGCACGGCCGTGAGAAGCCCTTCTATGTTGGTGGCGAAGGGGCCTGGCACCCACTCCTCGTACGGCTCGAGGTTCAACCCGCGCACGGACCGGTAGTCCGCCACGTCAGGGAAGGCGAAAATTAGGGGCCTGTCGAGCAGCAGGTAGTCTAGCCAAATTGAGGACATGTCGGTGATCAGCGCGTCAAAGGCCGACAGCACCGGGTACAGCGTCAGGCCCTGGCGCTCGAGGTCGCCGGCCCGCAGCACACGAATTGCGCGGAAGTCGCCTGCAAAGGTGGTCGTGTCGCTCGGATGAACCTTGACGACCACGCGCGCGCCGTGCTGGTCCAGCCAGGCGTCGAGGCTGCGCAAGTCCCGTTCAGGAAACGGCCCCTCCGTCAGGCCGCCGGCGCTGCCGGAGCGCCGGTCAGGTGCGGCACGCCGAAAGCTCGGCATCCACAGCAGCGTCGCGCGGTCGGCGTCGTCGCCCAGCAGCCTTTCTCGCATCGCCGTGCGGTCAGCTCGCAGCATGCGGTCGTTTCGCGGTGCCCCGACGATCGGCACCTGTAGCGGGTGCATGCCGAATTCCGCCGCCCGGTAGGCACGACCGACCGTCGAGCAGACAGGCGCGTAGCTGCTGTGCACGCCGCCACGGCCGCGGAAGCGGGCAGTCATCTTGGTAGGAGGCTCCCCGTGCCACAAAGACACGACGACCTGTGCGACAGGGGGCCGGTGGTCGCCGTACAGCCGATCAGACTTCACCACATAGCGAGCGGTGAGGAAGGCCAGAACCCCGCGCACTGAGCGCCTCGGCAGGATGGCGACCTGGCCCGTGGTCAGCGACCGCAACAGCGGGCCACGCCGCGGGTTCTCGAGCAGGAACGTCGCGACCCAACCCCGGGCGGCGCACTCCTCGGCCACGGCGATCAGGCCATCCTCGATGTCGTGGGGGCTGTGCAGCACCACCCGTCTCGGATCCTTTGGCAGCAGGCGGGTCGCGGACGCAACTGCGACGTCTACCAGTCGCCGGGCACCGCGACGGCCGTGTGGCACGCGCCATCTACTGCTGACGGGTAGCAACGACACACCCGGTGCAGCGCCCGTCACAGATCGGCCATTTCAGCTGCCGGTGGCGCCGTCGCCCGAAAGCGGAACAGGACGATCACCTCGTGCTCCTCTTGATGGTCCCAGCTAAGGCATTGCTGCATGAGCATAACGGCGTGAGCCTCAACGCCGGCAGGCTATGAGGACGGACCGCGTCTCCGGGTAGGTGCGAACGCCCTCTCTGACAGACGTCCAAGCACTACGGCAGCCTCGCCGCCATCAACTCTTAGATCCATGCAACGCGAAGCCTCAGTACGGACACCTGAACCTCGGTCCAGGCCGTCGATCTTAGTCGTCTCGGTCGACCCCTTGAACCCGAGGCCGCTGACTCATCTTAATTGCTTGGTCTGCGCTTGGTGAGCCAACCAAGATCAACGGTGGATCCAGGCTGAACTGACCCCAGCACGAAACAGTTCAGCGACGAACGCGATCAAGGTGACGGCGACGCCGGAGTCGGTGTCGAGCCAGCGATGCGAAACGCTCGAGAGCCGGGTCTTGACGTCGGTCCGCTCGAGGTCTGTCCCTTTGTGGCCACGCGGCAGCGTTGGTAGATCGTCGACGGTAGAGGCGGTGTCGGGTCACGCGAGGCAGGTGCCGGTGAGTTGCGTGGCGCGGGTCGTGCTGCGCAGCGTTGGCTGCGCGCCGGTGGACGGGGTCAGGTCCCGGTCATCGAAGATGGTAGTGGTGCCTGGGTGCTCGATCCGGTGTGCGGCGTGCGGCTGGATCGGCATCTGCTCGGCGGCTCGTGACCGAGCGCGCGTCGGTGCGGGCTCCGAAGGTGCGGAATGGTGCAGTGAATCGCTTGGTCCCACGAGGGTGACCAAGCGTTGCACACATCAGCTGCTTCTGGTGATTGTCAGCTGACATCCGTGGTGCGCGGCCATCGCAGTGGCTCTGAAGCCCGCTGAGGGCCCGATCCTGCGTCACGCTCGTCGACGCACCAGGATGATCATCGTTGAGGAGGTGACCAGCGAGCACCCCACCCCGGTCATTGGACGGAGATGTGCACGTGATCCTGGTGGAGGTAGGTCGGGTTGACGCTCCCCTGCGGGCAGGTGGACCGGCAGTAGGTCCGCCAGCCGCTGCGCGGGGTCCAGATGCGGTTGTCCCAGATGACGTACTTGACGCCCAGGGTCGTGGCATTGCGGGTCATGTACGTCGCGATGTCGTCCCCGAGTCGTTGCTGGACACCTGCGGCGTTCTGACCGTTCGTGGTGACCATCACGTCGATCGCCTTCCCCTTCGGGTGGTCACTGTCGGGCACGGAACCCGCGGCCCGCCATCCACCGATGACCGACACGCAGGGAGCAGGGTGGTCAGTGGCGCACCCCCACCGCTCAAAGGAGATTTCCTTCAGCCGTGCTGCCCGCGGGACCAACTGGCCGACCGCCGTCACCGCGGTCTGTGAGTCCTGCAGCGCGCCGGGTTCGGACTCCTGCTCCGCGCCGGACCCGGCCTGTGCAGCTGGCGAAGGCGCGGCCTCGGTGCTGCCGGTTCCGCCGACGCAGGTCGGCAGCCAGGCAGCGGCAGTCGAGTTGACCACCCGCTCGGAGATGTAACCGCCCGTGCTCAGCGCGAACCAACGCCGACCATCGCCGAGCGCGTAGCAGTTCGCCGTGAGCGCAGTGCCCGCCTGAGCCGTTCGGAGGACGGGGTAACCCAGTCCAGGACCGGACCGGATGTTGGCGCTCGGGATCCCTGCGGGTGCGCCCGTCGCGGTGGGTGCGGCAGCGGCAGCACCGGCACCAGGCACCTGGAGCCCGCCGACGATCGCAGCGGTCAGGAGCGTGACTGCGACCGTGGTCCTCGGCATCCTGCGGGATCGACCGCTCGTTCCGACGGGAGAACTGGTGCCGCGACCATGGACGTACCCCGTCTCCGGTACCGCGCTGATGAGCGTGCCCCGAAACATGGTAGTGCCCTGCGTCACATCCCGATCGAGGCGGTCCTTCCGGAAGCGCGGCGACGGTCCACCGAGGCCGGGCAACCCGGAGGGGCTGACCGGAACCAGCTGCCTCGTGCACCAGGCATGCTGCCTCGTGCACCAGGCATGCGGGGCGCCCGGGCCGGGCTGAGGTGACTTATTGATCCCGGACTAGGGCGTGTCTCCCGGATCTTGGGTGTCAGGTGGTCGAAGGTGGGTTCATGACGCGGACTGGTGTGCTCTCGGATGATGTGTGGGCGCGA
>NZ_FNOZ01000004.1 GCF_900107175.1 Modestobacter sp. DSM 44400 | reverse complement strand
GCGGACAAGGCGTACTCCCATCCCAGTACGCGGGCGCACCTGCGGGCGAAGAAGATCGCTCACACGATTCCCGAACGCAGCGACCAGATCGCACGCCGCAAGGCCAAGGGCTCGGCCGGTGGGCGACCACCGGCCTGCGATGCCGAGCTCTACAAGGACCGCAACACCGTCGAACGCGGGTTCGGCCGGCTCAAGCAGTGGCGCGCTATCGCCACCCGCTACGACAAATACGCCACCACCTACCTCGGCGGTGTCCTCCTCGGCTGCATGATCATCCATCACCGCGTCCGCAGTTAGCAGACACGCTCTAGACGGGCACCTGACGTCCTCGTCCAGCGTTCTACGCCCTCTCGCGAGCCGCTGACCTGGGAGTTTACGGTGCCCCCGGCAGGATTCGAACCTGCGACACACGGTTTAGGAAACCGATGCTCTATCCCCTGAGCTACGGGGGCTCATCGGCCACGCGGGCCGACCGGGAAGTGCGGCCCCGAGGCTAGCGGGCCGCTGGGAGAGACCGCCGCCGCGCCCGGTCGGGGAACACCCGAACGGTGCAACGCGTCTGTAGAAGCGGGCGATGGAGTGCCGCAACGGTTACCGTGTTCTGGCACACACGAGCCCCGGCATCGGTGCCGGGACGTGGGAGGTGGACAGCGCACGATGGACATCACGGTGGTCGACGTCCCGGAACGCGGACGGTTCGAGGTGCGGGCGGACGACCGGGTCGTCGGCCTCGCCAGCTACCACGTCGACGGCGACGTCATGACGTTGCCGCACACCGAGGTCGATCCCGCCATGGGCGGTCAGGGCCTCGGGACGACGCTGGTCAGCGGCGTCCTCGCCGCTGCCCGGGAGCGCCGACTGCACGTGCTGCCCTACTGCTCGTTCATCCGGCACTACCTGCACGAGCACCCTGAGGAGATCGACCTGGTCACCGAGGACGACCGCCCCACCTTCGGCCTGGCCACCGCCGACCACTGAACTCACCCGGCGGCGCGGCCGGCGGCTTCCTACGCTCGGCCGGTGCCCACCGCCCTGCTCTGGTTCCGCCGCGACCTCCGCCTGGGCGACCACCCGGCACTGCTCGCCGCCTGCGACGCGGCCGGCGCGGACGGCGACGTCCTGCCGGTCTTCGTCTTCGACGACCGCCTCTGGGGCCCCTCGGGCGCACCGCGCCGGCAGTTCCTGCTCGACTGCCTGGCCGAGCTGCGGACGGCGACCGGCGGCGCACTGATCCTCCGGCACGGCGACCCGGCCCAGGTGGTCCCCCAGCTCGCCGCCGAGGTCAATGCCAGCAGCGTGCACGTCTCTGCCGACACCGGCCCCTACGGCCGGCGTCGCGACGCGGCTGTCGAGCAGGCGCTGGGCGAGGTCCCCCTGGTCCGCACCGGCTCCCCGTACCTGGTCACCCCCGGCCGGGTCACCAAGCGCGACGGCACCCCCTTCCAGGTCTTCACCCCCTTCGCCCGCGCCTGGCGGGAGCACGGCTGGCGCGGACCGGCGCCGGCCCCCGGGTCGCTGACCTGGCACCGGGGCGCCGCCTCCGACGAGCTGCCGGCGGCCCCGGAGCTCGGCGCGGTCGCACTGCCCGCGGCCGGCGAAGACGCCGCGCACGCCGCCTGGGAGCGGTTCCGCGACGAGCGGCTGCTGGGCTACGCCGAGGGCCGCAACACCCCGGGCACCGACGGCACCAGCCGGCTCTCGGCCTACCTGAAGTACGGCTGCATCCACCCCCGCACCCTGCTCGCCGACCTGGCGGCACACGACGACGGCGGCGAGGCGGTGCGCCGCTACACCGACGAGCTGGCCTGGCGGGACTTCTACGCCGACGTGCTGTGGCACCGCCCCGACTCCGCCCGGGAGTACCTCAACCCCCAGCTGCAGGGCATGGGGTACGACTCCGGCCCCGACGCCGAGGCGCACGTGCGGACCTGGGAGACCGGCCGCACCGGTTTCCCGATCGTCGACGCCGGGATGCGCCAGCTGCTCGGCGAGGCCTACGTGCACAACCGGGTGCGGATGATCGTCGCCTCGTTCCTGGTCAAGGACCTGCACCAGGAGTGGACCCGCGGCGCCCGGTACTTCATGCAGCACCTGGTCGACGGCGACCTGGCCAGCAACAACCACGGCTGGCAGTGGGTCGCCGGCACCGGTACCGACGCCTCGCCTTACTACCGGGTGTTCAACCCGGTCACGCAGGGCAGGAAGTTCGATCCGGACGGCGCCTATGTGAAGCGCTGGGTCCCGGAGCTGCGCGGGCTGGACGCGAAGCACGTGCACGAGCCGTGGACGGCGCCCGGCGGCATCCCGGCCGGCTATCCCGAGCCGATCGTCGACCACGCCCACGAACGCCTGGTCGCCCTCGACCGCTACAACGCCGTCCGCGCCCGCTGAGGCCCGCGTGCAGGGGCCCGCTGCGAGCGTGGGGGGCAGGCGGGTCCTTTCTCAGCCGCGGGAGCGGATCCAGCCGGGCAGCACCCCGGAGTCCAGCACCTGCTTGCGCAGCGGAGCGACCAGTTCGATGAGCCGGCGGGTGCGCTCCTCCCCCAGGTGCGCCCAGCCCTGCACGGCCAGGACGTCGGTGGTCTCCTCGACCTGACGGCGCTGCTCCGCACCGGCGGCGGTGAGCCCGTCGTCGTCCACCAGCCCGCGGGCGCGGCACCGCTCGAGCCCCGCCGTCCACTCCTCGTCGGTCCAGCCGCGGGTGGTGCGCACGAACTCCAGACTGTTCGAGGCCAGGCCGCCGGTGACCAGCGCCTCGACCGGGTCCAGACCGGCGGCCATCAGCGCGGCGACGTGCCCGTCGCCACGGTGCTCACGCACCAGCAGCCCGGCGTGCCAGAGCTGCATCAGCGGGTCGGTGGGCCACCCGACGCCGCTCCAGGCGGCGAACAGCGGCCGACCGGCCGGCGACAGCCCGGCGCAGGCCTCCTGGGCCAGCGAGATGACCTCGGCGACGTCCGGCTCCCCCAGCGCCTCGTGCAGGCAGGCGGCCACCGCCTCGGCGCGGGCGGCGGCCCACGTCTCCGGCGGTGCGGCGGCCCAGACCGCCGGCACGGCGCGGTGGACCAGCGTCGGGGAGAAGACGTAGAACGTGGCGACGACGATCGCCGGGTCCACCCGGCCCAGCGGCGACGAGCGGGCGGCGAAGTACCCGGCCCGGGTCGCCGGCACGGCGAAGCGGTCGTAGGCCTGCTGAACCTGCGGGGCGAAGAAGCCGACCACGTGCAGCGTCTCCAGCGACCCCCAGGCCCGGCGGGCGAGCTGCGGTGTCATCTCGGTCACGGCGCCCATCGTGGCGGACGGCGTCCACTCGGGTGAAGCTGTGGGCATGACCGCCGGAGTCGCCCGTGCCTGAGGGCCACACCCTGTTCCGCCTGGCCCGCGAGCAGCAGGCCGCGTTCGCCGGGCGCGAGGTGCACGTGACCAGCCCGCAGGGCCGCTTCGCCGGCCAGGCGGAGCTGATCGACGGCCGGGTCCTCGACGGCGTCAGCTCCTACGGCAAGCACCTGTTCGCCAGCTTCGGCCCGGACGTCGTCCACGTGCACCTGGGTCTGTACGGCACGTTCAACGCCGGCACCGGCCTGCCGCCCGTGCCGCGCGGCGCCCTGCGGATGCGCTGGGAGGGCCCGGGCGTGGACGGCACGGGGGTGTGGACCGACCTGCGTGGCGCCACCGCCTGCGACCTGATCAACGAGGGCGAGGTGCAGCTCATCCTGGACCGGCTGGGCCCGGACCCGTTGCGGAAGAAGTCCGACCCGGACCGGGCGTTCGCGCGCATCTCCCGCAGCCGGACGGCGATCGGCGCCCTGCTCATGGACCAGGCCGTGCTCGCCGGCGTCGGCAACGTCTACCGCGCCGAACTGCTGTTCCGGCACCGGTTGTCACCGTTCCGCTCTGGCCGCGACGTCGACGCCGGCAGCTGGGCACGGATGTGGGCCGACCTGGTCACGCTGATGAAGGCCGGGGTCCGCGCCGGGCGGATCGTGACCACCCGCCCCGAGGACCGCGACCGGCGGCGCGGGGTGGCCGGCCGCACCGACGCGCACTACGTCTACCGGCGCACCGGGCTGCCCTGCCGGGTCTGCGGAACCGAGGTCCGCACCCAGGTGATGGTGGGCCGCAACCTCTTCTGGTGCCCCACCTGCCAGGCGCTGTAGCTGGCCCCTCTGCAGGGGCCCACCTCGAGCCTGCGAGAGGTGGGGGGCAGAGGGGTCCTCTTTCAGAGCGAGCCCTTGTCCGGGTCGCCGACCGGCAGCGGGGTCAGCACCCGGACGCCGAGGGGCTCGGCGAGGTCGTCGGTGATCGCGGCCAGCATGGCGGTGAAGTTCTCGCCCTCGCCGTGCACGCCCATCGCCTCCCGGCTGGCCCACTGCTCGATGAACACGAAGCCGCGCTTGTCCTCCTGGAGCGTGTAGCGCTCGCAGCCGGGCTCCTCGTGCACCGCGGGGACGGCGGCCAATAGCGCGGCACGCACCGCGTCCCGGCGCTCGGGCTTCGGGGTGACGGTGGCGACGATCAGGACGGACACGGGGTCTCCTCACGGGTGCGGGCAGCCGGGCACGCCGTCAGACCTGGCGCACACGGGTCGGGGGGACGACGATGCCGGACGTGACCGACGGCGACGCAGGCGGGGCACGTCCGCTCCGGGTGGCCGTGGTGGGCGCCGGCCCGGCCGGCATCTACGCCGCCGACGCGCTGGCCGGTCAGGACGACGTCCCGGTCGCCGTCGACCTGATCGACCGGCTGCCCACGCCGTTCGGGCTGGTGCGGCACGGCATCGCCCCGGACCACGCCAAGATGCGCGCGCTGCGCGAGACGCTGCACCACACGCTGGACCACGAGCGGGTGCGCTTCGTGGGCAACGTCGAGATCGGCACCGATCTGTCGCTGGCGGAGCTGCGGCGTCACGTGGACGCCGTCGTCTACACCTACGGCGCCTCCGGGGACCGCCGGCTGGGCATCGAGGGCGAGGAACTGGCCGGCAGCCTCGCGGCCACCGACGTCGTCGCCTGGTACTGCGGGCACCCCGACGCCGACCGGGCGCTGGTCGAGGAGGCCGTGGCCCGCGCCCGGGACGTCGTCGTCATCGGGGTGGGCAACGTGGCCCTGGACGTCGCCCGGGTGTTGTCCCGCGCACCCGGGGAGCTGCTCTCGACCGACATGCCGCAGCACGTGCTCGACGCGCTGGCCGCAGCCCCGGTGGAGCGGGTGACCGTGCTGGGCCGCCGCGGCCCCGCGCAGGCCACCTTCACCACCCACGAACTGCGCGAGCTGGACACGCTCTCCGACGCCACCGTGCTGGTCGACCCAGCCGACCTGGAGCTGGACCCGGCTGCCGAAGCCGCGATGGACCGACTCGTCGCCCGCAACCTCGCGGTGCTGCGCGGGTGGACGCAGCACGCCGGCAGCCCCGGCCGGGTCAGCCTCCGGCTGCGCTTCCACGCCCGGCCGGTGCGGCTGCTGGGCACCGACCGGGTCACCGGCGTGGAGGTCGAGCGGACGGCGGTGGACGCCGCCGGCCGGGCCACCGGGACCGGCGAGTTCGACGTGCTGCCCGCCGACCTGGTGGTGCGCTCGGTCGGCTACCGCGGGCACCCGCTGCCCGGCCTGCCGGTCGACGAGCGCTCCGGCACGGTGCCGCACGAGGCCGGCCGGCTGCTGCGTGACGGCGTGCCGAGCCCCGGTGAGTACGCGGCCGGCTGGATCAAGCGCGGGCCGACCGGGGTCGTCGGCACCAACAAGCACGACGCCCGGGAGACAGTCGCAGCTCTGCTGGCCGACGCGGAGTCCGGGCTGCTGCGGCCGGGCGGGGACGTCGACGACCTGGTCGAGACCCTGGTCGAACGGGGCGCCGAACCGGTCCTGCTGGCCAACTGGCGGGCGATCGACGCGGCCGAGGCGGCGCTGGGCGCCAGCCAGGGTCGCGCCCGGACGACGCTGCACGAGCGCGCGGCGCTGCTGGCCGCCGCCCGGGCCGCCGCCGCGGCGGGCTGACCCGTGCCGCGCTCTTCGTCGGCGCGGCGACGCTCTACGGCCTGCTGGTGGCTCGCCGCGCGGCGGTACCGGCCGCCTGTTCCGGTCCGGGTGGACGCGGTACGGCAGACTCACCTGACGTGAGCGGTTCCCCGACGACCCGAGCCCAGGTCCCCACGATCTCCTTCGCGCGCGGCGCCCCGTCGACGGACATCGTCGACGTCGAGGGGCTGAAGCAGGCCGCGGTCACCGCCTTCGACAACGACCCGGCCGGCCTCACCGGCTACGGAACCGCCGTCGGCTACGTGCCGCTGCGCTCCTGGATCGCCGAGCAGCACGGCGTTCCGACCGACCACGTGCTGGTCACCAACGGGTCGATGCAGGCCGACGCGTTCCTCTTCGACGAGTTGGTCCGCCCCGGCGCGGCGGTGATCACCGAGCGGCCCACCTATGACCGCACTTTGCTGGGGCTCAAAGCCCGCGGCGCGGACCTGCACCTGGTGACGCTGGAGGAGGATGGCCTCGACGTCGAGGAGGTGGCCGCCCTGCTCCGGGACGGCGTCCGGCCCACGCTGGCCCATGTCATCCCCAACTTCCAGAACCCGGCGGGGTACACGCTCTCGCTGGCCAAGCGCCGGCGGCTGCTGGAACTCGCCCACTCCCACGACTTCGTGGTGTTCGAGGACGACCCCTACGTCGACGTGCGGTTCAGCGGGGAGCCGCTGCCGCGGATGCTGGAGCTGGACGGCGGCGCGGACAGCGCGCACGTCGTCTACGCCTCCTCGTTCTCCAAGACCGTGTGCCCGGGCATCCGGGTCGGCTACCTGGTCGGCCCGCCGGCGATCATCGAGCGCATCCGCGTGCGTGCCACGAACACCTACATCGCGCCGAACATGGTCGCCCAGGGCACCGTCTACGAGTACGTCCGCGGGCCGCGCTTCCCCGGCGCGCTGGAGCGGGTGAAGAACGCGCTGGCCGAGCGGGTGGGCCTCCTGGACGCGGCGCTGCGCGAGCACCTGCCGCAGGCGACGTTCCGCCGTCCCGAGGGCGGCTACTTCCTCTGGGTGTCACTGCCCGAGGGTGAGGGGCACGACGTGGCACGGATCGCCGCGGAGGCCGCCGCCCGCGGCGTGGTGATCGTGCCGGGCACCGACTTCCTGCTCGAGGGCGGGGAGAACGCCTTCCGGCTCGCCTACTCCGGCGTGCAGGCCGAGGACGTCGACGAGGGCGTCCGGCGGCTGGCCGCAGCGATCGCGGCAGCACGGGGCTGAGCCGGTGATCCGACTGCCGGCCGCCGCCGCTGCCCTCCCGCCCGCAACCCACGGCGAGGGCCCGACCTGGGACGCCGAACGGCAGGAGCTGCTCTGGGTCGACATCACCGCCGGCCAGGTCCGCCGGGCGACGGTCGCGGCCGACGGCGCGCTGACCGAGGTCGCCGTGCACGAGGTCGGCGGCACGGTCGGCGTCGTCGTCCCGGCTGCGGGCGGCGGCTGGCTGCTCGGCGCCGGCCCCGGCGTCACGCACCTGACCGCGGACGGCGAGCCCCGGGTGCTCGTCGAGCTGCCCGGCGAGGGCGGCTCGGCGGAGTCCGGCGGCACCCGGATGAACGACGGCGGCTGCGACCGGGCCGGGCGGTTCTTCGTCGGCTCGATGGCCTTCGACGAGCGCGCGGGCGCCGGGGCGCTCTACCGGGTCGACCTGGACGGAACGGTCAGCACCGTGCTCGACGGCCTGACGATCTCCAACGGAACCGGCTGGTCTCCCGATGACCGCACCGTCTACCTCGCCGACTCCGGCCCCGGCGTGGTCTGGGCCTCCGACTATGACCTGGGCACCGGCACCTTCGGGGCGCGCCGGGCGCTGCTGGAGTTCGACGGGGACGACGGCGTCGCCGACGGCCTCACCGTGGACGACGAGGGCTGCCTCTGGACGGCGCTGTGGAGCGGCGGTCAGGTGCGGCGGTACTCCCCGGACGGCGAGCTGCTCGCAGTCGTCGAGGTGCCCACCGACAACACTTCCAGCTGCGCCTTCGCCGGGCCGGCCCGCGACCTGCTGGTGATCAGCACCTCGCAGCACGGGCTCACCGACGCACAGCGGGCCCAGCAGCCCGATGCCGGCCGGCTGTTCACCGCCCACCCGGGCGTCACCGGCCCGGCCGCATTCCCCTACCGCGGCCCGCTGACCGGCCTCCGCCTCGCCTGAAGAAGGACCCCCTGCCCCCCACCCCTCGCAAGCTCGGGGCGGATCCCTGCAGGGGGCCGGCTCAGGAGCCGAACGCCTCCCGCCAGGCGGGCATCAGCGACTTCTTCGTCCACTTCAGGTAGAGCTCCTGCTGGTCGCCGCCGATCTGCACCAGGGCCAGGTGGGTGAAGCCGGCGTCCGCGTAGGCCCGGGCCGCCTCGATGACCGCCTCGACGTCGTCCCCGCACGGGATGGACCCGGCGACGTCCTCCTCGCGGACGAACTGGCTGGCCGCCTCGAAACCCGCCGTCCCGGGCAGGTCGGCGTTGACCTTCCAGCCGAGGCCGAACCAGCGGAACAGCGAGTGCGCGCGAGTGACCGCCGCGGCCTTGTCGGTGTCGAAGCTGATCGGCATCTGGCCGACCCGGGGCTTGCCGGCGCCGCCCGCCGCGTCGAACGTCTCGCCGAGCTCCGCCTTCGGCTCGGTGGCGATCAGGACGTCGGCGTACTCGCCGGCCAGCTGCACCGACTGCTGGCCCGAGACCGCGATGCCAATGGGCACGCCGCCCTCGGGCAGGTCCCAGATCCGGCCGCCGTCCACCGCGTAGTAGTCGCCGTGGAAGGTGGTGTACCCGTCGCCGGCCAGCAGCTCCTTGATGATCTGCACGGCCTCGGCGAACATCTCGTGCCGGACGGCGACCGGCGGCCAGCCCTCGCCGATCACGTGCTCGTTGAGGTTCTCCCCCGCGCCAAGGCCCAGGGTGAACCGGCCCTCGGAGAGCAGCTGCAGGGTCGCGGCCTGCTGGGCCACGACGGCGGGGCGGTAGCGCAGGATCGGGCAGGTCACGTAGGTCATCAGCGGCAGCCGGGAGGTCGCCTGCGCCACCGCGCCGAGGGTGACCCAGGCATTGGGCGCGTGGCCCATCTCGTCCAGCCACGGGAAGTAGTGGTCGCTGCTGACGGCGAAGTCGAAACCGGTCTCTTCGGCGCCGACGGCGTAGGAGACCAGGTCCTTCGGCCCGGACTGCTCGGTCATCAGGGTGTACCCCAGCTGCATGCTCATGCCCCGGCGCTACCCCGCTCTCCCGGGCCGTGAACGGCCGGACGGTCAGGCGCGCTCGGCGCGCAGCGCCTCCCGGAACTTCAGATTGCCGCTGGTCCGTAGCAGCGCCCCGGAATAGACCCGGCCGCCGATCCGGACGATCCCCGCGATCGCCACGAGCATGAGGACAACAGCAGTCGCGACCTCCCACCAGGCGGCCTCCCCCGCGGCCATCCGCACCGGCATGACCATCGGCGAGAGCCCCGGCACGAAGGAGGTGATCGTGGCCAGCGTGCTGGTCGGGTCCTGCGCAGCCTGCGCGGCGACGATGAATCCGATGACCAGCAGGATCGTGGTCGGGGTCAGCACGCTGCCCAGGTCCTCCTGCCGGCTGACCAGCGAGGCCGCCACGGCGAACACACAGGCGTAGAAGGCGTAGCCGATCACGAACCAGGCGATGACGCTGACGACGGTGCCGATCAGCTGCCCGGGCAGGTCGACGACGTCGAAGGCGAGCGCCCCGACGACCCCGACCACACCGATGAGCAGCATCTGCAGCAGACCCAGCACACCCAGCCCGATGATCTTCCCGGCGAGGAGCTGCCAGGGGCGCATGGTGGCCAGCAGCAGCTCGACGACCCGGCTGGACTTCTCCTCGACCACGCCCTGGGCGACGAACTGCCCGAAGAGGATGAGCAGGAAGTACAGCAACCCGACCCCGACGAGCGCGACGACCGTGGCCTGCACCCGCTGCTCGGCGTCCGGGTCGAGGGAGACGACGTCCACCTGCGGTGGGGCCTGCAGGGCGACACCCGCGTCCGTGAGCTGGCTGGACAGCGACAGTTGCGCGACCGCACCGTGGACAACGGTCTCGGCCTGGGCGTCGCTGGTGCGCACGAGCAGCTCAGGCTGGGCGCCGGACGGGCTCAGCAGGGCGGCGTCCAGGTCCTCGGCGTCGACGGCCGCGCGAGCGGCCGCCTCGTCGTCCAGGTCGACGACGGAGACGTCGGTGCCGACCGCCTCGCCCTGGTCCCGCAGCGCCTGCTCGACGGGAGCGCTGCCGCCGACCAGGCCGATCCGGGTGGTCGACGCCCCGCTGCTGAGGGCGATCTGGAGGCCCATGACCCCCACCACCAGCAGGATCAGCACCAGGGAGCTGATCAGGAAGCCCTTGTCCCGGATCCGGGTGGAGATCTCCCGGCCGGCGACCAGCCGCACCAGGGCAGCGGCGCCCTGCGGCTGCGTGGGCGTCGGCTGACCGGGGGCGGTCAAGCCGCCAGCTCCGCGCCGGGTTCCGCGGAGGCGACCGGCGCGGCCACCGCACCTCGGAACAGCTCGACCAGGGCGGGTTGCCGCCAGGCGAAGTGGCTGACCCGGCCGGTGGCCAGGGCTGCGGCGAGCACCTGCTGGTCGTCCGCGCCGTCGGCGAGCTCCAGCACGGTGTCGCCGCGCTGCTCGGACACGACCCGGACGCCGGGCAGCGCCGCGGCCCACCCGGCGGGTGCGTCGGCGGCCACCACGCGCAGCTGGCGGCCGGACTCGGCGGCCTTGAGTTCGGCGACGGTGCCGCTGGCGACGATCCGGCCGCGGGCCAGGATGCCGACGGCGTCGCAGAGCCGCACGACCAGGTCCAGCTGGTGGCTGGAGAAGACGACCGGGACGCCGCGCCGGCACTGCTCGAGCAGCGCCTCGGCGAGGGAGTCGACGCCGACCGGGTCCAGTCCGGAGAACGGCTCGTCGAGGATCAGCACGTCTGGCTCGCTGACCAGCGCGGCGGCCAGCTGGACGCGCTGCTGGTTGCCCAGGGACAGCTTCTCCACCCGATCGCCGCGGCGCTCAGCCAGGCCGAGGCGGTCGGCCCACACCGCGGCCGCCCGCGCCGCCGCCCCGGCGTCCAGCCCGTGCAGTCGGGCGAAATAGGTGAGCTGTTCGCCGACCTTCATCTTCGGGTAGAGGCCGCGCTCCTCGGGCATGTAGCCGATCCGCCGGCGGACGGACTCGTCGACCGGGCGCCCGTTCCAGCGGACCGCGCCGGCGTCGGCCCGGGCCAGGCCCATGGCGATGCGCATGGTCGTGGTCTTCCCGGCGCCGTTGGAGCCGCAGAAGCCGAACATCTGCCCCGGCGCGACGGTAAAGGCGACCCCCTCGAGCACCTGGTTGCTGCCGTAGGCCTTGTACAGGCCGTCGAACTCGAGCACTGCTCCTCCGGAGGTCGTCGGTGCCTGCCGCCGTGCGGCCCTGGTATCGGCCGCACCACTTTCCATGTCGGAAGAAGTGGCGTATCGCTTTCCAACTCGTCAAGTGATCACCGCGCGTGTCGCCGTCCGGTCCGACACCCGAACGTAGTGGCTGCTTCGCGCTGCGCCCAGGCGCATCGCGTCTCCGCTACCGTGCCGCCCACCGACGCACAGCGGGAGGTACGTCCTGACGCACGTCCCGGCGGGCGCCGCTCCCGTCGAGCCCGCGGCCCGGCTGCCGGCGGACTTCTGGCGCCTCTGCGGCGCCGGGGTCGTCTCCCGGTTCGGCAGCGGCATCGTCGCGACGGCCACGCCGCTCCTCGCGGCCACGCTCACCCGGGATCCCCGGGCGATCTCGCTGGTCGGGTCTGCGCCGGCCTGCCCTGGTTGCTGCTCGCCCTGCACGCCGGTGCGCTCGCCGACCGGTGGGACCGGCGCCGCGCCATGTGGATGTGCGACCTGTGCTCGGCGGTGCTGTTCTGCGGCCTCGCCGCGGTCGTCGTGTCCGGGCGGACGACGTTGTGGGCCATCTGCATCGTCGCGTTCGCCGGGGCGTCGATCCTCACGCTGTTCGACAGCGCCCCGCAGGCGGCCCTGCCCTCGATCGTCCCGGGCGCGCTGCTGAGCCGGGCCAACAGCCGGCTGTACACGGGCAACGTGCTGGCCGCCCTGTTCCTCGGCCCGCCCCTCGGCAGCTGGCTGTTCCATCAGGCGCCCGGCCGCGCCGTTCCTGGTCAACGCGCTGTCGTTCGTCGGCTCGGCCGTCCTGGTCATCGCCCTCCGGACGACGATCGCCTCCCGCGCGCCGGCCGGCCCCGGGTTGATGCGCGAGATCGGCGAGGGCGTCCGGTGGCTGTGGCGGCACCGCCCACTGCGGGCCCTGGTGCTGTTGCTGACGGTGTGGAACCTGGTGGAGAACGCCTACGTCGCCGTCCTCGTGCTGTACGCGCTGGAGGTGCTACACGTCGGTGCCTCCTTCTACGGGCTGCTGCTCACCGGTCTGGCGGTCGGCGCGGTCGCCGGCGCGGCAGCGGCCCCGTGGATGGAACGGCGCTGGGGCACCGGCGGCGTCATTGCGCTGACCGTGGTCGTGGACGTGGTGGCCACCTCCGGGCTGGCCGTCACCCGGGCGGCGCTGGTCGCCGCGGCCCTGCTGGGCGTCGTCGGCTTCGGCGCCTTTGCCTTCAACGTGGTGTCGGCGACCTACCGGCAGACCGCCGTTCCCGATGCCCTGCGCGGGCGGGTGACCAGCGCCTACCGGTTCGCCACCTGGGGCGTGACGCCGCTGGGTGCCGCGCTGGGCGGGCTCGTCGCCGCCGGCTTCGGGCTGCCGGCCGTGTTCCTCCTCGCCGGGGTCGTGCTCACCGCCGTCTCGGCGCTCACGCTCCCCCTGCTCACCAACCGGCGGCCGGCCGCGGGCGCGTGAGCGCTTCGCGCTGCGCCGGTCCGCCGACTCAGGTGTCATCGACCCCATGAGCGAGCGCAATCACCCGGCCCAGGTGCCCGACGGCGTCGGTCTGGCCGGGCTAAGGGAGGCAGCGGCCGGCTGCCGCGCGTGCGAGCTGTGGGAGCCGGCCACCCAGACGGTCTTCGGCGAGGGGCCCGAGACCGCGCGGATCGTGTTTGTCGGCGAGCAGCCCGGCGACCAGGAGGACCGCGCCGGCGAGCCGTTCGTCGGGCCGGCGGGCAAGCTGCTGGACCGGGCGCTGGCCGACGCGGAGATCAACCGCCGGGACGCCTACGTCACCAACGCGGTCAAGCACTTCCGGTTCACCCCGACCCCGAAACGGCGGATCCACCAGTCCCCGGGCGCGGAGCACCTGATGGCCTGCCGGCCGTGGCTGGAGGCCGAGTTCGCCGTCCTGGCTCCGGAGATCGTCGTCTGCCTCGGCGCGGTCGCCGCCAAGGCGCTCATCTCACCGTCGTTCCGGATCACCAAGGACCGCGGCCGGCTGTTGCCCTGGACACCGCCCGGGGTGCCCGCCGCGGAAGCCGGGGACGACGAGCCGGAGGAGGAGGTGCCCGCGCAGACCTGGATGCTGGCGACCGCGCACCCCTCCGCCGTCCTGCGGACCCCCGACGAAGGCCGGGCCGCCGCCTACGACGCGCTCGTCGCCGACCTGCGGGTGGTCGCGCACGCGCTGGCCTGACCCGCCCACCGTCGTGCGCTCGTCGACGGGTCAGAAGCCGCGCGGACGACGATCACCGCACAACGGCGGCGAAGCTCAGTCCTCCTCGCCCGGGTCGGGCAGCCGCGCCCCGGCGGCCAGCTTCGAACCGGCCTCGACCTTCGCCTGACGGCCGACCAGCGTGATGTCGCCGTCCCCGCCGACCACCGCCCCCTCCCCCACCTCGACCAGGTCGTCGAGCACCGAGCGGGTCACCGTCGCGCCGGTCCGCACCCGCACGCCGGGCAGCAGCACCGAGTCGACGACGGTGGCACCGGCCTCCACGACCACCCCGGGCGAGAGGACCGACCCGGTGACCTGACCGGCGACCCGGGTGCCGCCGGAGACCAGGCTGTCCTCGACCGTCGCGCCGCGGAGCAGCCGGGCCGCGCTGTGCCGGCCGCCGCGGGTGTGCACCGGCCAGCCGGGCTCGTCCAGGTCGATCGGCGGCTCCTCGGACAGGAAGTCGCGGTGCGCCTGCCAGTACGCCGGGATGGTGCCCACGTCCCGCCAGTAGCTCTCCAGCCGGTGCGCGCGGGCCGCGCCGTCCCGGGTCTGGGCGGGCAGCAGGTGGCTGCCGAGGTCCTCCAGCCCGTCTTTCCCGACCTGGTGGCTCAACGCCTCGAGCCGGTCCAGCGTGGGGGTCGGGGTGAAGACGAAGACCTCGTTGGTGGCCGTGGTGGTCGCCGGCTCGTCGGGCTTGTAGGCGTAGTCGCTGACCCAGCCGCCCTCGCCGAGCTGCACGATGCCGTAGCGGGAGGCGTCGTCCGGGGCGACCTCGGTGGTCACCATCGTGACCTCCGCGCCGGACTGGAGGTGACCGTCGACCACCTCGCGGTAGTCCAGCTTGTAGACCGCGTCGGAGCTGACGACGACGAGCGCGTCGGCGCGGAACTGGCGGATCAGCTCAGTCTGCCGCCACAGCCCGTCAGCGGTGCCCGAGGTCCAGCCACCCCGTTCGGTCCCCTGGAACGGCGGCAGCGTCATCAGCCCGCCGGAGGTGCGGTCCAGGTCCCAGGGCCGGCCGTTGGCCAGGTGGTCCGACAGCGAGGTCGGGTGGTACTGCACCGAGATCCAGACGTCGGAGATCTGCGAGTGCTCGCAGTTGCTCAGCGGGAAGTCGATGAGCCGGTAGACCCCGGCGAAGGGGACGGCGGACTTGGCGCGGTTCTCGGTCAGCAACTCCAGGCGGCCGCCGGCACCACCGGCGAGCACGAGCACGAGGATCCGGGGAAGCGTCATCCCCGCCCGCTACCCGGCGACCCGGGACTCACGCCCGCGTCAGCCCGCGACCGGCCCGGCGATCGTCGTCCGGGCGCGTTC
Organism: Modestobacter sp. DSM 44400; assembly: GCF_900107175.1. GTDB lineage: Bacteria > Actinomycetota > Actinomycetes > Mycobacteriales > Geodermatophilaceae > Modestobacter. The sequence continues at coordinate 144,285 of NZ_FNOZ01000004.1, read as the reverse complement.
GGCGTACTCCGTCGCCCGGGAGGCGCGGAACAGCCAGAACGACGGGACGACGACCGCGACCACCGCCATGAGCACGACGATCACCACACCGCCGGACACCATGGCCACGCTGACCCCGAACGCGCTGGCCAGCACCCCGGCGCGCAGGTCGCCCAGCCGGGGACCACCGGCGACCACGACGATGAACACGCCCTGCATCCGGCCGCGCATCTCGTCCGGCGCCGCGGTCTGCAGCATCGAGGAGCGCAGCACCGCGCTGACCATGTCGCCGGCGCCGGCCACCGCCAGGCACAGCACCGCCAGCCACAGCGAGTTCGCCAGGCCGAAGCCGACGATGGCCACGCCCCACACCGCGATCGCGCCGAGGACCACGGCGCCCTGCCGGTCCACGTGACTGACCCAGCCGGAGCTCAAGCCCATGAGCAGCGAGCCGATCGACACACCGGCGAACAGCCAGCCCAGGCTGTTGGCATCCCCGGCGAAGACGGTCTGGGAGAGCTCCGGGAAGACCGCCTGCGGCCAGGCGAACAGCATCGCGATGACGTCGACGACGAAGGTCATCAGCAGCACCGGCTGCGTGCGCAGAAAGGCGAACCCCTCCCATACGCCGCGCACGGCCGCGCGCAGACGCAATGGCCCGGCCCCGCCGCCCGGCGGCAGCGACGGCAGCCCGCGGAGCAGGAACACCGCCGCCACGAATCCCAGGGCGTCGATCGTATAGGTGATCGGGAGGTTGCCGACGCCGATCAGCACGCCGGCGAGCAGCGGCCCGACGATGACCCCCATCTGCCGCACGGTCATGGCCAGCGCGTTCGCAGCCGGAACACCCTCCTCACCCACCAGGGCCGGGATGACGGCGCTACGGGTCGGCTGGTTCACCGCCGCGAACCCGGACACCGCCGCGGTGAGCACCCAGAGCACGGCCAGGTTCCCGTTGCCGGGCAGGAGTGCCTGGACCGCGAGCAGCGCGCTGGTGACCGCCGCACCCACCGAGGTGATCAGGATCAACTTCCGGCGGTCCATGGCATCGGCGATCGCCCCGCCGAGCAGGCCGAAGACGACCAGCGGCACCAGCGCGACCATCGAGGTGACGCCGACCATCAACGAGGAGCCGGTGAGCTCGTAGACCTGGTACGGAACGGCGACCAGCGTCATCTGCTGGCCGAGCATGGTCACCGCCACGCCGCCGAAGAGCCGTCGGTAGGGGCGGTTGCGCAGCGGCGTGGTGTCGATCGCCCAGCGGCGACGACGCACCGGCTGGGGCTGCGCGACCGGCCCCCCACCCTCGAGCGGGTCGACGGGCGTCGGCTCCTGAGTCCGGCCGAAGTGGCCACTTTGGCCGGACTGACTGTCGCCGGGGACGGTCACGGGGCCAGGCGCCGCACGACCCAGCCGCCGCCCTCCTCGTCATCGCGCACGAACTTCAACCGGTCGTGCAGGCGGTCGTGGCCGCCCTGCCAGAACTCCACGGTCCCGGGCACCACCCGGTAGCCGCCCCAGGCGTCGGGACGGGGCAGCTGGCCCGGCGGCGTCGCCACGTCCAGGGCGTGGACCCGTTCGACCAGCTCGGCCCGCGACTCGACCACGGTGGACTGGATCGAGGCCGCGGCGGCCAGCTGGGAGCCGCGCGGGCGCGGGTCCCACAGCGCGTCCGACGCCGTCGGGCCGATCCGCTCGACCCGGCCGGTCACCCGCACCGAGCGCTGCAGGGCGTGCCAGGGGAAAACCAGCGCCGCCCGCGGGTTGACCGCGAGCTCGGCGGCCTTGGCCGAGGCGTAGCTGGTGCCGAAGACGAACCCGTCGGCGGCGTAGCCCTTCATCAACACGATCCGAGCGTCCGGCGCACCGTCGGCGTCGGCGGTGGCGACCACCATCGCGTTGGGCTCGGGCAGCTCCGCGGCCACCGCGTCGGCGAACCACCGGTCGAACTGCTCGACCCAGGTCGCGGCCAGAGTCTGCTCGGACAGGCCCCCGTCGTCGTAGTCCCTGCGCATGCTGGTCAGGTCTGGCACGGCCGCCATGCTGTCACCGCCGGGGAGGCCGGCAGAGGGCGGCCGGTCCGTTCCGCACCGCCCGGGTGCACCGGCCGGCGGGCAGGCGCCTAAGTTGTCGGCTGTCATGGGCGGACCTGCGCCACGACGCACCACCCCCGCTGCAAAGGAGCATGCGAGATGGCCGACGACTTCGTACCCGGCCTGGAAGGCGTCATCGCCTTCGAGACCACCATCGCGGAGCCGGACAAGGACGGCGGCGCACTCCGGTACCGCGGCGTCGACATCGAGGATCTCGTCGGCAAGGTCACCTTCGGCAACGTCTGGGCGTTGCTGGTCGACGGCAAGTTCGGCTCGGGCCTCCCGCCGGCCGAGCCGTTCCCGATTCCGGTGCACACCGGCGACGTCCGGGTCGACGTGCAGGCCGCGCTGGCGATGCTGACCCCGATCTGGGGTTACCGCCCGCTGCTGGACATCTCCGCCGAGGAGGCTCGCGAGGAGCTCGCCCGGGCCGCGGTCATGGCGCTGTCCTACGTCGCGCAGTCCGCCCGCGGCATCGGCATCCCCGCCGTTCCGCAGAAGCGGATCGACCAGGCCGCCACGATCGTCGAGCGCTTCATGGTCCGCTGGCGCGGCGAGCCCGACCCGGCGCACGTGGCCGCCGTGGACGCCTACTGGACGTCGGCCGCCGAGCACGGCATGAACGCCTCCACCTTCACCGCCCGGGTGATCGCCTCCACCGGCGCCGACGTGGCCGCCTCGCTGTCCGGGGCCATCGGCGCGATGTCCGGCCCGCTGCACGGTGGCGCGCCGTCCCGGGTGCTGCACATGCTGGACGGCGTCGAGCAGTCCGGGAACGCCGACTCCTACGTCAAGGACCTGCTCGACCGCGGCGACCGGCTGATGGGCTTCGGCCACCGGGTCTACCGCGCCGAGGACCCCCGCGCCCGCGTGCTGCGCCGCGCCGCCCAGGAGCTCGCGGCCCCCCGCTTCGAGGCCGCCCTCGCGCTGGAGCAGGCCGCGCTCAAGGAACTCCGCGAGCGCCGTCCCGACCGTCCGATCGAGACCAACGTCGAGTTCTGGGCCGCCATCGTGCTCGACTTCGCCGAGGTCCCCAGCCACATGTTCACCTCGATGTTCACCTGCGCCCGCACCGCCGGCTGGTGTGCGCACATCCTGGAGCAGAAGAACACCGGCCGCCTGGTACGGCCTTCGGCCCGCTACATCGGGCCCGACCCGCGCAAGCCCGAGGACGTCGAGGGCTGGGACACCGTCCAGACCAAGTCGATCAGCCAGGCCACCCCCGCCTGAAAGAGGACCCCCTGCCCCCCGCCACTCGCAGGCTCGCGGCGGGGCCCTGCAGGGGGCCGAGGCCTTGCCGTGGCCACCACTTCGAGAGGCATAGCGCGCATGAGCATCACCATCCCCGCCGACCTGCTGCCGAAGGACGGGCGGTTCGGCTGCGGCCCGTCCAAGGTCCGCCCGGAGGCACTGGCCGCCCTCGCCGGGCCGGGGGCCGCACTGATGGGCACCTCGCACCGGCAGGCGCCGGTGAAGAACCTGGTCAAGCGGGTGCGGGAGGGGCTCACGCAGCTTTTCGACCTGCCCGACGGGTACGAGGTGGTGCTGGGCAACGGCGGGACGACGGCGTTCTGGGACGCCGCCACTATCGGGCTGATCCGCACGCAGAGCGCGCACGGCACCTACGGCGAGTTCTCCGCCAAGTTCGCCAGCGGAGTCGCCGAGGCGCCGTTCCTGGACGCCCCGGTGATCGCCAAGGCCGCCCCCGGCTCGCTGGCCCTGCCCGAAGCCCAGGCCGGCGTCGACGTCTACGCCTGGGCGCACAACGAGACCTCCACCGGCGTGATGGCACCGGTGCTGCGGCCGGCCGGCGCCGACGAGGGCTCCCTGGTGCTCATCGACGCCACCTCCGGCGCCGGCGGCCTGCCGGTGGACGTGCTGCAGAGCGACGTCTACTACTTCGCACCGCAGAAGTCCTTCGCCAGTGACGGCGGGCTGTGGATCGCGCTGATGTCGCCGAAGGCGCTGGCCCGCGTGTCCGAGATCAGGGCCTCGGGGCGCTGGATCCCCGGCTTCCTGGACCTGTCGGTCGCCGTCGACAACTCCGCCAAGGACCAGACCTACAACACCCCCGCGGTGGCCACGCTGTTCCTGCTGGCCGACCAGATCGACTGGATGCTGGGGCTGGGCGGGCTGTCCGGGGCGGTGGCACGCAGCACGGACTCCTCGAGCCGGCTGTACGGCTGGGCGGAGAAGACCTCCTACACCCAGCCGTTCGTCACCGAGGTGGCGGAGCGCTCGCTGGTGGTCGGCACCGTCGACTTCGACGAATCGGTGGACGCCGCCCTGGTCGCTGCGACCCTGCGCGCTCACGGGGTCGTCGACGTCGAGCCGTACCGCAAGCTCGGCCGCAACCAGCTGCGCGTCGGCATGTTCCCTGCCGTTGACCCCGACGACGTCAGCGCGCTGACCGCCTGCATCGAGCACGTGGTCGGTCGGCTCTAGCCGCCGAGCAGTACTCGCGTCATCCTTCGGGCATGCCGAAGGTGACGGTCTCCCTGCCCAGCGACCTGCTCACTGACCTCGACCGTGAGGCGGCCTGGCGTGAGCTGGAGCAGCAAGATCCCCAGGAACTCGATGCCGCGCTCGACCGGGCCCGGGTGGCGATGCGGGCGGCCGGGTCGTTGGACGCTACTGGCCTGATGCGAGCCGAGCGTGGTCGGTGACCCTGCTGATCGACACGTCCGTCGTCCCCACGTGGGTACACGAGGAGGGGAAGGCCGAGGTCGAAGCGGCGCGCGAACTGCTGACCGCCCATCGCGCCGGGGACCTCGTCAGCTATGAGGTGGGCAACGTGCTCCTGCGCGCATTACGGCAGCCGGCTGCGGTTGTCGACGAGCACCTGGACCTCTCCCGCCGACTGTGCGGGCCGTTCGTGCATCCCGCGCCTTCGTGGCTCGCCGAGGCTGCCGTCCGCGGCGAGCAGCACGACCTGATCTGCTACGACGCCAGCTGGGCCGCGGCAGCACGGGCGCTGGAATGTCCCCTGGTCAGCGCCGATCGTCGAGCCTCCTCAGTCGAGCTCGAGGGCCAGACGGAGCGAGTCGTTCACCTGCGCCAACTCGTCGCAGCTGAGGTGGCCGACGAGCTCACCGAGGCGCTCCCGCGCCACTGCGGTCGCCTGCTCCACGAGGACCTGCGTCTGCTGGTCGTTCACCGTGATCGTCGGACGGAAGACCCGGGGCAATGCCGAGCGGGACGTGGGAGCCACGAGGACGGTCGACAGCAGCAGATCATCGGACTGCACCACGATGGCGTACCTCGCACCGCGCTCCTCGCTGCCGCGAGCGTCACGGGGAGCACGCAGGCGGTGGACGTCACCGCGCACGCAGCTCGTCCATCTCCGCCAGGACCCGTCGGCTCTCGGCGAGGTCGGCCGGGTTCCCGGCCGCCTCCAGCGACTCCCGCCGCATCGCCTCGCGCCGGCGTAGCCGGACGGCGTCGACCAGCGCCTGACGGATCGCGTCGGACACGGTGGAACCGTCGGCGGTCAGCTCCGCCAGAGCACGCTCGGACCGCTCATCGGTCCTGAAGTTCACGACAGCCACGGTGGCGAGCGTACTGCCGAGCGTCGGTTAATTGTCTTACGCGCACAAAGTGGACACACGCCTCCGCCCTCAGGCCGGCAGGATCCAGGTGTCCTTGCTGCCGCCGCCGCGGCCTGAGTTGACCAGCAGCGACCCCTCGGTCAGCGCCACCCGGGTCAGCGGCGCCGGCAGCGCCCTGGTGCTGGTGCCGGCCACCGCGAAGGCGCGCAGGTCGACGTGCCGCGGGGCGACCAGCCCATCGACCACCGTGGGCACGGTAGTGACATCCACCGGCTCCTGGGCGATGAACCGGTGCGGCGTCGCGGCGACCACGGCCTCCAGCTCGGCAAGTTCCGCGGCCGAGCACAGTGGCCCGAAGACCACGCCCTGCCCGCCGTACCCGTCGACGGGCTTGACGACCAGCTCGTGCAGTCGGTCACGGACCGCGGCGTGGTCGGCGGCGTCGGCGAGCACCCAGGTCGGCACCGAGGACAGCACCGGCTCCTCGCCGAGGTAGAAACGGATCATCTCCGGCACGTACCGGTAGGTGACCTTGTCGTCGGCCACCCCGTTGCCCGGCACGTTCGCCAGCGCCAGCTGCCCCAGGCGCACAGCTTCGCCCAACAGCACGTCGACCGGGGTGCCGGTCGGGGTGAGGTGGGCGGCCAGCCCGGCCTCGTCGAGCCGCCGGTAGAGCACGTTCACCGGCAGCCGCCGGCCGTCGACCTGGACGGCGACCCCACCGGTCGGCGTGGGCCACAGCGTGTCAGGGGTGACGATCGGGATGCCCATCGCCTCGGCCAACAGCTGGTGCTCGAACCACGCCGCGTTGTGCCGGCCGTCGGTGAGCAGCCCGAGCTGCGGCGGCCCCTCGCAGCCCGGTGGGGCGGCGTCGACCAGCGCCGCGCGGAGGACGTCGACGGCCTCGTGCGGGTCGGCCAGCCCGGCGGCCGACTCACCCAGGTACAGGCCCGGCAGCGCGGCCGCCGCGCTCTCGCGGTTGCTGATCGCGTAGCCGATGCCGGCCGGGACGCGGAGGTCGTCCGCCAGTGCGACCCAGCCGTCGGGCCCGTGCAGCAGGTCCAGGCCGGACACGGTGATCCGCTGCTGGCCAGGCCAGGCCAGTCCGACCGCGCCGGGCCGGTGGCCGGGGCTCGCCGTGACCACCCGGGCCGGCAGCACCCCGGCCCGCACCGCCTCCGGTTCGCGGTCGGCGTCGGTGCGCCGTCGTCCGGCAGGCCGGTAGACGTCGGCCAGGAAGGCGTTCAGTGCGCGGGTGCGTTGCTCGACGCCCCGGGTCAGGTGCTCCCAGTCCGCGGCGGGCAGCACCCGCGGCACCGGGCACAGCGGCAGCGGCCGCTCCTCGAGCCGGCCGTCGACGAAGCTGCCGACGACCACGCCGCGGACGCGCCGTTCCCTGGCCATCTCCCCGACCGCGGCGGCCAGGCCGACCCCGCCCAGCTCGTCGAGGGCCCGGAGCGCCGGTTCGTAACCGGCCCGCAGCGTGCCGTCGGGTTCGACCGCCTCGTCACCGGGCGAGCCGGGATAGCGGGCGAACACGCCGGCGGTATCGGTCATCGAGGCCTCACAACCACCGATCGAACCACCGGGAACCCGCTTGGTCAGCCCACGACACCGTCCCGTCCTCCCACGGTGTGACCTCCGCCGGCCGCAGCAGTCGGGCCGGCGCACCCGTGCCCCCGCCGGCCAGAGTGGCCACAATGGCTGACTTCTCTGCGCTGCGCGACCGGGCGGGCACGCTCGGTCGGGGACTCTGTGGGGGCGTTGTCGAGCCGACGCGCCGGACCGGGCGTGTCTGCGCGTGGGGCGCGTGCGACGCAGATAGCCTCGCGGGACGGGTCTGCTCCCCCAGGCCTCCCCGATCCAGCTGGAGGACGTCCCTCATGCGCTCCTTGCGCCTCGTGGCGCTCTCCGACGACGGCAAGCACCTGGTGCTGGCTCCGGACGGGCCCGAGTCCGGCGATCCCGCCGAACGGTTCCTCGTCCCGATCGACGACCGGCTCGGGGCCGCGGCGCGCGGTGACGCCCACCGGGTCGCCCAGATCGAGATCGAGGTCGGCAACTCGCTGCCTCCGCGGGTGATCCAGGCCCGCATCCGCGCCGGGGAGACCCCAGAGCAGGTCGCGCACTCCTCCGGCACCTCGGTGGAGCGGATCATGCGCTTCGCGCACCCTGTCCTGCAGGAACGCGAGCGGGTGGCCGACCAGGCCCGCGACGCCCGCGTGCGGCTGTCCGAGGGGACGCCGTCGGTGCCGCTGGAGCAGTTCATGTCCGAGCGCCTGCGGCTGCTGGGCGCCGACCTGGACGCCGTCCGCTGGGACGCCCACCGCAACGAGGACGGCACCTGGCAGGTGCGCGCCGCCTGGCGGGCCGGCCACAAGTCCGGCACCACCCGCTGGAGCTTCGACCTCCCGGCCAAGACCGTCACCCCGGTCGACGCCACCACGATGGACTTCGCCGAGGGCACCCGGCTGGTGCGCGTCGTCCCCGACGTCCCGGCCGGCATCCCGGCGGCCGACCCGCGCCGGCCGATCTCGGTCGCCCGCGGCGGGTCCGACCCGGCCGACGCCGACGCGATCACCGACGCCGACGACCTCGTGGTGGAGGAGATCGCGGACGCCGAGGAGGGCGTGCGCAACGTCGTCCCGGTCGACGGCAACCCGGTCGACGTCCTGCTGTCGGGCTCCGACGTCGGGGACGACGACCTGGCCACCCGCGACACCGTGGTGCTCGGCAAGCTCGGCGACGGCGAGACCGAGGACCCGCGGGCTCGCATCCCCGCGTGGGAGGACATCGTCTTCGGCGTCCGCCGGCACCGCTGAGCCGAGGGCCACGCCCTGCGCGGCTGAGCCAACGGCACGCCTCCGGCGGCTGAGCCAACGGCACGCCTCCGGCGGCTGAGCCAACGGCACGCCTCCGGCGTAAATGGTTAGGGAGTGTCAGCACCTCGTCATAGCCTGACCAGGCCATGACCGATGACCCCACGCTCGAGACGACCCGGGGCCGCCTCTCGGCGCTGGCGCGGCTGTGGCCGTTCGCTCGCCCTTACCGCGGCCTGATCGCGCTGACCTTCACCGGCGCGCTGCTGGCCACGCTCACCCAGCTGGTCATCCCGCTGGTCATCCAGGCGGTGGTCGACGGGCCGATCGCGGACGGCGACCGGGCCGGCCTCGTCCCGCTGCTCGCCCTGGCCCTCGGCTTCGGGCTGGCCGAGGCGGCCCTGTTCTTCCTCCGCCGCTGGGCGATGAACATCAGCAGCCTGCAGATCGAGCGCGACCTGCGCGACACCCTCTACCAACGGCTGCAACGCCTGCCGATCGCCTTCCACGAGGGCTGGCCCTCCGGTCAGCTGCTGTCCCGCGCGACCACCGACGTGTCCACCATCCGGCGCTTCGTCGGCTTCGGCGCGGTCTTCCTCGTGGTCAACCTGATCACCTGCGCAATCGTCGGCGTCCTGCTCGTGCTCACCTACTGGCCGCTGGGCGTCGCGGTGCTGATCACGAGCATTCCGTTGACGGCGTTCGGGCTGCGCTGGGAGAAGCGGTACAACGCCCAGTCCCGGCTGGTGCAGGACGAGCAGGGCGAGCTGGCCACCGACGTCGAGGAGGCCGTCCAGGGCATCCGCGTGGTCAAGTCGCTGGGCCGCAGCCGGCTGGTGTTCGGCCGCTACGACCGCAAGGCGCTGCGGCTGCACGACCTGCAGCTGGTCAAGGTGCGCACGCTGGCCCAGATCTGGTGCCTGTTCGAGTTCCACCCGCAGATCACCCTGGCGGTCATTCTGGTCGGCGGCTCGCTGGCCGTGGGCAGCGGCGCTCTCACCGTGGGCGGCCTGGTCGGCTTCGTCGCGCTGTTCACCGTGCTGCTGTGGCCGATCCTGTCGCTGGGCTTCCTGCTGGCCCAGGCCCAGGAGGCCGCCAGCGCCTGCGACCGGATCGGTGAGCTGCTCGACGCCCCGCTGACGGTGACCGACTCCCCGGGCGTCCGACCCCAGCAGGTCGGCACGCCCGCCCGACTGCGCTTCGAGTCGGTCGGCTTCCGCTTCCCCGGTGCCGGGGCGGCGATCCTGGACGGCGTCGACCTCGACGTCGCTCCCGGCGAGACCGTCGCCCTGGTCGGCGCCACGGGGTCGGGCAAGACCACGATGACCGCCCTGGTCAGCCGGCTGCTCGACGTCACGTCCGGACGCGTGACCCTCGACGGGCACGACGTCCGCGACCTGCCGCTGACGCAGCTGCGCGGTGTTGTCGCCACCGCCTTCGAGGACGCGACGCTGTTCTCGATGAGCGTCCGGGAGAACCTGACGCTGGGCCGGCCTGACGCGGGCGACGACCAGGTCGCGGAGGCGCTGCGGGTGGCCCAGGCCGAGTTCGTGCACGACCTGCCCTGGGGGCTGGACACCCGGATCGGCGAGCAGGGGCTTTCCCTGTCCGGCGGGCAGCGTCAACGGCTGGCGCTGGCCCGTGCGGTGCTGGGCCGCCCGTCGGTGCTGGTCCTCGACGACCCGCTGTCGGCGCTGGACGTGCACACCGAGGCGCTGGTGGAGCGTGCGCTGCGCGACGTGCTGGCCGAGACCACGGCGCTGGTGGTGGCCCACCGCGCCTCCACGGTGCTGCTCGCCGACCGGGTCGCCCTGCTGGAGGGCGGGCGGATCACCGCCGTCGGCCGGCACACCGACCTGCTGGCGGAGGTGCCGGCCTACCGCGAGCTGCTCTCCTCGGAGTCGGAGCTGGGTGGCTCGGCGAACCTCGGCGACCTGAGCGAGGTGGGCAGCCGATGAGGTGCTCGACAGCACGGCGTAGCCGTTCCGCTCCGGCACCGGAGGTGGGTCGATGAGCACCGCGAGTCCGGCCGGCCCGCCGTCCGGCACCTCCCCGTCCGGCCCCACCCCGCCCGACACCTCCGCCGGCTGGCGCGGCGTGGCCACCGAGGACGACGACGACCTCTCCGCCACCGCCAGCTCCTTCCTGCGCGGCCGCTCCCGGCAGCTGCTCGGTGAGCTGCTGCGCCCGCACCGCCGGGCGCTGTGGGTGCTGCTCGGGGTGATCCTGGTGCAGAACCTGGCCTGGCTGGCCGGGCCGTTCCTGATCGGCGTCGGCATCGACGTCGCCGTCCCGGCACTGCTGGACGGCGATCCCTGGCCGCTGGTCTGGACGACCGCGGCCATGGTCGGGGCGGCGCTGGCCGACACGGTGCTGCGCTACCGCTTCCTGATCGGCTCGGGCCGCGTCGGGCAGGCGGTGCTGCTGACACTGCGGCGGCGCGTGTTCACCCACGTGCAGCACCTGCCGCTGTCCTTCCACGAGCGCTACACCTCGGGCAAGACGATCAGCCGGCTGACCAGCGACATCGAGGCTCTGGCGGAACTGCTCGACGAGGGCCTCGACGGCCTGCTCACCGCCCTGTTCAGCGTGCTCACCATCGGTGTCGTCCTGCTGGTGCTCGACCCGCCGCTGGGCCTGGTCGCGCTGCTGGGCTTTCCCCTGCTGTTCCTGCTCAGCCGCTGGTTCCAGCGCAACTCCACGGTCGCCTACCGGCGCACCCGCCAGACGATCGCGGCACTGATCGTCCAGTTCACCGAGACGATGGGCGGCATGCGGGCGGTGCAGGCCTTCCGCCGCGAGCCCCGCAACGACGAGCTGCACGCCCAGCTGAACGAGGACAACCGCCGCGCCCACCACCGGGCGTTCTGGCTGATCGCGGTCTTCGTGCCGCTGGTCACTCTGATCGGCAACGTGATCACCGTCGCGGTGCTCGGCTACGGCGCGCTGCGCGTGATGGACGGCGACCTGGCCGTCGGCGTCCTGGTGTCCTTCCTGCTCTACCTGCGCCGGTTCTTCGACCCGCTGCAGGACATCGCGATGTTCTACAACAGCTACCAGTCGGCCAGCGCGGCGTTGGAGAAACTGTCCGGGGTGCTCGAGGAACGGTCGGTGGTGGCCGAGCCGGTCGACCCCACTCCGCTGCCCTCGGGATCCGGGGCGGCCGCCGGAGAGGTGGTCTTCGACCGCGTGCGGTTCGGTTACGGCGCGGCCACCGTGCTGCCGGAGCTGCACCTGACCATCCCGGCCGGGCAGACGGTGGCGCTGGTCGGAGCGACCGGTGCGGGCAAATCGACGCTGGCCCGGCTGGCGGCGCGCTTCTACGACCCACTGTCCGGCCAGGTGCGCCTGGACGGCGTCCCACTGGACCAGCTCGCCGACGCCGACCTGCGCCGTGCGGTGGTCATGGTGACCCAGGAGAGCTTCCTGTTCTCCGGGTCGATCGCCGACAACATCTCCTTCGGCCGGCCCGACGCCACCCGCCCGGAGGTGGAGGCCGCGGCCCGGGCGATCGGTGCACACACCTTTATCGCGGCGCTGCCGGAGGGCTACGACACCGACGTCCGCAAGCGGGGCGGCCGGCTCTCGGCCGGACAGCGGCAGCTGGTCAGCTTCGCCCGGGCGTTCCTGGCCGATCCCGCGGTCCTGGTGCTCGACGAGGCCACCAGCTCCCTCGACGTGCCCAGCGAGCGGCTGGTGCAGCGGGCCCTGCAGACGCTGCTGGCCGACCGGACGGCGCTGATCATCGCCCACCGGCTGTCGACCGTGGAGTTCGCCGACCGGGCGCTGGTCATGGACGCCGGCCGGATCGTCGAGGACGGCTCCCCCGCCGACCTGGTCGCCGGCGCGGGCCGGTTCGCCGACCTGCACCGGGCCTGGGCCGACAGCCTGGTCTAGGACGGCCCCGTCCAGGGCACCGCTCCGAGCTCATGAGGGGTGAGGAGGACGGGTCTTTCCCGGAACAGCGTGCAGGTCGCGACCGTTCGGGTACACGACAGGCGCTCGCGCAGGTGGACGCCGTGGGGTCGGAACGCCCGGTCCCCACGCCGCCGCCGGGCCCATTGATCGGAGGCTGACATGACAGCATCGGTGTCCATGCCGCTCGGCGGCGTGCAGGTCGGTACCTACGGCGACTACCCCTCGGCCCAGCGGGCCGTGGACTTCCTGTCCGACGAGAAGTTCCCGGTCGAGAACGTGACGATCATCGGCAGTGACCTGCGGATGGTCGAGCGGGTGACGGGGCGGCTGAGCTGGGGCCGTGCGATCGGTGCCGGCGCGGCCAGCGGAGCCTGGTTCGGGCTCTTCGTGGGCCTGCTGCTGGGCATCTTCGCCCCCGACGGGACCAGCTGGATCGGGTCGGTGATCACCGGGCTGCTCATCGGCCTGGTGTTCGGCGCCGTCTTCGGGGCCGTCGGCTACGCGGCCTCGCAGGGTAAGCGCGACTTCACCAGCACCAGTCAGACGGTCGCCAGCCGCTACGACGTACTGGCGGCTCCCCCCGTCGCCGAGCAGGCCCGGGAATTGCTCGCCCGGCTGTCGCTGCGCGGCTGACCTACGGCCGGGGCGGGTCCCGCGCTCAGTAGGAGCCGCCCCCGTGCAGGTTCGTCCCGCGGTAGGCCTCGGGATTGCCCCGCTCGCTGCCCCGGTCGACACCCTGACCGATGTCGCCCCGGACCCGCGCACCGCGCCCGGGCACGCCGGTCGTGCAGCCACATCGAGCTCAGCACGACGACCAGCACGATCCCGGCCACGATCCAGAACGTCATGGACCGACCGTAGGGGGCCGCGGGTGTCCGAGCACGCCGGCCCTGCCTGGTCGACGTGCCACTACCTGGGCGACATCCAGCTCGCGCTGATCTCCGGTGGGTCCGGCGCCGGCGTGTTCGTGCTGGCCGCTCAGGTCAGCGCAGCGACGCGAAGGCGATCGCCGCCGCCGCGGCGACGCCCAACGAGTCCACCCCGGTGCGCATGGGGATACGGGCCCGCACCTGCACGGCCTGCTGCGCCGCGACCGTGAGCCCCGGACCCTCAGCGCCGAGCAGAACGGCAGTCCGCCGGTGCGACCGCGGGTCGACATCGGTCAGGTCGACGGCATCGGCGGCCGGGGTCAACGCCACCGTGCGGTAGCCAGCAGCGTGCAGCTGGTCCAGATCGCCGGGCCAGTTGCCGAGCACCGCGATCGGCAGGGTCAGCACGTGCCCCATCGACACCCGCACGCACCGCCGGTACAGCGGGTCGGCGCAGGCCGGGTCCAGCAGCAGCCCGTCGATGCCCAGCGCCACCGCCGAACGGGCGATCGACCCGATGTTCTCGTGGTCGTTGAGCCCCTCCAGCACGGCCAGCCGGCGCGGCGCCGCCGGGTCGGGACCGGTGATGAGCTCACCCAGGTCCAGCGGTGGGATCCGGTCGGCGGAGGCCAGCACCCCGCGGGTCAGCCGGAAGCCGATCACCTCCGAAAGCACCCACCGGTCGGCCTCGTAGGCCGCCACGTCATCGGGGAGGCCGAGGTCGGCGACCCGGCCGGGGATGCCGAAGACGGTGCGCACCGGGTACGGCGACGCCAGCAGCCGCTCGACGGCCGGCACCCCTTCGACGATGACCGGGCCGGTACCCCGCTCGGTGCCGGGCCGGCGGTCTCCGGCGACCAGGTTGCGGAAGTCGGCGACCCGCTCGTCGGCGGGGTCGGTGATCACCTCGGGCAGCGTCGGCACGGCCGCGATCATGCCCGCCCGGGAGATCGCCGTCCTCACCTGCGTGCCGCCGTCCTCGCCCCACAGCGTGCGGACGGCGGCTGTGGCGTGCGGTTCGCGATCACCCGCCGCGCCGCGGGCCGGGACGCCGCGCACCGGAAAGACGCGTGCACGGCAGTGCCGGAGGGCCCTGTGCCCGGGCGAGTAATTCATCTAGCGTTGAGTTCCTCGTCCCCTGAGTCGGAGGCCGGCATGGACGCCGCAGTCACCGTCACCGATCTCGTCGTCGACCGCGGCCGCCGCCGCGTGCTGCACGGCCTGTCGTTCGCCGTCCCACCGGGCCAGGTCACCGGGCTGCTCGGCCCCAGCGGCAGCGGGAAGTCCACCCTGCTGCGGGCGCTGGTCGGTGTCCAGGTGGTCCGCTCCGGCGAGGTCACCGTGCTCGGTGAGCCGGCGGGCTCCACCCCGCTGCGCTCCCGGGTCGGCTACGTCACCCAGGCACCCAGCGTCTACGCCGACCTCACCGTGCGGGAGAACGCCCGCTTCTTCGCCGCGCTCTACGGGGTCGGCGCCGCGGCGGCCGACCGGGCGGTGGCCGACGTCGGGCTGGACGACGCGGCCGGGCAGCTCGTGCGCGACCTCTCCGGGGGCCAGATGGGACGGGCGTCGCTGGCCTGCGCCCTGCTGGCCGCGCCGGAGGTACTCGTGCTCGACGAGCCGACCGTCGGGCTGGACCCGCTGCTGCGGGTCGAACTGTGGAACCAGTTCCACGCGCTCGCCGCAACCGGGACGACGCTGCTGGTGTCCAGCCACGTGATGGACGAGGCCGGCCGCTGCGACCGGCTGCTGCTGCTCCGCGAGGGCCGGCTGCTCGCCGACTCCACCCCCGCCGAGCTGCGGGTCCGCACGGGCACCGACGACCTGGAGGAGGCCTTCCTCCGCGTGGTCCGCGAGCAGCGGACCGGGGTACGGGCATGACCGCCATCCCGACGCACGCCCGCCCGCACGCCGCGCCGGGCGCCACCACGCTGGCGGTCACCGCCCGGGTGCTCCGTCAGCTGCGGCACGACCCGCGCACCATCGTGCTGCTGCTCGTCGTGCCCAGCCTGCTGCTGGGCCTGATGGACGCGCTGTGGACCGGGCAGCCGCAGGTCTTCGACCGGGTCGGCCTGGTGATGCTGGCGATCTTCCCGTTCGTGGTGATGTTCCTGGTCACCAGCATCGCGATGCTCCGCGAGCGCACCTCCGGCACGCTGGAGCGGCTGCTCACCACACCGCTCCCCCGGCCGGCACTGCTGCTGGGCTACGGCGCCGGCTTCGGCCTCGCGGCCGCCGTCCAGGCCGCCGTCACCACCGCCGTCGGCTTCGGGCTGCTCGGCCTGGAGACGGCCGGCCCGCTGGGCTGGGTGGTGCTGATCGCGATGGTCGACGCTGTCCTCGGCGTGGCCCTGGGGCTGCTGTGCAGCGCATTCGCCCGCAGCGAGTTCCAGGCGGTGCAGTTCATGCCGGTGGTCGTGCTTCCGCAGGTCTTCCTCTGCGGGCTGCTGGTGCCGCGCGAGCAGATGGCGGGCTGGCTGCAGGCGATCAGCGACGTGTTGCCGTTGACCTACGCCGTCGACGCCCTGCAGGAGGTCGGCAGCTCCTCGGCGGCGACCGGCCGGATGGGGCTGGACCTGGCCGTCGTGGCCGGCGGCGCGCTGCTGGCCCTGGTGCTGGCGGCGGCCACCCTGCGGCGGAGGACCAGCTGAGCGAGCCGGCCGCCCGGCCGCGCCGGGCCCGCGGCACCGGCCGCCGTCCTGGCAACCCCGGGACCCGGGACGGCGTCCTTGCCGCGGCCCGCGCCACCTTCGCCGAACGCGGCTACGACGGCGCCTCCATCCGGGTCATCGCCGCCGCCGCCGGGGTCGACCCGGCGCTGGTGCACCACTACTTCGGCAGCAAGGAGAGGCTCTTCCTCGCCGCCGTCGACGCCCCGGCCGATCCCGACGAGCTGCTGCCCGCGGTGCTCGAGGGCGGCCCGGCCGAGCTCGGCGCGAACGTCGTCCGGATGGTGCTCGGTGTCTGGGACGGGCCCGGCCGGGCCGCCGGGCTGGCGCTGATCCGCTCCGCGGTCAGCAACGAGTGGACGGCGCGGCTGCTGCGCGAGTTCATCGTCAATCGGGTCGTCCGCCGGGTGGTGGGCACCCTCGGGCTGCCCCCGGCCGAGGCGGAGGCCCGGGGGGCGCTGGTCGCCTCTCAGCTGGCCGGGCTGGTCGTCACCCGGTACGTGCTGCGGGTGGAGCCGCTGGCCTCGGCGCCGGCCGAGGAGCTGGTGGCCGCGGTCGGGCCCACGCTGCAGCGTTACCTGACCGGACCGGTGGCCCTGCCCAGCGGAACGGCACCCAGCCCCTAGGCTGCGCACTCGATGAGCGGTCCCGAGGGCTTCCGGTTCGCCGACGACCCGCTGGCCGCGCCGGTCTTCACCGCCGCGCCCGTGGAGGCCTCGGCCGCGGTGTGCCGGGGCGTGTCCAAGACCTACCGGACGGCGACCGAGTCGGTGCCGGCGCTGGTCGACGTCACGCTGGCCATCCCGCGGGCACAGGTGACCGTGGTGGTCGGGCCGTCGGGATCGGGCAAGTCCTCGCTGCTGCGGCTGCTCGCCTGCATCGACCGCCCCGACAGCGGCGAGGTGCTGATCGCCGGGCAGCGGGTCGACCAGTTGCGCGCCCGGGCCCGCCGCCGGCTCCGCCAGCAGCAGGTCGCCTACCTCTTCCAGCGCCCCGGGGAGAATTTGCTGCCCTACCTGGACGCGGTCGCCCAGATCCGGCTGGCCGGCCAGCTGCGCGGCACGGCGGTGAGCGACGCCGACGCGTTGGACCTGCTGGACCGGCTGGGCCTGGCCGAGCGGGCCGACCACCACCCGGCACAGCTGTCCGGCGGGGAGCAGCAGCGCCTCGCCGTGGCCTGCGGCGTGGTCGGCGCCCCCGCCCTGGTCGTGGCCGACGAGCCGACCGCCGAGCTGGACACTGCTGCAGCGGAACGGGTGCTGGCCGCGATGGAGGACCTGTCCACCGCCGGCGTCGGGTTCGTCATCTCCTCCCACGACCCGCGGGTGATGGCGGTCACCGACGGCTTCATCCGGCTCGACCACGGCCGGCTGATGCCGGCGTGACGGGTGGCTTTGAAGGCAGTGGGCTGGTAAAGCGGTACCGGCGCGGCGCGGAGACGGTGTCCGCCCTGGCCGGGGTGGACCTGCAGGTCGACGCCGGCGAGTTCGTCGCGCTCGTCGGACCGTCCGGGTCGGGCAAGTCGACGCTGCTGGCGCTGCTGTGCGGCTGGGAGACCGCCGACGAGGGCATCCTCAGTTACCACGGCGCGCTGGCGGACCGCCGCCCGGACACCCTGGGCTGGCCCGAGCTCGCCCTCGTCCCGCAGGCCCTCGGGCTGGTCGCCGACCTCAACCTGGGCGACAACGTGCTGCTCCCGGCCCGGCTGCGCGGCACCCTCGCGACCGAGGAGCCGCGAGCGCGGGACCTGCTCGCCGACTTCGGTCTCGACCACCTCGTCGACCGCTACCCGGCGCAGGCCTCCCTCGGGGAGCAGCAGCGGGTCGCCGTCGCCCGCGCCCTGCTGCTGCGCCCGGCGGTGCTGCTCGCCGACGAGCCCACCGCCCACCAGGACCGCGGGCATGCCGACCGGCTGCTGGACGCCGTCACCGACGCCGCCCGCGCCGGCTCCGCGGTGCTCATCGCCACCCACGACGAGCTGGCCTGGGCCCGCGCCGACCGGGTGCTGTCGATGCGCGACGGCCACCTGACCGACGGCGCGCCGTCGTGAGCCGCAGACTCTGGCGGCTGCCGCCCTGGACCCGAGCGCCGTGGCTGGGACTGCGCCAGCCGGCCGCTGTCGCCGCCGTCCTGGTGACCAGCGCGATCCTGGCGTGCGCGGTCGCCTCCGCGCCGCTGTTCCTGTCCTCGGCCCGCTCCGCCGCGCTGCAGCAGCAGCTGGCCCCGCAGTGCGCGGAGGCCGGCTGGGTGCAGGCGGGCTTCGGAAGCCAGCAGCTCACCCAGAACGGCGTCGCGACCGGTCAGCTGGCGTCCGCCAACTTGGACGAGGTGCTGGCGGGGGCCTGGCGCGAGCAGGGTCGGGCCAGCTCGCCGGTGCTGGCGACAGCGCAGCTGGTCGGGCGGTACCGCGGACCGGACGGCGCCACCGTGGTCGCGCCCTCGGGAGAGCCGGTGTCGATCCAGCTGAGCCTGTTCTCCCGGCCCGGCGCGACCGAGCATGTGCAGGTCGTCGACCAGCAGCCCGGCGAGGGCATCTGGTTGCCGGCCGGGTACGCGCAGAACTCGGGCATCGCCCTCGGGGACACGATCACCGTGGCCGACCGGCCGGTGGACGTCGTCGGCCTCTACACCGATCTCTTCACCGTGGACCCGGGCGCCTACTGGTGCGACTACCGACTGCTCTACGCCAACGACACGAGCTCCAACACGCCTCCACCGGCACTGGGGATCGTGCCCGACCCGGCGACCTTCCACCGACTGGCCGCCGGCTACACCGTGGTCGAGCAGATCGCCCAGGTGCCACTGGACGCCGACCGTCTCTCCCTCACCGACGCCCGGGCGGTGCGGGCCGAGCAGGAGCGTGCCCAGCAGCGGGCCTTCGCGCTGGCCGACGACGGACGCACGTTCAGCCTCACCAACCAACGTCTCGCCACCGCCGCCGACCGCGCGCAGCTGATCGAGTCCGGGCTGCGTGGGCCGGTCATCCCGGTGGCCGTCGCCGGTGCCCTGCTCGCGCTGCTCCTGGTCGCGGCCGCCGGCAGCTTCTGGGCCGACCGGCGGGCGAGTGAGGTCCGGCTGCTGGCCGCCCGCGGGGTGGGCCCGGTGCCGCTGGCCGGGAAGGCGGCCCTGGAGCTCGGGCTGCCCGCGCTGGCCGGCGCGGCGCTGGGCTGGGCGGCGTCCCGGCTGCTGATCGCCGGCCTCGGGCCGGCCGACGACCTCGACCCGGCGGCCACCAGTGCGGCGGTGTGGGCCGGTGTCGCCGCGTTCGTCGTCGGGCTGGGCGCTGCCTCCGTGGTCGCCGGGCTGCGGGCCCGCGGCACCGCGGAGCGTCCGCTGGGCGCGACACCGCGGTGGCCGGCGCAGGTGCCGTGGGAGCTGGCCCTGCTCGCGGCCGCCGCCTGGTGCTGGGCGCTGTTGGAGGGCCGGGACGCCATCGTGAGCACCGGCGGGGTGGCCCAGGTCAACGGGCTGCTGGTGGCCTTCCCGCTGCTGGGCATCGCCGGCGCCGCGGTGCTGCTTGCCCGGCTGGTCACCGCCCTGCTGCCGCGGCTGCGCGGCTGGGCGGGCCGCCGGGCACCGGCGGTGTTCCTCGCGGTCAACCGGCTGACCGCGGCCCGGCTGGCAACCGCGACACTGCTGGTCGCGGTCGCCCTGCCGGTCGCCGTGCTCGGTTACACCGCCACGCTGACCGCCAGCTCGCAGACGACTCTGGACGCCAAGGTCGGGGTGCAGATCGGCGCGACCCGGGCGGTCATCTCGGTGAGCCGGTTCCAGTCGACCGCCGCGATCGACGCGGTGGGCACCTACGTCGTCCGGTACGACGGGAGCGCGCTGGCCCCCTCCCAGGACGGTGGCAGCGGCGACCGCACCGACGTCCAGGTGCTCGCCGTGGACCCCGACGACTTCGCCGGCACCGCCTTCTGGGACGACTCCTTCGCCGACCAGCCGCTGGCGGAACTGCTCGCCGCGCTGGACGGGCCCGAGGTCGACGGACGGGTGCCGGTGGTGGCCGCCGGACTGTCCGCCGGCGATCCCGACCTGTGGCTGGGCAGCCAGGCGCTGCCCGCCCAGGTGGTCGCCGAGGCCCGGGTGCTGCCGGGTCGCCGCTCCGCCGACCCGGTGGTGATGGTGGCCGCCGACCGCGTCCCGGACGTGCCGCGGTCGGCCGGCGCGGGCCGGATGGCCGAGGTCTGGACCGACGGGTCGATCGGCCCGGCCATCGACTCCCTCGTCGCCGCCGGCGGCGTGGACAGCCGGGAGCTGCAACCGGACCAGGTGCAGACCAACGCGAACTTCCTGGGGATCACCTGGACCTTCGGCTACCTGTCCGCGCTGGCCGTCTTCGTCGGTGTGATCGCGATCGGCGGCCTGCTGCTGTACCTGGAGGCCCGGTCCCGCACCCGGGTGTCGGGGTACGTGATGGCCCGCCGGCTGGGGCTGTCCCGGGCGGCCCACCTGCGCTCGCTGGTCGTCGAGTTGGCCGGGGTCGCCGTCGCCGGCCTCGTGCTCGGCGCGGTGCTGGCGGCCGGTGCGGTGGCGGTGGTCAACCGGCGGCTGGACGTCGACCGGCTGCGCCCGCCCACCCCGCTGCTCGACGTCCCGTGGACGGCGGTGGCCGCGACGGTCGCCGGAGCGGTCGTGGTGGCCGGGCTGGCCGCGCTGTACGCCCAACGCGCCGCCGACCGCGCCGACCCGGCGACCGTGCTGCGCGATGACGCTTGAGGCCCCCTCCAGGGCCCCGCCCCGAGCTTGCGAGGGATGGGGAGGAGGAGGTCCTTCATCATCTCGGGGCGCGGGCGAGTTGTCGGCTCTGCGCGACGAGCCGGCCGGTGCAGTCCCAGATCCGGTAGTCCTCGTCGAGCCATCCACCGGCGACCTCGCTGGCCCGGGCCTCCACCAGGCACCAGCCCGGGGCCGGCAGCGCCCGGATGAGCACCTGCAGCTGCACCGTGGGAGCCCACCCGTACTGGCCGATCGCCCAGCTGGTCGGCGGCAGCACGTCGGCGAACAGGACCAGCGCCAGCGGGTCGGGCTCCCGGCCGCCGGTCAGGCGGACCCACGCCCGCATCACCGGCTCCCCCAACGGCTGCCCGGCGGCCCAGCCGGCGGTCGCCGGGTCGAGCCGCGTCTCCACCCGCTCCCGCAGCCCGACCACGGGGACCGGGTGACCGGCCAGGTCGGCCCCGGCGTCCGCGGGCAGGCACCGCTCGACGGGAGGAACCTCCGGCATCGGAGAGGAGAACACCGGGGCGTCCTCGCCCAGCGTGGCAGTCGTCGCCTGGACGGCGAGCGTGGGGCCGGCCGGGTCCCCCAGCGTCACCTGCGCGTGCGCCAGCGTGCGGCCGGCCGGGCCGGGCGTCACGGTGAGCGTCGTCCTGCCCGGGCCGGTGACCCGCAGGTAGCTGGCCGACAGCGCCACCGGGTGCGGGTGCGGTGACTCGAGCACCGCGGCCCGCGCGGCGACCGACAGCAGGTACCCGCCGTTGAGCACCCCGCTGCCGACGTCCCAGCCCGGGTCCAGGACGGCGGTCAGGCCGCCGCCCTCGCCGCGGGAGACAGCGGTGGCGGCGTCGAAGTCGGACAGCGGGACGGCGTCGGTCGGCGGCACGCCGAACAGGGTGCCAGGGTGGGTGGCATGGACCAGACCCACCTCGGCCGCAGCGGACTGTCGGTCTCCCGGCTCTGCCTCGGCACCATGAACTTCGGCCCGGAGACCTCCGAGGAGGACGCGCACGAGATCATGGACCGCGCCCACACCGAGGGTGTGAACTTCTTCGACACCGCCAACGTCTACGGTCAGTCGGCCGGCAAGGGCCGCACCGAGGAGATCCTCGGCACCTGGTTCGCCTCGGGCGGCGGACGCCGGGAGCGCACCGTGCTGGCCACCAAGGTCTACGGCTCGATGAGCGACTGGCCGAACGACACGTTCCTGTCCGCCCGCAACCTCGTCCGGTCCGCCGACGAGTCGCTGCGGCGGATGCAGACCGACTGGATCGACCTCTACCAGTTCCACCACGTCGACCTCGCCACCCCGTGGGACGAGATCTGGCAGGCCTGCGAGACGCTGGTCGCCCAGGGCAAGGTGCTCTACGTGGGCTCGTCCAACCACGCCGGTTGGCAGCTCGCCGCCGGCAGCGAGGCCGCCCGCGCCCGCCACTTCACCGGCCTGGTCAGCGAGCAGTCCATCTACAACTTGCTCACCCGGGACATCGAGCTGGAGGTTCTCCCGGCCGCGCAGCACTACGGCATCGGCATCATCCCGTGGAGCCCGCTGCAGGGCGGCCTGCTCGCCGGCGTGCTCGCGAAGCAGGATGGCAGCCGGCGGCACAACGAGCGCAACCAGAAGCGGGTGGCGGAGGTGCGCCCGCAGTTGCAGCGGTACGAGGACCTCTGTGCGGAGTGGGGGCTGGCGCCGGCCGACGTCGGGCTGGTCTGGCTGCTGCACCAGCCGGCGGTGACCGCGCCGATCATCGGTCCGCGCACGATGGCCCAGTTCGAGAGCTCGCTGGGCGCGGCCTCCCTGACCCTGACGACCGAGCAGCTCGACGCGCTCGACGACATCTTCCCGGGGAAGAAGCCGGCGCCGATGCAGTACGCCTGGTAGTTCGGCCCCCTTCAGGGTCCCGCCCCGAGCTTGCGAGGGGTGGGGAGAAGGGGGTCCTTCAACGGCCAGGCGGACACCCGGTCGTAGCGCGGGGCCGGTCCGAGGTGGCTGCGCCACAGCACGACCTCGCTGACCGGCCACGTCGGCCCCGCGGTGCCGGCGAGCCGGTCGCACAGGTCGCCGTCGGCCGGCTGCCCGGCCCGCCACCGGCCCAGCGTGAGGTGCGCGCGGAAGGGCCGGTCCTCCACGGACAGCCCGACGGTGCGGGCCGCTCCGGCCAGCCGGCCGGCCAGTGCGGTCAGTTCATCGACGTCTCCGGTCACGCCGGCCCAGCAGACGGCCGGACGGCGTCGCGACCCGAACCGGCCGCCGCCCGCCAGCTGCAGCGTCATCGGCGGGTCAGCGGCGACTGCCGGGGCCACGGCGGCGCACAACGGTCCGACGTCTGGGGCGGGCACGTCGCCCAGGAACAGCAGGGTGAGGTGCCACCGTTCCGGCGGCGTCCAGCGCGGCGCACCGGGCGCACCCCGCAGCGGCGCCAGCGCGGCGTCGAGGGCGGCGACGGCCGCCGGCGGCGGGTCGACGGCGAGGAACAGCCGGCCACCGGTGTCCGGCTCGCTCAGTCGGTCACCAGACCGGCCGACCGGAGCGCGGCGAGCAGCCGGATCCGCTCCACCTCGCGCCCGGCCAGGGGCACGTCGGCCAGGTGTTCGGGCACCTCCAGCGCGGCGGCGGCCTCGCACAGCACGTCGTCGTAAGCGGCGAGCAGGCCACGCCGGCGAGCCACCGGGGTGCCGCTGGGCACCATCGCGAGCTCACGGGCCAGCCGGCGCACGTCCGCGGCGACCAGTTCGAGCGGGCGGCGGGTCGGAACGGCCGGCCCGGCGTGCCGACGGCGGAGCGCATGCGGCCCGGACAGCCACCGGGTGAGCAGGCTCACCGCACCGAAGACGACGACCGGGACCGCCGTGATCACGGCCAGGCGCACCAGGGCGCCGTCCGGGGACACCGACCCGTTCAGGGGCACGGCCCCGACGCTAGCCCCGCGACCGGCCGGTTGCCAACGCCCCGCGGGGTCTCGTCCGCCAGCTCAGCGGGCGGGACCGCCGGCCACCTGCTCGCCGGGCACCTCGCCGTCGGCCTCCTCGGCCAGCCCGGCGACCCGCTCGGGCGGTGCCTGGGCCGGCACCGATCCCATCGCCGCCGCCACGTGCAGCTGCACGCTGGGCGGGACGACGTGCACCTCCACTCGCACCCCACGCCCGCGGGAGAGCACCGCACCGGCCCCCGCCGCGACCACGATGCAGACCAGCCCGCCCCCGATCAGGCCCCACGGCGCGCCGAACCGCTCGGACACCCAGCCGATCATCGGGGCGCCCACCGGCGTGCCGCCCATGAAGGCCATGAAGTACAGCGCCAGGATCCGCCCGCGCATCTGCGGCTCGACGCCCAGCTGGACGAAGCTGTTGCAGGCCACGCTGAACACCAGTGCCGCGGCGCCGGTGGGCACCAGCATGACGGCGAAGGCGTAGTAGTTGCCCATCAGCCCGCTGATCACCAGCAACACTCCGAAGACCACCGCCGAGACGATCAGGAACCGCTGCAAGGGGCGGGCGCTGCGCCGGGTGGACAGCAATGCGCCGGACAGCGAGCCGATCGCGTAACAGGTCGACAGCAGGCCGAAGGCCCCGGCGCCCAGCCCGAAGACCTCCCGGGCCATCAGGGCGATGGTGATCTGGGAGTTGAACCCGAAGGTGCCGATCGTGAAGGCCAGCAGCATCGCCAACTGCAGGTCCGGGTGCTGGCGGGTGTAGACCAGCGCGGCGCGCAGCTGCCCACCGGCCCGGGCCACCCGCGTGCTGGGCCGCAGCTCCCCGGCCCGCATGCCCAGCAGCGAGGCGATGGTGAAGCCGAAGCTGGCCGCGTTGACCAGGAAGGCCGGCGCGGTGCTGCCGCCCGAGACGGCGATGATCGCTCCGGCGACCGCCGGGCCGATCAGGCGCGCGGCGTTGAAGGCGGTGGAGTTCAGGCTGACCGCGTTGGCCAGGTACTCCGGACCGACCATCTCCGAGACGAAGGACTGCCGGGCCGGGGTGTCCAGCGAGGCCACCACGCCGAGCGCGGCCGCGAACACATAGACGTGCCACAGCGCGATGCCGTCGGTGGTGACCAGCAGCCCGAGGGCCAGCGCCAGCACGCCCATCACCACCTGGGTGAGGACCAGCACCCGGCGCTTGTCGTACCGGTCGGCCAGCACCCCGCCGTAGAAGCTGAACAGCAGCGTCGGCCCGAACTGCAGCGCCGTGGTGATGCCCAGCGCCACCCCGCTGTCGCCGGACAGCTGCAGCACCAGCCAGTCCTGGCCGATGCGCTGCATCCACGTGCCGACCTGGCTGATCAGGTTCGCCGACACGTACAGGCGGAAGTTGCGCACCCGGAGGGCACCGAACATCGCCGTCCGGTGCGGTGCGTCGGCGTCAGGCGTGTGCGTCACCCACCGGCGAGCTTCTCCATGATCGTCGCGGCCTCCCGCAGCACGGCCCGCTCCTCGGCGCTCAGCTCCTGCAGCTGGCCGGACAGCCACGCCTCGCGGGCCCGCACCTCCTCGCTGAGCAGCTCCTCGGCCGCCGGGGTGAGGTCGATGACCACCTGCCGCCCGTCGGTGGGGTGCGGTGTGCGGGTGACCAGACCCCGGGACTCCAGGGCCACGACGACGCGGGTCATCGAGGGCGGCTGGACGCGCTCGTGCGCCGCGAGCTCACCGGGGCTCATGGCGCCGTGCCGCTTGAGCGTCGACAGCGCCGCGAGGTGGGTCAGCGTGACGGTGGTGTCGACCCGCTGGTTGCGCAGCCGGCGGGAGAACCGCATGACGGCCAGCCGGAGGTCGTGGGCCAGCGCCGCGGTGTCCAGCGTCGTCCGAGCCACGGCGACCACTCTAACCGATACGAAGCATGCCTAAGGACTTTCCGGACGCCGTCAGAGCAGCTGTTGCAGCGGCTCGAGGGCGAAGTAGACGACGAAGACCACCGCCACCACCCACATCAGCGGATGGACCTCCCGGGCCCGCCCGACCGCCGCGCGGAGCAGCACGAAGGTGACCACCCCGGCGCCGATGCCGTTGGTGATCGAGTAGGTGAACGGCATCAGCGCAATGGTGAGGAAGGCGGGGATGACCAGCGACATGTCGCCCCACTCCAGGTCGCGGATCTGGCCGATCATCATCGCGCCGACGATGACCAGCACCGGCGCCGCTGCCTCCGACGGCACGACCTGGACCAGCGGGGTGAAGAACGTGGCGATCAGGAACAGCACACCGGTGACCACGCTGGCCAGCCCGGTGCGGGCGCCGTCGCCCACCCCGGCGGCGCTCTCGATGTAGGTCGTGTTCGACGAGATGCTGCTCGCTCCGCCCGCGGCGGCGGCCAGCGAGTCGACCAGCAGCACCGGCTGGGAGCGGGGCAGGTTGCGGTCCTCGTCGAGCAGGTTGCCCTCGGCGCCCACCGCGGTGATCGTGCCCACGGTGTCGAAGAAGTCGGCGATCATGATCGAGAAGATGATGAGGACGGCGGCGAGGACGCCGATCCGGGAGAAGCCGCCGAACAGCGAGAAGTGCCCGATCAGCGACAGGTCGGGGACGTCGAAGACCTGCCCCGGCCAGGTCGGCACCTGCAGCGCCCAGCCGTGCGCGTCGGCCTCCGCGCCGTCGGCGCCGATGCGGGGCCCGATGTCCGCGATGGCCTCCACGATGATGGCGAACACGGTCGTGACGACGATGCCGATGAGCAGCGCGCCCCGGACCTTGCGCACCACGAGCACGCTGGTGACCAGCAGGCCGACGACGAAGGTGAGCATCGGCCAGCCGGCGAGCTGGCCGGCCACACCGAACCCGATCAGCGGGGTGCCCGGGCGGATGATGCCGGCGTCGGCCAGCCCGATGATGGTCAGGAAGAAGCCGATGCCCACGGCGATCGCCGTCTTCAGCTGCGCCGGGATGGCGGTGAACACCGCCCGGCGGAAGCCGGTGAGCACCAGCACGGTGATGAGGAGCCCTTCCAGCACGACCAGGCCCATGATCTCGGGCCAGGTGAGCTGGGTGGCGGCGAAGACCGCGACGATCGCGTTGATGCCCAGCCCGGCCGCCAGGGCCAGGGGGTACCGCCCGACGATGCCCATCGCGATGGTCAGCACTCCGGCGACCAGCGCGGTCACCGCCGCGACCGAGGCGAAGGGCAGCGTGGCGCCGGTGATGTCGGCGCCGGACAGGATGATCGGGTTGAGCACCACGATGTAGGCCATCGTGAAGAACGTGGTGAGCCCGCCCCGCAGCTCGCGGCCCAGGGAGGAGCGGCGGGCGGTGACCTCGAAGTACCGGTCCAGACCGTTCTTGGGGCGCACCGTCGGGCCGGGGCTGCGCCGCGGCGGGGCGACGACCTCGTCCACGGTGCCCGCTGTCGGGGCCGCCGGCGCGCTCGGTGCGACCGCGGTGGAGCCGGTGCGCCCCCCCGGCTTGCGGCCGCTGGGACGGGACTTCTCGGGCATGGGTGGACCCCCGGAACGGCGGATGGGCGGTGCCGGCGTGCACTGAGCACGCCGGACCGACCGCGCAGACGGCTGTGAGCGGCGACAGCGTGCCACACGGTGGCGGGGTGCAGGGCCCGCCGGCGCCCGGCGGCGTCCTAAGGTCGGGGCGTGCCCGCGCCGTCCCGCCCGTCTCCCCCGCCGCTGCAGGTCGACACCGCCCGGGTGGTGCAGGCCGGCGTCGTGCTGTGGGCCCTCGCCCTGGGGGTACTGCTCGTCCTCGGCGACCGCGTCGACACGGTGTGGACCTGGACCTGCGTGGCCGCCATCGCCCTCGCCGGCCTGGGGCTGCTGATCATGCGTCGGCAGGGCCAGCGCTGACCGTCGCCTGATCCCGGGGTGTAGGCATAGGAAGCTTTACACCCGTTTTCGAGGTCAAAACTGGGTGTAGAGCTTCCTATGCCTGGGGGCGGGTCAGAGCACGTCGAAGTCGGCGGTGTCGTAGCGCGCGGAGGTCACGACCTCGGCCGGCGGCTCACCCGGGTTCTCCAGGCTGGCCTGGCTGTGCGCCCCGCAGCCGTAGTCGGCGGTCACGACGCGCCCGTCCGCCGGGGAGTAGACGTTGCTGCAGGCGCCCATGGACATCCGCAGGGAGCCGGCCAGCGGCAGGAAGAACCCGCAGGTCGCGCACGGGGCGGGGGCATGCCGGGCCATGGCCGAGGCCGGCCCGAAGTCGCCGTCCCGCCACCGCTCGACCGCCTCGGCGCGGCCCTCGACCGACAGCACCCGCTCGCGCCCGATGCCGATCTCCTGGGCGACCACCCGGCCGGCCGGGTCGTCGGCGGAGTCGTCGTCGGCCAGGTAGGCCGGCACCAGCCGCGGGTCGTCCTCGGTGGCGGGGAGGACATCGCCCACCGACAGGTCGCCGGGGCGCAGCCGCTCGTGCCAGGGCACCCAGGACGGGGCCAGCAGCGCCTGCTCGCCGGGCAGCAGCACGACCTCGTCGACGGTGACGGTGTCCTCGCCGGGTACCCGGGCGACGGTGACCGCCCAGTGCCAACCGACGTAGCCCGGCAGCGCGGCGGCGAAGGAGTGCGTGGCCACCGCGCCGAACTGCTCGGCCGGAAGCGCCGCCGCGAACCCGAAGTCGTCGGCCAGCGGCTCGGCGGTCACCCCCTGGTGGTCCCCCACCCCGGCCGGCTCCCCGGCCACGTCGACGGCGGCGGCGCGGGCCAGTTCGACGGCCGCAGCCAGGACGTCGTCCGGGGTGGAGCCGTGCGCAGCAGCGTGCAGGGAGTCGGACACGCACTCCAGTGTCCCGGATGACCCCGCCGGCGCGCCCACCCCCGTCCCGGCGGTGCGGCACGATGGGCCGGTGAGCCCGTCCACAGGTCCGCGCGGACGGCGGCGGCCCCGCCTCTCCCGCCGGTCCCCGGGCGCCCCCGCGGCCGGGACGGAGACCCGGCCGCTGGGGGTCCGGCGGCCCCGGACCCGGCCGCTGCCGGTCGCCGGCGCCCAACCGCCCGGCGACGACAGCCCGAGGCTCGCCGGGGTGCCGACCGTCCCGCCCTTGGTGCCCGCAGATCCGGTGCCGCCCGCTGTCACCGCCGTGAGTGCGAGACCCCGCACGCCCACCGTCACCCGGGTCGCGGCCGCCCGCACCCGGGAGCTCACCAGCGCCGCCGTCCGCCGGGTGCGGGCGGCCAGCCGGGCGGACGGCGCCGGCGGGAGCGGGCTGTCCGGGCTGGTATGGGTCAATGCTCTGCACACGGCCGGGGACGCGATGATCGCCGTGTCGCTCGCCGGCACGCTCTTCTTCGCCGCCCCCGCCGACGCCCAACGCGGCAACGTCGCCCTGTACCTGCTGGTCACCATGGCGCCGTTCGCCGTGCTCGCGCCGGTGATCGGCCCGGCGCTGGACCGGCTGCAGCGCGGCCGGCGGTGGGCGCTGGCCGCGAGCCTGGCCGGGCGGGCGCTGCTGGCGGTGCTCATGGCCGTCCACTTCGACGATCTGGCGCTGTACCCGGCGGCGCTCGGCGTCCCGGTGCTGTCCAAGGGGTTCAGCGTGCTCCGCGCCGCGGTGGTTCCGCGCGTGCTGCCCCGGGCGCTGTCGCTCACCTCGGCCAACGCCCGGCTGTCGGTGTTCGGCCTGGCCGCCGGCGCGGTGCTGGGCGCGCTGGGCGCCGGCCTCGCAGCGGTGCTCGGGTTCGAATGGGAGCTCGGCGCCGCCGCCACCCTGTTCGCCACCGCGACCGTGCTCGCCGTCCGGCTGCCCGCGCACGTCGACGTCTCGGTGGGCGAGGCGCCGGCCGACGTCTTCACCACCGCCGAGATCCCGACGGTAGGCCGTCGCCGACGGCCGGCCGGCCCGCACGTTGCCACCGCGTTGCGGGCGACCGCGGCGCTGCGTGGGCTCAGCGGTTTCCTGACCATCTTCTCCGCGTTCCTGGTGCAGGCCACCGTCGCCGACGGCTGGGAGGCGACCGCGGCGCTCGGGGGAATCGCCGCAGCGGCCGGCGTGGGCAGCTTCGGCGGCACCGCCGTCGGTTCGCGGCTGCAGTCGGTCAGCCCCGACACCGTCGTGCTGGTGTCGGCCGGCGGTGCCGCCGTGGTGACCGTCGCGGCGGCGGCGCTCTACAGCTTCCCGATGGCCGCCGTGGTCGCCGGGGTGTCGGCAGTGGCCAACGCGCTGGGCAAGATCTCGCTGGATGCGATCATCCAGCGAGAGGTGTCCGATTTGCTGCGGGCATCTGCGTTCGCCCGCTCCGAGACGGCGCTCCAGCTGGCCTGGGTCGTCGGCGGTGTGCTGGGCATCGCCCTGCCGACCATCGGCTGGCTGGGGTTCACCGTGGCGGCGGCGCTGCTGGTGCTCGCCGTGGGCGTGACCCTGGCGGGCCGGCACCGCGCCGCCGCGGCGGCGGACCGGCGGGCACGCGAGGAGGAAGAGGGGTGGGCGTGACCGGGACCGGACGCGGGCTGGCCGGGGTCGTGCTGCTGGGCGGCCTCGTCGCACTCGGCGGCTGCGGCTCCGGGGACGACGCGGAGGCCGGCGCGCCGACGGTGACCGTCCAGGTGGGCGACCAGACCGTGGACGTCGACCCGACGCAGTACTGCCTGAACGGCGACGGGCAGCGCTACGACACCACTCCGCCGATCCTCGAGGCCCCGCCGGACAGCCCGATCACCCTCACCGTGTCCGACGCGGTGGCCGCGGCGGGCTGGGCCGTGCAGGTGTTCGACGACAAGCTGAAGGAGCGGATCGGCGAGGTCGAGGTCGACCCGGACACCACGGCGTTCGACGGGGTCAACACCTCCGACGTCGCCCCATCGGCCTTCTACCTGGTCGTCGTCCAGGACAGCGACGCCGACGCGTGCAACGGCCTGGCCGGGGCATGGCCGGTGGGCTTCATCCGGGCCGGGGGCGGGACTCCCACGGGCACCAGCCCGTAGGCCCCGTCCCGGGTCCGCCCCGAGCCTGCGAGGGGTGGGCAGGACGGCGGCCTCCCTGCAGGGTCCCGCCGCGAGCCTGCGAGCGGTGGCGGGCAGGCGGCCTCCCTGCAGGGTCCCGCCGCGAGCCTGCGAGCGGTGGGGGGCAGGGAGGTCCTTTCTCAACCCTCCAGGTCGGCGGCGACGGCGCGCAGCACCGAGCCGACCTTGCGGGCCATCTGCTTGTCGGGGTGCCGGCCGTGGCGCAGACCCTCGGAGACGCCGTCCAGCAGCTTGATCAGGTCCTCGATGATCGGCACCAGGTCGTCGGGCTTCTTGCGGGTGGCGGCGACCGCCGAGGGCAGCGGGTCCAGCACCTGCACCTGCAGCGCCTGGTCACCGCGACGGCCCTGGACGATGCCGAACTCCACCCGCTGACCCGGCTTCAGCTCGGCGGTCCCGGCCGGCAGGGCGTCCCTGTGCACGAACACGTCAGGGCCGCCGTCGTGGGCGAGGAAGCCGAAGCCCTTCTCCGCGTTGAACCACTTCACCTTGCCGCTGGGCACGTTGATCCCTCGGTCGCACTCGTCGTCCACCCCCGGACCGGGGTGGCCCGAGACGGCGGCGACCCGGGGAACCCCCGCAGTCGCCGCACTCCCCAGGTTAGTCGGCACGACCGCTGCCGGGCCTGGGCTTCACCGCGGACACCTACGCTGACGCGGTGTCCTCCCCGGCGGGCCCGCCCGCGCACCCGCCGCACCCGGACTACCGGTTCAGTCTGGCCAACGAGCGCACCCTGCTGGCGTGGCTGCGCACCGCGCTGGCCCTGGTCGCCGGTGGGGTGGCGATGACCCAGTTCGTCCCCGATCTCGGGATCCCGGGCGGTGGACCGGTCGTCTCGGTGGGCCTGTTGCTGGGCGGGCTGGTCACCGCACTGGCCGGCCACCGCCGCTACGTGCGCAACGAGCGGGCCATCGTCGCGGACCAGCCGCTGCCGGTCAGCGCCGCCGCGGCCTGGGTGACCGGGCTGGTCGCCGTCCTGGTGCTGGCGCTGCTGGTGCTGGTCGTGGCCGAGGTGTTGCGCGGATGAGCGCGCCGCGGGGCGGCGGGGAGACCCAGCCGGCCCGTACCGCGCTGGCCTGGCAACGCACCGGGCTGGGCGTGCTGCTGGTCGCCGGGCTGCTGGCGCGGCTCGCCGCCGCACAGGGCGAACTGGTGCTCGTCGTCCCGACGGTCGTGGTCGCCGGCGCCGGCCTCACCGTGCTGGGCGTGCTCACCCCGCGCCGGCGGCGCTCCAGCCAGCGGGCGGCGACGACCGGCGGCCCGGGGCACGCGCCGCGCACCGCCGCGATGGGCACCGGCCTGGTCGTGCTGGCCGCCGTGTGTGCCCTCGGCGCCGACCTGCTGGCGCGGCTGGGCTGAGATCCACCCGGACGCCGGGACGTTGGTGCCGGGCCACACGCCGGTGCACGATGCCCCCATGATCCGCAGCGCTGCGTCCTCGCTGCTGACCCCGCTCGCCGCCGCCGTCCGGCTGGTGCCCTCGCTCGTGGCCGGGTTGATCGTGGTCTACGCCGCCTTCACGTTCTTCGCGGCCAACCCCACGAACCCGCTGGTCGAGTTCACCTCGGGGGTGCGCGACTCGCTGGGCTGGTTCACCAAGGACCTGTTCACCCCTGCGGACCCGAAGATCGCCGAGACGATCAACGCGGTGCTCGCCGCGGTGGTCTGTGTGCTGGTCGGCAACCTGCTGTCCAAGGCGATCACGACGCTCGCCCCGGGCTGCGCCAGGGCGAAGATCTGACCCTCAGGCGAAGCGGTGCGCGGCCGCCGATTGCAGCCCCAGCTCTCCGACGGCGACCTCGCGCATCTCGATCTTGCGCACCTTGCCGGTGACCGTCATCGGGAAGGCCTCGACGACCTTGACGTAACGCGGGACCTTGTAGTGCGCCAGCTTGCCTGCGCACCAGGTGCGCAACGACTCGGCGGTCATCGGCTCGGCGCCCTCACGCAGCCGGACCCAGGCCATCAGCTCCTCACCGTACCGCTCGTCGGGGACGCCGATCACCTGCGCGTCGACGACGTCGGGGTGGGTGTAGAGGAACTCCTCGATCTCCCGCGGGTAGAGGTTCTCCCCGCCGCGGATGACCATGTCCTTGATCCGCCCGACGATGTTGAGGTAGCCCTCCTCGTCCATCACCGCCAGGTCGCCGGTGTGCATCCAGCGCGCGGCGTCGAGCACCTCGGCGGTCTTCTCCGGTTCCTGCCAGTAGCCCAGCATCACCGAGTAGCCGCGGGTGCAGAACTCACCGGTCTCTCCCCGCGGAACTGTCAGGCCGGTGCCGGGATCGACGACCTTCACTTCCAGGTGCGGGTGCACCCGACCGACCGTGGCGGTGCGGCGATCAAGGTCGTCGTCCGCGCCGGTCTGGGTGGACACCGGCGAGGTCTCGGTCATGCCGTAGCAGATGGCCACCTCCGCCATGCCCATCTCGTCGACCACCCGCTTCATCACTTCCACCGGGCACGATGAGCCGGCCATGATCCCGGTGCGCAGGCTGGACAGGTCGTAGGAGGCGAAGTCGGGCAGCGCGAGTTCGGCGATGAACATCGTCGGGACGCCGTAGAGCGACGTGCACCGCTCCTCCTGCACCGCCCGCAGGGTCGCGACCGGGTCGAAGGCCGGGGCCGGGATGACCATCGTCGCGCCGTGCGAGGTGCAGCCGATGTTGCCCATGCCCATGCCGAAGCAGTGGTAGAAGGGCACCGGGATGCACACCCGGTCGGCCTCGGTGTAGCCGCAGCCCTCGCCCACGAAGAACCCGTTGTTGAGCAAATTGTGGTGGGTGAGCGTGGCGCCCTTGGGGAAACCCGTCGTCCCTGACGTGTACTGGATGTTGATCGGGTCGTCGGCCGACAGCTGGGTCTCCCGCTCGGCCAGCCGGGCCCGGTCGCCGGCGCGGCCGGTCTCCAACAGCTGCTGCCACTCCGGCTCGCCGAGGTAGACCACCGTGCGCAGCTCGGGGCACTCGCCGCGCACCTCGTCGACCATCGCCCGGTAGTCGCTGGTCCGGTGAGCCGGGGCGGCCACGAGCAGCGAGATGCCGGCCTGACGCAGCACGAACCCGAGTTCGTGTGTGCGGTAGGCGGGGTTGATGTTGACCATCACCGCGCCGAGCTTCGCCGTCCCGTACTGGACGAAGACCCACTCGGCGCAGTTCGGTGCCCAGATGCCGACCCGGTCGCCCTTGCCGACACCGAGCGCATCGAGGCCCAGCGCGCATGCGTCGACCTCGGCGACCAGCTCGGGATAGCTCCAGCGGCGGCCGGTGGAGCACTCGACCAGCGCCTCGTGGTCGCCCACCCGCGCCGCCGTCCGGTCGAGATTCGCCCCGATCGTGTCGCCGAGCAGCGGCACGGTGGAGGTTCCGCTGCTGTAGGACGGCAGCGCGGGGGCCTTGCTCATTGCTCGACTCCGCCCTCGTTCCGCTCCTCGGTTGCTGGCGCTCCCTGCGATGTTCGCGAGGGCGTCGTCTTCGCGCTCACGCGCCCTCGCCCGCCATCAGGCCGGCCCGGTTGGGCTTGTCGGTCGGGTGGGCGTAGCGCAGCTTGTCCGGCGGGAGCGGAAAGGCGTGATCCTCGCCGAACGGCGAGGGCCCACCGGCCATCTCGCTGACCAGTTCGGTCAGCGGCGGGCCGCCACCCTCGGACTCGCCCCAGGTGGGCTCGACCAGGTGAGCGTGCTTGTCCTTGCGCTTTGCCATGTCGCCTCCAGTTGCCGCGCGCTGCCCGGTCCGCCGGGGCGCATCGGCGTCCATCTTCCCGTGCAGTCCACCAGGCACGCGCGATGTCCACCAGACCGTGTCGTCCGCGAGTTGCGGTCAGCGCTTCCGACCGGCCGTCCGGGCCCCGAAGACGGTGCCGGCGCCGTCGGCGGTGAGCACCCACTCCCGGGCCGAGACCGGGGCGTAGGAGACGGTGGCCTCGGCCAGCCGCTGTACCGCGCGGGTCCGCCAGACGGCGGTGGACAGGAGCTGCACACGCAGCGGCACGTCGCTCAGCTCGTCGAAGCCGAGCGGCTCGATCGCCAGCGCGGCCGCGCCGGCCACCCGCAGCCGGCCGAGCCGCCAGGAGGTGCCCGACAGCGCCGCGGTCCAGCGGCGGGCGCGCAGCAGCGAGCCCAGCCCGACGACGGCGGCGGCCAGGCCGCCGAAGACCAGGGCGACCACCGCGAGCCCGACGCCGGGGAGCGGCTCTCCACTATCCCGGGCGATCCGGACGGCGGCCACGGTCAGCAGCGCCCCGAGGACGACGGCGACCACCCCGCCCCCGAGCCAGCGCAGCGCACCCACCCGGAGCGCGGCCAGCGCGGCGCGGGTCTGCGGGTCGTCGAGGGCGGGCACGGGGGAATGGTCGCAGAGAAGTGAGTGCGCGCCTTCCCGCCTCAGCAGCGCCCTCGCAGCGCGGCGACGTAACGTGGACCGGATGCCTGCCGACCCGCCCGCCACGCTGGCCGCCTGGCTGCGCACCCGCTCCGACGAGCAGTTGGGCGCGCTGCTGGTCGCCCGCCCCGACGTCGCCCGTCCCGCACCGTCGGACGTCGTCGCGCTGGCCACCCGCCTGGCGGTTCCGGTGTCGGTCGACCGCGCGCTCGACGAACTGGACGCCGCCACCCTCCAGGTGCTCGACGTCGTCCTGCTCGCCCCCACCGACGGCGTGGCCCGCGCCGACCTGCCCGCGCTGCTCCCGGGCGTGCCCGCCGGTGTCCTGGACGCCGCGGTCGAGGCGCTGACCACCCGCGCGCTGCTGTGGGGCGATGACGAGCTGCACGCCCCTGACCAGGTGCGTCGGTCGGTCCGTTACCCGGCGGGGCTCGGCCGCCGGGCGGTCGACCTGCGGATCACGCTCCCCCGCGACCTGCCCGCCGCCCTCGACGGGCTGGACACCGAGGAGCGCACGGTCCTCGAGCGGTTGGCCGGCGACCGGCCGCTCGGTCACCTGCCCGACACCGGCAACGGCCCGCTCACCCCGGCCCGCCGGCTGCTGCAGCGCGGCCTGCTGACCCGCATCGACGCGGTCAACGTCGAGCTCCCCCGCGAGATCGGCCTGGCCCTGCGCGGCGATCAGCCCTACGGGCCCCCGCGGCTGCGCCCGGACGCCGAGGTCAGCCGGCGGGACCGGGCGACGGTCGACCAGCAGGCGGCCGGCGCGGCGCTGGAGGTGCTGGGCCGGGTGGCCGACGTCCTCACCGCGCTGGAGGAAGAGCCGGCCGGCCTGCTGCGCAGCGGCGGGCTCGGCGTCCGCGACCAGAAGCGGCTGGCCCGCGACCTCAAGGTGAGCGAGGCAGACATCGCCTTTCTGGCGGAGCTGGCGCACTGCGCCGGCCTGCTGGACGTCGGCGGTGCGCATCGCGACGAGTGGCTGCCCACCCGCGAGTACGACGCCTGGCGCGAGCAGGACCTCCCCGACCGGTGGGCGGTGCTGGCCGAGTGCTGGCTGACCAGCGTCCGGCTCATCTCGCTGGTGGGCCAGCGCGACATCGCCGGCAAGGCGGTCAACGTGCTCTCCCCCGACGTCGTGCGGCAGAGCGCCCCGGCGCTGCGCGGCTCGGCCCTGGCGGTGCTGGCCGAGTACCCGGTCGGCACCGGGTTGCGCGCCGACGAGCTCGTCGCGCTGCTGCGCTGGCGCACCCCGCGGCGGGCCGACCGGCTGGCGCCGGTGCCGGCGCTGCTGGCGGAGGCCGAACGGCTGGGCATCGTCGTCCAGGGCGTGCTGGGCAGCGGCGGCCGCGGGCTGCTGCGCAGCGGTGCGGACGGCGCCGCGATGAGCATGCGCGACCTGCTGCCCGCCCCGGTCGACCACGTGCTCGCCCAACCCGACCTGTCGCTGATCGCCCCCGGCCCGCTCGTCGCCGAGTTGGCCGGCTCGCTGGCCGTGCTGGCCGATGTCGAGTCCTCCGGCGGGGCCACGGTCTACCGGGTGACCGACGGCAGCATCCGCCGCGCGCTGGACAACGGCTGGTCGGCCACCGACCTGCACGACTTCTTCACCCGCGCCTCCCGCACCCCGGTGCCACAGGCGCTGGACTACCTCGTCGACGACGTCGCTCGTCAGCACGGTCGGCTCCGGGTGGGTGCGATCGAGTGCTACGTCCGCTCCGACGACCACGGGCTGCTCTCCCAGGTGGTCAACGACCGGCGCACCGCCCACGCGGAGCTGCGCCGGCTGGCTCCGGGCGTGCTCGTCAGCGGCCTGCCGGCCGACGAGGTGCTCAGCGTGCTGCGGTCGGCCGGGTACGCCCCGGCCGGTGAGTCCGCGGGGGGCGCCGTCCTCACCCGTCCTCCGGCCCGGCCCCGGGCGGTGGGCCGCCGGCCGGGCGCGGCGCCGGTGTCCGGGCCGCGCCCGCTGGCCCGGGACGACGTCGCAGCGACCGTCCGGGAGATCCGGGCCGGCGACGCGGCGCTGGCCGCGCGCCGCACCGACCCGGTGCGCCAGGTCCCCGGGGTCACCACCGCCAACACCCTGGAGCTGCTCACCCGCGCCGTCCGCGACGGGTTGCCGATCTGGCTGGGCTACGTCGACGCCCAGGGCAGCGGGAGCCAGCGGATCGTGCAGCCGGTGTCGCTGATGGGCGGCTTCCTGCAGGGGTTCGACGAGGGCCGCGGGGAGAGCCGCACCTTCGCCGTTCACCGCATCACCTCGGTCGCCGTCGTCGAGGACGACGAACCGGGACGCGCCGCGAGCTCCTGAACACCCCGCTACCGGGAATGATCAACCATCCGCCAGACTTGGGGCGGACGTAGTTGATTTTCGCAACCAGCGCCTGACCCGGTCACCGTCGCCCTCAGGGTCGCGCACTGGCTGACCTGGACGGGGTGGGCGGACATGGCACGGCAGACGGTCGCGGACCGGTTGGCGACGGCGCTCGGCGCCGTCCTGGGCACCTCGGAGCTTCCCCTGCGGCTGCGCGGCTGGGATGGCTCCCTCGCCGGCCCTCCGGGAGCCCCGGTGGTGGCCGTCCGGTCCCGGCGGGCGTTGCGGCGGCTGGTGTGGTCGCCCGGGCAGCTCGGGCTGGGCCGGGCCTACGTCGCCGGCGAGATCGACGTCGAGGACGACGTCTTCGCCACCTTCTCTGCGGTGAGCTCCGTCGGCCGGCTGTCCGAGACCGGGCCGATGGCCGCCCCCACGCTGCGCGAGCGGCTCGGGCTGGTCGGCACCGCACTGCGCCTGGGCGCGATCGGCCCCGAGCCGGTGCCGCCGGCGGAGGAGGCCGACCTCGGCCGGGCCGGGGGCCGACACTCCCGCTCCCGGGACGCCGCGGCGATCGCCCACCACTACGACGTCGGCAACGACTTCTACTCCCTGGTGCTCGGGCCCTCGATGGTCTACTCCTGCGCGGTCTGGGAGTCCCCGGACGCCGGACTGGAGGCCGCCCAGGAGGCCAAGCTCGACCTGGTCTGCCGCAAGCTCGGGCTCATCCCCGGCGCCCGACTGCTGGACGTCGGCTGCGGCTGGGGCAGCATGGCGATCCACGCCGCGCAGCGCTACGGCGTGACGGTCGTGGGCATCACGCTGTCGGAGGAGCAGGCCCGGATGGCCCGCAAGCGGGTGGCCGAGGCCGGGCTGACCGACAAGGTCGACATCCGGGTGCAGGACTACCGCGCCGTGGACGACGGGCCCTTCGACGCGATCAGTTCCATCGGCATGGCCGAGCACGTCGGGCGGGCGCAGATGCCCGAGTACGTCGCCCGGCTCACCGCGCTCCTGCGCCCCGGTGGCCGGCTGCTCAACCACGCGATCGCCTGGAACGACGGCGAGGCGACGTGGAACCCCGACACCTTCATCGCCCGCTACGTCTTTCCGGACGGCGAGCTGCTCAGCATCGGCGAGATGGTCGGCCGGCTGGAGGGCGGCGGGCTCGAGGTGCTCGACGTGGAGGCGCTGCGTCGGCACTACGCCCTGACTCTGCGGGCCTGGGTGCAGCGACTGGAGGAGGACTGGGATGCCGCCGTCGAGCTGACCAGCGAGGGCCGGGCCCGGGTCTGGCGGCTGTACATGGCCGCCTGCGCGCTGGCCTTCGAGGCCGGGAACATGGGCGTGAACCAGGTGCTGCTGCGCAAGCCGGGCGGCGAGGAGCCGCCGCTGCGGCGCACCGACTGGGTGTGACCCGGGCCGGGACGACGGCCTGCGGTCAGCCGGCGGCCCGCAGCAGGAAGGCGAACGCCGTGGCGTCGTCGGCCGCGGGTCGCCCGGCGGCGTCCTGCACCGCCTCGGTGCGCAGTCCGGCCGCGGTCACCAGCCGCCGGAACCCGTTCTGCGTGTGCCGGTGCAGCGTCCAGGTGCGGTCGACGACGGTGCGGTCGGTTCCCGCGTGCCGCTCGTACCGGAGCTCCGCGCGCCGCGTCCGACTGCCCTCGTCACGCTCCTCGGAGCGCAGGGAGAACCGCAGCAGGGCGCCCTCTGCGGCCAGCGCCTCGTGCATCTCGCCGAACCGGTGCTCCGGTGTCGGCGCGGGGACGAACAGCGGCACCAGCGCGGCACCGTCGTCAGCCAGGTGTGCCCGGATGCCGCGCAAGGAACGCAGCGCGGTGGTGTCGTCCGGCAGCAGGATGAAGGTCGGGCCAGCCAGGAAGATCGAGGAGTACCGGCGCGGCAGGTTCAGCTCCTCCATCCGCTGGTGGTGCAGGACGACGTCGAGCCCGGCGTCAGCGACCGCCCTCCGGCAGCGGTCGAGCATGTCGGCCGACGAGTCGACGCCCTCGACGTCCAAACCCCGACGGCGCAGGTCGAGCAGTGGCTCGCCGTCCCCGCAGCCGAGTTCCAGGGCCGACTCGCCGTGCCGCGCGATGAAGTCGGCATAGGGCGCGGCGTCCTGCGCGGTGGACTTCAGCGGCTGGTAGAGCTCCGCAACGATGCCGGTATAGAACCTGTCAGCCTTCCGGGCGCGTCACGCGGGTTGCAGCCGGAAGGGACTGTCGCCGTCCCGCGTTACCGTGGAGAGTCCGGCGCGGAGCTGCGCCGAAGCCCCCAAGCGAAGGATGCGCGTGAGCGACGGCCCCCTGATCGTCCAGTCGGACAAGACCCTGCTGCTCGAGGTCGACCACCCGCTCTCCAAGGAGTGTCGCGCGGCGATCGCGCCGTTCGCGGAGCTGGAACGCTCCCCCGAGCACGTGCACACCTACCGGGTCACCCCGCTGGCGCTGTGGAACGCGCGCGCCGCCGGGCACGACGCGGAGCAGGTCGTCGATGCACTGGTGCGCTACTCGCGCTACCCCGTGCCGCACGCGCTGCTGGTCGACATCGCCGACACGATGGACCGCTACGGCCGGCTGACCCTGGCCAACAACCCGGTGCACGGCCTGGTGCTGAGCAGCACCGACCGCGCCGTGCTCGAGGAGGTCGTCCGCAGCAAGCGGGTGGGTCCGATGCTCGGCGCACGGATCGA
Organism: Modestobacter sp. DSM 44400; assembly: GCF_900107175.1. Lineage (GTDB taxonomy): Bacteria > Actinomycetota > Actinomycetes > Mycobacteriales > Geodermatophilaceae > Modestobacter. The sequence goes on along the minus strand of NZ_FNOZ01000004.1, from coordinate 104,397 downwards.
CACCGACTCCGTCGTCGTGCACCCCTCCGAGCGCGGCCGGCTCAAGCAGGCGCTGCTGAAGATCGGCTGGCCGGCCGAGGACCTCGCGGGCTACGTCGACGGGCAGGCCCACCAGATCGAGCTCGACCAGGCAGACTGGCATCTGCGCGACTACCAGCAGCAGGCCGTCGACGGCTTCTGGGCCGGTGGCTCGGGCGTGGTCGTGCTGCCCTGTGGTGCGGGCAAGACTTTGGTCGGTGCCGCGGCGATGGCCGAGGCCAAGGCCACCACGCTGATCCTGGTCACCAACACCGTTGCCGGCCGGCAGTGGAAGCGCGAGCTCATCGCCCGCACGACGCTGACCGAGGAGGAGATCGGCGAGTACTCCGGGGAGCGCAAGGAGATCCGGCCGGTCACCATCGCGACCTACCAGGTGATCACCACCCGCCGGAAGGGCGAGTACCGGCACCTGGACCTCTTCGACGCCCAGGACTGGGGCCTGATCATTTACGACGAGGTGCACCTGCTGCCGGCGCCGATCTTCCGGCTGACCGCCGACCTGCAGTCCCGCCGCCGGCTCGGCCTGACCGCCACGCTGGTGCGCGAGGACGGGCGCGAGGACGACGTCTTCTCCCTCATCGGCCCGAAGCGGTACGACGCACCGTGGCGGGACATCGAGGCGCAGGGCTACATCGCGCCGGCCGAGTGCATCGAGGTGCGGGTCTCCCTCGACGACGAGGAACGGATGACCTACGCGGTCGCCGAACCCGAGGAGCGCTACCGGATCGCCGCCACCGCGCAGTCGAAGCTGCCGGTGATCCGCCGGGTGCTGGAGCGCCACCCCGACGAGCCGTCGCTGGTGATCGGCGCCTACCTCGACCAACTCGAAGAGCTCGGCGCCGCGCTCGACGCCCCGGTCATCCAGGGATCGACGACCAACAAGGAGCGCGAGCGGCTGTATCAGGCCTTCCGCACCGGCGAGATCCGCACCCTCGTGGTGTCCAAGGTGGCCAACTTCTCCATCGACCTGCCGGAGGCCGCGGTCGCCGTCCAGGTGTCGGGGACGTTCGGCTCGCGGCAGGAGGAGGCCCAGCGCCTGGGCCGGGTGCTGCGCCCCAAGGCCGACGGACGGCAGGCGCACTTCTACACCGTCGTCAGCCGGGACACCCTGGACAGCGAGTACGCCGCCCACCGGCAGCGCTTCCTCGCCGAGCAGGGCTACGCGTACACGATCGTGGACGCCGCCGACCTGGCCGGGCCCGGCGAGGTCAACGGCCCGGACTGGGTGGACGAGCCCGCCGACTGACCGTGGTAGCACTTGACGTGCTACGGTGACCCTATGACCAGGATCGGCGTCCGTGAACTCCGGCAGAATGCGAGCGCCTACCTCGCTCTGGTCAAGGCGGGCGAGACGGTCGAGGTCACGGAGCGCGGCGAGTTGGTCGCGGTGCTCGTCCCGCCATCCCCTGCTACCACCGCCCGCGAGCGGCTCATCGCCGAGGGGCGCCTCGTTCCGGCGAGCGCGCCGTTCCGGTTCCCACGGCGAGTCCAGCCCCCCGCCGGCAGTCCGGACAGCGGGACGGTCCTGGACGAGCTTCGCGCCGAGCGGCTGTGATCCAGCTCGATTCCTCGGCGCTGGCGAAGCTCGTTCTCGCCGAGCCCGAGTCCGACGCGCTCGAGGCCTGGCTGTCGGCCCGGACAGAACTCACCGTCGTGGCCAGCGACCTGGTTCGCGTGGAGGTGGTTCGGGCGGTCGCCCGGCTGGAGCCGGGCGCAGTACCGACCGCCCGGGCGTTGCTCGCCGGCCTCTACTTGGTGCCCGTGACGACGGATCTGCTGGAGCTGGCAGCGGGAGCGGGTCCGTCCTCGCTGCGCAGTCTGGACGCGATCCATCTGGCGACGGCCACGATCCTGGGCCCGGAGCTGGAGGCCTTCGTGGTCTACGACCACCGACTGGCCGGGGCCGCCGTCGACGCAGGGCTCCCCGTCACCCGCCCCTCGTGACGGCGGACGGGGTCAGCGGCGGAGATCGAGGGACATCAGCACCTCGTCGCGCCGGTCGCCCGGGGTGACCTGCAGCGCCCCGGGCCACCGGCCCCGCCACCGTCCAGCCGAACCGGGCGTAGAAGTCCTCGAGTCCCATCCCGCCGCGTACCTCCAGGCGGAGCAGTTCGAGCCCGAGGTCGTGCGCAGCCCGGTGGACCTCGGTCATCAGGGCCCGTGCGACACCGGTGCCGCGCGCAGCCAGTGCGGTCTGCACCCGGGTCACCCGGCCCCAGTGCGCCAGAACCGGGTTCGCGTTGCCGGTGAGCACCAGCCAGCCGGCCAGCGCGCCGTCCCGCTCGGCCACCAACAGCCGCCCGAGCCGCGGGTCGAGAGCTGCGACGACGCCGTCGACCGCGGGCGCGACGTCGTCATCGGTGACCGGGAGCAGCTCGGCGAAGCCGACCGCGCCGCCGGCGTTGGCCACGTCCCGCCAGCAGACCGTGAGGGCCTGTCGCAGCGGACCGGCCACCTCGCCCGGGGCGGTGTACCAGCGCAAGGACGCCCCGGAGCGCACGGTCACCCCGGGAGTCCGGCAGCGGGTCGACCGACCGGCCCGCCTCCGCGGATCACCCGCCCAGGTGTTCCCGGATGGCGGCGGTGACCTGGTCCGGCGAGTCCTCCGTCGGAATGTGCTTGCCCGGCACCTCGACGAGGTCGGCGCCGGGCACCTGGTCGACGTAGCGCTGAGCGAACTCGAGCTTCTGGAACTCGTCGTCCCGGCCCCAGACCAGGCGGGTGGGCAGCGCCCGCTCCACCAGGCCGGGGACCAAATCCAGGGTGAACCGGGCGTCGGCGGCCGCGGCCATCGCCGTCCAGGACCGCACCCGCACCTCGTCGTGCCACGGCGAGACGTAGTCCTCGACCTCGGCGTCCGACAGCTGCCGCCCCACCGCCGCACGGGTGCTCTGCCGACGCGCGGCGAGCAGGTCGTCCACGGTCGTCGTGCTCCGCACGGCGGCGTCGCGGAACCGTTCGACGGCCGGCACCGGCCACGAGTCGAGCAGCACCGCGTTCATCATCACCAGGCTGCGCACCCGGGCCGGCTGGTGCACCACCAGGTGCTGGGCGATCGCGCCGCCGATGTCGTGCGCGGCCAGGTCGAACTCCTGCACCCCGAGCGCGTCCGCGGCGCCCAGCACCGTGCCGGCCAGCGCCGGCGCGGTCGCCGCGGCGAGATCGAGCTCGCCACCGCTGCGACCGAACCCGGGCAGGTCCAGGGCGATGCAGTGCCGGGTCTTCCCCAGCTCGTCCAGGACCGGCTGCCACACCCGGCTCCAGAACGTGCCGTGCAGCAGCACCAGCGGCGGGGCCTCCAGGTCGCCGGCCTCCAGGTAGGACAGCTCGATCCCGTCCACGTCCACCTGCTGACGCTGCATCCGATCCCCCCTCGTCCCTGCGTCCGATCCGGAACGCACGCCTGGCGCACTGCCCAGCGACACCCGGTACGAACCGTCGGACTAATGGATCGGGCAGCCGGACCGCTGCTCGACTGCGCCCGGACTCGCGCCGCCGCTGGACCCGCCGCCGTGCCCGGGGCCGAGGCTTCGGGGAACGGCCGATTCCCCACAGCGAGGGCAGGCAGGGCAGGATCGTGCGGTCCGGCCACCGTGAAGGAGAATCACACCCGTGCTCGTGAGAACGCCGACCCGCCGTACGGCAGTCACCGCAGTCCTGACCACCGCCGTCTTTGCACTTGCCGGTTGTGGGGGCGACACCTCCAGCTCCGCGACCGGCGGCGCCGCGGGCAGCAGCGCGTCGCCGCTGCCGAGCGTGTCGGCCGACGACGCGCTGGCCGCCCGGGTGCCCGACAGCATCGCCGCCGACGGGGTGCTCTCGGTCGGCAGCGACACGACGTACGCGCCGAGTGAGTTCATCGCCGAGGACGGCAGCACGATCGTCGGGTTCGATGTGGACCTGTTCACGCTGGTGGCACAGAAGCTGGGCCTCGAGGCGGAGTTCACGACCGCACCGTTCGACTCGATCATCGCCGGGGTCGGCTCGGGCAAGTACGAGGCCGGCGTCTCCTCCTTCACCATCAACCCCGAGCGGCTGGCCCAGGTCAACATGGTCAGCTACTACGCCGCCGGCACCCAGTGGTCGACGAAGAAGGGCAACCCGGAGGGCGTCGACCCGGAGAACGCCTGCGGTCTGGCCATCGCGGTGCAGAAGGCGACCGTCCAGGTCGACGACGTCACCGCCCGCTCCCGGGCCTGCACGGACGCCGGCAAGCCCGCCATCACGATCGACCAGTACGAGGCCCAGAGCGACGCCACCGCCGCCGTCGTGTCCGGAAAGGACGTCGCGGGCCTGGCTGACTCCCCGGTCATGGCCTACGCGGTCCAGCAGACCAACGGTCAGCTGGAGCTGCTCGGCGACGTCTACGACGCCGCGCCCTACGGCTACGTGGTGCCCAAGGACCAGACCGAATTCGCGCAGGCGATCGCGGACGCGGTGCAGGCACTCATCGCCGACGGGTCCTACGAGAAGGTGCTGGAGAACTGGGGCGTGCTGGACGGCGCCATTCCCGACCCCACGGTGAACCCCACCGTCGGCTGACCGATGGCCGCCGACACGATCCCCAGACCGGCACCGCCCGAGCAGATCCGGGCGGTGCCCGTCCGGCACGCCGGCCGGTGGGTCGCGGCCGCGGTCATCGCGGTGTTGGCCGCGATGTTCGTCCACATGCTGGTCACCAACCCGGTGTTCCAGTGGGGGTTCATGGTCGACAACATGTTCGCCCCGCCGGTCCTGCGCGGTGCCCGGACGACGCTGCTGATGACCGTGCTCGCCATGGTGCTCGGCGTGGTGCTCGGCATCGGGGTCGCGGTCATGCGGCTGTCGCCGAACCCGGTGGTGTCGGCGGCGGCCTGGACCTACGTGTGGTTCTTCCGCGCCATCCCGCGCATCGTGCTGCTCTTCTTCTGCGCCAACCTCGGCGCGCTGTACGCGACCTACGAGCTGGGCATCCCGTTCGACCGTCAGCTGATGGGCGCCCTCGGCCTCGACGGCGACCTGCGGTTCCTCGGCCTCGACGGCAACCAGATCTTCGCCGGGTTCACCGCCGGCCTGATCGGACTGGTCCTGTCCGAGGCCGCGTACATGGCCGAGATCGTCCGGGCCGGGATCCAGGCGGTGGACCCCGGGCAGACCGAGGCGGCCGGGGCCCTCGGCATGAGCCGCAGCACGACGATGCGCCGCATCGTGCTCCCGCAGGCGATGCGCGTCATCATTCCGCCGACCGGCAACGAGACCATCGCCATGCTGAAGGACACCTCGCTGCTGATCGCGGTACCGGTGACCTCCGAACTGAACTTCCAGCTGCGGGCGATCGGCAGCCGGACCTTCCAGATCATTCCGCTCGCCGTGGCCTCGATCCTCTGGTACGTGGCCTTGTCCAGCCTGCTCATGGTGGGCCAGCACTTCCTGGAGAAGCGATTCAGCCGGGGATTCGGCTCTCGGGAGACCCGGGCCCAGCGGGCCGCACGGGAGGCCGACGCCGTGGGGAGCACCCATTGAGAGACGTCGTCGACGCACCGGTCGGTCCGCCGATGGTCAAGGCGGAGGGCGTCCGCAAGAGCTTCGGGCATGTGGAGGTGCTCAAGGGCATCGACCTGGAGGTCGCGGCACGCGAGGTGCTGTGCGTGATCGGCCCGTCCGGGTCCGGGAAGTCGACCTTCCTGCGTTGCATCAACCACCTGGAGAAGATCAACTCCGGCCGACTGTGGGTGGACGATCACCTGGTCGGCTACCGAGAACGGGGCGGCAAGCTGCACGAGCTCCCGGACCGCGAGGTCTCCGCGCAGCGCCGCGACATCGGCATGGTGTTCCAGCGCTTCAACCTCTTTCCGCACATGACCGCGTTGCAGAACGTCATCGAGGCACCGACCCGGGTCAAGCGCGTCGGCAAGCAGGAGTCCCGCGCACGCGGACAGGAACTGCTGGAGCGGGTGGGGCTGGGTGACCGCGTCCACGCCTACCCGAACCAGCTCTCCGGGGGTCAGCAGCAGCGGGTGGCGATCGCCCGGGCGCTGGCCATGGAACCCAAGCTGATGCTGTTCGACGAGCCGACGTCGGCGCTGGACCCCGAACTCGTCGGCGAGGTCCTGGACGTGATGCGGGGCCTGGCCGCCGACGGCATGACCATGGTGGTCGTCACCCACGAGATGGGCTTCGCGCGCGAGGTGGGCGACACGCTGGTGTTCATGGACGACGGCGCTGTCGTCGAGGCCGGCGATCCCAAGGTGGTGCTGACCGATCCCCAGCACCAGCGGACACAGGCCTTCCTGTCCAAGGTGCTGTAACCGGCCCGTCACCGCTGCACCCGGCCGGTCGAAGGCAGGGTGACGTCTCCCACCCCCGGGCACCGCTGCGTCGGGGGCTGCCCTGGGAGACTGAGCGGACCCCCCTGCCACACCGATCCCGGCACACCCGGGTGCCCCGGGTGGCTGGGCGTGTCGGACCGATCCGACACACGATGGACCACGCGATGGGAGACACAGCACTGGCGCGCGCAACACCGGCAGCCACCGCCCAGTCCGACTCGGCCCGGCCCCTGCGGGCCTGGCAGGCGACTGCGCTGACGCAGTACGAGGAGCAGCAGCCCAAGGACTTCCTGGTCACCGCCACCCCGGGGGCGGGCAAGACGACGTTCGCGCTGACCCTTGCCCAGCGACTGCTCGCCAAGCGGGAGGTCGCCCGGGTGGTCGTGGTCTGCCCGACCGACCACCTGCGGCTGCAGTGGGCCGACGCCGCCGACCGGATGGGCATCGTGCTGGACCCCGGGCTGACCAACGCGGTCGGCCCGGTGCGGGCCGGCACGCAGGGCTACGTGACCACCTACGCGCAGGTCGCCGGCAAGCCGATGCTGCACGCGGCGCGGGCCACGGCCGGAAAGTCGCTGATCATCCTGGACGAGGTGCACCACGCCGGTGACGGCCTGTCCTGGGGTGAGGCCATCGAGGAGGCGTTCAGCTTCGCCGCCCGCCGGCTGTGCCTGACCGGGACGCCGTTCCGCACCAAGGCCGACGAGCGGATCCCCTTCGTGCGCTACGAGGAGGACACCTTCGAGGGCGACGACGGCACGGGCGGCGTGGGGCTGGCCAGCCGGGCGGACTACACCTACGGCTACAAGGAGGCGCTGGCCGACGCCGTCGTCCGGCCGGTCGTGTTCGCCGCCTACACCGGCACCTCCCGCTGGCGGAACTCCGCCGGCGAGGTGGTCGCCGCATCGCTGTCGGAGGCCGCCACCCGGTCGGTGGAGATGCAGGCCTGGCGGACAGCGCTGGACCCCAAGGGCCAGTGGGTGCCGCACGTCATCGCGGCGATGGACGACCGGATCACCCACCTGCGCGAGACCGGCGTCCCGGACGCGGCCGGGCTGGTGCTGGCCAGCGACCAGGACGACGCCCGGGCCTACGCCAAGATCGTCCGCCGGGTGACCGGCAAGGCCCCGGAGCTGATCCTCTCCGACGACCCGAAGGCGTCGAAGAAGATCGAGCGCTTCGCCACCGGGTCGGCGCGGATCGCGGTCTGCGTGCGGATGGTGTCCGAGGGCGTGGACATCCCCCGCGCCGCGGTCCTGGCCTGGATGACCTCCTACCGGACGCCGCTGTTCTTCGCCCAGGCCGTCGGCCGCGTGGTGCGGGCACGCAATCCGCAGGAGTCCGCGACGGTGTTCCTGCCCGCGGTGCGGCCGCTCCTGACGCTGGCCGCGTCGCTGGAGGAAGAACGCAACCACGTTCTGCCGCCGCCGAAGACGGCCCAGGACGACGATCTGGAGGCGCTGGACCTGCCGCCGCGCGAGGAGCGCGAGGGCGCCGCGCCGCAGTGGGAGGCGCTGGAGGCCGACGCCCGGTTCGCGCACGTGCTGCACGGCGGGACGGCGCACACCGGCGAGGGCACCCCGGCGGTGACCCTGGCGCCGCTGGGCGCCGAGGAGGAGGAGTTCCTGGGCATCCCCGGGCTACTCACCCCCGCCCAGACCGCCGAACTGCTGGCCAAGCGTGACGACGAGCTGAGAGTGCGCATCGCGCAGCACCGGCACACCGACGACTCCGACGACGACGGCCACCTGGTCGAGGAACTGCCCGAGGTCGAGACCGGCGGATCGTGGCGCGACGCCGCAGAGCTGCGCCGGGAGATCAACCGGCTGGTCAGCAAGGTGTCGGCGCGGACCTCGACCCCGCACGCGGTGGTGCACACCCAACTGCGCCAGTCGGTGCCCGGACCGCCGTCCGCCTCGGCGCCGGTGGACGTGCTCCGCGCCCGGCGGGAGCGCCTGCGCACGATGCTGTGACACTGCGGTCCTCCGGACCGCTGAGCCGCTTCGCCGCTCGCTCCCTCGCCTTGCACGCTCTTCGGACACCTTGCACGTGGTGCACCGCGTGCAAGGCAGCAGAAGAGCGTGCAATGCGGCACGTCACCGATCGTGGCACGGCCTCGCGACAGGTCCGGCTCGCACGGCGCCGACGTGCTCAGTGCTGCCGTCGCCGGCCGGGCAGCCAGGAGCCGCGCCGGCCGCCGTGCCGCGCCGCCGTCTGGATGAGCTCGCGCCGGTAGGCCAGTTCGGCTTCCAGCGCCTCGTTGGGGTAACGCAGCGTCATGACCGTCACCTTTGTGTCGTCCGGTGGGGACGTGGAGGACGGTCGTCCGTCCTGAGGTGGGGTCGGCCGCACCGGTCGGTCACGCAGTCCCGCGGCCGGTGGGCACCTCACACCGACCTGAGGGACCTCAGGCACCGCAGACAGGCGCGGGGACGATCCTGGCCGCGGCAGGGATAGCCGCGCCGCCCGCGGGGAACACCTCAGCGCGAGCGCCCCGGCGACTGCCCGCCGCGCTGAGAGGAGCACCGTGCCCGACAACGGCAGCACCGACCTGCCCCCCACCGTCTTCGTGCTCTACGGGGCCACCGGCGACCTCGCGCACCGGATGGTCCTGCCGGCCTTCTACCAGCTCGCCCAGCACGGCCTGCTGCCCGCCGACTGGCGGCTGGTCGGCAACGGCCGCGGCGACGTGTCCCACGAGGACTTCGCCGGACGGGTGCACGACTCGCTGGCCGAGTTCGGCCCGCACCCCGACGAGGGCCCGTGGGACGAGTTCAGCTCCCGGCTCCGGTTCGCCGGCGGCGGGTTCGCCTCCGACGACCCCGGCAGCCTGCTCGACGTGCTGGCCGAGGCCCGCGAGGACCTCGGCGAGGAGGCGCAGCTGGTCCACTACCTGGCCATCCCACCGACCGCGTTCGCCGGTATCACCCGGGGCCTGGCCGAGCACGGCCTGGCCAAGGGGTCGCGCGTGGTCTACGAGAAGCCCTACGGCACCTCCCCGGAGTCCTTCCGCGAACTCGACGAGCTCGTGCTGTCGGTGCTCGAGGAGGAGCAGGTCTTCCGGATCGACCACTTCCTGGGCAAGGAGGGCACCCAGGACCTGCACGTGCTGCGCTTCGCGAACGGGCTGTTCGAGCACATCTGGAGTCGCGAGCACATCCGCCAGGTGCAGATCGACGTCCCGGAGACCCTGGACGTCGCCCAGCGGGCGGAGTTCTGCGACGCCACCGGCGCCACCCTGGACATGCTGGTCACCCACCTGTTCCAGGTCGCCGCCGAGGTGGCCATGGAGCCGCCGGTGTCGCTGCGGCCGGCCGACCTGCAGGACGCCCGCGAGTCGGTGCTGGCGGCCTTCCGGCCGCTGACGCCCCAGGACGTCGTCCTGGGGCAGTTCGAGGGCTACACCGACATCGACGGCGTGGCCGACGACTCGCAGACCGACACCTTCGTGGCCGCCAGGCTGATGATCGACACCGATCGGTGGCGGGACGTGCCTTTCCTGCTGCGCACCGGTAAGAAGCTGGCCGCCGGCGAGCAGCGGGTGAGCCTGCTGCTGCACAAGCCCGACGGCCCGGTCACCCAGCTGCCCGGGTACGGCAACGTGGTGTCGCTGTCGCTGTCCGGCGCCGGATCGCTGGACCTGCACCTGATCGCCAAGGAGCCCGGGCCAGACCTGTCGCTGGCCGAGGCCACCACCAGCCTGGACCTGGCGGACATCCCGGGTGGCGATCCACTCCCGCCCTACGTCTCGCTGATCCACGACGTGATCACCGGCGACCGGTCGCTGTTCACCACCAGTGCAGGACTGTCCGCGGCCTGGGCCGCGATCCAGCCGGTGCTCGACGACCGGCCGGCGGTGCAGCCCTACGCCGGAGGTTCGTGGGGGCCGGTGGCCGCCAACGAGCTGCCCGGCCCGTGCGGCTGGCTGCTGGGCCAGACCGAGGGCTGAGCCACCGCCGAAAGCACGAGAGCCCCGTCCACGCATGGACGGGGCTCTCGTGCGTTCGGGTCCGGACCGGACGCTGGTCGCCTCGCGGCGGTTTGCACATCCGCAGCTCCAGGCCCCCGACCGAGGTCGGGGCGGTGTTCCGCGGCGGCAGTTACTAGTGGAGCCCGGGGACACAGGTCGCCCGGTCCGGACATCCCCAGAGTACTCTCCCGGCGGATGGCGGAGCCATGCGCCGGCGGTCCGCAGGACACGTCCATGTACCTGTCAGCGCGGCGCAGCCGGTCGGACACCATGACCGGCCGGCCCTCGGATGGTCATCCAGCTGACTGTCCGGTGCCGCGCACACCGCCGGCCCGGCGATGATGGGGAGTCACCGGGACGAGGAGTCAGAGCATGAGCGCTGCCGTACCGCCCGTGGACGTGCCGACGCGGCCGGGCGGCGCGCCGCGGATCACGCTCATCGACGCGGCGTCGGCGGGCCTGCTCCTGCGCCAGCACTTCTCCTCCGGCGATCCCGGACCGGTCATAGCCTCGCTGGCTCACGTGCCAGAGCTGGTGGGCCCCACCCTTCCCTTCCTCGGTGCGGTGCTCGGGCCGTCGTGGATACCGGCGCGCGAGAAGGAAATAGTCATCCTGCGCACCTCTGCGGTGATGGGCTGCCGTTACTGCACCGAGGCGCACAGCGTCGTGGCGCTGGACTCGGGGTTGAACGTGCGGGAAGTTCGAGCACTCCGCGGAGAGCTGCCGGTCGGTGACGTGTTCACCGCCGAGGAGGAGCGGGCTCTCGTCGCCTGGTGCGACGCCGTGGCGCAGGGGGCCGAGGCCGACATCAGGCAGGCGCGGCAGGTGCTCGACGTCGACGATGCCCGCCTGGTCGAGCTGACCCTGCTGGTCGCCACCACGGTGATGCTCAACCGCTACGCCACCGCGTTGGCCCTGCCGACGTCGCTGGACGTGCGGGAACGCCTGCTCCGGGAGGACCTGTGACCGCCCTTGCGCAGGCCCTGGCCAAGGGATCCCTCGGCAACCGACTGTGGCTCTACAGCAACTACCACTGCAACCTGACCTGCACCTACTGCCTCACCGAGTCTGGCCCACTGGTCAGCCGGCGCGAACTCGACCCGGACACCATGGTCGACCTCGCGCACGAGGCCCGCGCACTCGGGTTCACCCAGCTGGGGATCACCGGCGGCGAACCCTTTCTCATCCCGCACATGCCCGAGCTGCTGCTCGAGCTCTCCCGCGTGCTGCCCGTCCTCGTCCTTACCAACGGCACGCTGTTCCGGCGGGCGCTGCTCGACCGGATGGCTCCGCTTGCCGACGCCGATGTCACCCTGCAGATCTCGCTGGACCACCCCGACCCCGTGGCCAACGACGTCATGCGCGGGCCGCAGAACTTCCGCAAGGTGGTCGACGCGGTACCAGCTCTCCTGCGGCACGGCATCGGCGTGCGCATCGCCACCACAGTCGAGGACCCGGACGCCGACGACCTCGCCCGGCTCTGCGCGCTACACCGGAACCTCGGTATCACCGACGACGACCACATCGTCCGTCCGATCCTCCGGCGTGGTCGCGCGCGGACCGGGGACATGGGCGTGGTCGCCCGGTACCTGGATCTCCCCCCCGAACTCACCGTCACCGCGGACGGCGCATTCTGGTCCCCCTTCGGGCCGACGGTCACCGGTGGTGTGCTCGACACCGACCTGCTGCTCACCCGGACGGTCCGCCCGCTCCAGCGGCCGGTGCAGGCGATGCTGACGGTCCTCGGCGCCCGGCCGGAGGGCGCGGACAGCACCCTCAACATCCGTTAGGCGTGATCCAGCGGCACCCGGTCGGGTGTCTGCACCACCCTCTTCCACCCCGATCGGCGAGGTCCCATGGCCAGAGCGACGAGCGACCCGATGACAGCCCCAGCCGTCGAGGGGCCTGACCAAGGGAAGGCCGCCCGGGCGACGCTCGCGGCCGTCCGGATCGCACTCGGTCTGCTGTGGATCCAGGGCGTGGGCTGGAAGACCCCGCCGGACTTCGGGCAGGAAGCGGGCCGGGGACTGTTCAGGTACACCAGGTACGCGGTCGACCACCCCGTCCTGCCGCCGTTCAGTTGGTTGATCGAGAACCTCGTGCTCCCTCACTTCGTCTTCTTCGGCTACCTGACCTTGCTGCTCGAAGCCAGCATCGGGGCCTTTCTCCTGGTCGGACTGGCCACCCGGTTCTGGGCCGCCATGGGCATCGTCCAGACCACAGCCATCACCCTGTCGGTGCTGAACGCGCCGAACGAGTGGCCGTGGTCGTACTACCTGATGTTCGCGGCCCACGTCGTCGTGCTGACCACGGCGGCCGGTCGGAGCGCCGGCATGGACGGCCAGCTGCGACCGGTGTGGCGGCGATCGCCGGGCCGGGTGGCACGCGTGCTGCTGAGGGTGTCGTGAACGCCCCCGACCCAGAGACGGGACGGCGCCAGCTCTTCCAGGCCGGCTACGGCCTCAGTGCCGCCGCCGGGGTGGCGACCGTGTCCGCCGTGGTGCCCGGCAACGACGCGGTGCGCTTCGTCACGGTGCCCCCGGCCGCTGTCGCGGCACTGGTGGTGGTGGCCCTCCTCGGGGTTCTCGGCACCCGCCTCGGACGCGCGTCGCTCCTCGCCGCCGCCAGCGGCCTCAGCGGTGCGGTGAGCCTCCTGCAACTGGTCCAGGCAGGCCGCAGCTGGAACTGGCTGGGCGGCAACGGTTCCACCGCCGCCTTCTTCGCCGCCCTGGCGATCGGCTTCGGCGCGCTCTGTCACGTCGCCGTGGCCCGCTCACGGGGGGCCAGGACCGACCAGCCGCAACCGGAATCGCCAGATGTGCGAGGCGAGCGATAGACCAGCAGCGAAGGTACGACCTGGTGATCGAGTGGGCGGCTCTCGTGGGCGGGGCGGGGCGGTTGCCTCAGCCGTCGGCCACCCCCCGGAGGCCGTCCTCGTCGAGGAGCCGGATCGAGGCGTAGCCGAGTGCCACGAGGCCTCGCCGCTCCAGTTCCTTGAGCACCTTGTTGAGTGAGGGCCGCGCCACGCCGAGCATCGCCGCCAGAGTGCGCTGGGGCAGCTCGACCGTCCCGTCCTCGGACTCGTCGACCAGAAGGCCGGCCAGCTGCGCCACCAGGGGGCGGCCGAGCAGGGAGATCAGTCGGCCGTGGCTGGTGGCCAGCCGCTGCGCCACGCTCGACAACCAACGCCGGGCCAATGCCGGGTGCCGGCCGAGCAACTCCTCGAAGGCGGTCGGCGACAGGTACAGGCACACGGTGTCGGCGAGCGCACGGGCCGAGTACGGGGTGGGGATCCCGAGCAGCAGGGGGATGTCGCCCTCGACGTCACCGGGGCGCCGCAACCCGATCACCACCCCTCCGCGCGGTGTCGCGACGCCGAGCTCGACGTGACCGGAACGGACGATCCACACGCCAGGGCGGTCACCGGCGGCGCCGCCGAATACCGGCTCGTCCCGCCGGAACCGGGTCGGGGTGATCCGGTCGGCCAGCGCAGTCACGTCCTGCGGGCCGAGCGGGGACGCGCTGCCCCGACCGACGCATCGAGCGACCCACGCAGCGTCACGGATTTGTACGTCCCGAGGCGTCAGGGCCGCGTCGGCGGGGAACAGCGCTGTCCATCGCCCTAGGTCCACGCCGTTGTCACCCCAGGGGACGGGTCGGTGACCGAACGAGTCGAATCGTGGCGTCTCACTCTCAATCACCTCTCCGATGAGCGTGACCCCGGTTGAACCGCCCTCGCGCTCTTCGAGGGCGCTGCCCCCATCTTGTTGTGATCCTGGACGCCTCGCGGCCCGGCCCGTCGGTGATCCCGGAGTCCCAGGCCCAGGTCTCGGCCTGGCTGCTGCAGGTGTCCGGTCCAGTCCGCCCGTCCCGCCAGTAGGTGCCGGCGCTCCCGGCGGGGTTCCGGTACGAGCCGAGTGGAGGCGGTGGAGCAGACATGGCGGGGACGGTAGCGGGTTCGGCGTCCGGGCCGGCCGCCCGCGGGGCCGTGCCAGACTCCCGGCGTGGCGGACCTGACCGACGCCGAGGCCCGGGTCCTGGAGTGCGTGGACGAACAATGGCTGGTCGACCGGCTGCGCGAGCTGGTCGCCGTCCCGTCGGTCGGCGGTACGGCCGCGGAGTCCGAGGCCCAGCACCTGGTCGCCGGCTGGCTGACCGCGGACGGCGCCGACGTCGACGCCTGGCCGATCGACCTGCTCGCGGCCGCGGGCGCCGAGGACGCCCCCGGCCAGGAGGTCACCCGGACTGAGGCCTGGGGTGTGGTGGGCACGCTGGCCGGCGTCGAGGACGGCGAGCCCGGCCTGGTGCTGTGCGGGCACACGGACGTCGTCCCGGCCGGCGACCCGACGCTGTGGCCGGCCGACCCGTTCACCCCGCGGGTCACCGATGGGCTGCTGCACGGACGCGGCGCCTGCGACATGAAGGGCGGGCTGGTCGCCGCGCTCGGCGCCGTCCGCGCGGTGCAGGCCGCCGGCGTGCGGCTGGTCCGGCCGCTGGCGGTGCACAGCGTCGTCGGCGAGGAGGACGGCGGGCTGGGCGCCTGGGCGACCCTAGCCCGCGGGCACCGGGGTGCCGCCTGCATCATCCCCGAGCCGACCGCCGGCACGGTGATGACCGCCAACGCCGGGGCGCTGACCTTCCGGCTGACCGTCATCGGGCTGGCCGCGCACGGCGCGATGCGGGACGCCGGGATCAGCGCGGTCACCCTGTTCGAGCGCGTGCACGCGGCGCTGCGGCAGTTCGAGGCCGAGCGGCAGCGCGGCACCGAAGGCCGGTTCGTCGGCACCGAGCTGCCCTACGGGATCTCCATCGGGCTGCTGCGGGCCGGCGACTGGGCGAGCACCGTCCCCGACCGGCTGGTGGCCGAGGGCCGCTACGGGGTCCGGGTCGGCGAGGCGGTGTCGGAGGCGCGCGCGGAGTTCGAGTCGACCGTGGCCCGGGCCTGCGCCGACCACCCGTGGCTGTCCGGGCACCCGGTGCGGGTCGAGTGGGTCGGCGGCAGCTTCGCCAGCGGACAGCTCCTCCAGGACTCCCCGCTGCTGCCGCGGGTGCAGCAGGCGGCGGTGGACGCCGGCGGTCCGCGCCCGGTGGAGAAGGCACTCCCGGCCGGCACCGACCTGCGGCTCTACGCGGCCGCGGGCATTCCGACGCTGCACCTGGGTCCCGGTGACCTGCGGCTGGCCCACGCGCCTCGGGAGAACGTGCCGATCGCCGAGGTGGTACACGTGGCCCGGGCGCTGGCGCTCACCGCCGTCCGCAGCTGTGGTGTCGCATGATCTCGTTCGCAACCTGGGCTCAGCTCGCCGGCGACTCCCCCACCTCGCGGACCGAGTGGGCCGCGGTCGTTGGCTCGTGGTCCGAGCCGCACCGCCGCTACCACGTCCTGGCTCACCTGGCGGCAGTGCTCGGCATCGTCGGGGAGCTTGCCGGGCACGCCGCCGACCCGGCCGCCGTCCGGCTCGCCGCCTGGTACCACGACGTCGCCTACGACCCGACGCGCGAGGACAACGAGCGGGTCAGCGCCGCCCGCGCCCGGATCGGCCTGCTCGGGCTGGTGGACGACGCGACGCGCACGGAGGTCGAGCGGCTGGTGCTGCTGACCGCCGGGCACGACCCGGCGCCCGGCGACGCCAACGGTGCGGTGCTCTGCGACGCCGACCTCGCCGTGCTGGCCGGACCGGCCGAGGCCTACGCCGCCTACGCGTCGGCGGTGCGGGAGGAGTACGGGCACCTGTCCGACGAGGTCTTCACCGCCGGTCGCACCGCCGTCCTGCAGCAGTTGCTGGCGCTGCCGGCGCTCTACCGGCTACCGGAGACCGCGGCGCAGTGGACCGACCGGGCGCGGGCCAACCTGACGGCCGAACTCGGCCTGCTGCGGAACCGGGCTCACCCCATCGGGTGACACCGGCAGACCTGGGGTAGCCGCACCCGCGGGCAGCACCCACTGTCGGGCTGCGGTCGCACCGCCGGTCATCCGACCGGGCCCGGCACGGCCGCCTGGAGAGGGAGTTCCCATGCGGCTCGGTACCGGCATCTTCCTGATCGCCCTCGGCGCCATCCTGACCTTCGCCGTCGACGTACAGGTCAGCGGCGTGGACCTGCGGGTCGTGGGCTGGATCCTGATGGCCGCCGGCGTGCTCGGCGTGCTCGTGGAGCTGGCCGTCTGGGCTCCGCGTCGGCGCCGGACCGTCCAGACCGAGGCCCGCGGGAGCACTCCGGACGGCGCGCCCGCCCGGCGGACGACCACCGACGAGAGCTACTGATCTGATCCGCCCGGCGCCGCCGCGACCCGCGGTTTCCTGACCCGCAACCCGGCGGCCAGCAGCCGCTGCAGCAGCTCGCGACAGCCGACCGGCTCGGCGCCGGCGGACACCGCCCGGTCGTAGAGCTCCTCCGGGACGTCGTAGTGATCGCCCTGGAAGGCCCGCCGCGGGATGTCCAGCGCGGCGGCGAAGGCGTGCAGCTCCTGGTGGCTGACGTCGCTGACCAGGTGCGACCAGCGCCGGCCACGCCAGGGCCACACGGGGGTGTCGATCAGCACGGGCACCGGGCCAGTCTGCCCGCCGGCGGGCACGGCGGTCCGGCTAGCGTCTTCCCGGTGACCACTGAGATCCGCTGGGGAGTCGTCGGGCCGGGCCGGATCGCGGAGCAGGTGGTCGAGGACTTCTCGGTGGTGAACGGCGCCCGGGCGGTCGCGGTGGCCTCGCGTTCGCTGGACCGCGCCCGCGACTTCGCTTCCCGCCACGGGCTGGAGCGGTCCTACGGCTCCTACGCCGAGGTGATCGCCGACCCGGAGGTCGACGTCCTCTACGTCGCCACCCCGCACCCCCAGCACGCCGCGATCGCCCGCGCCGCCATCGAAGCGGGCAAGGCGCTGCTGGTGGAGAAGTCCTTCACCGCCACG
Source organism: Modestobacter sp. DSM 44400 (assembly GCF_900107175.1). Lineage (GTDB taxonomy): Bacteria > Actinomycetota > Actinomycetes > Mycobacteriales > Geodermatophilaceae > Modestobacter. The sequence continues at coordinate 87,176 of NZ_FNOZ01000004.1, read as the reverse complement.
AGCGCCGGCGCCATCGAGGTGGTCGACCTGGCCCGGCAGCACGGCGTGTTCGTCATGGAGGCCATGTGGACCCGGTTCCAGCCGGCCGTGGTCGCCCTGCGGGAGCTGATCGCCGACGGCGCGATCGGGAAGGTCCGCTCCGTGCAGGCCGATCTGGGGGTACAGCGCGAGTTCGACCCCGAGGATCGGCTGTTCAGCCACGAGCTCGGCGGCGGCGCGCTGCTCGACCTCGGGGTGTACGTCGTCTCCTTCGCCCAGATGCTGCTCGGCTCCCCCGACACGGTCAGCGCCGTCGGCTCCCAGTTCCCCACCGGGGTCGACGCCGAGGCCTCGCTGCTGCTCGGCTACGCCGACGGGCGCTCGGCCGCGCTGATGACCTCGCTGCGCAACGCGTTGCCCGGCCAGGCCCGGGTGTTCGGCACGCAGGGGTGGATCGACGTCCTGCCGCGGTTCCACCACCCGCAGACGTTTGTGCTGCACCGCGGGGACGCCGAGCCGGAGACCATCTCCCGCCCGCAGCTCGGCAGCGGCTACGCCCACGAGCTGTTCGAGGTCACCGAGTGCCTGCAGGCCGGCCGCACGGAGAGCACGGTCATGCCGCTGGCCGACACCCTCGCCGTCCAGGCAGTTCTGCAGCAGGCCGCCGAGCAGCTGGGCGTGCACCACGCGGAGGCTCCTGTCGACCTCTAGCCGGCTGCTTTCCGCCGCGCGGCTGGTGGCTCCGGCGCCGGCCAGGCCGACCCGGTCGCCTGCGCCATCGTGGGCACCCGGGTGGCCGGCCGGCCGGTGCGCTGCACCGCCTCGGCGAAGACCACGGCGTCGATGACGGCCGCGCCGCCCGGGTCGTTGTTGAGGTACACGAGGACGTCCGAGTCCGCGCCGTAGCCGGCCGCGAGCCGCTCGGCCCACAACTGGAGGGTCCCCGGCCGGTAGCGGGGCCACGGTTCGGCGGCCCCGGTGTGCAGGCGGAGGTAGCCCCAGTCGGTGGTGCGCCACAGCGGGGTCAGCGGCTGCTCGTCTCGGTCGGCCCAGCACAGCGCCGCCCCGTACCGCTCCAGCAGTGCCCGCACCTCGTCGGTCCACCAGCTCTCGTGTCGCGGCTCCACGGCCACCCGGGTGCCGGCGGGGAACTGCGCCAGGCAGTCCCGCAGCAGGTCCACGTCGGCGCGCAGGGTGGGCGGCAGCTGCAGCAGGATCGCGTCCAGCCGGTCACCGAGCCCGGCGGCCCGCTCCATCAGCCGACCGACCGGCTCCTCGGGTTCGCGCATCCGCTTGATGTGGGTCAGGAAGCGGCTGGCCTTCACCGCCCACCGGTAGTCCGGCGGGGTGCGCTCCCGCCACGCCCCGAAGGTGGTCTTCTCGGGCAGCCGGTAGAAGGCGTTGTTGCTCTCGACGGTGGCGAAGTGCGCGGCGTGGTGCTCGAGCCACAGCCGCTGGGGCAGCTTCGGCGGGTAGAAGCGGCCGCGCCAGTCGCGGTACTGCCACCCGGACGTCCCGATGATCACCGTCACCCCGCCCGCCTACCCTGCTCGGCCATGACCGACTCCCCCGCGCGCTTCAAGGACATCTGCCTGGACGCCCACGACCACCAGGCGCTCGCCGACTGGTGGTGCGCGGCGATGGGGTACGTCCGGCGGGACACCCTCGGACCGCGGCAGACCGAGCACGAGTGGACCCGCCCGCTGGACTGGCCGGTGCCGATCGCCGACCCGGCCGGGCACGGCCCGCTGATCTGGGTCATCCCGGTGCCCGAGGGCAAGACGGTCAAGAACCGGATGCACCACGACGTCGTCGGCGACACCCAGGCGCTGGTCACGCTCGGGGCCACCGTCGTCCGGGCCAGCGACGACCGCCCCGGCCACGAGGCGGACTTCGCCGCCGGGGAGGTCAGCTGGGACGTGCTGGTCGACCCGGAGGGCAACGAGTTCTGCTGCTTCGCCCCCCGGCGGCACGCCTTCCCCCAGCCCGAGAGCTGAGTCCCCGTCGTCGACGCCTCGGCCCGGGAACGCCGACAGGGGCGGCCCCGCGTGTGCGGAACCGCCCCTGCCGGGCAGTGCTGGTCGTGCAGTGTTGCTGGTGGTGCGTGTCAGCTGGCGCTGACGGCGGGACTCAGAAGTCCATGCCGCCCATGCCGCCGTCGCCGCCGCCGCCCATGGCCGGGGCGTTCTTCTCCGGCTTGTCGGCGATGACGGCCTCGGTGGTGAGGAAGAGCGCCGCGATGGAGGCGGCGTTCTGCAGCGCCGAGCGGGTGACCTTGGCCGGGTCGATGATGCCGGCCGCGATCAGGTCCACGTACTCGCCGGTGGCGGCGTTGAGGCCCCAGCCGGTCTCGGAGTTGCGGACCTTCTCTGCCACGACGCCGCCCTCGAGGCCGGCGTTGATCGCGATCTGCTTCAGCGGGGCCTCGAGCGCGACGCGCACGATGTTGGCACCGGTCGCCTCGTCGCCTTCGAGCTCGAGCTTGGCGAAGACCGATCCGGCCTGCGCCAGGGCGACGCCACCACCGGCGACGATGCCCTCCTCGACGGCGGCCTTGGCGTTGCGCACCGCGTCCTCGATGCGGTGCTTGCGCTCCTTCAGCTCGACCTCGGTCGCGGCACCGGCCTTGATGACCGCAACGCCACCGGCCAGCTTGGCCAGCCGCTCCTGCAGCTTCTCGCGGTCGTAGTCGGAGTCCGACTTCTCGATCTCGGCGCGAATCTGGTTCACCCGACCCTGGATCTGGTCGGCGTCACCGGAGCCCTCGATGATCGTGGTCTCGTCCTTGGTGGTGACGAACTTGCGCGCCCGGCCCAGCAGGGACAGGTCGGCGGTGTCCAGCTTGAGGCCGACCTCCTCGCTGATGACCTGACCACCGGTGAGGATGGCGATGTCGCCGAGCATGGCCTTGCGACGGTCACCGAACCCGGGGGCCTTCACCGCGACGGACTTGAAGGTCCCGCGGATCTTGTTGACCACCAGGGTCGCGAGGGCCTCGCCCTCGACGTCCTCGGCGATGATCGCCAGCGGCTTGCCGGACTGCATGACCTTCTCCAGCAGCGGGAGCAGGTCCTTGACCGTGGAGATCTTCGAGTTGACGACCAGGATGTAGGGGTCGTCAAGGACGGTCTCCATCCGGTCGGTGTCGGTCACGAAGTAGGCCGACAGGTGACCCTTGTCGAAGCGCATGCCCTCGGTGAGCTCGAGCTCGAGACCGAAGGTGTTGCTCTCCTCGACGGTGATGACGCCTTCCTTGCCGACCTTGTCCATCGCCTCGGCGATGAGCTCGCCGATGGCCGGGTCAGCGGCGGAGATCGAGGCGGTGGCCGCGATCTGCTCCTTGGTCTCGACGTCCTTGGCGGTGCTGAGGAGATAGTCGGAGACGGCGGCGACGGCCTTCTCGATTCCCTTCTTGAGGGCCATCGGGTTGGCGCCGGCGGCGACGTTGCGCAGCCCCTCGCGGACGAGGGCCTGGGCGAGCACGGTGGCGGTGGTGGTGCCGTCACCCGCGACGTCGTCGGTCTTCTTGGCGACCTCCTTGACGAGCTCGGCCCCGATCTTCTCGTACGGGTCCTCGAGCTCGATCTCCTTGGCGATGCTCACACCATCGTTGGTGATGGTGGGGGCGCCCCACTTCTTCTCCAGTACGACGTTCCGGCCACGGGGGCCGAGGGTCACCTTGACGGCGTCGGCGAGGGTGTTCATGCCCCGCTCGAGGCCGCGGCGAGCCTCTTCGTCGAACGCGATCATCTTGGCCATGTGGTGATGTCCTCCATGCGTGGATCGCTGGCTGGTCAGGTCCGGCGCCCGCGACGGACGACACCGGCGACGTGGACGCTCCTGCGGCCCACGACCAGTGCCTCACCGTTCCGACCTGGTTGGCACTCAGGTGCTCCGAGTGCCAGGACGAGTCTGGCACTCGACCCAGGCGAGTGCAAGAACGGGGGTCGATCACCCGGTCGGCCTACCGGCCTCCACCGCGCCCAGGAGTCGTCCCCGGCCGCCGCTGCGCCGCTGTCCGTGTCCCGCACGGGCGCCCAGACGACAGAGGCCCGGCCCCCCGAAGGGGACCGGCCTCTGCCAGAGCCGATCAGGCGGCGGTGACGCCGTCGGCCTGCGGGCCCTTCTCGCCCTGCATGACCTCGAAGCCGACCCGCTGGCCCTCGTCGAGGCTCTTTACCCGTCCATCTGGGTGGCCGAGTAGTGGACGAAGACGTCCTGCCCGGCGTCGGCGGTGATGGAGCCGAGGCCCTTCTCGGCGTCGAACCACTTCACGGTGCCCTGTGCCACGTGTGCTCCCACGCGTGCGTCGGTCGGCCCCCGTCTGCTGGGGGTCGGGATCTCGCTCTTCCTCCCGCCGATCACGAACGTGAACCACGAACCGCGCGGAACGGTATAGCCGCGGACGTCGCAGCCCCGCCGAGCAGCCGTGACCGGACTGTGACGGGCCTCGTCAGCCGATCAGGCCGGCCTCGCGCAGCGACGACAGCGAGGGCTGCACGTGGTGCGACGGGCCGACGACGGTCAGCAGCGGGTCCAGCGTCTTGAGGCCCTCGCCGGTGTTGAGGACGACGGTCTCCTTCGCCGGGTCGAGCAGGCCGCCCTCGACCAGCTTGCGCAGCACCGCGGTGGTGACCCCGCCCGCGGTCTCGGCGAAGATTCCGGTGGTGCGCGCCAGGTCGCGGATGCCGGCCACGATCTCGTCGTCGCCAACCCGGCCGACGGCACCTCCGGTGCGCCGGATGGCGTCCAGCGCGTAGGGGCCGTCGGCGGGATTGCCGATGTTCAGCGACTTGGCAATGCCGGTGGGCTTGACCGGCTTGACGACGTCCCAGCCGTTGTCGAAGGCGGTGGCGATCGGGTCGCAGCCGGCCGACTGCGCTCCGAACACCTTCCACCCGGTGTCCTCGACGATGCCGGCGGCCACCAGCTCCCGCCAGGCCTTGTCGACCTTGGTCAGCAGCGACCCCGACGCCATCGGGATGACGATCTGGGCGGGGATCCGCCAGCCGAGCTGCTCGGCGATCTCGTAGCCCATCGTCTTGGAACCCTCGGCGTAGTACGGCCGCACGTTCTGGTTGACGAAGGCGGTGTCCTCGAACTCGTCGGTCTCGGCGAGTTCGCTGGTCAGCCGGTTGACGTCGTCGTAGGAGCCGTCGACGGCGATCAGCGCCTGGCCGTAGACCGCGGACTGCACGATCTTCCCCGGCTCCAGGTCACTGGGGACGAACACGAAGGAGGGCAGCCCCATCCGGGCGGCGTGCGCGGCCACGGAGTTGGCCAGGTTGCCGGTGGAGGCGCAGGCGATCTTGGCGTAGCCGAAGCCTCTGGCCGCGGTGGCGGCCAGGCTGACCACCCGGTCCTTGAAGGAGTGGGTGGGGTTGGCCGAGTCGTCCTTCACCCAGAGCCCGCCGGTGATGCCCAGCTCGGCGGCGAGCCGGTCGGCGCGCACCAGCGGGGTCATCCCCGGGTCCAGCGTCACCCGGTCGGCCGGGTCCTGACCCACCGGCAGAAGGGCGGCGTAGCGCCAGATGTTCTGCGGACCGGCCTCGATCTGCTGCCGGGTCACCGCCCGCATCAGCTCGGGGTCGTAGTCGACCTCCAGCGGGCCGAAGCACTCCGCGCAGGCGTGCTCGGCGATGAGGCCGAAGGTGGCACCGCAGTTGCGGCAGATGAGGCCGCGGGCCGGGTTCGGCGGGACCGGACCCCCCTCAGTGACATCGGCCTGGGCAGAACCGGGAGCGGTCAGGGTCATGCGACGACTACCTCCTCATCTTCCCCGCGCCGGGCCGTCGAGCCGCGCGGGACGGAATTGGCACCTTCCCTCCGCAGGAGTGCGAATGGCGGTTGCCGGGGCTTCGTCGGGCCGTGTCCCCCTGCCCCTCTGGATGAGTGGAACGCTGGTAACTCTACCCACCCACCTCCGTGCAGGAGCGGAACGGCTACGCCGTGCTGAAAGCACACCCCACCCACCTCGGTGACGGAGCGGTGCGGCTGCCGCCGCGCGATCGAGCATCCCCCGGGGTCGGGCGCTGCGGCCGGGAGCAGTCAGGATGGGCGGGTGGCCACCGGCATCGTCTACACCGACCTCGACGGGACCATGGTCGGCCCGCGCGGCTCCTTCTGGCACACCGCGGAGCGCACGCCGACCGCCTCCCCGGCCACCGCGCTGTTGGAACTTCACCGCGCCGGCGTCCCGTTGGTGCTGGTCAGCGGGCGCACCCACGACCAGTTGGTCGAGGCCGCCCGGATCTTCGGCGCCGACGGGTCGATCGCCGAGCTGGGCTCGCTGGTGAGCTGGGCCGGCGGCCGGCAGACCCACCTGCTCACCGGCGACCTGCCCGCCGAGCACATCGGCCGCACGCCGATGGCCGTAATGGCCGAACAGGGCGTCGTCGACGCGCTGGTGGCGGCCAACGCCGGACGACTCGAGTGGCACGAGCCCTGGCATGTCACCCACTCCGCCGACGCCCTGCTGCGCGGCCGGGTCGGCCCCGCCGCCGTCGACGCCTGGCTGGCCGGACAGGGGTGGGGGTGGCTGACATGCAAGGACAACGGCGCCATCCCGGCGACGTCCCGGATGACGCTGGCGCCCGAGGCCCTGCCGCCGCGGGTCTACCACCTCATGCCGCGGGGCATCTCCAAGGGCGCGGCCATCGCCTGGGACCTCGCCCGTCGTGGGCTGTCCCCGGCCGACGCGGTCGCGATCGGGGACAGCGTCAGCGACCTGGAGATGGCCCCGGCGGTCGGCCGGTTGTGGGTCACCGCCAACGGGGCCGCCGTCCCGGGGATGGCCGAGCTGCTCACCGCCGTCCCGAACGCGACCGTGACCGAGGAGCCGATGGGCTCGGGCTGGGCCCAGGCGGTCCTCGCCAGCCTGTGAACGGAGTCGCTGGGTGACGGGAACCGTCACCCAGCGACTCCACTCAGGAGGTGACGTCGCGGCGGGCGAAGTGCCGGAAGGCCAGCGCGGTGAACAGCGCGGCGTAGACCAGCGACTGCACCACGCCACGGAAGAGGTCGGCGGAGTCCACCGGTGTCTGCAGCAGGTCGGTCCAGGCGAACTCGCCGGCGGTCGGGAACCAGTCGCGCAGGCTGCCCAGCTGCTCGACCTGGTCGAGGATCGCGAAGACGAACATCGTGAAGATCGCCCCGCCGACGGCGGCCAGCGGCGCGTCGGTGACCGTGGACAGCCAGATCGCCAGCGTGCCCACGACGAGCAGGTGGACGGCGAGGTAGCCGACGATCCCGGCCAGCCGCAGCAGGCCACTGCCCTGCGGGATGGACAGCCCGACCGGGGTCTGCACATCGCCGAAGCCGAAGGCGATGCCACCGGCTACCACCGAGACGACGGTGACGGTGACCAGGGCGCTGACCGACAGCACCAGCGCGGCGTACCACTTCTGCCGCAGCAGCCGGAGCCGCGGGATCGGCGTGGCCAGCGCGTAGCGCAGCGACCCCCACTGCGCTTCGCTGGCCACGGTGTCGCCGAAGAACAGCGCGAACACCACGACCAGGAAGAAGCTGGTGGCGGCGAACAGCACGAACAGGGTGAAGTTGAGCCCGCTGGCGGTGGCCACGTCGACCAGATTGACCCGGCCGTTCGCCTGCGCCTCCGCGGAGGCGCCCAGCTTCAGCGCGGCGATCAGGATCAGCGGCAGCGCCACCATCGCCACGAAGACGCCCAGCGTGCGGCGCCGCTTGAACTGGCGGCGCAGCTCCACGCCCAGCCGCAGGGTGCGCCCGGGCCGGTAGCCGGCCGCCGCACCGGTCCTGTCGTGGGCAGAAATGGCCATTTCTGCCCTCTCGGTAGCGCTCATGACGACTCCACCAACGACAGGAACGCGTCCTCCAGCCGGCGCCGCGGGGTCAGCTGGTCCACCCCGATGCCCGCCGCGACCAACGCGGACAGCGCCGCGGCGCGCCCGGTCGGGCCGAGGTCGACGACCAGGCCCTCCTCGGTGCGCTCGACCGGCCCCGCCCCCGGCAACCCGGCCAGCAGGACGGCCGCCCGGTCGGTGTCGGCCTCGTCGGCCAAGCCCACGAGCACCGCACCACCGGCACCGATGATCTCCTCGACCGTGCCCTGGGCGATCTTCTGTCCTTTCGCCATGACCACGACGTGGCTGCAGGTCTGCTCGATCTCCGACAGCAGGTGGCTGGAGACGATGACCGTGCGGCCGGTCTGCGCGTAGGACCGGAGCACCTCACGCATCGCGTGGATCTGCGGCGGGTCCAGCCCGTTGGTGGGCTCGTCGAGGACCAGCAGGTCGGGCAGCCCGAGCATGGCCTGGGCGATGGCGACCCGCTGGCGCATGCCCTGGCTGTAGCTGCGCACCCGCTTGTCGATCGCCGTCCCGAGTCCGGCGACCTCCATCGCCTCGTCCAGGTGCGCGTCGGCCAGCGGGCGGCCGGTGGCCGCCCAGTACAGGGTCAGGTTGTCCCGGCCGGACAGGTGCGGCTGCAGGCCGGTGCCCTCGACGAACGAGCCGAGCCGGGACAGCACCGGCGCCCCGGGCCGCGCGGCGTGCCCGAACACCGAGATCCGGCCCTCGGTGGGACGGATGAGGCCCATCAGCATGCGCAGCGAGGTGGTCTTGCCGGCGCCGTTGGGCCCGAGCAGGCCGAGCACCTGACCGCGGCGGACCTCGAAGGACAGGTCCCGGACGGCGACGAAGCCGTCGTTGTAGGCCTTGGTGACCCCCTCGAATCGCAACGGCACGTCCTCGCCGTTCGGCTCGACGGCCGACAGCCGCCGGTCCCGGCGCCGTCCCCACAGCTTCGCGGCCAGCCAGCCGAGCGCTCCCACGGCGGCCAGAACGGCTAGCAGCACCCACCAGCGCGCCGATCCCCCCGAGCCGGCCACGGTGCCCGGCGCCTGCGGGACGGCGATCGACGTCTCGCCGACGGGCAGCCCCACCGAGTACACCGCCGCCGTCGAGGGGAGGGCGAATGCCTGGTCGGTCGAGGAGACCAGCAGCCGCATCCTGTGCCCAGCCTCGAAGCGGTGCACGATGCCCGGCAGCGTGACCGGCACCGCCGTGGGAGCGGCCGGGTCGGTCGACAGCGCGGTCAGCCGCAGCGGGGCCACCAGCCCGGCGGGCAGCGTCATCGTGCCGTCGGGGGCGACGTCGTAGAGCTTGGCGAACAGCGTCGCCGTCCCGCTGGGCGAGGAGACGGCCAGCGTGGTGGTCGCGGCACCGACCGCGTCGGTGCCGACGTCGAGCGCGGCGCTGTCGAAGGCGGCGAACTGGCCGGGGATCTCCACGGTCGTGCCGCCGAGTGCCGAGGTGACCGCGCCGAGGCCGGGCACGGTGGTCAGGGCGGCGGGGCTGCCGCCGGCGGGGGTGACCACCGGCTGGGTCATCCCGCCGAGCGCGACCGTCGTCCGCTGCGCCGGGTCGCCGCCGGCCAGGCCCGGGTAGGCGGCGGCGGTGACGGTCTGGCCGCCGTCCTGCACGCTGCCCACGCCGCTGACCAGGCCGGTGGGCGCGGGGTAGCTGAAGCCGCCGGTGCCCGGCGCCGGGTCCGCGCCGAGCAGGTGGGTGCCGAACCAGCCGGCGACCCGGTCGCGCAGGTCGGCGGTGACCCGGTCGGAGGCCTGCGTGTCGTGCCCACCGGCGTACCAGACGACCTGCACCGGCGTGCCGTTCGCAGCGATGCCGCGGGCGTTCGCGTCCGCCTCGCCGAGCCCGAAGAGGGAGTCCTGGGTGCCCTGCACCAGCAGCGTCGGGGCGCTGATCCGGTCCAGCACCGCGGCCGGGCTGCTGCGGTCGAGCACCGCGGCGACCTCCGGTGTCAGCGTCCCGGTGGCGGCGGCCGACTGGTAGGCCGCGCAGACGTCGGCCCGGAATCGGCCGCAGGTCAGCGCCTGGGTCACCGCGCCCGGGTCGAGAGCGGACTCGTCCGGAACGCCGGTCCCGTCACCGGCGCTGCCGCCGGTCAGCGCGCCCAGCAGCCCGTCGCCGGTGGGCACCGAGCCAACGCCGAAGAAGAGCCCGGCCCAGGACCGCTTGAACACCCCCGCATCGGTGCTGACCGGGCCGGCCGCCACGGTGTCCGCGTCGACGATGCCGGCGTTCTCCGGGAACAGCGCCGAGGTCAGCGAGTTCCAGGTGATCTCCGGGGCGATGGCGTCGATCCGGTCGTCGTAGCCTGCCGCCAGTAGCGACACCGCGCCGCCGTAGGAGGCGCCGGTGAGGCCCACGCTCGGGTCACCGGGACCGTCGAGCCGCACGTCGTCGCGGGCGGCGAGCAGGTCGATCAGGGTGCTGACGTCGGCCACCTCGTACCGGGGGTCGTCCAGGCCGATCTGCCCGGTGCTGCGGCCGAAGCCGCGCGCGGACCAGGTGAGGACGACGAAGCCGTGGCCCGCCAGGTCCCGGGCGTCGGCGGCGACGGACTCCTTGCTGCCGCCGAACCCATGCGCGATGAGCACCGCGGCGGCCGGGTCGTCGGCGGTGGCCGACGACGGCATGTAGAGCGTGGTGTCCAGCTCGACGGCGTCCGCGCCCTGCCCGGAGGGCACCGTGGCATCGGTGGTGGTGACGTCCTCGGCTGCGCGCGCCGGCGCGGCCGGGGCGACGACGAGCAGCGCGGCGAAGGAGAGGGCAGTGAGCAGGACGGCGGTCAGGAATCGCGCACCGGAGCGCGGACCGGGCAGCACGGACCCGGAGGGAGGGCGCACGCAGGCGGCAACGGCCGAGGGGACTCCGGCGTTCCACTGTGCGCCGGCTGTACGCCCGCCCGGGCCGGTCAGGGCCGCCAGTCCCCCGTCACGACGACGACCAGGCCGGGGTCGGGCACGCCGGGGACGTCGAAGAACCGCTCCGCCGGGCCCCCGGCGAGGTCGGGGAACTGTTCCCTGAGCTGATTGGCCGCGTCTTGCTGCACCGAGTTGCCAGCGGTGTAGTAGACGGTGGTGATGGCTACGTCCGCAGCGCCGTAGGCGCCGGGCTCGTTGACCTGCCAACCGCCGACGCTGAACTGGTCGCCGATGTCGGCGGCCAGGCCGGTGATGCGGGTGCTGTTCAGCACGGTGATCGGGGCTCGGACCGGGCCCGCCGGCACGCTGGGAGTCGCCTCGGCCGAGGGGGTCGCCTCGACCGCGGGCGCCGCCGCCGAGGACGGCGGCGCACCGGTGGCTGCCGGGGTCCGTGCGGAGGTCTCCTCGGTGCGCGGTGAGGTGAAGGACCAGACGCCCAGCACTGCCAGGGCCACCACGACCGTCGCCAGCACGAGCTGGACGGCACGCCGGGGAGCCCCGCGGCCGCGCTGGCCGTCGGTCGCCGCCTCCCGCTCGGAACCGGACGGGGGCGCGGGCGGGCCACCCGGACGGGCGAGCGGGCCAGCAGCGGTACTCCCCCGCCGACCACCCTTGCGCGCCGCAGCCTCGGCCGCCTGGCGTTCGAGTCGGGCGGCAGCCCGGCCACCCACGGGTCCGCTCCCCGGCCCGGGGACGCGTGCGGGGGCCCCCTCGTGCACCGGCGCCTCGGCCGGTTCCTCGCCCCAGGCCAGCGGCGGGAGCGCCGTGGTCTCCCGCTCGACGGCGGGGCTCCGCAGGTCGGGAGCTGCGGCGCGCGGCGCCGCGGGCGTACGCGCCGGCCGGGCCGCCGGCTCAGCCGGGGTCCAGGCAGCCGGGGCCGCCGGTGGCGCCGGCTCCGCGGCACGTCGGCCGGCCGGGGCGGCCGCGGCGGCCGCGGCGGAGCGGCGATCCGGCTGGTCGTCGAACGGGAACGGGTCGGCGTCCGGTGCCGAGGCGGGCAGGCCGGGCGTGAACGGCAGGTTCGTCGTCTGCGGCGCCCGGGTCGCGGGGCTGGGCGTCGCGGGAGCGGCCAGGCGGCTGCGGTCCGCGCCGATCCGGGCAGCGCCGTCGGACGTCGACAGCGTCGCGGAGGTGGGCACGTCGGCCGGCGAGGGGGCGGGGCCGGGCTGGTCGGTGCGGCGTCGTCCGGTGACGGGCGGCACGGCCGGGCCGGGCCGACCGGCGGTCGGGGGACGGCGGAGCAGCGGGTCCTCACCGGCCGGGAGCAGCCCCTCCCGGCGGCGCTCGGCCCGGCTGCGGCGCGGCATGGTCATCGCGTCGCCCTCGGTGTCCGGGCCGGAGCGGACCGGGCGGGGTTGGGGCCGGGGCGCCACAGGAGGCGCTGCCGAAGCTGCCGGGCGACGCGCGGCCGGGGGCTGGACACCGGCCGGCGGGCGGGCCGGGGGCTGGGCTGCGGTCGGGGGTGCGTCGTCCGGGAACCGGGAGGCGACCTCGCCGTCCGGGCGGGTGCCGTCACCACCTGATTGCGCATGCCTCCCCACGGTGAGGAAGGCTAGTCGGCCGAAGGGTCCGTGCCCAGCGTTCGCCCGGAGCGCTGCCGCTGTCGCGCGGAGCGCATCCGCCGCAACCGGCGCACCAGCAGCGGGTCGGCGGCCAGCGCCTCGGGGCGGTCGATCACGCTGTTGAGCACTTGGTAGTAGCGGGTTGCCGAGAGCCCGAACCGCTCGCGGATGGCGGTCTCCTTGGCCCCCGGGAACCGCCACCACTGCCGTTCGAACGCGAGCACCTCGCGGTCGCGTGCGGGAAGGTTCACAGCTGCGGTCGTCCCGCCCGCCCCACCCGTCACGGGCGTCTCGCTCGCGGCCTCGCCGGATGGTGGGCCAGCCACCTCGTCGGGTGCGGGGTCGCTGGTCATCTGCGGGCCTCCGATGGGCGCGGGTCGGACCGGCCGGCGGCGGGGCCGGCCCCGGACGGACCCCTCCGACGGTAGTCGCGCCGGGCGGTTGGAGGTGGAATCCCCGCCCAGGCGGTCGGCCTCACGGGGCGACGGGGACGGCGTCCGCCGCGGCGACGGCCCGGCGGTTGCCGTGGGCGGCGCGCAGGGTGTCGAGGGTGAAGACGGCCAGCGCCAGCCAGACGATGGCGAAGCCGGCCAGCCGAGCCGGCGGCATGGGCTCGCCGAGGACGAGGACGGCGATCGCCAGCTGCATCAGCGGGTTGATGTACTGCAGCAGCCCCACCGTCGACAGCGGCACCCGCCGGGCCGCTGCGGCGAAGAGGAGCAGCGGCACGGCGGTGGCCACGCCGGAGAAGGCAAGCAGCAGCGCGCTGCCCGTGCCCTCGTGGCCGAACGCGCCCGAGCCGGTCGCCTCGAGGACGACGAGGACCACGAGGGCCGGGAGGAAGACCAGCGCCGTCTCCACGAACAGCCCCGGCGCCGCCTCCACCCGGACCAGCTTCTTCATCAGCCCGTACAGGCCGAAGGAGCCGGCCAGGGCCAGCGCGATCCAGGGCGGGCGGCCGTAGTCGACGGTGAGGACGATGACCGCGAGCGCGGCGGTACCAACGGCGACCCACTGCAGCCGGCGCAGTCGCTCCCGGAACACCAGGACGCCGAGCAGCACGCTGACCAGCGGATGGATGAAATAGCCCAGCGAGATCTCCACGACGTGGCCGGAGTTGACGCCGTAGACGAAGACCAGCCAGTTGACGACGATCAACACGGCTGCCGCGGCGAGCACGAGCAGCGTGCGGCGGTCGGCGAAGGCGGCGCGGACCTGCGGCCAGCCGCGGCGGACGCTGAGCAGCAGCCCGATGAACAGCAACGACCAGACCACGCGGTGGGCGACGATCTCCAGGCCCCCGGCCGGCTCGAGCAGGGGGAAGTAGAGCGGGAACAAACCCCAGAGGACGTAGGCCGCGAGCCCGGCGACCACCCCGACACGACGTTCGTCCACGCCGGGACCCTACGTCCGACGCCGCCAGGGCCAGGCGGCGTCGGTGTCAGCTGGTCTGGATGTAGTCCACCAGCTGCTCGCGCTCGGTCTCCAGCTCGTCGAGCCGGGCCTTGACGACGTCGCCGATGGAGACGATCCCGGCGAGCCGGCCGGCCACCAGCACCGGCACGTGGCGCACCCGGTGCTCGGTCATCAGCCGGGTCAGGTCGGTCACGGCGGTGGCCGGAGTGCACGTGTGCACCTGTGCGGTCATCAACGTGCCGACCAGGTCGCCGAGCACGTCCCCGCCCCGCGCGTGCAGCCCGCGGGCGACGTCCCGCTCGGAGACGACGCCGTCCACGTGCTCCCCATCCGCGCTCACCACCAGTGCGCCGACGTTGCGCTCGACCAGCTGGGCGAGCGCCTCGCCGACCGTTGCGTCGCCGGGGACGGTGGCGACCGCTCCCCCGCCGACCTTGTGCCGCAGCACGTCCTCGACCCGCACGGTGCCTCCTCGGGCTCGTCCCCCGCGTGCGGAGTGTGGCGCAGCTCGTCCCCCACGGCAACGGCCTGCGACGCCTACCGTCTCCTGTGTGTCAGCTGCACGGCCGAACCCGGCACAGTGGGTCTGGTACGCCCTCGGCGGCGGCCTCCCCCAGCGCCTGTCGGGATGGGTGCTCGAGGACACCACGCGGCGCAGCTGGGTGCTGCGCCACCTGGCTCGGGCGCTGGTCCAACTGTCCCCCGTGATCGTGCTGTGCCTGCTCGTCCCGCCGGTGCCGATGGGGTTCCGGGTGAGCGCGGCCATTGGCGGGACGCTGATCGGGCTGCTCTTCTCCCTGGCGTACATGACCGAGACCACCGAGCACCGCGCGGTCAAGGCCGGCCACCCGTCGGGGACCACCGCCCGGGTGCGCGCCGAGCGGGCCGAACGCGAGCGGCTGGAGAGGCGGGCCCGCTACCGGGACGGCGGCTCCGGCAGCTTCGACTAAGTTGACTGTCGTCCTCCGGACTCCACCGCGGCCACGAGCCGTTCCCGGGCTTCCGCGGAGCCGTTGCGTGTCCCCCAGGTGGAGAGCCTCCGGCCCCCGCACCCTCAGGACACAGCGCTCCTCCGGAGCGCAGATCCACCACGGACTCCACCGCGGTCCCGGTTCTTTCCCGGGCTTCCGTGGAGCCGTTGCGTGTCCCCCAGGTGGAGAGCCTCCGGCCCCCGCACCCTCAGGACACAGCGCTCCTCCGGAGCGCGGGCTCGTGCAGCTTCGAGGCGCTGCCCTCATGGAAGATGCAGGCCGTGCATCCCTGCGTGTCCCGCCGGAGCCTGCTCATCGCCGGCGGTGCCGGCCTCTGCGCGCTCGCGCTGGCCGGCTGCGGAGGCGGTATCGACCTCCCAGAGCTGACCGGGGTCGCCAGCGGCGACGTGCTGGTGGCGCTGGCCGACGTCCCCGTCGAGGGCGGCTACCTGCTCGAGGTCGACGGACGCCGGGTGGTCATCACCCAGCCGTCGGCCGGCACCGTGGCCGCGTTCGACGCCACGTGCCCGCACGCGGGGTGCACGGTGCGGCCCACCGGTGACGGGCTGGGCTGCCCCTGCCACGGGTCGGCGTTCGACCCGGCCACCGGTGAGGTGCGGGAGGGGCCGGCGACGTCCCCGCTGATTCCGGTCGGGGTGACGGTCCGCGGGAACGACGTCGTCCTGGTGTGAGGTCAGTCCTCGACGCGGAAGCCGATCTTCATGGTGACCTGGAAGTAGGCGACCTCGCCGTCGACGACCTGGCCGCGGACCTCCGAGGTCTGGAACCACTCGATGTTGCGCACGGTCTGCGAGGCCTTCCGCACCGCGGTGCGGATGGCGTCGTCGACGCTGGTGGTGGACGTGCCGACGATCTCGCTCAGCCGGTAGACGTGGTCGCTCAACGGGACTCCTCGGGGCGGCTGCCCGGACGGCAGCGGGACCCCGACCCTGGCACGGTCCCGCCGCGCCCGCGACCGAGCGGGCACACCGGCCGGTCAGCTGCGGTGGTGAACCTCCTGGAGCCCGTACACCGGGGTCGGGAGGCCCTCCTTGCGCGCCTTGAGCTGCAGCGCGAGGTACAGGGAGTAGTGCCGCGACTGGTGCAGGTTGCCACCGTGGAACCACAGCGCCTCCTGCTGGGTGGGCTTCCACATGTTGCGCTGCTCGCCCTCCCACGGGCCGGGGTCCTTGGTGGTGTCCGAGCCCAGCCCCCACACCTTGCCGACGCGGTCGGCGACCTCCTGGGAGATCAGGTCCGCCGCCCAGCCGTTCATCGAGCCGTACCCGGTGGCGTAGACGACGAGGTCGGCCGGCATCTCGGTGCCGTCGGTGAGCACCACCGAGTGCTCGGTCAGGTGGTCGACCTGGCCCCTGACCAGGGCGACGTCGCCGTTGGCCACCAGGTCCGCGGCGCCGACGTCGATGTAGTAGCCCGAGCCCCGGCGCAGGTACTTCATGAACAGCCCCGAGCCGTCCTCGCCCCAGTCGTGGTCGAAGCCGGCAGCCTCCAGCCGCCCATAGAAGTCCTTGTCGCGTTCCCGCATCTGGTCGTACAGCGGGATCTGGAACTCGTGCATGATCCGGTAGGGCAGCGACGCGAAGACCAGGTCGGCCTTCTCCGTGGTCATGCCCGCGGCGACGGCGTCTTCGGAGTACAGGGCGCCCAGTCCGATGTCCATCAGCGAGTCCGAGCGCACGATGTGCGTTGAGGAGCGCTGCACCATCGTCACGTCCGCGCCGTTCTCCCACAGTGCCCCGCAGATGTCGAAGGCGGAGTTGTTCGAGCCCACGACGACGCACTTCTTGCCGCGGTAGGCGTCCGGGCCGGGGTGCGCGGACGAGTGGTGCTGGTCGCCGCGGAAGACGTCCATGCCGGGGAAGTCGGGGACGTTGGGCTTGCCCGACATCCCGGTGGCCAGCACGAGCTGCTGCGGGCGCAGGACGACCGGGATGCCGTCGCGCTCAACGGTCACTGTCCACTCCCCGGTGGACTCGTCGTAGGCGGCGTTCACGGCCCGCGTGTTGGACCAGTAGTTGAGTTCCATGACCCGGGTGTAGGACTCGAGCCAGTCGGCGATCTTGTCCTTGGGGGCGAACACCGGCCAGTTGTCCGGGAACTTGACGTAGGGCAGGTGGTCGTACCAGACCGGGTCGTGCAGGCACAGCGACTTGTACCGGCTGCGCCACTGGTCCCCGGGCCGCGGGTGCTTGTCGATGACGATGGTCGGGACGTCGAGCTGGCGCAGCCGCGCACCGAGGGCGATGCCGCCCTGTCCTCCCCCTACGACCAGAACGTACGGCTGGGTCTCGTAGCCGAGCTCGCGCGCCTCGCGCTCCCGCCGGTCCAGCCACGACTCGCGGTCGCGGTGGATCCCGTGCTCGGCGCCCTTGGGCCGCCGGTCCCGCGTCGGCTCCTCGTGCCCGGTGAGCTCGTAGAGCGTGGTGAGCAGCGTCCAGGCACGGCCGTCGCGCAGCCGCAGCTGCCCCCGGCCACGACCGACCGCCGTCTCGAACTGGATCCAGGCTTCGGTGACCCCGTCGGCCTCGGCCGGCTCTTCCCCGGGGGTGATCGTCCAGTTGCGCGGGCGGGTCCCGGTCAGCGTCTGCTCGAGCATGTCGGCGATGGCCGGCCGCCCCTCGGCGGTCGTGATGTTCCAGGTGAAGGAGATCAGGTCGCGCCAGTAGCAGTCCTCGGTGAACAGCGCGGCGGCGGCCGCCGCGTCACCGGCGGTGAGCGCGGCGTCGAAGTCGGACAGCCAGCCCCGGACGGCGGTCGCGGCCGGGCTCTGCTCGAGGGTGGTGGTCATGGCAGCAGTGTCGTATGTCACCTCCGGCTCGGCCAGGTGGCGACGCCGGAGCGCCGGGCGGAGCCCCATGTCCGGATTGAACGGACGACCTTTCGCTTACAAGGCGAGTGCTCTACCACTGAGCTAATGGGGCGGGCTCCGGGCGAGGCTACCGGTCTCCCGCACTGCCGCTGCGGTCCGGGAGCTGCAGGATCGGAGACATGACGCTCCCCGTGGTCGCCGTCCTCGGCACCGGCACGATGGGCGCAGGGATGGTCGGCTCGCTGCGGCGGGCCGGCATCCCGGTGCGGATGTGGAACCGCGACGCGGCGAAGGCCCGAGCGCTGACCGGTACCGGCGCGGAGACCCTGGACTCCCCGGTGGAGGCTGCCACCGGTGCCCACGTCGTGTTGACGACGGTCTTCGATGCGGACGCCGCGGTCGACGTCGTCCGGCAGGCCGCGCCGGCGCCGGGCACGGTGTGTGGCTGCAGTGCACCACCGTCGGCATGGCCGGTGCTGACGCGACCATCGCCACCGCCGGCGAGCTGGGCCTGGTCCTCGTCGACTGCCCGGTGCTGGGCACGAAGAAGCCGGCCGAGGACGGCTCGCTGGTGCTGCTGGCCTCTGGGGACGAGGGCGCGCGCGAGCAGCTGGCCCCGGTGTTCGACGCGTTGGGCAGCCGGACGCTCTGGCTGGGCGGGGCCGGCGCCGGGAGCCGGCTGAAGATGGCTTGCAACGCTTGGCTGTTCATGGTCACCGCCGGCGCCGCGCAGTCGATCGCGCTCGCGCGCGGACTGGGGCTGGACCCGCAGCACTTCCTGGACGCGATAGCGGGCGGCCCGCTGGACACCCCTTACGCGCAGCTAAAGGGCGCGAACATGATCGGCGGGGAGCACCCGGTGAGCTTCGGGCTGACCGGCGCGGCCAAGGATGCCCGGCTGATCCGGGAGGCGCTGCAGGCGGCCGGCGTCCCCGACCGGCTGGACGCCGCGGTGCTGGAGACCATGGACGCCGCGGCGCGACAGCTCCCCGACCCCGGGGCGGTCGACGTCAGCGCGCTGATCGCCGGGCTGGCGCCGGACCGGGACTGAGCCGGCCGGCTCAGGCGGTGCCCGACCCCGCCGACCAGTCGCCGCGCAGGTACTGCGCGGGGTTGCTGTCCGCCGTCGCCCCGGCGGCGAGCCAGCGGGCGAACCCGACCGGGTCGCGGCGCTCCAGCTCGTCGAGGGCCTCACGCCGCCGGTGCGCGACCTGCGCCCGGACGGCCGGGTCTACCGCGGCCTCCAGCGCCGAACCCGTGCGCAGCCACTCCCGGCCCAGCGCCTCCATCGACAGCCGCGACAGGTCGGTGGCGGCGACCGGCGGCACACCGGGCACCGCGGCCGGCCTGGCCGCGGGCTCCGGCCGGGAGGTCGCCGGGTGGGCGGGATCCTGGAGGGGCGGGTGGCCGGGGCCGCGCGAGGAGGGGTGTCGTTCCCGCCGGGCCGACGGCGGGCGGGCAGCGGGCCGGGCCGGCGCCGCGGGTCCCGCGCCGGGCCGGCTGCTCCCGGAGGGGTGTGGCGGGCCCGCAGGGCGGGCGTCGGCGCCGCGGGACCACCAGGCGAGCGCGACCACGGCGGCCCAGGGTGCAACCACCACCAGGGCGGCCCCGCCGGCCAGCGCCGCCGAGCCGCTCAGCACCAGCAGGACTGCCACCACGCCCACCCCGGTCCGCCAGGCCGCCTCGACGGTCGTGGCGCGCGCGGACCCGGTGGCGGACTCCCGAGCGATGCCGGCTGTCAGACAGGCGCCCATCGCCCCGGCCAGGCCCACGGCGGCCACGCCCGTACCGTGCAACGAGACGCCCCCGACGAGCGCGAGTCCCCCGGTCAGGATCAGGGCGACCACCGTCGAGCACCGGCTGAGCAGACTGTGCGCGGACACCGGCACCTCCCTGGCTGGCGAGCAACGAGGGAGACCCCTGCCGCCGAGCATCAGCTCAGCGGCGTCCCCCGTGTACAGAGAGTCCTCCTCCGCGGCCGATCCCGCCCGTCCTGGGGGGATGGACCAGGCACGATGTGCGCCGTGGGCAACTCCGTCGTGCAGGTGGGTCCCGGGCTCGCCCTCGCGGCGGTCGCGCTGACCGCGCTGGCCGTGGCGGTCGGCTGGACGTCCGGGCTGGGCCAGCAGCGCCCGGTGGCCGTCGCAGCACTGCGGGCGGCGGTCCAGCTGGCCGTCGTCTCCACCGTGCTGGCCGCCGTCCTGGGTTCACTGGCGCTGTCGACGCTGTTCGTCCTGCTCATGCTCACCGTCGCGGCCGCCACCGCGGCCGGGCGGGTGACCCGGTTGCCGGTGCACGCTCCGGGCCGGGTGCGACGGGTCGCCGCCGCCGGCGCCGCCGTCCTCACCGGCGTCGTCCCGGTGGTCGCCCTGGTGCTGGCCAGTGGCTCGGTCCCGCTGCGCGGGGTGGCGGTCATCCCGGTGGCCGGCATCGTGATCGGCGGGGCCATGACGGCGACCTCGCTGGCCGGGCGGCGACTGTTTGACGAGCTGGACCAGCGCCGCGGCGAGGTGGACGCCGCACTGGCGCTCGGCTTCCTGCCGCGGGACGCCGTCCTGGAGATCGCCCGCCCGGTCGCTGCCACCGCCCTGGTGCCGGGGCTGGACCAGACCCGCACCGTCGGGCTGGTGACCCTCCCCGGGGCCTTCGTCGGCGTCCTGCTGGGCGGAGGCAGCGCCGTGGAGGCCGGGGCGGCTCAGCTGCTGGTGCTCGTCGGGCTGCTGGCGGCGCAGGGCCTTGCGGTGTGGGTGACCCTGGAGCTCGTGGCCCGCGGCGTACTGCGACGCTGACCGGCCGGCGCATGCAGGAACCTCACAGCCCACCTCCAGTTGCGGCCCAGTCCGCTCCCGCACAGTGGTGTCCATCGCGGCGGGGACGGCCCGACGCGAGGTAGGGGAGGACGACCAGTGACTGAGCAGAACCGACCGGGCGATGAGACCGGACACGGCACCGACCGGCCCGGAGACGCCGGCAGCTCCTGGGCGCCACCGCAGGCCCAGCAGCCGCAGCCCGTGCCGAACCCGTACGCGAACCCACAGCAGCCGACCGCACAGTTCCCGCCGCACGCCGGTGACACCGCGCACCAGGGCTGGCCGCCGGCCGGCTGGGGTCAGCCGGCCGGCGCACCGCACCAGGCCGCGGGGCACCCCGGCTTTCCCGCCTTCCAGCCGGCCGCCGCGCCGGTGCAGCCGGTCCGCCGGGCCGGCCGCTGGCGGCTCGGGGCCGCCGGCCTGGTCGCCGGGGCGCTGATCGGGGGCGGCACCGGCGCAGGGGTAGCCACCCTGGTCGGCAACGACGGCGGCGCCGGTTCCTCGGCGGCCAGCGCGCAGAGCGTCGTCATCAAGGATCCGGAATCGGCCACCTCCGCCACTGCCGCGGCCGCCAAGGCCGCGCCCAGCGTGGTCACCATCTACGTAAGCTCGGGATCCAGCGGCGGGTCGGGCTCCGGGGTGGTGCTGACCGCGGACGGCTACGTGCTGACCAACAACCACGTAGTCACCCTGGACAGCAGCACCGAGGACGCAACGGTCCAGGTCCGCACGGCCGACGGCACGCTCTACGACGCGAGCGTCGTGGGCACCGACCCGACGTCGGACCTCGCCGTGGTGAAGCTCGACAACGCCGACGGCCTGACCGCCGCCACCTTCGCCGACTCCACCGAGGTGCAGGTCGGTGACCTGGCCATCGCCATCGGTGCGCCGCTGGGCCTGTCGAACACGGTCACCGACGGCATCATCAGCGCCACCAACCGGGCGGTGTCCACCGGCTCGAACACCGAGCAGACGGTCATCGACGCGCTGCAGACCGACGCCGCCATCAACCCCGGCAACTCCGGCGGCGCGCTCGTCGACGCCGCCGGTCAGGTGATCGGCATCAACACTGCGATCGCCACGGTGGCTACCGCCGTACCGGGCCAGGACTCGGGCCAGAGCGGCAACATCGGCGTCGGCTTCGCCATCCCGTCGAACACCGCCAAGCGGATCGCCGACGAGATCATCGCCAACGGCTCGGCCACCCACGCCCTGCTCGGCGTCAGCGCCCGGACGGCGGCGCAGAGCTCGGCCGTCGGCACCGGCGCCGAGGTGGTGCAGGTGCAGGCCGGCAGTGCGGCCGCCGACGCCGGCCTGCAGGCCGGTGACGTGGTGACCGCCGTCGGCGACCGCGCGGTGACCACCGCCACCGAGCTCACCGCCGCGGTGCGCAGCGCGAAGCCGGGCGACCAGGTGACGCTGACCGTCCGTCGGGACGGCAAATCCTCGACGGTCGACGTGACGCTGGACGCCGCCGCCAACTGACCGCCCCCTGGACCGACGACCCGGCACCGCCCCCGAGGTGCCGGGTCGTCGCACGTCCGGGGCCCCTACCCTGGAGGAGTGCCGGCCTCCCCGCTGACCGTCCCCCTGGCCGGCTCCCTCGACGATCCGGCCCGCGCCCGCGATCTGGCCCGGATGAAGCGCCTGGCGCTGGCGCTGTTCCTCTTCGCCGCCGTCGTGTTCCTGGTCTGCGTGCTTGCCGGCGACAACCTCGGGGCCTGGGTGCGCTACGTACGGGCCACCGCCGAGGCGTCCATGGTCGGCGCCCTCGCCGACTGGTTCGCCGTCACTGCACTGTTTCGGCACCCCATGCGACTGCCGATCCCACACACCGCGATCATCCCGCGCAAGAAGGACCAGATCGGCACCAGCCTGGGCACCTTCGTGCAGGACAACTTCCTGACCCGCGCGGTGGTCGACGAGCGGCTGGCCGCCGTCGACGTGCCCGGCCGGCTGGGCACCTTCCTCGCCGCCCCGGGCCGGGCCGAGCGGCTCGCCGGGGACGCCGGCGCGGCGCTGGGTGCGCTGACCGACCTGCTCAAGGACGACGACCTGCAGCCCGCCGTCGCCGCCCTCGTGGACCGGAAGCTCCGCGAGACCCCCGCCGCGCCGGCCGTCGCCCGGGCGTTGGAGCTGGTCGTGGACGGCGACCGGCACCAGGAGGTGCTGTCGGCGGCGCTGACCGGCCTGGCCCGGTTCCTGGAGGAGAACCGGGTCGTCTTCCGCGCCCAGCTGGGCGACGCCTCGCCGTCCTGGGTGCCGGACTGGGTCGACGACCGGGTGTTCGACCGGGTCTTCAGCGGGCTGCAGGGCTTCCTCGAGGAGGTCGGCGACGATCCCCGGCACGAGCTGCGGCGCGCCTACGACCTCCGGTTACGCGCCTACGTCCACTCGCTGCGCACCGACCCCGTCGCGGCCGCCCGGGTCGAGCAGCTCAAGGACGAGCTGCTCGACCACCCGGCGGTGCGCACCTGGTCGGGGTCGCTGTGGAGCACCGTCAAGACCACTGTCGTCGCCGCCGCGGCCGACCCCGACTCGGTGCTGCGGGCGCGGATGGCCGGGCTGATCCGGCACGCCGCGAAGCTGCTGGTGGAGGACCCGACGATCCGCGAGCTGGTACAGCGGCAGAGCCGCCGGGCCGCGGGGTACGCCGTCGAGCGCTTCTCCGGCGACGTCGCCGACCTGGTCGGCGCCACCGTGGCCCGCTGGGACACCGAGGAGACCAGCCGGCGGATCGAGCTGCAGGTGGGCCGGGATCTGCAGTGGATCCGGGTGAACGGCACCGTCGTCGGCGGCCTGGCCGGGCTGGTCATCTACACGGTGGGCCAGTTGCTGTCCTGAGCTCCCGGGCCGGCCCCATCGTCACCGGATCGTGCTCCGGCGGCCCGTTCGTGCCATTACAGTCCCGCCCATGTCAACGGTGACCTATGCCGGGGCCTCGCGCCTCTACCCCGGGAACGACGCCCCCGCAGTCGACAAGCTGGACCTGGACATCGCCGACGGCGAGTTCCTGGTGCTGGTCGGCCCCTCGGGCTCGGGCAAGTCCACCGCGCTGCGCATGCTCGCCGGCCTGG
Source organism: Modestobacter sp. DSM 44400 (assembly GCF_900107175.1). GTDB lineage: Bacteria > Actinomycetota > Actinomycetes > Mycobacteriales > Geodermatophilaceae > Modestobacter. Next base: position 63,766 of record NZ_FNOZ01000004.1, on the reverse strand, counting down.
AGGACGTCGACGAGGGCGAGATCCGCATCGACGGGCAGGACGTCAGCGACGCCGCCCCCAAGGACCGCGACATCGCCATGGTGTTCCAGAACTACGCGCTGTACCCGCACATGACCGTCGGGGACAACATGGGCTTCGCGCTGAAGCTGGCCGGCACGTCGAAGTCCGAGATCGCCGAGCGGGTGGGCCGGGCCGCGCAGATGCTGGACCTGGTGCCCTACCTGGACCGCAAGCCCAAGGCGCTGTCCGGTGGCCAGCGGCAGCGGGTGGCGATGGGCCGGGCGATCGTGCGCTCCCCCCGGGTGTTCCTGATGGACGAGCCGCTGTCGAACCTGGACGCCAAGCTCCGCGTGCAGACCCGCGCGGAGATCGCCGCCCTGCAGCGCGACCTCAACACCACCACCGTCTACGTCACCCACGACCAGACCGAGGCCATGACCATGGGCCACCGGGTGGCGGTGCTGCGCGACGGCCTGCTCCAGCAGGTCGCAACCCCGCGGGAGCTCTACGACACCCCGGCCAACGTCTTCGTCGCCGGCTTCATCGGCTCACCGGCCATGAACCTGTTCCGCGCCCCGGTCACCGCCGACGGCGTCGCGGTGGGCGGGCTGGCCCTGCCGGTCCCCCGCGAGCGGCTCGCCCAGCTCGGCGCCGCGCGCACCATCGACGTGGGGATCCGGCCCGAGTCGTTCACGCTGAGCAGCGAGCCCACCGGGCTGACGATGGACGTCCGGCTGGTCGAGGAGCTCGGCGCCGACGCCTACCTGCACGGCACCACCCGGCACGACGGCGCCGCCTCCTCCCTCGTCGTCCGGGTGGACGGACGTCGTCCGCCGGTGATGGGCTCGACCGTCGACCTGGCGGTGCGCGCCGACGAGGTGCACGTGTTCCACCCGGAGTCCGGCATCCGGCTCACCTGACGCCGGCTCTCCTCCGTTCCGCAGAAATGGCCATTTCTGCGGAACCGGTCACCGGCGGGCGGAGGCGGCGGCGTAGAGCGCGATCCCGGCCGCGACGCTGACGTTCAGCGACTCGGTGTCCTTGGTGATCGGGATGGACAGCACCACGTCGCAGCGCTCGCGGACCAACCGGGACAGCCCGGCGCCCTCGGCCCCGACGACGAGCGCGATCGGGTCGGCGAACCCGTCGTAGGAGTGGATGCCCATGTCCCCGTCGGCGGCCAGGCCGATGGTCTGCAGGCCGGCCTCCTGGTAGGAGGCCAGCGAGCGGGCGAGGTTGACCGCCCGGGCGACCCGCAGCCGGGCCGCGGCACCGGCGCTGGTGCGCCAGGCCGAGCCGGTCATGCCCACCGCCCGGCGCTGCGGCACCAGGACGCCGTGGGCGTCGAAGGCCGCGGCCGACCGGATGATGGCGCCCAGGTTGCGCGGGTCGGTCACGCCGTCCAGGGCCACGAGCAGCGGCGGGCGCCCGGAGTTCCGGGCGATGTCGAGCAGGTCGTCGGGGTGCGCGTAATCGTAGGGCGGCACCATCAGGCCGATGCCCTGGTGCAGCGACCCGTCGCTCATCCGGTCGAACTCGGCCTTGCCCACCTCGAGCAGCGGGAGCCCCCGGTCGGCGGCCAGCTGCACGGACTCGGCGATCCGCTCGTCGGTGCCGCCCCGGCTGGTGTCGCCGGTGACGACGTAGAGCGCGGTGGCCGGGATCTGGGCGCGCAGCGCCTCGAGCACCGGGTTGCGACCGAGCAGCAGCTCGGGGGACTCCTCGTTGCGCCGCTGCACCCGCTGCCGGTTGTCCCGTCGGGCGACGGCCACCTGGGCCTTCTTGAAGGCCGGGTGGTTCGGCCGCGCCGCGGCCGGCGGGGTGGCGCCCCGACCGGCCAGCGACCTGCGGTTCTTCCCCCCGGTTCCGGTGGTGGCGCTCTTCTTGCCTGCGCCGGCCGAGCGGCCTCGGCGTTGGCTGTTGCCGGCCATCAGGTCGTCAGCTCCCATCGTGTGCCCTGGGCGGTGTCCTCGACCTGCACGCCCAGGGCGCCGAGCTGGTCCCGGATGGCATCGGCTGATGCGTAGTCCTTGCGGGCCCGGGCCGCCGCGCGCTGCTCCAGCGCGAGGGACACCAGGCCGTCGGTCGCCTGCGCGAGCCGCTGGTCGTTGCCGCCGGTGGCCCACTGCGGGTCCAGCGGGTCCAGGCCGAGCACACCGAGCATGGCGCGCACCGACCCGAGCTCCCCGGCGACCGTGGCGTCGTCGCCGCCGGCCAGTGCGGTGTTCCCGCGGGTGACCGCCTCGTGCACGACGGCCACCGCGGCGGGAGTGGACAGGTCGTCGTCCAGGGCGGCGGAGAACGCGTCGGGGAGCACCGGCGCACCGGTACCCGACCCCACCCGCTCGGCCGCCTTGCGGACGAACGACTCCAGCCGCCGGTAACCCGCGCCGGCCTCCTCCAGTGCACCCTCGGTGAACTCGATGGTGGACCGGTAGTGCGGGGCGACCAGGTAGTAGCGCAGCTCCACCGGGCGGACCCGCTGGACGACCTCGTCGACCAGCGCGGTGTTGCCCAGGGACTTGCTCATCTTCTCCCCGCCCATGGTGACCCAGCCGTTGTGCAGCCAGTACCGGGCGAAGCCGTCACCGGCGGCCTGCGACTGCGCCCGCTCGTTCTCGTGGTGCGGAAAGCGCAGGTCCAGTCCGCCGCCGTGGACGTCGAACTCCGGGCCGAGGTAGCGCTCGGCCATCGCCGAGCACTCCAGGTGCCAGCCGGGCCGGCCGCGCCCCCACGGCGTGGCCCAGGACGCGGTGTCGGGCTCGCCGGCCTTGGTGCCCTTCCACAGCGCGAAGTCGCGGGGGTCGCGCTTGCGGTCGTCGGTCTCGGTGTCCGCGGCCGGCTGCAGGTCGGCCAGCCGCTGGCCGGTCAGCTCGCCGTAGCCGGGGAAGGACCGGACATCGAAGTACACGTCGCCGTCGACGGCGTAGGCGTGCCCCCGTGCGATCAGCCGCTCGATCAGCTCGACCATCTCCGGCACGTGGCCGGTGGCGCGCGGCTCGTACGTGGGCGGCAGGGTGCCCAGCGCGTCGTAGGCGCGGGTCGCCGCCCGCTCGTTCTCATAGGCCCAGGCCCACCAGGGGACGCCGGCCGCGTCGGCCTTGGCGAGGATCTTGTCGTCGACGTCGGTGATATTGCGGACGTAGGTGACCTCGGAGCCCGAGTGCAGCAGCCAGCGGCGCAGCACGTCGAAGGCGATCGCGAACCGCACGTGGCCGATGTGGGGTGGCCCCTGCACGGTCAGCCCGCAGACGTACATGGAGACCTGTCCCGCACGCAGGGGCGTGAAGTCGCGCACGGCACGTGCTGCCGTGTCGTACAGGCGGAGGCTCACCGCGCCGAGTCTACGGGCGGGGAAGAGGTGGTCCGGACCACCAGCGCGGTGGCCACCGCGGCCCGCCCCTCACCGCGCCCGGTCAGCCCCAGCCCGTCGGTGGTGGTCGCCGTGACGCTGACCGGCGCCCCCAGGGCCGCGGATAGCGCCGCCTCCGCCTCGGTCCGCCGAGGCGCGACCCTCGGGGTGTTGCCGATCAACTGCACCGCGGCGTTCCCGACCTGCCAGCCGGCGGTGGCGAGCACCTCGCGGACGTGGGCCAGCACTGCGGCGCCGCGGGCGCCGGCCCACCGGGGGTCGTCGGTGCCCAGCAGGCCGCCGATGTCGCCCAGCCCGGCCGCGGATAGGACGGCGTCGGAGAGCGCGTGCGCGGCGACGTCGCCGTCGGAGTGCCCGGCGCAGCCGTCCGCGCCCGGCCACTCCAGCCCGGCGAGCCAGCAGGGCCGGCCGGTCTCGACCGGGTGCACGTCGGTGCCGATGCCGACGCGAGGAAGTGGTGCGGTCACGAGGCGACCTCCCGCTCGGCGGCCAGCAGGTCGGAGGCCACGGTGATCTTGGCGGCACGCTCGTCGCCGGCCACGGTGTGCACCGGGACGCCGGCGGCCCGCACGACCGAGGCGTCGTCGGTGAACTCCGCGGCCGTCCCGTGCACCCGACCGTAGGCGGCAACCAGCGTGGCCCGATCGAAGCCCTGCGGGGTCTGCACCCGGCGCAGCGACGCCCGCGGGACGTCGGCGATCACCACGCCGTCGTCGTCGACCACGACGGTGGTGTCGACGACCGGCAGCACCGGGACGACGGCGAGCGCGCCGGCGGCCAGCGCGGCGAGCACGCGTGCGACGACGTTGGGTGGGGTGAGCGGTCGAGCCGCGTCGTGCACCAGGACGGCGGTGGGACCGGGGTCGCCCGCGTGCTCCCGGGCCGCGGCCAGCGCAGCGCGGACCGAGGCGGTGCGGGTGTCGCCGCCGACCACCACGTGCACGTCGTCGGGCAGCACGGCGGTGAAGGCCGGGCGCTGGGGCGCCGGAACGGCGACCACCACCTCGGCCACCCCGCCGGCGCGCAGCGACTCCACGGCCCAGCAGACCAGCGGCCGGCCGCCGAGGAGAACCAGGGCCTTCGGCAGTTCTGCCCCCGGACGCAGACCACTCCCGGCCGCTGCGACGATGCCGACAGCGTGCACGGGAGTGGTCTGGGAGTCTCTGGGGTGGGGCTCGGTGCTCAGGGACCCGGTCTTCACATACTCAGCGCTCAGGAGGCGAGGACCTCGTCGAGCAGCAGCTCGGCCTTGTCCTCGTTGGTGCCCTCGGCGAGCGCCAGCTCGCTGACCAGGATCTGACGGGCCTTGGAGAGCATGCGCTTCTCCCCGGCCGACAGCCCACGGTCCTTATCGCGGCGCCAGAGGTCACGCACGACCTCGGCCACCTTGTTCACATCGCCGGAGGCCAGCTTCTCGAGGTTGGCCTTGTAGCGGCGCGACCAGTTGGTCGGCTCTTCGGTGTGCGGGGCCCGCAGCACCTCGAAGACCTTGTTCAGGCCCTCCTGGCCGACGACGTCGCGGACACCGACGATCTCGGCGTTGTCGGCCGGAACCCGCACCGTGAGGTCGCCCTGGGCGACCTTCAGCACGAGGTAGGCCTTCTCCACGCCCTTGATGGTCCGCTGCTCGATCGCCTCGATCAGCGCGGCGCCGTGGTGCGGGTAGACAACGGTCTCGCCAACAGTGAAGCCCATGTGTGTGGAACCCCTTTCCGTGTGCCCAGGTTACCACGGAAGAATGACGTCCGGCTCGTCGAAGTACGACAAAAGTGCAGGTCAGACGCGCGACCGAGGTCAAGTCAGGGGTTGACAGGAGGTGGTCGGTGTGCCTGTGCGCAGTACGGGCGGCCCGGTGGGCACGTTCGCCGCGGTCGTCGCGATGGCCCGCGCGACCCACCTGGGCCCGACGGTGGCCGTGACCGTCGTGGCCATCCTGCTCGCCGTCGCCGCCGACGTGGGCCCTGCTCGCACCCTGCTGGTCGGCGCTGCCGTCCTCGCAGGTCAGGCGTCCATCGGGTGGTCCAACGACTGGCTGGACGCCGACCGTGACCGGGCCGTGGCCCGCGCCGACAAGCCCGTCGTCCAGGGCGTGGTGACCCCTGGCAGGCTGCGCTCGGCGGCGCTCGCCGCGGCCGCGCTGAGCGTGGTCCTTTCCCTGCTGCTCGGCGTGGTGCCCGGCCTGCTGCTGCTCGTGCTGGTCATCAGCGGCTGGGGCTACAACGCCGGGCTCAAGCGGACCGCGGCCTCCGGTCTGCCCTACCTGACCGGCTTCGGGCTGCTGCCCGCCGGCGTGGTCGCCGCAGCCCCGGACTCCCCCGCCGCGCCGTGGTGGCTGGTGGCCGCCGGGGCGGCATTGGGCGGGGCGGCGCACGCGGCCAACGTGGCCCCCGACGTCGCCGACGACCTCGCGACCGGGGTGCGGGGGCTGCCGCACCGGATCGGCGCGGTCCCCTCGGCGGTGGCGGGCGCCCTGCTGCTCGGCGCGGCCACGCTGCTGCTGGTGCTCGGCCCGGCCGACCCCCCGGACGCGCTGGGCTGGGTCGCCGTCGTCCTGGCGGCGCCGGCGGTGGCCGTCGCCGCACTGGCCGGCAGCGCACGCTGGCGCCGGCTGGCCTTCCCCGCGGTCATGCTGCTGACCGTGCTGGACGTCGTCCTGCTGGTGCTCGGCGGCGCCTCGCTGGGCTGACCCGCCTCCGGGCGGCTCGGCGCGCGTCCCGTCGCCGTCGGGCGCCCCCGCCCGCCGTGCCGCCTCCCAGCGGGCCCCCTGGGGCGACCGTTACGCTCACCCCGACCCGGCCACCTCCTTCCTCGGTGGCCACACGTCCTGGAGGTCGACGCTGTGAACCGCGCACTGCGCGCTGCCGCGATGGGTGTCCTGCTGCTCACCCCGACCGCACTCTCCGCCTGCAGCGCCGGCCAGGTGGCACAGACCGCCGAGCAGATCCGGGACCAGGACGGCGGCCAGGCGAGGGCCGGGGACATCGCCATCCTCAGTGCCCGGCTGGCCTACCCGGTCAGCGGCGAGTATCAGGAGGGCGGCGACGCCCGGCTGGTACTGGCCATCGCCAACAACGGCCAGACCGACGACACGCTGGTGTCGGTCGAGGGCGAGGGCTTCGACGGCGTCAAGGCGACCGGCACCGGCGAGGCTGCGCCGGCCGCCTCCCCCGCGGCCGGCTCCGGCGACCTGGACCTGCTGATCCCGGCCGACTCCAACGTCTACGTGGGCGGCGACGGCCCGGTCGTCACCCTCACCGGGCTGTCCGGGTCTTTGGCGCCGGGCCAGGCACTGGACGTCACGATGACCTTCGAGGAGGCCGGTGAGGTGCCCGTCCAGGTCCTCGTCGGTGTCTCCTCTCGCGACGTGCCCCGCGGCAAGCCTTTCGGCTTCCACGACGAAGAGGCCCAGGGCGAGAACGCCGGCGCCGTCAACTGACGCAGGGGGCGTGTCTGTCGGGACTGTCGTACCTGCCCGCCACGATGACCGGGTGCCTCCCTCGATGAAGTCCACCCGCCCGGCACACCGCTGCACGGAGTGCGGCTACACCTCGGCCAAGTGGGTCGGCCGTTGCCCCGAGTGCCAGACCTGGGGCAGCATTCACGAGCTCGGCGCGGTCGGCTCACCGCTGCGCGCGGTGAGTGCCGGCCCGGTCAGCGCCAAGGCCCGGCCGATCGGCCAGGTCGATCTGGTCGGCGCCCGCGCGGTGCCCACCGGCATCGCCGAGTTCGACCGGGTGCTCGGTGGCGGCTTGGTGCCCGGCGCCGTCCTGCTGGTGGCCGGCGAGCCCGGAGTCGGCAAGTCGACCCTGCTGCTCGAGGTCGCCCACCGGGTCGCCGAGCGCAACGGCCCCACGCTGGTCGTCTCCGGTGAGGAGTCGGCGGCCCAGGTCCGGCTGCGGGCCGAGCGCATCGGAGCCCTGCACGACCAGCTCTACCTGGCCGCCGAGACCGAGCTGGGCGCCGTGCTCTCCCACGTCGAGGACGTCAACCCCTCACTGCTGGTCCTCGACAGCGTGCAGACCGTCCGTTCCCCCGCCGTGGACGGCACCGACGGCGGCGCGACGCAGGTGCGTGCGGTGGCCAGCGCGCTCAGCGGCGTCGCCAAGGCCCGTGGGATGACCACGATCCTGGTCGGGCACGTCACCAAGGACGGCGCGATTGCCGGGCCCCGGGCCCTCGAGCACCTGGTCGACGTGGTCATCTCCTTCGACGGGGAGCGGCACTCCACCCTGCGGATGGTGCGGGCGACCAAGAACCGCTTCGGGCCGGCCGACGAGATCGGCTGCTTCGAGATCGGCGACAGCGGCGTCGTGGGGGTGCCCGACCCGTCGCACCTGTTCGTCTCCCGCCGGTCGGCGCCGGTGCCGGGCAGCTGCGTGACCGTGACCATGGAGGGCAGCCGTCCGCTGCTGGCCGAGGTGCAGGCCCTGGTGGCCACCGCCGGCGGCGGCTCGCCCCGCCGGGCAGTGAGCGGGCTCGACCCCGCGCGGGTGGCGATGGTCAATGCCGTGGTCGAGCGGCGCGGCGGGGTCAAGCTCGCCGACGCCGACGTCTTCGCCGCCTCCGTGGGCGGTGTCCGCATCGTCGAACCGGCCGCCGACCTCGCACTCGCTCTGGCTATCGCTTCGGCCGCCAAGGACCGGCCGCTGCCGCACGGGATGATCGCCCTGGGCGAGGTGGGGCTGTCCGGTGAGATCCGGCGGGTCGGCGGCACCGGACGCCGGCTGGCAGAGGCCGCCCGGCAGGGCTACACCGCGGCCCTGGTGCCCGAGGACTCCGGCCCGGCTCCGGCGGGCATGCGGCTGATCGAGGTACCCGACATCGGGACGGCGCTGACCCGACTGCAGTGACCCCACCGGCGAGAGCCGACAGGGCGTGAGCATCGCAGCGAGCGCCAGCGAGCGAGGAGCGGAGCGCCCGCGGGCGAGGAGCGGAGCGCCCGCGGAGGCGACCCGTGCTGCCGGAACGCGCCGGCCGTCGGCGCACCCCACCCGAGGTCACGCCATCCCCGACCACGCCACGTAGGATCAGCCGCCGTACCGCCCGACCGTCAGGAGCGCTCGTGCCCCCCGCTGTGGACCCAGAGGCCGCGCTGCGGGAACTGCTCGGCCGGATCGCCCCCGGCACGGCCCTGCGGGACGGACTCGAGCGGATCCTGGCCGGTCGCACCGGCGCGCTGATCGTGCTCGGCTACGACCGGGTGGTCGAGTCCCTGTGCACGGGCGGCTTCGCCCTGGACGTCGCCCTGTCGGCCACCCGGCTGCGCGAGTTGGCCAAGATGGACGGCGCGGTGATCGTCTCCTACGACGGGTCCCGGATCGTGCGCGCCGGCGTGCACCTGATGCCCGACCCGACCATCCCGACCGAGGAGTCCGGCACCCGGCACCGCACCGCCGAGCGGGTGGCGCTGCAGACCGGGTTCCCGGTGATCTCGGTCAGCCAGTCGATGCACATCATCTCCGTCTACGTCGCCGGGCGCCGCTACACCCTCGAGCACCCCACGACGATCCTCGCGCGGGCCAACCAGGCGCTGGCCGCCCTGGAGCGGTACAAGCTCCGGCTCGACGAGGTCGCCAGCACACTGTCGGCATTGGAGATCGAGGACCTGGTCACCGTGCGCGACGCGATGAGCGTCAGCCAGCGCCTGGAGATGGTCCGGCGGATCGCCGACGAGATCGAGGGCTTCGTCGTCGAGCTCGGCACCGACGGCCGGCTGCTGGCCCTGCAGCTCGACGAGATGCTCGCCGGGGTCGAGGAGGACCGCGGCCTGCTGGTCCGCGACTACCTCCCCGGCGGCCGGCGCACCCGGTCGGGCGAGGAGGTGCTGTCCGACCTGCGGGCACTCACGGCCACCGAGCTGCTGGACCTGTCCGCCGTCGCCCGTTGCTACGGTCTGCCGACCTCCCCGGACGCACTGGACTCCCCGGTCAGCCCGCGGGGCTACCGGTTGCTCGCCCGGGTCCCCCGGCTGCCCGCCGGCATCATCGACCGCCTGGTGACCCACTTCGGCGGCCTGCAGAAGCTGCTGGCCGCCACCATCGAAGACCTGCTGGCCGTCGAGGGCGTCGGCGAGGCGAGGGCCCGAGGCATCCGCGAAGGACTGTCCCGGCTGGCCGAGACCTCGATCCTCGACCGCTACAGTTGAAGGACCCCCCGCCCCCACCGCTCGCAAGCTCACGGTGGGACCCTGCAGGGGGCCGATCAGGTGAGGTTGAGGGCGGCGTCGGCGCTGAGCTTGGTGTCCAGCCGGCCGCGCAGCACATACGTGCCCGGTGCTGGGGCGACCCGGGGAGCGGTGCAGGTCGGCTCGCTGGTGAGCCCGCCCCAAATGATCGGGAAGTCGACCGCCTGACCGGCAGGCAGGGGGCGGACGTCGGAGCTGGACTCCGGGAAGCAGTCGTTGCTGCCCCACACGCGCCCGCCACCGCCGTCGAGCAGCACGATCTCCTGCAGCCCCTTGTCCAGCGCCCGGGTGCACGACACCGGTGAGGTGTTCGTGACGACCAGCACGAGCGTGGGTTTGTCCCCCACGGCGACGGTCGGCGCGCTGGGTCGCACATCGACGCTGATCATGTCGTCGGTGCACGGTCCGCCGTCGACCAGCGCCGGCGCCGCCGGTGGCGCCGGCGTGGTGTCCGGGACCGGCGCCGGGGTCGAGCTCGGGGCCGGCGTGGGCACCTGGACGGCGGCCAGCGAGGGCACCACCTGCTCCAGGGACGGCGTCGCCGCGGACGAGCCGGCCTCGCGGGTGGCCGCGGCCGCCACCGAGGTGTCGCTCCCCGGCCCGGTCGCCGCCGCGACGGCCAGCCAGCCACCGCCGACCAGCACGGCCACGACCAATCCGAGCAGCACCGCACGGCGCCGCCAGTAAACGGCGGCGGGCTGGGGGCCGACCGGGTGCAGCACGTCCAGGACGCTAACCGTCGCAGGGCTCGGCCACGGCACGCCACGCCACGACACACCCGCCGCGCGAACTGATCCGTCACATCGGGCCGGGCGCGCCCGGCCCGCAGCAGCGACCAGCGGGTCCCCGGCTCCGGCACGCGTCGCGTCGGGGACACTCGTGGCGATGAGCCAGCCCTCCCCCGCCCACGACGACGCCCCGGACGGCGGAGACGCCGAAGTGGGCGACACGATCGTCGACTGGTACGCCGGCGCAGCCCGGGACCTGCCCTGGCGGGCGCCGGGCACCGACCCGTGGGCCGTGCTGGTCAGCGAAGTGATGCTCCAGCAGACGCCGGTCAACCGGGTCGAGCCGGTCTGGCGGGAGTGGCTGGCCCGCTGGCCGCAAGCTGCGGCCCTGGCGGCCGCCAGCCCGGCCGAGGTGATCCGTGCCTGGGGGAAACTGGGGTACCCCCGGCGAGCGCTGCGGCTGCGCGAGGCCGCGGTGGCGATCACCGCGCAGCACGCCGGGCGGGTGCCGGCCGACGTCGCCGAGCTGGAGGCGCTGCCGGGGATCGGCACGTACACCGCCCGGGCGGTGGCCTGCTTCGGCCACGGGCAGCGTCAGCCGGTGGTCGACACCAACGTGCGCCGGGTGGTCGCGCGGCTGGTGCACGGCCGGGCCGAGGCGGCGCCGGCCCGGGCCACGGACCTGACCGACGTCGCCGTCCTGGCGCCGGTGGATCACGACCGGGCGGTGCGGTTCTCCGTCGCCGTCATGGAGCTCGGCGCGCTGGTCTGCGTCGCGGGTACCCCGCGGTGCGGCGTGTGCCCGGTGCGCGACCGCTGCGCCTGGCGACTGGCCGGCAGCCCCGCGTACGAGGGACCACCTCGGCGGGTGCAACGCTTCGCGGGGACCGACCGGCAGGTGCGCGGCCGGCTGCTCGACGTCCTGCGGACGGCCGCCGGGCCGGAGGCCGCGGCGGAGCTGGCCGCGGTCTGGACCGACGACGTCCAGCGGGCCCGCTGTGTGGACTCCCTGCTCGTCGACGGCCTGGTAGTGCAGACCGAGGACGGCCGCTTCGCCCTCCCCGACTGAGCACACCGCGGTCCTCCGGCCATTGTGGCCACTCTGGCCGGGTCGGCGGGGCGGCGGCGGGTTCAGCGCCGGCGGGTGCCACTGAGGTCGCGGAAGGTCATCAGCCACCCGGCGAGCGCCGCGATCAAGGCGAGCACCAGCAGCGCGACGTGCAACCAGCCGGGCAGGCCGGCGCCGGCGTAGACCACGAGGGTGGCGCCGATCATGGCCGCCGCGATGAGCAGACCGCCGTAGACCGGCGTCCGCATCGGGTGGTCACCGCGGGCCATGCACCAGGTTCTACCCCACGGGGAGGGGACCTACCTGGTGGCCGGCCGACCGGGGGGTGGCCCCTGAGTTCGAGTGACCTGATCCCGGGGACGGGGAGACGACAGCGGCCGCCTTCCGCTCGCGTTCGAACGGAGGGCGGCCCCTGTCAGGAGGACCTCAGGTCACTCGGCCGAGGCGGCCGCCGGACCCTCGTCCCCATCGGCACCCGTGAGGGCGACCGGCGGGGTGTCGGGCAGGTCGATCGGCTTGGCCTCACCGCGGAAGGTGAAGGTCGACTTGCTCGCGTCGGCGTCCTCGTCGACATCCACCACGATGATCTGGCCGGGGGCCAGCTCGCCGTAGAGGATCTTCTCCGAGAGCGCGTCCTCGATCTCGCGCTGGATGGTCCGCCGCAGCGGGCGGGCCCCCAGCACCGGGTCGAACCCGCGGGCACCCAGCAGCTTCTTGGCCGCCGGGGTGACCTCGAGCGACATGTCCTTGTTCGCCAGCTGACCTTCGACCCGGGCGAGCATCAGGTCGACGATGTGGACGATCTCGCTCTCGGTCAGCTGGTGGAACACGACGATGTCGTCGATGCGGTTGAGGAACTCCGGCCGGAAGTGCTGCTTGAGCTCCTCGTTGACCTTGAGCTTCATCCGCTCGTAGTTGCTGGCGGTGTCGTTCCCGGCCTGGAAGCCCAGGCCGACGGCCTTGGAGATGTCCCGCGTCCCGAGGTTCGTGGTCAGGATCAGGATCGTGTTCTTGAAGTCCACGACCCGGCCCTGGCCGTCGGTCAGCCGGCCGTCCTCCAGCACCTGCAGCAACGTGTTGAACACATCGGCGTGCGCCTTCTCGATCTCGTCGAAGAGGACCACCGAGAACGGCTTGCGCCGCACCTTCTCGGTCAGCTGGCCACCCTCGTCGTACCCGACGTAGCCGGGAGGGGCACCGACGAGCCGCGACACGGTGAACCGGTCGTGGAACTCGCCCATGTCGATCTGGATGAGCGCGTCGTCCTCGCCGAACAGGAAGCTCGCGAGCGCCTTGGCCAGCTCGGTCTTACCGACACCCGAGGGCCCGGCGAAGATGAACGAACCGCCGGGACGGCGCGGGTCCTTGAGGCCCGCACGCGTGCGCCGGATCGCCTGGCTGACGCTCTTGATGGCCTCCTCCTGGCCGATGATCCGCTTGTGGAGCTCGTCCTCCATGCGGAGCAGACGGGTGGTCTCCTCCTCGGTGAGCTTGAACACGGGAATCCCGGTCCAGTTCGCGAGGACTTCGGCGATCTGCTCGTCGTCGACCTCGGCGACGACGTCCATGTCGCCGGCCTTCCACTGCTTCTCGCGCTCGGACTTCTCGCCGAGCAGCTGCTTCTCCTTGTCGCGCAGCGAGGCGGCCTTCTCGAAGTCCTGCGCGTCGATCGCCGACTCCTTCTCCCGGCGGACGCCGGCGATCCGGTCGTCGAACTCGCGCAGGTCCGGCGGGGCGGTCATCCGCTTGATCCGCATCCGGGCGCCGGCCTCGTCGATCAGGTCGATAGCCTTGTCGGGCAGGAAACGGTCGGAGATGTACCGGTCGGCCAGCGTCGCGGCAGCCACGAGCGCGCTGTCGGTGATGCTGATCCGGTGGTGCGCCTCGTAGCGGTCGCGCAGGCCCTTGAGGATCTCGATCGTGTGCTGGAGCGTCGGCTCGCCCACCTGGATGGGCTGGAAGCGCCGCTCGAGGGCGGCGTCCTTCTCCAGGTGCTTGCGGTACTCGTCCAGCGTGGTTGCGCCGATGGTCTGCAGCTCACCACGGGCCAGCATCGGCTTGAGGATGCTCGCCGCGTCGATCGCGCCCTCGGCGGCACCGGCCCCGACAAGGGTGTGGATCTCGTCGATGAACAGGATGATGTCGCCGCGCGTGCGGATCTCCTTGAGGACCTTCTTGAGCCGCTCCTCGAAGTCACCGCGGTAGCGGGAACCGGCGACGAGGGCACCGAGGTCGAGGGTGTAGAGCTGCTTGTCCTTCAGCGTCTCGGGCACCTCGCCCTTGACGATGGCCTGGGCCAGGCCCTCGACCACGGCGGTCTTGCCGACGCCGGGCTCGCCGATGAGGACGGGGTTGTTCTTGGTGCGGCGGGAGAGCACCTGCATGACCCGCTCGATCTCCTTGGCCCGCCCGATGACCGGGTCGAGCTTGGAGTCGCGCGCGGCCTGGGTCAGGTTGCGGCCGAACTGGTCCAGGACCAGCGAGGTCGACGGGGTGCCCTCGGCGGGGCCGCCGGCGGCCGCCGGCTCCTTGCCCTGGTAGCCGCTGAGTAGCTGGATGACCTGCTGGCGGACGCGGTTGAGGTCGGCGCCGAGCTTCACGAGCACCTGGGCGGCGACGCCCTCGCCCTCGCGGATCAGGCCGAGCAGGATGTGCTCGGTGCCGATGTAGTTGTGGCCGAGCTGCAGCGCCTCACGCAGCGACAGCTCCAGCACCTTCTTGGCTCGCGGGGTGAAGGGGATGTGCCCGGACGGCGCCTGCTGGCCCTGCCCGATGATCTCCTCGACCTGCTGCCGGACGCCCTCCAGCGAGATGCCGAGGGACTCGAGCGCCTTGGCGGCGACACCCTCACCCTCGTGGATCAAGCCCAGGAGGATGTGCTCGGTGCCGATGTAGTTGTGGTTGAGCATCCGGGCCTCTTCTTGAGCCAGGACGACCACCCGACGGGCTCGGTCGGTGAACCGTTCGAACATCTGCTGTTTCTCCTCTGCCCGGCTGGACCTGCTGTGCTCGTGCCCCCTTCGCAGGGGACGGTGGACACCCGACGTTCGTCGGCGCGCTGGGCACCGGTCGTTCCACTGTAGTTCGCACCACGCGACTGGCGCCCACACAGGACTGCGAGAACGGCGAGTGGCTCGTCTGCTCCAACTCCCGCCACAGGAGTGCTGTTCCGCCCCCGTTACGCCGACAGCGGACGCGAGACGGCCCGGCTCCCGAGTGGGGAGCCGGGCCGTCGTGCGGTGCGGTGCTGGAACGGCCCCCTCGCAGGGGCCCAGCACGAGCTCGCGAGTGCTGGGGGCGAGGGGGTCCTTCTTCAGTGCGCGGCCTCGAAGGCCTCGACGACGCTGGCCGGGATGCGACCCCGGTCGCTGACCTCGTGGCCGTTCTTGCGGGCCCAGTCACGGATCGCGCCGGCCTGCTCACGGTCCATCCGGCCACCGCCGCCGGTGGCGCGGGAGCGACCGGCCCCCGAGGCCCGGGTGCCACGGCTGCTCACCTTGCGGGCCGCGGAGACGTACTTGCCGAGGACGTCGCGCATCTCCGAGGCGTTCTTCTCCGACAGGTCGATCTCGTACGTCGTCCCGTCGAGGGCGAAGGTGACCGTCTCGTCAGCGGAGATGCTGTCGTCGAGGTCGTCGCTCAGGATCACCTGGACCTTGCGTGCCATTGTCTGCTCACTCCTGTTGCTGCGGGGATGTGGACCGTGGGAATTGCATGCCCCCATGCGTCTCGGGACCATTGCACCACATGTTGCCGCAATTGTGCGAATTCGACCCGCTCGGCGGGGAGTCGCCCCCCGAGTGGGTGAGCTATTGGTGGAGCGGCCGCACCAGGGGGAACAGAATCGTCTCCCGGATGCCGAGTCCGGTGAGTGTCATCATCAAGCGGTCGATGCCCATCCCCATGCCACCGGTGGGTGGCATGCCGTACTCCAGTGCCTCGAGGAAGTCCTCGTCCAGCACCATGGCCTCCGGGTCACCCGCCGCGGCCAGCAGCGCCTGGGCCTGGAAACGCTCCCGCTGGACGACCGGGTCGACGAGCTCGGAGTAGGCGGTCGCGCGCTCGGTCCCGGCGATGTAGAGGTCCCACTTCTCCGCCACCCCGGGCACTGAGCGGTGCGCCCGGGTGAGCGGCGAGGTGTCCACCGGGTAGTCGATGACGAACGTGGGGCTCTGCAGCGTGTCCTGCACCAGCGTCTCGAAGAGCTCCTCCACGACCCTGCCCGGCAGCCAGGCCGGGTCCACGCCCACGTCGTGCCGCTCGGCCAGCGCCCGCAGCTGCTCCACCGGGGTCCGCGGGGTGACCTCCTCACCGACCGCCTCGGAGACCGCGGTGTAGAGCGGGACCTGCGGCCACTCCCCCGAGAGATCCAGTTCCGTGCCGTCGTGGTGGCGCGCCACGTGGTCGCCGAACAGCGCCGTGGAACACTCCTGGATGACTTCCTGCGTCAACCTGGCCATTCCCTGGTAATCCCAGTACGCGGCGTAGGCCTCCAGCATCGCGAACTCCGGGGAGTGCGTCGAGTCCGCTCCCTCGTTGCGGAAGTTGCGGTTCACCTCGAACACCCGGTCCAGTCCACCGACGATGCACCGCTTCAGGAACAGTTCCGGCGCAATGCGCAGGTAGAGATCCAGGTCGAACGCGTTCATGTGCGTGCGGAACGGCCGCGCCGCAGCACCGCCGTGCACGGTCTGCAACATCGGCGTCTCTACCTCGAGGAACTGCCGTGCGGCCAGCCCGGAACGGAGCGTGCGCATCACCGTGGCCCGCTGGTGCACCGTGCGGCGCGCCTCGTCGCGCACGATGAGGTCGACGTAACGGCGGCGGACCCGCAGCTCCTCGCTCATCGGCTTGTGCGCCACCGGCAGCGGCCGCAGTGCCTTGGCGGCCAACTGCCAGGAGTCGGCGAACACCGACAACTCTCCGCGCCGCGACGTCCCGACCGCGCCGGTGACCAGCACGTGGTCACCGAGGTCGACGTCGGACTTCCACTCGGCCAGCCGCTCGTCGCCGACCCGGTCGACCGAGAGCATGACCTGCAGTTCGGTGTCGCCCTCGCGCAGCGTCGCGAAGCACAGCTTGCCGGTGTTGCGCGAGAAGATCACCCGGCCGGTGACGCCGACCTGCGCACCGGTCAGCGTGTCCGGCTCTAGGTCGGGGTGGGTGGCCCGCACGTCGGCCAGCGAGGCCGTCCGCGCCACACCGACCGGGTAGGGGTCGACGCCGGCCTCCCGCAGCCGGTCCAGCTTGGCCCGGCGGACGCGCAGCTGCTCGGGGAGTTCGTCGTCGGGGGGGCCGGCGCTCTGGCCCGGCTCCGCGCCCTGGTCCGCTCCTCGCTCGTTCCTCGCTGCGATGCTCCCAGGGCTGTCGTCGGACGGGTGCGGTTCCTCAGTCATCGGCACGGAGACTACGGGCCGGTGCCGGGGCCGCTGTTCATCGATGGGACCCACCGCTGGACTGGTGCCGTTCGAACGCCAGCCGCAGTCCGTGCACGGTGAGGTCGGGCTCCCGCTCAGCGATGGTTCGGCAGCTGTCGACCACCAGCCGGTGCAGTCCGCCGGTGGCCACCACCAGCGGCGCGGTGCCGAACTGCTCCACCAGCTCGCCGGCAATCCGGCCGACCAGGCCGTCGACGAGCCCGGCGAAGCCCAGCACCAGGCCGGACTGCAGCGCGGCGACGGTGTTCTTGCCGATGGCCTGCGGGGGCACGGTCAGCTCCACCGAGCGCAGCTGAGCCGCCCGGTTGGCCAGCGCCTCCAGGCTGACCTCCACGCCCGGGGCCAGCGCCCCGCCGAGGAACTGGCCGGCCGGCCCGACGGCGTCGACGTTGGTCGAGGTGCCGAAGTCGACGACGACGACCGGCCGAGCACTGCCGGTGGAGTCGGTCCCGAAGAACTCGTGGGCGGCGAGCGCGGTGACCACCCGGTCGGCGCCGACCTCGCGCGGGTTGTCGACGTGCAGCGGGACCCCCGAGCGGACCCCGGGCCCGATCAACGTCACCGGGACGGCGAGCCGGTCCAGCAGCTGGCGCATCGCTGGCAGCAGCGCGGGCACGGTGGAGCAGGCCGACACCCCGGTGACCTCGGTGTCGCGGAGCAGGCCGCGCCAGAGCATGTGCAGCTCGTCGGTGGTGGCCCGCGGGGAGGTGGTGACCCGCCAGCAGTCGACCCGGCGCTCGCCGGCGAAGGTGGCCAGCACGGTCTGGCTGTTGCCGACATCCACGGTGAGCAGCACCGGTCAGTCCTGCCGCAGGTCTGAGATGCGCAGATCCAGGGCGAGGTCGAGGATCGGCGCGGAATGGGTGAGTGCCCCGACCGACAGGTGGTCGACGCCGGTCTCGGCGACCGCCCGGGCCACGGCGAGGGTCAGCCCGCCGGTGGCCTCGAGCTCCACGACGTCGCCCACCTCGGCGACCACGGCCCGCAGTTGGTCGGGCGTCATGTTGTCGCAGAGCAGGAAGTCCGCCCCGGCGTCGACCGCCTCGCGGGCCTGGGCCACCTCGTCCACCTCGACCTGCACCGCCACCTGGGGCGCCCGCTCGCGCACCAGCGCCACGGCGGCGGCCACGGACCCCGCGGCGGCGACGTGGTTGTCCTTGATCATCGCCACGTCGTACAGGCCCATGCGCTTGTTCGAGCCGCCGCCGCAGCGCACCGCGTACTTCTCCAGCGGGCGCAGTCCCGGGGTGGTCTTGCGGGTGTCCAGCACGATCGCGCCCGTGCCGGCGACGGCGTCCACCCAGGCACGGGTGGCGGTGGCGATGCCGCTGGCCCGGCTGGCGATGTTCAGCGCGCTCCGCTCGGCGGCCAGCAGGGCCCGCACCGGGCCGGTGACGGTGAGCAGGACGTCGCCGCGCCCGACCCGGTCGCCGTCGGCCGCCACGGCGGTCAGCGTGGCGTCGGGCGCCAGTCGGACGATCACCCGGGCGGCCAGCGGCAGGCCGGCCACTACACCGGGAGCGCGCGCGACCAGGTCCGCGGTGCCGACCTGGTCGGCCGGGATGGTCGCCGCGCTCGTCACGTCCAGCGCGACCGCTGCCGCCGGGTCGGCCGGCAGCGGCGTGCCGCCGGTGAGGTCCTCGGCCAGGGTGCGCTCGACCAGCGTGATCACCCACGCCTCGTCCAGCCCGGTGCCGGTCAGGGAGGTCGGATCCGCGGTGCTTTCCGGGTTCCCGCTCACCAGGTCACCGCCACCGGCTCGTCCACCGGGCGGCGGGTCAGCCCGACGCACCCCGCGGCGTCCAGCCGGACGTCCAGGTGCACCCGCCAGGCGTCCTCGGCGTCGGGGTGGTCCTCCCGCCAGTGGCACCCCCGGGTCTCGCGCCGCTCGACGGCCGCCGCGGTCAACGCCGTTGCCACGGTGAGCAGGTCGGTCGCCTCCCAGCCGGCCACACCTGGGGCGACGTCTCCGCTCCAGCCGGCGAGCCCGCCCAGCCGGACGGTCGCCTCTGCCAGGCCCGCGCCGGTGCGCAGCGCGCCCACCGAGGCCGACATGGTGGCGGTGAGCTCGCTGCGCACGGCCGGGTCCAGCAGCCCGACCGGCACGGCCGGCCCCGGGACGGCGGCCGACAGCACCGGCAGGTCGCGGGCCAGCGCCGCGCCGATGCGCCCGGCGAAGACCAGCCCCTCCAGCAGGGAGTTCGAGGCCAGCCGGTTGGCGCCGTGCACGCCGGTGCAGGCGACCTCGCCGCAGGCGTACAGCCCGGGGACCGTGGTGCGCCCGGCGAGGTCGGTGGCCAGCCCGCCGGAGGCGTAGTGCGCGGCCGGGGTGACCGGGACCAGCTCGGTGACCGGGTCGATGCCGGCCTCCCGACAGCGGGCGATGATCATCGGAAAGCGCTCGGCCAGGCCGGAAACCTCGCGGGCGTCGAGCCAGACGTGGTCGATTCCGTCGCGCAGCTGTACCCGGGTGATGGCCTTGGCGACCACGTCCCGGGGGGCCAGCTCGGCCAGCGGGTGCACGCCGGTCATGAACCGCTCCCCCGCGGCGTCCCGGAGCACCGCGCCCTCACCGCGCAGCGCCTCGGAGACCAGCGGCTGCTGGCCGCCAACGTCGGGCCCCAGGTAGAGGGCGGTGGGGTGGAACTGGACGAACTCCAGGTCGGTGGCGACCGCGCCGGCGCGCAGGCCGAGCGCCACGCCATCGCCGGTGGAGACCGACGGGTTCGTCGTCGCGGCGTACACCTGGCCCATACCGCCGGTGGCCAGCACGACGGCGCGGGCCCGGACGGCGCCGACGCCGTCCGCACTGCCCTCCCCCAGTACGTGCAGCGTGACGCCCGCCGCCCGGCCGGCGGCATCGGTGAGCAGGTCGAGGACCATCGCGTGCTCGACCAGCGTGATGCCACAGGCGGCGACCGCCTCGCGCAGCGTTCGCTGCACCTCCGCGCCGGTCGCGTCGCCGCCGGCGTGCACGATCCGGTCGGTGGAGTGCCCGCCTTCCCGGGTGAGCAGCAGGGCACCGGCGTCGTCCCGGTCGAAGGCCGCGCCCCAGCTGATCAGCTGGTGCAGCCGCTGGGGGCCCTCGGTGACCAGGGCGTGTACGGCCGCGGGGTCGCACAGCCCGACACCGGCCACCTCGGTGTCCCGGGCGTGCGCGGCCGAGGTGTCGGCGGCGCCCAGCACGGCGGCGATGCCACCCTGCGCCCAGCGGGTGGACCCGTCGTCCACCTGCACCTTGGTGACCACGGCAACCGACAGTCCGGCCGCCCGGGCGCGGAGGGCCACGCAGAGCCCGGCGACGCCGGAGCCGACGACGCAGGCGTCGGCGGTCAGCTCCCAACCCGGTGTCGGAGCGGCCAGGCGCACCGGCAGCCCGGTGCAAGGAGCCGCCGCCAGCGTCGTCACCGCGGCTCTACGACGTCGCCGCGGACCTGCCCGAGCACGCCCGGGGACGGCGCCGCCGGGTCGGCGCCCAGCTCGACGATGCGATTGTCGCCGTCGACGTGCACCACCCGCGGCAGGTAGCTCTTCGCCTCGGACTCGTCCATCTGCCCGTAGCTGATCATGATCACCAGGTCGCCGGGGTGCACCAGGTGCGCGGCGGCGCCGTTGATGCCGATCACGCCGCTGCCCCGCTCGCCGGGGATGACGTACGTCTCCAGCCGGGCGCCATTGGTGACGTCGACGATCGCCACCTGCTCACCGGACAGCAGGTCCGCAGCGTCGAGCAAATCCTCGTCGATGGTCACCGACCCGACGTAGTGCAGGTCGGCCTGGGTGACCGTCGCCCGGTGGATCTTGGACTTGAGCATCGTGCGCATCATTCGGGGCTCCCCAGCTCGGAGTCGTGCAGCGTCAGGGCGAGGTTGTCGATGAGTCGGGTGCTGCCGGCGCGTACGGCGACCAGCAGCCGGGCGGGTCCGGCGGACGGCGCCGGGCCCAGGTCGGGGTCGGTCAGTTCCAGGTAGTCCGGCACCAGCTCGGGGGTGCCGGCCAACACTTCCCGGGCTGCGGTCAGGACGGCGTCAGCGCCGCGCGGCCCGGCGTGGGCGCCGGCGCGCAGGGCAGCCGAGATCGCGGCCGCGGCCGAGCGCTCCGCGGGTGAGAGGTAGCGGTTGCGGGAGGACAGTGCCATGCCGTCGTCCTCGCGCACGGTCGGGACGCCGACCACCTCCACGCCCAGCGCGAGCTCCCGGGACATCGCCCGGACCAGCGTCAGCTGCTGGTAATCCTTCTCACCGAAGACGGCGACGTCCGGGCGGACCAGGCCGAACAGCTTCGCGACCACGGTGAGCACGCCGGCGAAGTGGCCTGGCCGGACGGCGCCCTCCAGCACCGACCCCAGCAGGCCCGGGTGCACCGTGACCCCGAGGGAGCCCGGCGGGTAGATGTCGTCCAGGCCGGGGTGGAACACCAGGTCGGCGCCCGCGGCGGCCAGCGCGGCCAGGTCGCCGTCCCAGGTGCGGGGATAGCGGTCGAAGTCCTCACCGGGCGCGAACTGCGTCGGGTTCACGAAGACCGAGACCACGACGCTGCCCCCGCGGGCCTTCGCCGCCCGGACGAGGCTGCGGTGCCCCTCGTGCAGGGCGCCCATCGTGGGCACCAGCACGACGGGTGCAGGGAGCTGGGCGCGCAGCTCGCGCAGTTCGTCGACGGTCTCGGCCACGGCCGGAGCGTGCAGGATGCCGGTCACCGGGCCGCCTGGGAGGCGTTCCGCAGCAACTCCAGCAGCGGCGCACCCTCCTGGGCACGCAGCCGACCGGTGGCCAGCGCGCGCTCGGTGGTGCGCTGGGCCATCGCCACATAGGCCGGGACGGCGTCCGGCGCGCGGTCGGCAAGGGTCTCCAGGTGGTCGCGAACGGTGCCGGCATCCCCGCGGCTGACCGGCCCGGTGAGCGCCCGGTCACCGCGGCGGAGCCCGTTGTCCAGTGCGGCAGACAGCAGCGGGCCCAGCACGCGGGCCGGGTTCTCGACCCCCGCGGTGCGCAGCAGGTCCGCGGCCTCGGAGACCAGCGTGACCAGGTGGTTGGCGCCGGTGACCAGCGCGGCGTGGTAGAGGCGTCGGTCGGCCTCGGCCAGCCAGAACGGCTCCCCGCCCATCTCCAACACGAGCGCCTCGGCGACGACCCGGTGCTCGGGGTGGCTGCTGACGCCGAAGGGCGCCGCGACCAGCCGGGCGACGTCCTCCGGGCCACCAGAGAAGGTCATCGCCGGGTGCAGCGCCAGGCAGAGGACGCCGGCCCGCTCGGCCGGCGCGAGCACGGCGAGGCCGTGGGCGCCGGAGGTGTGGAAGGCCAGCTGGCCGCGGCGCCAGGCGCCGGTCTCGGCCAGCCCGGTGACGAGCCCGGCGAGGGTGTCGTCGGGAACGGCCAGCACGACCAGGTCGCTGACGGCGACGACCTCGTCGGCGGGCAGCAGCGGCACGCCGGGCAGCAACCGGGCGGCGCGGTCGGCGGAGGCGGTGGACAGGCCGGCGGCGGCGACCACGTCGTGGCCGGCGGCGGCGAGGGCCGCACCCAGCACGGAGCCGACCCGGCCGGCACCGATGACGCCGACGCGGAGCCGGGCGGGGGCCGCGGCGGCCGGGGGCAGCCCGGCGGGCAGGGGACGATCAGGCATCCCGTTGCACCTCTCGTTCCAGTCCCTCGCGGGTACCGGACTCGGGTAAGCCGGCCCACGTCGTCGTGGACCGGAGCAGGTCGTGCGGTTGGCGCTCCCCCTGCTGCAACCACCCGGCCGGACGCCGTCCGCCACGGGTGTGTCACGCAGGTGACACGCCAGTGGCAAGTGTGGAACCAGCTCCCCGCGGCTGCAACGTCCCAGGGTTGTGTCCTGACTCACCCGGGCGCGCCGTCGGCCGCCCGACGGCGCCGGTTACCTTGTGCCCGCCGGCACCACGGCCGGCAGGAGCGGAGGCAACCGGTGGGCTCGTTCGAGGGACGCACTGCACTGGTCACCGGCGCCAGCCGGGGCATCGGGCTGGCGATCGCACAGGCGCTGGTGGACCGGGGGGCGCGCGTGGTCGTCACCGCCCGCAAGCCCGAGGCGCTCGCCGAGGCGGTCGAGGCCCTGGGCGGCCCGGAGAAGGCTGTCGCCGTGGCGGGCAACGCCGCGGACGCCGAGCACCGCGCCGAGGCCGTCCGAACCGCCGTCGAGGTCTTCGGCTCCCTGGACGTGCTGGTCGGCAACGTCGGGATCAACCCGGTGTACGGCCCGCTGATGGACGCTCCGCTGGACGCCGTCTCGAAGATCATGGACACCAACGTCGTCGCAAGCCTGGGGCTGGTGCAGGCCGCCTGGCGGGCCTGGATGTCCGAGCACGGCGGTTCGGTGCTGATCGTCGCCTCGGTCGCCGGGCTGAAGTCCAGCGAGGGGATCGCGGCCTACGGCGTCAGCAAGGCCGCGCTGATCAACCTGACCACCCAGTTGGCGGTCGAGCTGGGCCCGAGGGTCCGGGTGAATGCCGTGGCCCCGGCGGTCGTGAAGACCCGCTTCGCCGAGGCGCTGTTCACCGGCCGCGAGGACGCGCTGGCCCGGCAGTACCCGGCCGGCCGGCTGGGCACCCCGGAGGACATCGGCGAGGCCGCGGCCTACCTGCTGGGTGACGGCGCCAGCTGGGTGACCGGCCAGACGCTCACCCTGGACGGCGGCGCGCTGGCCCGCGGGCCCATCTGAGGAAGGACCTCGTTCCTCCCCACGACCCGCTCCGCGCGCCGCGGGTCCCGGGAACGAGGCCGTCCAGTACGCCCGGCTAGTTCCGGCCGAGCACCCGGGCAGGGAGGTCGTCGCGGTCGGCCAGGTCCGGTGAGCCGGCCCAGCCCCAGGACGGCGGCTCCTCCGCTGCCGGATCCGCCCGCTTCCACGCCGGCTCCTCCGGTGCCCACGCGGGGGTCTCCTCGGCCGTCCAGGACGACTCGACGACCGGCGCGGGGTCCGGCGGCAGGACCGGCGGGGCGTCGGCCACCCGACGGTCGTCCTCGGGCTCGGCGGCGCGACGGTGCCGGCGGGGCGCCTGCCCGTCGTCCAGGCCGATCCGGTGCCGGTTCTGCCGGGGCGCCGGCGGCGGGGGGCCGCCGGGCGCAGCCGCTGCGGCTGCGGCTTGCGCTGCGGAGTGGGTACCGGGGCCAGCGTGTCCCGGGCGACCAGCGACCGGTCGGCCAGCCACTCGATCGGCGACTTCGGCGGATAGGCGACCAGCCGGACCGGCTCGTCGTCCCCAGTGCCGGTCCGCTGCCTCCCCCTCGGCGCGGCATTCGGCCGGTCGTCGGCCCGCTCGAGGCGCGAGCTCCCCCCGGGGGTCGCCTCCCACGTGGTGGTGCTCCACCGCTCGCCGTCGGTGGTGCGGCCGTCCAGCACGCGCGGATCGTCGCCTGGTCGGCGCGGCGGCCCCCCGGGACGGCGACGGGACCAGCGGTGCTGCCGTCCCGACGACCTGCCACAGGGCCTAGCTAACGGGGCGGAGCGCCCGCGCCCGGGTTGCCGCCGCAGCTCCGCGACCCGCTGCCCCCGGGGGCCGGGCCGCCCGTCCGCGGTCGTGACAGGGTGACCGGATGACGCTGTCCCTGCTCGACTGGCGCCGCCAGGTGTTCACGCTCTACGCCGGGGCGCGGGCTGCCGCCGACCCCGAGAAGGGCTGGCAGGCCTGGCGCTCCGGGCGCGACGCCCTGGCCGGCGACCATCCCGACTCACCGTTGGACGACGCTGCGCGCGCAGCCTTCACCGGCCTCCCGATGGCGCCCTACGACCCCTCACTGCGCTTCGTCGCCGCGGTCGACACCGACGTGGCACCGTTGCGGCTGCAGCTGCCGACCGCCGACGACGGCGTGGTCGCGATGGACCGGCTGGGCCGGGTGACGCTGGGCGAGCTCGGCCGCCTGGACGTCTGGTGGCTCGGCGGCTACGGCGGCGGGGTGTTCCTGCCGCTGCGCGATGGCAGCGCCGGGACGACGACCTACGGCGGCGGGCGCTACCTGCTCGACACCATCAAAGGCGCCGATCTGGGCGGGGACGGCGGTCGCCTGGTGGTCGACCTCAACTTCGCCTACCACCCGTCGTGCACCTACGACCCGCGCTGGTCCTGCCCGCTGGCCCAGGAGGGCAACCGGATCGACGCAGTGGTCGACGCCGGGGAGCAGCTGCCTCCCGGCGGCTGGTACTGACCCCGCCCGACGGATCGCGGAGCCCCACCTGACGAATCGCGGAGCCATTCGTCAGGTGGGGCCGCAGGCCCACTCCGAAGTGCTCGTCAGCACGGCGCAGCCGTTCCGGTCCGACACCGGTGGTGGATGGATCAGCCTTGGGCGAGGGCCCCGTCGGAGCTGAAGACCAGGCCGATGGAGACGTCGCCCTGCTGGATCGCGGTCTTGGTCAGCGGGCCACCGGTGTCGGTCGGCGTGAAGCCGGCGAACTGCAGGCCGTAGGTGTCTTCCAACCCGGGCTGACAGAACGGCCGGGTCGGGCACTCGGTCGGACCGGCCAGGGTCAGCGACCCGTCACCGCAGGCGTCGGCCAGCTCGGAGAGCGTGCTGATGTCCAGCTGGTCGGCGAACGCCTTCGTGACGGCGAAGGCGTTCTGGTCGGTGGCCTCGGACGGCGTCCCGAAGACCAGGCCGACCTTGTCCGCCAGCGGCTCGAGTGCGGCCACCGTGGCGTCCACGTCACCGGAGGCGACGGGCTCGGCGTCGGGGCCGTTGACCTCGGGCTGCTTGTTGATGAACTCGGTCACCGTGGAGAGGTACTCCGGGAACACCTGGATCTCCCCGCGTTCGAGCGCCGGCAGGTACAGCTCCCGGTTGCCGACGCCCTGCACGGTGGCGTCGAAGCCGGCGGCGTCGAGCACGTCGGCGTAGACGTTGGCCAGGACCAGGGACTCGGTGAACGTCGAGGTGCCGCCCACGACGATCGGCCCGCTACCGCCGGAGACCCCCGGGGCCAGGCCCTTGTCGGCCACGTAGGCCGCCGCGACGTCCTCGGCGCTCTGCCGCTGCACGTCGACCGCGGCGTTCATCCGCACGAGGTCGTCGGTGGTGAGCACCTCGGAGACCTTGTTGAGGGTGGGCAGCAGCGCCGGGTTGGCCGCAGCCGCGGCAGCGTTGACTGCCGGGATGACGTTGTCGGCGTTCTGCAGGTGCTGGTCGTCGTCCAGGACGACCAGTTGGTCCCCGGCGACCGGGACGCAAGCGTCGCCCGAGGCGGAGCCGTTGGCGGCAGCCCCGCCGGTGCCGGAGGAACCGGAGTCCCCGCAGGCGGCAGTCGCCAGTACCGCGGTGAGGGCCAGGGGGGTGAGGAGGGTTCGGGCACGCAACCGCATGGGGCTCGCCTTCTGTGTCCCGTGCAACCGTCGGACGGCGGCACGCGTGTCTGGCGGGAGGTGTCCCGCGGGGCCCAACTGAACCTGGGGAACAGCCGCTACGCAACCGAGATGGCCAGGCGTTCCCGATCCGTTACCGGAGGCTCACAGCGGGGCGACTCCGACAGCCCGGTGATCTGGCCCGGCGGCCGGGGCGGAACGCCCGTGGAGGACGGGCAACCGCTTCTCCCCCGGACTCAGTGCCCAGGACGCGACGGAGAGCACGAGTTCGGTCAGCACCGCGAGGGCGGCCACCAGGATCGCGCCGGCCAGCACGACCCCGTAGTCCTGCTGGCCGAACCCGAGGTTGATGATCCGGCCCAGCCCACCGCCGGCCACCAGCGCCGCCAGCGTCGCGGTCGCCACCACCTGCACCGCCGCCGTGCGCACGCCGGTCATGAGCAGCGGCGCGGCGAGCGGCAACTCGGCCTGCACGATCACCTGGCGTTCGCTGAGCCCCATCGCCCGCGAAGCCTCGACGACATCCCGGTCGACCCCGCGGAAGCCCACGTAGGTGTTGGTCAGGATGGGCGGGATGGCGAACACGGCCAGCGCGATCGTCGTCGCCCTGGGGCCGAAGCCGATCGGGGTGACCGCGAAGAGGGTGAGCAGCGCCAGCGTCGGTACTGCCCGCGAGACGTTGGACAGCGCCACCGGAAACCCGCCGCCGCGCCCGGTGTGACCCAGCAGCACCCCGATCGGGATGGCGATGACCATGGCCGCCAGCACGGCGACCGCCGAGATGGTCACGTGCTGGACGAGCAGGTCCAGGATGCCGTTGGCCCGGGTCCAGTTGAACGGGTCGTTGAGGTAGACGACCGCCCCCTGCCACACCCTCATGCCGCGGCCCGCCGGCTCCACGGCGTCAGCAGCCGTTCCACGCCGGCCAACAGCAGATCGGCCAGCAACGCGAGCAGCACGCAGCCGACCGAGCCGGTGACGATCTCGGCCCGGTAGAAGTTCGCGGCGAAGCCCCCCGTGATCAACTGCCCGAGCCCGCCATGGCCGACGATCACGCCCACGGTGACCAACGCGACGGTGGAGACGGTGGCGATCCGCAGTCCGGCCATCATCGAGGGCAGCGCGAGCGGCAGGTCGACCTGCCACAACAGGCGGCCGGGCCCGTAACCCATCCCCCGCGCGGCCTCCCGGACGTCGGCCGGCACCGCCTGCAGGCCGGCCAGGAAGTTGCGCACCAGGATCACCAGCGAGTACAGCACCAGCCCGATCAGCACCGTCGTCGCCGACAACCGGGTGATCGGGGCCAGGAAGGCGAACATCGCCAGGGACGGGATCGTGTAGATCAGCGTCGACAGCCCGAGAACCGGACCGGCGAGGTAGCGGCTGCGCCGCGCCAGCAGCGCCAACGGCAGCGCGATGAGGGCTCCCAGGACGACCGCGCCGACGGTCAGGCGGACATGCTCACCGAGCAACCCCACAATGGTGTGCCAGTTCCGCGTCACGTACGACGGGTCGAACCACGGGTTCGGCGCCGCATCCACCGCGAGCACGCCGTCGCTCGCCGCGCTCAGCACCGGGCGTTTCCCAGGGAGGCCACACCGTGGACGCTAACCCGCCCGCAGGACACCGCACCACCGCGTCGGGTTCCTCCGGCGCGGAGGAGATCCGGCTGGATGGCGTCAGCAAGACCTACCCCGACGGCACGATCGGCGTCCGGGAGTTGGACCTCACCTTCGCCGCGGGCGAGCTCAGCGTGCTGGTCGGCCCGTCCGGCTGCGGCAAGACCACCACCATGAAGATGATCAACCGGATCATCGAGCCGACCACGGGGCGCATCCTGCTCGGCGAGGACGACGTGACCCGGGTGGACCCGGTGCAGCTGCGCCGGCGGATCGGCTACGTCATCCAGAACGTCGGCCTGTTCCCGCACCAGAGCGTCCGCCGCAACGTGGCGACGGTGCCGCGCCTGGTGGGCTGGGACAAGAAGCGCACCCAGGACCGGGTCGAGGAGCTGCTCACCCTGGTCGGGCTGGACCCGGCCACCTTCGGCGACCGCTACCCGCATCAGCTCTCCGGCGGGCAGCGCCAGCGCGCGGGGGTCGCCCGGGCCCTGGCCGCCGACCCCGCGGTGCTGTTGATGGACGAGCCGTTCTCAGCCGTCGACCCGGTGGTGCGGGAGCGGTTGCAGACGGAGTTCCTGCGCCTGCAGGACACGGTGCGCAAGACGATCGTGTTCGTCACCCACGACATCGAGGAGGCCGTGCGGCTCGGCGACCGGATCGCCGTGATGAGCGAGGGCGGCACCGTCGAGCAGTTCGCGCCGCCCGCCGACCTGCTGGGCACCCCGGCGACGCCGTTCGTGGCCGACTTCGTCGGCGCCGACCGCGGGCTCAAGCGGCTGGCCGTCACCGGCATCGACCCCGACGACCTCGAGCACCCGCCGGTGGCGCACGTGGACGACGGCCTGGCCGACGTCCGAGCCTCGATGGAACGGGCCGGCGCCCGGTGGGCCGTCGTCCTGGACGACCAGCAGCATCTGCACGGCTGGATCTCCGCCGACCGCGCCGCCGGGGCGGGCACCGTGTACGGGGCCGGCAAGCGGATGGAGGCCTGGGTCCCGGTGGACGCGAGCCTGAAGGCGGCGTTCTCGACCATGCTGCAGCTGGAGGCCGGCTGGGTCGCGGTGCTCGACGGCGACCGGTTCCTCGGCGTCCTCACCCCGGCCTCGCTGCACGCGGCGCTGCGCCGCTCGGTGGACGGCACCGTCCCCGAGATCGCCGGCGCGGTGTGAGGCCTCCGTCCTCCCGCCGTCGACGGCCAAAGTGGCCACTTCGGCGGGTCAGGCGCGGGCGGTGCCGCTCTCCTCGTCTCGATCGGGTGGGACCTTGCAGACGTGCTCCAGCCACAGCGCCGCGGCGACCAGGGCGACGGACAGTACGACCCCCAGCACGCCGGTGACGGTGTCCCCGGGGGCCGCCGCGAGCCGGTCCAGGGCGGGGACGGTGTGCAGGAGCAGCCCCGCCCAGCAGCCGGCGAACACGGCCCCCACGTAGGCGCTGGCCTGGGCGAGCACGGCCAGCCGGGCAACCAGCATCGGCTCGACCGGGCGGGCGGCGGCCACCGGCGAGGGACGGCCGGGGCGCGGCCGGTGTTCGCGCTCGGCGGCCAGCCGAACAGCCAGGGTGCGCGCGCCGAGCACCTCGGCCAGAGCCAGGACGCCGAGCGGCACCGGCAGCCACCAGTCCATCTTCGGCAGCAGCTGGTACCCGACCCGCACCAGCAGCCATGCCCCCAGCGCGAGCCCGACGGCGACCACCAGCAGGTCGCGGCGCCGCACCGGGGTCATGCCAGTTGCTCCCAGCGCGCGACGGCGGCGACGTCCGCGGGCGGCAGGGCGGAGACCAGGTCGGCCACCCGCCCGTGGCCGGGCAGCACCGCGCGTGGGTCGAGGGACAGCCACGGCACCAGCACGAACGCGCGCTCGGCGGCCCGCGGGTGCGGAAGGGTCAACTCGGGGGCGTCGGAGAGCACCGGGGTCCCGTCGTCCGCGCTGACGGTCACCACGTCGACGTCCAGGGTGCGCGGGCCGAAGCGGATCTCGCGGGTGCGCCCGGCCGCCTGCTCCAGCTCGTGGGCGAGGGCCAGCCAGCCGGCGGCGTCCCGGTCGCCGCGGACGACGGCGATCGCGTTGAGGTAGGGCGGCTGCTCGACCGGACCCCACGGCGGCGTCTCGTAGAGCGTCGAGCCGGCCACCAGGCCGGAACCGGTGAGGGCGACCAGGGCCCCGCGCAGGTTGCCCACCCGGTCGCCGAGGTTGCCGCCGAGTGACAGCACCGCCCGGCTCATCGGACCCGCCCTAGGGGCCCGCCGGCCCCCTTCGGAGGCTCCCCCGAGCTCGTGAGGGGAGAGGGGAAGGGGGTCCTTTCGGAGTCGTGGGGAGGGGTGGGTTCCTTCTGTCGCCGGATCGCGACGGTGACGTCCGCGGCCGGGACGCCGAGGTCCACCTCCGGCTTGTGCACGGTGATCTCCACCGCCTGCACCAGCGGGTAGGCCAGGCAGACGTCAGCCAGCCGCTGCGCCAGGGTCTCGATGAGGTCGACCGGGTCGCTGGTGAGCACCGCGTGCAGCCGCTGGGACAGCTCGGCGTAGTTGACGGTGCGGGTGAGGTCGTCGGTGGCGGCCGCCGGGGCGGTGTCCAGCTCGAGAACGGCGTCGGCCCGGAAGGTCTGCCCGTGCTCGCGCTCGGCGGGGTAGACGCCGTGGTGGCCGTGGCCGGTGAGCCCGTGCACGGTGATCCGGTCCGGAACCGTGCGGCGGAGCCGCTCCGCTCCGGCACCGAAGGTGGGTCGGTCAGGCACGGGGCTGCCCCGTTCCGCGGCGGGCGGCCTGTACGGCGCCGACGGTGCGCACGGCGTCGACAGAGGCGGCCGCGTCATGCACCCGCACGCCCCACGCCCCGGCCTGGGCGGCCAGCACGGTGGTGGCCAGCGTGGCGGCCTCCCGGCCGTCCGCGGGCCGTGGCGTGCCGTCCGCGTCGGCCAGCAGGCGGCCGAGGAAGCCCTTGCGCGAGGCGCCGACCAGCACCGGCAGCCCGATCGCGACCAGCCGGTCCAGGCCGGCGAGCAGCGACCAGTTGTGCACCGACCGCTTGGCGAAGCCGAGCCCCGGGTCGAGCACCAGCTGCTCGGGGGCGACCCCGGCGGCCACGACGTCCTCCACTCGGGCGGTCAGCTCTGCGGCGATCTCGGTGACCACGTCGCCGTAGCGGGCCGCGGCATACATCTCCCGGCTGTGGCCGCGCCAGTGCATCAGCACCCACGGCACCCCGGCGTCGGCGACCAGCGGCGCCATCCCGGCGTCGGCCAGGCCGCCGCTGACGTCGTTGACCAGGACGGCGCCGGCCTCCAGCGCGGCAGCGGCGACCTCGGCCCGGGTGGTGTCGACGCTGACCCGGACCCCGGCGGCGGCCAGCTCACGGACGACCGGCACCACGCGCCGGCACTCCTCTGCAGCGTCGACCCGGTCGGCGCCGGGGCGAGTGGACTCCCCCCCGACGTCGACGTAGTCCGCGCCGGCGGCGTGCATCGCCAGTCCGTGCGCGACCGCGGCGCCGCGGTCGGCGAAGCAGCCGCCGTCGGAGAAGGAGTCGGGGGTGACGTTCAGGACGCCCATCACCACGCAGTGCCCGGGCCGCGGGAGGGTGGCGCTCATGGCCTCATCGCCGATGGCTCGACTCCGGGCTCGCTCCACTGCTCGCTCGACGACGCAGGTCGCCTCCGCGGTCGCTCCGCTCCTCGCTCGACGACGCAGGTCGCCTCCGCGGTCGCTCCGCTCCTCGCTCGCTGACGCTCGCTGCGATGCTCACGCCCTGTCGGCTCCGGGCATCTCGCTGCGAGGCTCACGACCCCGTCGCCTTCACGAACGGCCCAGGATGAGGCTCATCGCCTCGGCCCGGGTGGCCGGGTTGTCCCGGAACATCCCCCGCACCGCGGAGGTCATCGTCCGCGACCCGGGCTTGCGGATGCCCCGCATCGCCATGCACAGGTGCTCGGCCTCGATCACCACGATCACGCCCCGCGGCTTGAGCCCCTCGAACAGTGAGTCGGCGATCTGCCGGGTCATCCGCTCCTGGACCTGCGGCCGCCGGGCGTAGACGTCGACCAGCCGGGCCAGCTTGGACAGACCGGTCACCCGCCCGTCGGCCCCGGGGATGTAGCCGACGTGCGCCATGCCGTGGAAAGGGACCAGGTGGTGTTCGCAGGTCGAGTACATCGGGATGTCCTTGACCAGCACGAGCTCGTCGTGGTCCTCGTCGAACGTCGTCGAGAGGATCTCGTCCGCGTCCTGGCCAAGGCCGGCGAAGGTCTCGGCGTAGGCGCGGGCGACCCGGGCCGGGGTGTCCTGCAGCCCCGGGCGGTCGGGGTCCTCCCCGACCGCCAGGAGCAGCTCGCGGACGGCGGCCTCGGCCCGCGCCTGGTCGACCTCGAACCGCCCCCCGCTGGTACCGGCGGTCACCGGCCCGGTGCGGGTGCGCCGACGTCGCCGACCGGGATCGAGTCGCCGTGCACCTGCCCGTTGCCGTTCCCGTTGCTGCGGGCGAGCTCGCCCGGGGTGAGCACCGGCGGACGCTGCGACGGCGTCCGCTTGCCGAAGCCGTTGTACGGCGCCAGTGCGGGGCGCTTGTCGACACCGCCGGCGATCCGGGCGATGTCGTCCTTGGACAACGTCTCCTTCTCGATCAGCTCGAGCACGAGGGCGTCCAGCACATCCCGGTGGGTGACCAGGATCTCCCAGGCCTCGTCGTGCGCGGCCTCGATCAGCGCCCGCACCTCGGCGTCGATGTCGGCGGCGACGGCCTCGGAGTAGCCCGGCCGCGAGCCCATGTCCCGGCCGAGGAACGGCTCGGCGTCGGTGCTGCCGTACTTCACCGCGCCGAGTTTGGCGCTCATGCCGTACTGGGTGACCATCGAGCGGGCCATGCCGGTGGCCTTCTCGATGTCGTCGCCGGCACCGGTGGTGGGCTCGTGGTACACGAGCTCCTCGGCGGCCCGCCCACCCAGCATGTACGCCAGCGTGTCGATCATCTCCGACCGCGTCTGGGTGTACTTGTCCTCCATCGGCAGCACCAGCGTGTGCCCGAGCGAGCGCCCGCGCGGCAGGATCGTCACCTTGTGCACCGGGTCCAGGTTGGGCAGGGCGTGCGCCACCAACGCGTGCCCGCCCTCGTGGTAGGCGGTGACCTTCTTCTCCTTGTCGCTCATCGCCCGCGTCTTGCGCTCCGGGCCGGACAGCACGCGGTCGATGGCCTCCTCGAGGGTGGCGTCAGTGATCACCGTGCCGTTGTGCCGGGCCGTCAGCAACGCCGCCTCGTTGAGCACGTTGGCCAGATCGGCACCGGTGAACCCAGGCGTACGCCGGGCAACGGTCGCCAGGTCGACGTCGGGGGCCAGCGGCTTACCGGTGGCGTGCACCTTCAGGACGGCGGTGCGGCCGAGCAGGTCGGGGCGGTCGACGGCGATCTGCCGGTCGAAGCGGCCCGGGCGCAGCAGCGCCGGGTCCAGGATGTCCGGCCGGTTCGTGGCGGCGATCATGATCACTCCGCCGCGGACGTCGAAGCCGTCCATCTCGACCAGCATCTGGTTCAGCGTCTGCTCACGCTCGTCGTGGCCGCCACCCATGCCGGCGCCGCGGTGCCGGCCGACGGCGTCGATCTCGTCGATGAAGATGATTGCCGGGGCGTTGGTCTTGGCCTGCTCGAACAGGTCGCGCACCCGGCTGGCGCCGACGCCGACGAACATCTCGACGAAGTCCGAGCCGGAGATCGCGTAGAACGGCACACCGGCCTCGCCGGCGACCGCCCGGGCCAGCAGTGTCTTGCCGGTTCCGGGAGGACCGAACAGCAGCACGCCCTTGGGGATCTTCGCGCCGATCGCCTGATATTTCACGGGGTTCTGCAGGAAGTCCTTGATCTCCTGCAGTTCCTCGATGGCCTCGTCGGCACCGGCGACATCGGCGAACGTCGTCTTGGGGGTGTCCTTGCTGACCACTTTGGCCTTGGACTTGCCGAAGGCCATCACGCCCCGGCCGCCGCCCTGCATCGAGTTGAACAGCCAGAACAGCAGCAGCAGCAGGATGACGAAGGGCAGGAAGCTCACCAGCACGCTGACCAGGAGGTTGTCCTGGGTGACGTTGGTGTCGAAGTCGACCCGCGAGCTGCCGTCGCCACGCACCAGGTCGAACACCCGGTCCGAGGCGCCGATCGGGTAGGCGGCCGTGATCTTCGTGCTGCCGTTGACCGCGGACTCCAGGTCCAGGTCGAGGGTCTGTTCCTTGTCGTTGATGGTCGCCTTCGCGACGTTGCCGTCGTCGAACTGGGCCAGCGCCGTCGACGTCGGAACTGTGTCGTACCCATCGTTGCCCCGTAGGAAGGTGGAGGCGACGAACGCCAGCACAACGACGAGGGCGACCCAGAACCAGGCCGAACGGACGATCTTCTTACGCTCCATACACCGATGCCGGGCGATCCGGGACTCCCCGGCCGCCCGTCGACCCTCCTGATCGTCGGGGACGCCGCGCGACCCGGTGGGCACCCCGCCGCGGGGGCGACGTCGTTGCCACGAAGGTACACCGGGGACCCTGTGCCCCCGCCGTCCTCACTGCTGGCCCCGTCCAGGGCACCGCCCTGAGCTTGCGAAGGGTGGAAGGACAGTGTTCTTCTTCAGCCGGAGTAGACCTCCGGCTTGAGCGTGGCGATGTAGGGCAGGTCGCGGTAACGCTCGGCGAAGTCCAGGCCGTAGCCGACGACGAACTCGTTGGGGATGTCGAACCCGACGTACTTCACCGGGACCTCGACCTGGACCGCGTCGGGCTTGCGCAGCAGGGCGCAGACCTCGAGGGAGGCCGGCCGCCGGCCACCCAGATTCTTCAGCAGCCAGGACAAGGTCAGACCGGAGTCGATGATGTCCTCAAGCACCAGAACGTGCTTGTCGGAGATGTCCCGGTCGAGGTCCTTGAGGATGCGCACCACCCCGGAGGAGCTGGTGCCCGACCCGTAGGAAGAGACCGCCATGAACTCCATCTGGGTGGGCAGCTGCAGCGCCCGGGCGAAGTCGGACATGAACAGCACCGCGCCCTTGAGGACGCCGACGAGCAGCACCTCGCGGCCGGCGTAGTCGGTGGCGATGGTGGTGGCCAGCTCGCCGATCTTGGCCTGGATCTGCTCCTCGGACAGCAGCACGTGGTCGATGTCCGGGCCGTAGCCGTGGTCGGGGCCGAGTGGGCCCTTCACGTTGTCGGCGGTGGCGGGCTCGGTCACGGCTCGGACTCCTCGGGGAGGTCGGGGGCAAGGGGTCGGCCGGCGGTGCCGGGCGGCTGCAGGACCAGCCTGCCAGACGCCCGGACGACGCCCGCACCGCCGGGTAGGTCCACCCGGCCCTGGCCGTGCCAGCGGGTGAGCAGCTCGTCGACGCCCCGTAGGTGGACCCACTGCAGGTCCACCACGCCCGCCCCGGTCAGCCAGCCGCGGAGCACCCGGCGGCGCAGCGCGTCGGGCAGCGCGGTCATCCGCGCAGCCGGGAGTCCGCCGTCCCCGTCCAGCGCGACCAGTTCTGCCGCCGCCAGAGCGTCCAGGGCGTCGAGGTCCTCGCGCAGTAGGCCGGCGGTGCGGGCCAGGGCCGGGGCGACCCCTCCGCCGAGCACCTCCTCCAGCAGCGGCAGGACCTCGGTGCGCAACCGGACCCGGGTATAGGTGGGGTCGGTGTTCCACGGGTCGTCCCAGACCGGGAGATCCTGGTCGGCGCACGCCTGCCGGGTGGTGGCACGGCGCACCCCGAGCAGCGGGCGCCACCACGTCGCCCCAGCGGCAGTGCGGTTCTCGACCATGCCGGCCACCGACCGCGGGCCCGACCCGCGGCCCAGCCCGAGCAGCACGGTCTCGGCCTGGTCGTCGAGGGTGTGCCCCAGGGCGACCCGGGCGCCGTGCTGCTCGGCCACCGCGGCCAGGGCGGCGGAGCGGGCGGTGCGGGCGGCGGCCTCCGGGCCCCCCTCCTCCCCCACCGTCACCGGGACGGCGAGCACCGGGTCCAGACCCAGCCCGCGCAGCAGCACCGCGGTGCCGGCCGCCCGCTCGGCGGAGCCGGGCTGCAGGCCGTGGTCGACGGTCACCCCACCGGCACGCACTCCGGCCGCGCGTGCCTCGAAGGCCACGGCGGCGGCGAGCGCGACGGAGTCCGCTCCGCCGCTGCAGGCCACGAGCACCGGCTGCGCCGGGTACCGCAGCCCACCCCGAACGGCGTGCCGGACCATGGCGACCGCCCGGGGCGGACCGACCACCGGCGGCCGGCTCAGGCGGGGATGGCCGGGCGGGTGCCCAGCACCCGCTCGACCCAGCGGTCCGGCTCGGTCAGCTCGTCCTTCAACGGCAGGTTCGCCGGACCGGCCCAGACCTGGTTGAACCCGTCCATGCCGGCCAGCTCGACGGCGCCGGCCACGAAGACCCGGCCGTCGGCGTACTGCTGCATCTTCTGCTCCAGCCCGAGCAGGCGGCGCAACACCCGGTCGATCGGGCCCCGGCCCTTGCGCCGCTGGGCGAACCGCTTGCGCAGGGTGCGCACCGAGGGGACGACGTCCGGGCCGACGCCGTCCATGACGAACTCGGCGTGCCCCTCGACCAGGCTCATCACCGCGGTGACCCGGTCCAGCACCGCCCGCTGCTCGGGGTCGCGGACCAGCGCCATCAGGCCCTGCGGGGCGTCCTCGTCTTCGGGGGCGCCGCGCACGGCGGCGCCCAGGCTGCGGACGACGTCGGTGAGCCGGTCGCGCAGCACGTCGACGTCGAGATCGGTGGCCTCGACGAACTCCTGGATCTGCCGCTCGAGGTAGGGCTGCAGCCAGGGGACGGCGGTGAACTGCAGCTGATGGGTGACCTCGTGCAGGCACACCCAGAGCCGGAAGTCGCTCGGGTCGACGCCCAGCTTGCGCTCGGTCTCCACGATGTTGGGTGCTACCAGCAGCAGCCGGCCGCCACTGCCGAAGACCTCGTACTGGCCGAGCACGCGGGAGGAGAGGAACGCCAGCAGGCCGCCGGCCTGCACCCCGGTGGCGCGCGAACCGATGGCGGCGACCAGCGGATTGGTCGGCTTGTCCTGCTTGGCCTGCAGCGCCGCCGCGAGCGGGTCGAGCAGCGCGGCCATGCCGCTGGTGTTGGCGTCGACCCAGCCGGGCCGGTCGACCACGGCGACGGTCGGCTCGGGGCCGCCGAAGACGGGGTGCAGTCCGGTAAGTGCCTCGACATGCGCGACGGCGGTGGCGGCGGCCTGGTGCAGCTCGGCGACGACCGCGGCGGCCTCCTCCCGGGTGGTCTCCGGGCCGGGACCCTGCAGCCGGCGGGCGGTGCGTTCGGCGAGGTTCCAGTCGACCAGCGAGGCGGGGCGGCTCATCGACCCACCTCCGGTGCAGGAGCGGAACGGCTGCGCCGTGCTGTCGAGCACGTCATCGGCTCACCGTACGCGGAAGAAGGACCACCCTCCCCCACGCCTCGCAGGCTCGGCGCGGGCCCCTGACGGGTGGCCATCAGCGGCAGCCACAGCCGGCGAGCGCCGCGGCGACGTCGTCCAGGGCCGTCTCGGTGGTGCTGAGGCTGCCCGCGGCGCCGTCGGCGAGGACGGCGAAGGCCAGCAGCCGGCCGTCGGCGGTCAGCACCGTGCCGGCCAGGTCGTTGACGGCCAGCAGGGTGCCGGTCTTGGCGCGCACGGCCCCGGGGATGCCGTCCCCGTCGCCCTCCCGCTCGGCGAGGGTGCCGTCGTAGCCGGCGACCGGCAGCCCGGACAACAGCCCGGCAGCGTCCGGGACCGTGCCGTCGGAGGCGGCTCGAACCACGTCGACCAGCAGCCGGGCCGGGACCAGGTCCTGCTGGGACAGCCCGCTGCCGTCGAACAAGGTGAGCCCGGTGGTGTCCAGGCCGGCGTCGGCGACCGCGGAGGTGATGGCCTGGGCAGCGCCGGCGAAGGTGGCCGGCAGGCCGCGGGCGATGGCCACGTGCCGGGCGAGCGACTCGGCCAGCAGGTTGTCCGAGGCGGTGAGCGCCTGCTCGACCAGCCGCTCGACCGGCGCCGACTCGACGGTGGCCAGCGTCGCCGCACCGGCCGGAGCGGTGCCGAGGACGACGGCGGCGTCCGGGGCGCCGAGCGCGGTGGCCAGTGCCTGCCCGGCGTCGGCGCCCGGGGCGCCGCTGCGCTGGCTACTGCCGGGGTCGACCCGGGCGCCGTCCACGGCAGTGGCGGTGACCGGGGCGGCGTAGGTGGAGGGGGCGTCGTCCGGCCCCCAGCCGGGCGCGGTCAGCGGGCCGCTGAACAGCGAGCTGTCGACGACGACGCGGGTGACCGGGGCCCCGCCCAGCTGCGCCTGCACCTGCGCGGCCAGGTCGTCGACGGTGGCCGCGCCCGGATAGGCCACCGATGGCGCGGTCGTGGACAGCGTCGGGTCGCCCCCGCCGACGAGCACGACCTCGCCCGGGGTCGCGCCGGCCACCACGGTGGTGGACAGCGTGCTGGCCGGGTCGACGGTGGTGAGGGTGGCCAGTGCGGTGAGCAGCTTGGCGGTGGACGCCGGCGTGCTCGGGTCCCGGGCGTCCTGGGCGAACAACACCTCGCCGGTGGCCACGTCGACGACCTGGGCGGACAGCCCGGCGCCCAGCGCCGGATCGCTCAGCAGCGGGGTCAGCACGGCGGCCAGCGCGGCCGGGTCGGGGACCAGGGCGGCGGTGGAGAGTGCGGCCAGCACCGGGGTGGGCTCGCCGAGGTCGGGCAGGACGGCATCGGGCACTGGCTCCGCCGCCGTGGGGTCGCTGCGGTCGCCCAGGAAGGTGATCGCCGCGACGGCGGCAACAGCCAGGACGACGACCGCGACCAGGGCGGCCAGCAGCACCCGGCCCCGGCGTCGCCCCGGGCGCTCGGCGGATGCTGCTGCTGCGCGGCCGGCGCCGCGGCGGGCGGGCGGCACGGCGGGGGTCGCACCGGTCCGCCGGGACGCCCGGGTGGGGCGCGGGACAGGCGCCAGCCGGCTGTCCACGGGCACCGGCGGCGGCTCGGGGCCTCCGGCGGCGGCGGGGCGCGGGGTGGGGACCGGCCGCGGGGTCAGCTCCGTGGTCGGGACCGGAGCGGGTGGCTGCGGCCAGACCGGTGCGTCGACCCCCGGCTCCGGCGCCCAGCTCACCGGCCACGCGGGTTCCTCTGCCGCGGGCGGTTCGAGGTCGGCCACGGGCGGGGGCACGAGCTCCGACTCTGCCGGCACGACAGGCGCCGGCACGGGCTCCAGGTCCGGCTCGGGCTCCTCTGCCACGACCGGCTCCGGCTCGGGCTCTCCCCCCACGACGAACCCTGGCTCCCGCTCGACGGGCACCTCGGACTCGGGAACGGTGTCCCCCGCCGGGGAGCTGTCGTCCACGGCGTCGGCCGGGGGCTCCTCGTCGACCTGGCGCTCCTCCTCGATCCGGAGCTGAGCGCCGGCGCCGGGAGCCGCCCCGCCGGGGGTGGCCGCTTGAGCCTCTGCATCCTGGGGAGGCGCCGGAGACCCGGCTGCCGGGGCGCCGTCCGAAGTGGTCGGGGCTCCGTGATAGTCCGGGCTCACCGGGGCATCGTCGTCCGGAACCGGCGGCGGAGCCGCGACCCCCGGGGTGACCGGCGCGTCGTCCGGGAGCCGTACAGCGCCGTCCTCGGACGCTGAGCCAGAACCCGATGAGATGCCCCTCACCCCCTCGAGCGACCTCACCGAGCACGGTCCGACGGTCGTACGACAGACTATCGGGCGTGCAGTTCGACGTGACGGTAGAGATTCCCAAGGGCCAGCGGAACAAGTACGAGCTGGACCACGCCACCGGACGCATCCGTCTCGACCGGATGCTGTTCACCTCGACCCGGTACCCGGCTGACTACGGGTACATCGAGGAGACGCTCGGGATGGACGGTGACCCCCTCGACGCCCTTGTCCTGCTGGAGGAGCCGACGTTCCCCGGGTGCCTCATCACCTGCCGGGCGATCGGCATGTTCCGGATGACCGACGAGAAGGGCGGGGACGACAAGGTCCTCACCGTTCCCGCGACCGACCCGCGGATGGCCCACCTCAAGGACATCAACGACGTGTCGGAGTTCGACCGGCTGGAGATCCAGCACTTCTTCGAGACCTACAAGGACCTCGAGCCGGGCAAGAGCGTCGAGGGTGCCGACTGGGTCGGTCGCGAAGCGGCCGAGGCCGAGATCGAGGCCTCCCGGCAGCGCGCGCTCGACACGCCGATGCACTGACCCCACCGCGTCCGACAGCGCCCCGGTCCCCCTCGTGGGGGCCGGGGCGCTCGTTCTCGTGCGTGAGGGACGCCCGACGGACCTGGCTGGGGACGGAGGAGAGCCGCCTGTCGGAATCGAACCGACGACCTTCTCATCACGAGCGCGCCCGGGGCTTCACCGGGCACCGCCGGGTGCCGCTGTGCCAGACCGTTTTGCCAGCTCAGGGGCGGTGTCGGAGACCGCCTTCGACCATCGAGAACCAGGTACCGCTGGACACGGCGTGACCATCTCGTGCCCAGCTTCTCCCCCGCTGAGCCGGTGTCAGAACCCTTCGCGACGCTGCCGACCGCCGCTCGAGCCCCCGGCTCGACCGGTGGGCGGTCGGGCGGTGCGGAGGGAGCTGTCAGTGACCGGAACGGTGTTCAAGCGGTGCCCGTGCCCGCCGGTCCTCGACGCGGGCGGCCGGCGGAAGAGCTGCCCGAAGCGGCACGGGTCGTAGTTCTTCGTCCATGACGTCCGCGACCCCTCCGGACGGCGACGGCAGGTCCGGCGGGGCGGCTACGAGACCGCCGCTGACGCCCAGGTCGCGCTACAGGCCTCGTTGACGGCGACGGGACAGGGCGTGCGGGTGCTGGACCAGCGCCGAATCACGGTGGCCGGCTACCTGGAGGGCTGGCTGGAGCGGAAGAAGGACACCGGCCGGTCCGCCCCTCGACCGCGTTGCACACGCAGCAGCACCTGCGGGACTACTGGATCCCGCTGCTGGGTCACTTTCGGCTCTCGGACCTGACCGTGGACGACGTCGACCGGGCGCGGGTCTCGTTGCGCCGGCAGGGCACCCGTCGCCAGCGGTTGTCGCCGTCCTCGGTGCGCCGGATCCACGCCACCCTGCGGTCGGCGCTGAACGACGCCGTCCGTCGCCGCATGCTCCGGTACAACCCGGCGGCGCTGGCCGAGCTGGAACCCATGCGCCGACCCGAAGTACGGCCCTGGGAGCCCGAGGAACTCGGCGCGTTCCTCGACATCGCCGCCGGCCACCGGCTGGGTGTGCTGTTCGAGGTGCTCGCGATGACGGGGCTCCGTCGCGGTGAGGTGGTGGGTCTGCGCTGGGGTGACGTACACCTGGACAAACGGGTGCTCTGAGTTCGCCAGGCGGTGGTGCAGGTCGGCTACGAGAGCGTGGTCGGGCAACCCAAGACGGCCAGCGGTGAGGACCGGCGGGTGGATCTCGACGCCGCGACGGTCGGCTCGCTGATCGCCCACAGGCTCCAGCAGGACGCGGAGAGGGCCGCGTTCGGCACGGCCTACGAGGACCACGACGTGGTCTTCGCCCGCGAGGACGGGTCCTACCTCAAGCCCGAGGTCGTCTCCAAGACGTTCCGGGCGCTGGTCGCCGAAGCAGGGCTGCGGCGGGTGCGGCTGCACGACCTCCGGCACGGGCAGGCGTCGATCATGCTGGCGGCGGGCGTCGACATGACCGTCATCTCCAAACACCTCGGGCACTCCGGCATCCGGATCACCTCGGACACCTATACGCATCTGCTGGAAGGCGTGGGCCGACAGGCGGCCGAGGCCGCGGCTTGCACTCGTCCCGCGTGGAGCATCGGCGGGAGCCGGAGCTGGCCATCCGGGTGACGTTCCGGCGGGCAGCGTCACCCCTGCGCTCGCCGTATGACCGGTCGACTTGGGGTCAGGAGGTGACCGGCGTGGTCGACTCCTGC
Source organism: Modestobacter sp. DSM 44400 (assembly GCF_900107175.1). Taxonomy (GTDB): domain Bacteria; phylum Actinomycetota; class Actinomycetes; order Mycobacteriales; family Geodermatophilaceae; genus Modestobacter. The sequence goes on along the minus strand of NZ_FNOZ01000004.1, from coordinate 22,162 downwards.
TGCGGCAAGCCCAGGAAGGCCCGGAGACCGGCGGTGGGCACGACCCACTGCCGGCCGACCCGGCAGGCAGGGAACAGAAGCTCGCCGCGGCCTGCCAGCGCATAGGCCGTCGTAGATCCGACGCCGAGGGCGATGCGGCAGGCAGTCACCAGGTCGGTCCGGACACCGAGGTCGTCGACGTCCTGGACCCCCAGCGCGCGCGACCGCGCGGAGCGGCCGGCAGCTGCACTATCAGGACTGTCGCCCCTGCCGGGAGCAGCCCAGAGATGCCATTTCCCGGCATCGGCGGTCGCGGACGCGGGTTTGAGCGGATCGCCCGAAGACCGCGGGGGTCGCGCCACCCGCCGGCCATCGGGACCCCGCAGATGGTCAGCTGCTCGTTGTCCACGCCCGTCCTCCCCTGCTGCCGAGCCCACCTGGTACGGGGCGGCCCTGACTCAAGAGGCGTCGATGACGGCCTCCTACTGACTGCCGCGATGCACCGGTCGCCGCTGTCGGTCCGCTTCGGTTCAGCTGGCGCTTCCGGAAGCTGGCCGAGGTCGGGTGACAGACACCGCGGCGCATCGGCGAAAAACTCGTCACGACGAATCGCGTGGGCCTGGACGCAAGGGGTGCGACGGCTGCGGTCTTGGTGTTGTCCAGGTGGAGACATGCGGTGGGACTGGAATCGCTGGGCTGCCGGCTCGAGGTGGCAGCGTCGCCTGGCCGCAGGCAGCGGGAGACGCCGCGTGGGGCAGCGCAGACGGATAGCGTCTGTCTGCCGGCCGTGACCGCGACGGGGAACACTGGCGCCATGGCCAAGCGAGCGGACGCAGGAGTGGACGCGCCCCACCGTCAGGCCCAGAAGGCCGTGCTGTCGGGCCTCCGCCGCGGCGAAGGCCGTGCTGTCGGGCTACCGCCGCGGCGACGACGTTCAGGACCTCGTCGGCGCCCTGGCCCCTCACCATGTGGGCGGTTCCTTCACGCCGGACGTCGCCATGCTCGATCTCGCGGTCACCGCCCTGGATCTCGCCTGCCCGGTCGGCGGGAAACCCCTGGCCTACGAAGGGCTGCAGGGGCGCCACTTGCCCGAGGCGACGTTCGGCGGCCGCGTCGAGCACCGCAACAGTCAGTACGCCCTCTACGCCGCCGCCTGCATGCGCGGCGGCCTGCGGCCAGATCTACTCCACGACGCCGGCTGGTGGCAGTCCCCGCTGTGGACCTACGCGCTCTTCGTCGCCGTGATCTACGCCCGGGCAGCCGCCGAGCGTCTCGACGTCCGCGCGACCCAGATCGCCCAGCGAATCGCCGCGCCACATGGCATCACCCTTTCTGCCACCACTTGACCTGTTCAACGCTGGTTGGGCCTGTTCCGCTGGGCGTCCGAGCGCTGTCCGGCTCCGAGGGCGGATATCCCGCCTCCGGCACGGATCGCCGAGCGAGGAGCGCCCTGGAGTGGATGGTGCCCTGAAGGCGGCCTCTGCCTCGGCCGTCGCCGCCTGGGTCAACGATCGAGCCACCGCCGTCGGAGCCGCGCTCGACGCCCGGTTCTCCCGCCCCGGCGGCTCCCGCGCAGTGGCCCTCGGCGACTCCTTCACCGCCTACGCCGGCGGCGTGGTGTCCAACGGCGGCATACTCGCCGTCGGCCCAGACCGACAGCAAGGGCTTGGGCCGCACTGTCGAGCCCGAGCTCAACCGGGCAGTGTGACCGAAGACCACGCGCCGAACCACTGCTCGGCGCCGTAGTCCTCGAACCGTTTCACCTCTGTGAACCCCAGCTTCGCCGCGAGGCGCATCGCGCGGTCGTTGGCGGCCTGGGTGCAGAGCACCACCGGCTCGCTGGGGAGCGCGCCGGCGAACCAGTCGAGTGCGGCTGCGCACGCCTCGGCGGCGTACCCACGTCCCCACGCCTCCGGCAGGAACAGGTAGCCGAGCGCGGCCTCACCGGCCTCCGGACGGACGTGACCCGGATGCTCTGCGCCGCGCCGGTCGAACGTGATGTAGCCGATCATCGCTCCGTCGAGATCGACCACGAAACAGCCGGGGCGCCGCCCGGGCACCTCGGGCACCGCGCGCTCAAGCTCATCAGGCGGTCGGGCGCCACCGATGTACGTGCCTACCTGAGGCGAGGCGAACAGCTCGATGAACGCCGCACGGTCCCGAGCCTCGGACTGACGAAGCGTGAGCCGCTCGGTCCTGATCGGGGCAGGTAGCCAAGCGACAGGTCCGAGCTCGGTCACGGCGGGCAGCCTATCGCGCGCAAGCGCCAGGCAGGAGCCACGGACGACCGGCACCGCAGCCGCTCTTGACCCGTCGGCGCCGCGGATTCGCCCAACGAGTCCGGATGGCCTCGCATGGGCGGGCCTCCGACCGTTCGCTCGTGCTCGGCCGGTGCAGTCGTGACCCGAAGGGGCGCAACGTGCCAACTTGGGAGCCAGCACGGGTTCAGCGGCCTCGACCAGCGCACCAGTTCCCTTTGGCTGATTCGGCCTGCTGGACCAGTCGCCGGCTGCCAGACCCGCGGCGTGCACCGTGCCCGACCGCCATGCGCTCGCAGTCGTTGATGTGTCCCTGAGTGGGCCGCTCAGGGCGACGACTGTTGGTGTTCGGTCCCGCTGTCGAAGTACGCGTCCAGGTACTCCGAAGGACCCAGGTCGCTCGTGCGCATCAGCGAGAACACCTCCGCACCGTCGCCCGGCGAGTCGAACAGATGGAAAGACTGAGCCAAGCCGAGGTAGGTCGACGGGGAGTCCTCGATGGTGGCGGCGTACTGCCTCGCCTCGGTCTCCGCCCGCTCGATCGCCTCGTCAGCCGTGCTCGCCTGCCACAGAGTGACGCGCTCTTCGTAGGTCTGGCCCGCGGCCTTCGGTGGCCACTCCACGGAGAAAACGCACCGCACTGCGTACCAGCCTGACTCCGGGTCGTTCGTCACGACGAGGATGGTGTCAGGCCCGCGGTTTGGCGGACTGACAACCGCCCGATAGTGGGCCGCCCAGGGCGACGGGGACCGGCGACTCGCTGCACGCGGTGCGGCCCCGGGCGCGCGCCCGGCTGGGACTGCGATGCGCTCGCCGCGCCGCGCCGCGACAGATGGTCGGTCCGTTCGCCTGCCACGACCACCGTGCGACACCGAAGACCGGAATCGACCGGATGCAGTCCCGTTCCCAACTCGTGCCCAGTCAGCCCCAGAAGTCGGCCTTGAGCGGGTCGACCCGGTGCGAACAGGCTGGTCGGGTGCGAGCCGCCTGTCGGAATCGAACCGACGACCTTCTCATTACGAGTGAGATGCTCTACCGACTGAGCTAAGGCGGCGGGCGTGCGGCGCCGAGCTTACGGCACCCCCTGCCCCGTCCTGCGGACCCCCGGGGGCGCCGCGAGCTGTCAGGCGGGCAGCCGCAGCGCCACGGTGAGCGCTTCGATGGCGATCTGCGGCTTGACGTTCTGCTCGACCGCCGTGCGCGCGGCCAGGATGGCGTCGATCCGTCTCAGCGCGCCCTCCGGGCCGATCCGGCGGGCCAGTTCAGCGGCGTCGGCGCGTCGGTCCGGGTGCGCGAGGGTGACCGGTGTCTCCCCCGCCGACGCCTCGACCACGCTGATCACCAGCGCGTCCCGGTAGAGGGCGGCCAGGTCGACCAGCGCCCGGTCCAGCGAGTCGCGCCCGAGCCGGGTGGCCCGCGACTTCTGCCGCTTCTCCAGCTCCTTGAGCACGCCGGCGCCCCGGCTGGCCGCAGCGACGCCCGGCCCGCGGGCACCGACGCCCAGGCTCGCCTTCACCGCGTCGGTCTCCACCCCGTCGACCGCGGCGGTCGCCCGGTCGGACTCCTCCTTCGCCGAGCCGACCAGGTCGTCGGCGGCGTTGAGGCAGGCGGCCAGCGAGACCAGTGACAGCGGGATGTCCAGCACGGCCTTGCGAGCCAGCCGGGCCGACTCGTCGCGGGCCAGGTGCCGGGCCCGGCCGACGTGGCCACCGGCCGCGGCCGCCGACCACGCCGCCAACGCGGGGTCGATGCCGTCCCGGCGCACCAGCACCTCGGCGACGGCGTCGACCGGCGGGGTGCGCAACCCCACCACCCGGCAGCGGGAGCGGATGGTGACCGGCACGTCGTCGGGGTGCAGCGAGGGCGCGCAGAGCAGGAAGACTGTGCGCGGCGGCGGCTCCTCGAGCATCTTCAGCACGGTGTTGCCGGCCTGCTCGGTCATCCGGTCGGCGTCCTCGACCACGATGATCTGCCACCGTCCCTGGGACGGCGCCCGGCCGGCCACCCGCACCAGCTCACGGACCTCGGCGACCCCGATGGACAGCCCCTCCGGCACCACCCGGTGCACGTCGGCGTGGCTGCCGCTCAGTGCTGTGCGGCAGGCATGACAGGTGCCGTCACCCCCCTGCGGGCACTGCAGCGCGGCCGCGAAGGCCCGGGCGGCGACCGAGCGGCCCGAACCGGGCGGGCCGGTGAACAGCCAGGCGTGGGTCATCGACGCCGGCTGGGCCACGGCCGCCTGCAGCTCGGCGACCACGTCGGGCTGGCCGATGACGTCGGCCCAGACCCCGGGGGTTAGGCCGGCCGGCGGGGCACTCACTGGTGCGACTGCACGGTGGCGCCGTGCGGGCTGCGCGGCGCCCGCTCCCCCTCCGGCACCGTCTGCACCGGCAGACCGGCCAGCAGACCCCTGACCCGGGCCTGGATCGCGGCGGCCAGTTCCTCGGGGGAACGGGTCGCGTCGAGCACCAGGTACCGGTCGGGCGAGGACTCGGCCAGCGCGGCGAAGGTGCGCCGCACCCGCTGGTGGAAGTCCAGGGACTCCGCCTCCAACCGGTCCGCGGTGGCCCGGCCGCGGGCGCGGGCCAACCCGGTCTCCGGCGGCAGGTCCAGCAGCACCGTGAGGTCGGGCTGCAGCCCCTGGGTGGCCCAGCGGGAGATGGAGCGGACGTCGTCCATGGGGATGGTGCGGCCAGCACCCTGGTAAGCCAGCGAGCTGTCGACGAACCTGTCGGTGATGACCACCTCCCCCGCGTCGAGGGCCGGGCGGAGCACGTCATGCACGTGTTGGGCCCGGTCGGCGGCGTACAGCAGCGCCTCCGCCCGTGCGGACAGCCCGGCGCTCGCCGGGTCCAGCACGATCGAGCGGATGCCGGCCCCCGAGGCGGTGGCCCCCGGCTCGAAGGTCGACCGGGCGAGGAAACCCTCCTGCGCCAGCCACTCTTGCAACTGCCGCACCTGGGTGGACTTGCCGGCGCCCTCGCCGCCCTCGAAGGCGATGAGCACCCCGCCGCCGGCCAGCCGGCGCCGCGCGGTGGTGTCCCGGCGCAGCGCGGTGACGACGTCGGCGACCAGCGGCACCGGGCGGCCGTCGTCCATCTGCCGGTAGGCGACCACCCCGACGCCCACGGCGAGGACGCCGGCGATCAGCAGCATGATCCGTTCCCCGGTGACCGGGAAGACGAACGCGCCGACGTCGACCTGGTGCTGGCCGAGCAGGCCGACCCCGAAGGGAACCAGCGCAAGGGACAGGATCAGCGCGGCCCGCACCAGGGACTGGACCAGCGCGAACGTGCGGCCGCGGATCGCGTCGTCGATCTCGGTGCCCAGCAGGGTGAACCCGGCGAGGTAGGCGATGCCGGCGAAGAAGCCCATCAGCACGACCAGCAGCAGGGCGATCCACAGCGCGAAGGTGCAGGCCAACAGGACGACGACCACGCCGGCGCCGACGATCGCCACGCCGAACAACCGCTCGCGGGCCAGGTCACGGGCGACGCTGGGGCCCAGCGCGATGCCGATGCCCAGCCCGATGAACACCGCCCCGAACAGCAGCCCGTAGGCCGCCTGCCCGCCACCCAGGGCGTTGGCGAACGCCTGGCCGGTGGCGATGACGACGCCGGCGGCGACGAACGCGCCGGTGATGCCGACGACCAGCCCGCGGACCAGGGGGGTGTGCCCGGCGAAGGAGAAGCCGTGCCGCAGCGACCCCAGGAAGCTCTCGCCGGTGATCTGCTCCCCGACGGCGCGGCGCCCGCTGATCGAGGGGAGGTTCCAGATGACGACCGCGGCGACGAGGAAGGTGAGCGCGTTGAGGTACAGCGCGAGGTCGACCTCGTTGACGTCGGGCAGCATGCCGCTGACACCCCCGCCGATGCTGGTGAGCAGCGCGAACACGGCCGCCGCCAGCACCGGGGTCAACCCGTAGGTGGTGACCAGGGAGAGCTGGTTGGCCGGCTCCATCTGGTCCTTGCGCAGCATGTTCGGGACCGCGGCGTCCTTGGCCGGGATCCAGAAGAGGCTGAGCGCCTCGATGATGAACTGGGCGACGAACAGCCAGACCAGGTTGTTGACCAACGGGATCGAGGCGAAGAAGGCGAAGCGCAGGACGTCGGTGACCACCATCGTCTTGCGCCGGTCGAACCGGTCGGCGAAGGCGCCGGCGAGCGGGCCCAGCAGGATCGCCGGCAGCAGCCGGAACAACAGCACCGCGCCGAGCGCGTAGTTCTTGCCCGCGAAGCTGTCGACCAGCGACGTCGCGGTCGCGGTGATCGCCAGCAGGCCCAGCCAGTCACCGAAGCTGGACAGCGACATCGACAGCCACAGCTTGCGGAAGTCGCGCACCCGCAGCACCGCACGCAGCTTGGCGACCAGGCTGAGCGGGTTCGGCGCGCCCTCGTGGTCGTCGGTGGTCACCGCGCCCGAGCTGCGCAGCTCGTTGTCCAGCGGCTCATCGTGCAGCCCGGCCAGCGAGGCCACCCCCTCGTCCTGGGCGGTCGGCAGCCCGGCCGAGGAGAGCCCGTCGGCGGGGACGGAGATACCCGGCCCGGTGACGGCGTCCGGCGCCGGGACGGCGACACCGTCGGGCGGACCGCCTGCAGCGGGACGGCTCGGGAACGAACCGGCCGTCGGGTCGGAGCTGATCGAGACCCCCGGAGGTGGGTTGGCGCTGGGTGCGGTCGGGCGTGGGCTCGGCGCAGCAACCGTACCGGCCGGCACCGACGCGACTGCCCCTTCCCGCTCCGGAGCTACCCTCGGCCGCGTGCCGGACCGAGGAGCGCCTGCGTGGGACCCCGCCGCCTACCTGAGCTTCGCCGACGAGCGCGCCCGCCCCTTCGCCGACCTGCTCGGCCGGGTCGGCGCCGAGCACCCGGCCGTGGTGGTGGACCTGGGCTGTGGCGACGGGTCGGTCACCGCGAAGCTTCTGCGGCGCTGGCCGCGGGCGCGCGTCACCGGCGTCGACAGCTCCGCGAGCATGCTGGCCGCGGCGGCCGAGCACGCCGTGCCCGGCCGGCTGGAGTTCACCCGGGCCGACGTCCGCGACTGGCTGCCGGACGGGCCGATAGACGTCCTGGTCAGCAACGCCACGCTGCACTGGGTCCCCGAGCACCCCGAGCTGCTGGCCGGCTGGGCGGCGGCCGTTCCGCCGGGCGGCTGGCTGGCGCTTCAGGTGCCCGGCAACTTCCGCGCCCCCTCGCACGCCCTGCTGGCCCAGCTGTGCCGCTCAACACGGTGGGTGGCGCAGCTCGCCGACGCCGCGCCGGACCCGGACGCCGCCCTGCCGCCGGCCGGCTATCTCGACGTGCTCACCGGAGCGGGGCTGGCTGCCGACGCTTGGGAGACCACCTATCTGCATGTGCTGACCGGGGAGGACGCGGTGCTGCGCTGGGTGGGCGGGACCGCGCTGCGCCCGGTGCTCGCCGGGCTCGACGAGGAGGCAGCCGCATCGTTCACTGCCGAGTACGCCGCCGCCCTGCGGGAGGCGTACCCCCCACGGGACGACGGGACGACGGTGCTGCCCTTCCGCCGGGTGTTCGCCGTGGGGCACCGGGCGAGTTGAGGCGCCCGGCCCGGGTCAGCGGGGGGTGAGTCGGTACGCCCGGGTCGTGTACGGCAGCTCGAGCTGCTCGCGACCGCCGGTGTCGGGGTGGGTGGCCAGCAGGTCGCGGACCCGGCCGAGGAATTCCGCCCGGCGCGCGCCGTCCATGGTGGCCACGTAGCTGCGGGTGCCGATGCCGCCGACGACCTGTTCCGGCCTGATCCGCTGGATGATCGCGGAGTCGGCCACCTCGACGGTGGCGGGCAACTCGGTGGCGAACCGGTCGACGACGCCCTGGTCGGCCTCGTGGTCGCGTGCCTCGACGGCCAGCAGCTCGCCCAGGGCATGCACCCAGGGCACCCGCTCGTCGCGGGTGTTCCAGATCAGCCCGACCACCCCGCCCGGGCGCAGCACCCGGCGCAGCTCGACCGCCGCCGGCGCCGGGTCGAACCAGTGCGCGGCCTGGCCGGCGACGACGGCGTCCACCGATGCGTCCGGCAGCGGCACGGCCTCTGCTCCCCCCTCGCCCGTCTGCACCTGCGGCAGCCGGTGCCGCAGCTGGAAGAGCATCGGCGGCGACGGGTCGACGGCGACCACCTCGTGCCCGGCGGCCAGCAGGACGTCGGTGAGCAGCCCGGTGCCGGCGCCCAGGTCGAGCACCCGCAGGGCCCGATCGCCCAGCATGAACGCGACCGCGTCGGCCGGATATCCCGGGCGCAGCGCGGCGTAGTCGGCCGCGACCGAGCCGAACGACGTCCGGCGCTCCTGCCAGCCCTCCACCGCGCCCGACCTCAGCCGGCCGGAACGGTGTCGGCGGCAGCCTTCGCCGCCGCCTTCTTGGCGGTCGTCTTCTTCGCCTCCGCCTTCTTCGCCGGGGCCTTCTTGGCCGCCGTCTTCTTGGCGGCCTTCTTCTTCACCGGTGCCCGCTCCCGTCGGTCGGCCAGCAGCTCGGCGGCCCGCTCGAGGGTGATCGTCTCGATGTCGTCGCCCTTGCGCAGGCTGGCGTTGTGTTCACCGTCGGTGACGTAGGGCCCGAAGCGGCCCTCTCGCACGGTGACCTGGCCCTCGCTCACCGGGTCGGCGCCGAGCTCCTTCAGCGGCGCCGCGGCGGCGGCGCGGCCACGCTGCTTGGGCTGGGCGAAGATCACCAGCGCCTCGTCCAGGGTGATCGTGAACAGCGCCTCCTCACTCGGCAGGGAGCGGGAGTCGGTGCCCTTCTTCACGTAGGGCCCGTAGCGGCCGTTGAGCGCCTGGATCTCCTCGCCCTCCGGCGTGCTGCCCACGATGCGCGGCAGGGTGAGCAGCTGCAGCGCCTGCTCCAGGGTCACCGTCTCCGGCGACATGGTCTTGAACAGGCTCGCCGTGCGGGGGCTCTCTTTGCTGCCCTCGGGGACGACGGTCGTGACGTAGGGCCCGTACCGGCCGGCCTTCACGGCCACCGGGTGCCCGGTCTCCGGGTCGGTGCCCAGCTCACGGTCGCTGGACGGGGCGTCCAGCAGCTCGGTGACCCGCTCGCTGGTGAGCTCGTCGGGAGCGATCTCGTCCGGGATGCTCACTCGGGCGCCGTCCTCGCCACCGGCCTGCAGGTAGGGCCCGTACCGGCCGACCCGCACGACGACCGGATCGCCGTTGGGCGCGGTGGCCCGCAGCGGGATTGAGTTCACGCCGCGGGCGTCGATCTCCTCCAGCCGCTGCCCGACGACCGACTTCAGTCCGCCGGAGGCGGCGATGCCGCCGGCGTGGCCGCCCTCGCCGCCGAAGTAGAACTCGGTGAGCCAGTCGACCCGGCGCAGTGTGCCCCCGGCGATCTCATCCAGCTCGTTCTCCAGCCGGGCGGTGAAGTCGTAGTCGACCAGCGCCGCGAAGTGCTGCTCGAGCAGGTTGACGACGGCGAACGCGACGAAGGTCGGCACCAGCGCCGAGCCCTTCTTCCACACGTACCCGCGGTCCTGGATGGTCTGCATGATCGAGGCGTAGGTGGATGGCCGGCCGATCTCCAGCTCCTGCAGCCGGGCGGTGAGGCTGGGCTCGGTGTAGCGCGCCGGCGGGCTGGTGGTGTGTCCCCGGGGGTCGAGCTCGCGGGTGTCCAGCCGCTGGCCCCGCTCCACCCGCGGCAGCCGGCGCTCGCTGTCGTCGGCCTCGGCATCGTCGGTGCCGTGTCCCTCGTCCCGCCCCTCGACATAGGCCCGCAGGAAGCCGGGGAAGGTGATGGTGCGCCCCGAGGCGGTGAACTCCACGGTCTCGCCGGTGCTGGAGCTGCCGGCCAACCGGATGCTCAGGGTCTTGCCCACGGCGTTGGCCATTTGGGAGGCGATGGTGCGCTGCCAGATCAGCTCGTAGAGACGGAACTCGTCGCGGGCCAGCTGCCCGGCCAGCTGGCCGGGGGTCCGGAAGGAGTCACCGGCCGGACGGATGGCCTCGTGCGCCTCCTGGGCACCTTTGGCCTTGGTCGCGTAGCGACGCGGCTCCGCGGGGACGTAGGCGTCCCCGTAGAGCTCGGCGGCCTGCCTGCGGGCGGCGGTGATCGCCTCGGTGGACAGGTTGGTCGAATCGGTCCGCATGTAGGTGATGTGGCCGTTCTCGTACAGCCGCTGGGCGACCCGCATGACCTGCGCCGAAGACCAGCCCAGCTTGCGGCCGGCCTCCATCTGCAGGGTGGAGGTGATGAACGGCGCGTAGGGCTTGCGGGTGTAGTCCTTCTCCTCGACCCGGCTCACGGTGACCGGGCGACCTTCCAGGCGCGCCGCCAGCCCCCGGGCACCGGCCTCGTCGAGATGAACGACGTTGCTGGTGACGGCACCGGTGTCGGCGTCGAAGTCGCGGCCGGTGGCGACCCGGCTGTCGTCGACGGTCACCAGCCGGGCTCGCAGGGTCGTCGGCTCCCCCGCATCGGCGTCGGCACGCCGGTCGGCCACCTCGAATAGGCCGTCGAGGCTCCAGTAGTCGGCGGCGGTGAAACGCATCCTGGCACGTTCGCGCTCGACGACGATGCGCGTGGCCACCGACTGCACGCGACCAGCCGAGAGCTTGGGCAGCACCTTCTTCCACAGCACGGGTGAGACCTCGTAGCCGTAGAGCCGGTCGAGGATCCGGCGGGTCTCCTGCGCGTCGACCAGCGCGGTGTCCAGCTCACGGGGGTTGGCCACCGCCCGGGCGATCGCCTCCCGGGTGATCTCGTGGAAGACCATCCGGCGGACCGGGACGGTCGGCTTGAGGGTGTCGATGAGGTGCCAGGCGATGGCCTCGCCCTCGCGGTCCTCATCGGTGGCGAGGTAGATCTCGCTGGCGTCCTTGACCAGCTGCTTGAGCCGGGTGACCTGCTGCCGGCGGTCGGGGCTCACCACGTACAGCGGAGAGAACCCGTTGTCGACGTCGACGCCCAGCCGGGCCCACGACTCCCCCTTGTGCGCCGCCGGCACGTCCGCGGCGTTGCGCGGCAGGTCGCGGATGTGCCCGACGCTGGCCTCGACGACATAGTCAGCGCCCAGATAGCCCGCGATCTTGGTCGCCTTCGTCGGCGACTCCACGATGACCAGCGGCTTGCCACCGCCCGCGGCGGCACGCTTGCGGGGCGTGCGGGTACCGGCGGCCGAGTCGGTTGTGGTTGCGGACTTCGCGGTCTTGGTGGGCGGCACGGTGCTCCTGTCGGGGTGCTGACTGCAGGCGCCGGGACGGACCCGGACGCACGCGGCTGCACTGGACGTGCACCCGCTCGGCGAGGCCACGGTAGGCCACGGCCTCCCGGCACGGCCGGACGGCGAGGCGACACGGGCGCGCCGCAATCGGCACAACGACTGGCGCGGACGGCTGTTCCCGCGCGTTCGGCAGCCGGTCAACCGGGATCCCGGCGGCCCGCCACGACCTCGCCGATCGCGGCCAGGGTCGGCCGATCGGCGTCGTAGTAATGGGCGTGCCCCTGGGTGGGGTCGGTGGGCAGCTCGACGTCGCCGAACCAGGGGTCGGTGGGGCCGGACCCGAAGCCGGCCGTCACCGCGACCAGGTCGGCCGGGGACCAGGCGCCGTAGATTTCCGGGGCCTCCAGGTCCCGCGCCGTCCACCCCTCCACGCCGGGGCTGCCCAGCAGGACGACCGCGTCGGCCGCCAGCCGGCCGGGCTGCCGGGCCGCGCGGCCGGTGACCAGCGTGCCGTAGCTGTGGGCCAGCACCGTCGTGCGCGGCGGCGGTGCCGCCCCGGGAGCGGAGCGGGCGGCCGCCAGCCCGTCGAGAGCGCCGTCCAGGGCGGGTGCCGCGCGGTCGGCGGCCCAGCGGAATGGTGCGCCGAGCAGGTGCGGCGTCCGGTAGCCGAGCCAGACGACCGTCGCCACGGCCAGTCCGGGGGCGGCCGCCGTGGCCGCGGCCGCCACGTCGGCGGCGTCGTCGGTGACGTTGCGGAGGTCGTCGGCCGGCGTCGTGCGGATACCGGGGACCAGCAGCGCGACCGCCGCGGCGGTGTCGACGTTCCCCAGGGACAACGAGACCAGGTCCCCGGCGGGGTCGAACTGCAGGAGCCGGACCGGCTGTCCGGCGCCCTCCCGGTGGCGCACCTCGGCGGCGACGGCGGTGGCCATGTCGCGCGCGCCGCCAGGCGGCAGCTCCCCCAGGGAGCGGTCCAGCAGCCGCCGGTTGGCCAGGTCCCGTGCCCAGCCGGGCAGTCCGTCCAGTCCGCCCACCTTGCCAGGCCTCGTGGCGACCACGGCCCGCTGCTGCGCGGCCGACAGCCCCGCCCACCAGGTGGCCACTGCGCCCGGCCCGCGGTCGCCGGGCAGCGGTGGCGGTGGCGGTGGCGGTGGCGGTGGCGGGACGATGGGGCCGACCGGGGCGAGCCGCGCGGTGAGGTCGTCGAAGCCCACCGCGCCGGGCCCGGCGGCCTGGCGGAGGCGGCCGACCGGCTCCGCGGCGGAGTGCACCGCGATGAGCGTCCGGGTGGCCGCCGCGAGTGCCTCGTCGGCCAGCGCGCCTGACCGCGCAGTGGTCAGCCGACGGTCGGCCCGGTCGCCCGGCGGCAGCACGGCGGTGGGCCCGCCGGCCTCGGGGAGCGGCTTCCCGGTGCTGTCGAGGGGCACTCCCCCGGCCGCGGCGACCGACAGCGCGGCGGAGGCCAGGTGCTGGGCCTCGGCCGCGTCCGTCACCGCGGCGGCCAGGAGGCCGGAGGCGGCGTCCAGCGCGGTTCGCACCCTGCTGGTGACCGCGGACAGCTCGACGAGGGCGGCCGCGGCGGCCGTGCCGGCCGGACCGGACCAGCACTCGGCACCACCGAACTGCCGGCCGACAGCATCGAGCCGCACCCGCCAGGGCACCAGCCGCTGAATCACCAGGCCCAGGGTGCCGACCGCGCCACGGAGCAGGGGGACGTCCCAGCCGGCCACCTCGGTCAGCGTCGGGGCGCCGGTCACCGGGCACCTGCGACCAGCCGACCGCCGACGATCTCGCGGCCCAGCCCGGCATCAGCGCTGCGGTAGGCGGCCAGGGCGGCATCCACCGTGGCCGCCACCGCCAGCGTCCGGCCGGCCAGCGCGGTCACCACCGCCGTCCAGTCGGCGCCGACGTCCCCTGCGGCCAGGCCACCCACTCCGCCCAGCGCCTCGCCCAGCGACCGGCCGGTCGACGCGCAGAGCTCCGCCTCCTCCGCCAGCTGGCGACCCAGCGCGGTCAGCTCCTCCAGCAGGACGGCGAGGACGTCGAGCTGCACGGAGATCAGGTGGGACACGGTGCCTCCCGGCGTTGCCGCGGCCCCGGGACGGGACCGACACGGCGACGCTAGGAAGACCGGTGGTCCCGCGGGCGCCGTCATCCACAGCCGGCTCCGCCGTCCACAACCGTCGGGCAGGGGTGGCGCCGCCGCGTCCCACGACCGGCTGACCCCGCGCAACCGGGCGCAGGCGACCGCCCGGCCCGGCAATCGTCCCAGCGGCGTCCGGCGCCTCAGCGACCTTCGGCTTCACCGGGGAGACGCGCGCCCACCGAACGGTCCTCGTCGAGGCGGTCGTCGCTCAGCTCGCGCCGCGGACCGGCCTGCCGCGCCGTCGAGTCGCCGTCCCCGCCGACCACGACCGAGCGCCGCTTGCTCACCACGACCGACCCCACGATGATCGCGACAGCGACCAGCGCGATGAGCACCCGGACGGCGGTGTTCGCGTCGTCCCCCGCGGTCAGCCCCACGACGGCCGGCGCGATCAGCAGCGCGACCAGGTTCATCACCTTGATCAGCGGGTTGATCGCCGGCCCGGCGGTGTCCTTGAACGGATCGCCGACGGTGTCGCCGATGACGGTGGCGGCATGGGCCTCGCTGCCCTTCCCGCCGTAGGCGCCGTCCTCCACCATCTTCTTCGCGTTGTCCCAGGCACCGCCGGAGTTGGCCAGGAAGACCGCCATCAGCGTGCCGGTGGCGATGGCGCCCACCAGGTAGGCGGCCAGCGGCCCGAAGCCCAGCCCGAAGCCGACGGCGACCGGGGCGAGGACGGCGAGCAGGCCAGGGGTGGCCAGTTCCCGCAACGAGTCCTTGGTGCAGATGTCGACGACCGCGCCGTAGTCGGGGCGCTCGGAGTAGTCCATGATCCCGGGCCGGGTACGGAACTGCTCGCGGACCTCGAACACCACCCGGCCGGCGGCGCGGGAGACGGCGCTGATCGCCAGGCCGGAGAAGAAGAAGACGACCGCGGCGCCGATGACCGCGCCGACGACGTTGTTGGGTGAGACCAGCGTGAAGGCGTCTCCCAGCGTCGCGCCTGCGTTGTCCAGCGCATCGCCGATGCTGGCGTTGTAGGAGCCGAAGAGCGCGGTCGCGGCCAGCACCGCGGTGGCGATCGCGATGCCCTTGGTGATCGCCTTGGTCGTGTTGCCGACAGCGTCGAGGTCGGTGAGCACCTGGGCGCCCTCCTCGTCGATGTCGCCGGACATTTCGGCGATGCCCTGGGCGTTGTCGCTGACCGGCCCGAAGGTATCCATGGCGACGATCACCCCGGCCGTGGTCAGCAGCCCGCAGCCGGCCAGCGCGACGGCGTACAGGGCCGCGGCCCCACCGATCAGGAAGGCGCCGTAGACGGCCGCGCCGATGAGCAGCGCCGCGTACACGGCGGACTCCAGGCCCAGCGAGATGCCCGAGAGGATGACGGTGGCCGGCCCGGTGAGGGAGCTGCGGGTGACGTCGCGGACCGGCTTGCGCGTCGTCCCGGTGAAGTAGCCGGTGAGCAGCTGGATGGCCGCAGCCAGCACGATGCCGATGAGGACCGAGACGAACCCGAGGACCTGCGGGCTGACGGAGACGTCCAGCCCGTCGGAGATCGCCGGGAGGATGGTGAAGGAGGCGACCGCGACCAGGATCAGCGAGACGACCGCGGAGGTGAAGAAGCCGCGGTTGATCGGCGCCATCCAGGACCGGTCGTTTGCGGTGGGATTGCTGGCCAGGACGCCGACCGCCGAGGCGATGATCCCGACCGCGGAGACGACCAGTGGGAACACCATGCCGACGGCGCCGAAGAAGACCTGGCCCAGGATCAGCGCGGCGACCAGGGTGACCGCGTAGGACTCGAAGAGGTCCGCGGCCATGCCCGCGCAGTCGCCCACGTTGTCCCCGACGTTGTCGGCGATCGTGGCGGCGTTGCGCGGGTCGTCCTCGGGGATGCCGGCCTCGACCTTGCCGACCAGGTCGGCGCCGACGTCGGCGGCCTTGGTGAAGATGCCGCCGCCGACCCGCATGAACATCGCCAGCAGTGCGCCGCCGAAACCGAAGCCCTCGAGCACCACGGGCGCGGTCTCCTGGAAGAGCAACAGGGCCAGCGAAGCGCCGAACAGGCCCAGGCCCACCGTCATCATCCCGCAGACCCCACCGGTGCGGATCGCGGTGCGGAACGCCGGCCGGTGCCCGCCGGCCGCCGCGGCGGCGGCCACGCGCACGTTGGCGCGGGTGGCCAGCGTCATCCCGATGAACCCGACCATCGCCGAGAAGAGGGCCCCCAGCAGGAAGAACACCGCGCGGCCCAGCCGGGTGCCCAGCCCACCGTCGGAGACGGGCAGGACCAGCAGCAGCACGAAGACGATGGCGGCGAAGACCGCCAGAGTCCGGAACTGCCGTCGGAGGAATGCGCCGGCACCCTCCTGGATCGCCTTGGCGATCTCCTGCATCTTCGCCGTCCCCTGGTCCGCGGCGATGACAGCCCGCGACAGATAGACGGCGAAGCCGAGCGCGGCCAGGGAGATGACGAGGACGACCGCCACGAGGGCGTTGTCGCCCCCGGACAGGGTGGGGTCTGGCATTCGGGTCCTCCACGGCGAGACGGGGTCACACTTTGTCGGGACCTGCTCGGGCTCGCACCCGGGACGGTCGCGGCGTGGCTGCACTGTGCCGTAGCGGCGAGCCCACCGCCAGACCCCTCCGTGATCTGACTCACACCGTAGGTGAACCCGCACCTCCGCGCCCGCACCTTGCGGAGGGGTGTGACAGTGGGGTGGTGACGTCGCTGCACCCTTCCCCGGTCGCGACCGACGGGCAGGGCGCGGTTCCTGGGGCCGCGCCCGCCGCGCTCCCCGGTGCGGACCTGCTCGAGGCGCTGCTGTCCGACACCGATCCCGAGCACGACCCGGTCACCCATGTGCACCGGCTGCCCGCGCGGGACCCCCGGGTCTCCGAGTGGCCGGCCTGGGTGGGCCCCCAGCTGCGCGGCCGGCTGGCCGAGCGGGGCGTGCTGGCACCCTTCAGCCACCAGGTGGCCGCCGCCGAGCTGGCCCGCTCCGGGCGGCACGTCGTGGTGGCCACCGGAACGGCGTCGGGCAAGTCGCTGGCCTACCAGCTGCCGGCGCTGACCGCCCTGGCCGAGGACCCCCGTGCCTGCGCGCTCTACCTCGCCCCGACCAAGGCGCTGGCTCGCGACCAGCTGGCCTCGGTGGCCGCGCTGGCGGACTCCTCGGTGCGGCCGGCCGCCTACGACGGGGACACCCCGATGGAGGAGCGGGACTGGGTCCGCCGCCACTCGCGGTGGATCGTGACCAACCCCGACATGCTGCACCGGGGCGTGCTGCCGGCCCACCAGAAGTGGTCGAGCACGCTGCGCCGGGTCACCTACGTGGTGGTCGACGAGTGCCACGCCTACCGCGGGGTGTTCGGCTCGCACGTCGGGCACGTGCTGCGGCGGCTGCGCCGCATCTGCCGCCGCTACGGCGCGAACCCGGTGTTCGTGCTCGCCTCGGCCACCGTGGCCGATCCCGCCGCGGCGGCCTCCCGGCTGGTGGGCGCGCCGGTCACCGCGGTGACCGAGGACGGCTCGCCGCGGCCGGGGGTGACCTTCGCCCTGTGGGAGCCGCCGCTGACCGAGCGCACCGGGGAGCACGGCGCGCCCCTGCGGCGCTCCGCGGTCGCCGACGCCGCTGGACTGCTCGCCGACCTGGTGGAGCGGGGCGCCCGCACCCTGGCGTTCGTCCGCTCCCGCCGCAGCGCCGAGTCCGTCGCCGACCAGGCCCGCCGGGTGCTGGTCGAGCGGGGCCGGGCCGACCTGGCTCCGCGGGTGGACTCCTACCGCGGCGGCTACCTCCCCGAAGAGCGTCGGGAGCTGGAGCGGGCGCTGTCGAGCGGGGCCCTGCTGGGCGTGGCCACCACCAATGCCCTGGAGCTCGGCATCGACATCGCCGGCCTGGACGCCGTCGTGCTGGCCGGCTACCCGGGCACCCTGGCGTCGCTGTGGCAGCAGGCCGGCCGTGCCGGGCGGGCACAGCGGGAGTCGCTGGTGGTTTTCATCGCCCGGGACGACCCGCTGGACCACTACCTCGCCCACCACCCCCGCGCGGTCTTCGGCCGCCCGGTCGAGGCCACGGTCACCGACCCGACCAACCCCTACGTGCTGGGGCCGCAGCTGTGCTGCGCCGCCGCGGAGCTCCCGTTGCTGCCCGAGGAACTCACGGACTTCGGCGGCGCCGCAGCCGAGGCGCAGGTCGCCGAACTGGTGGCCGCCGGGCAGCTCCGGTCGCGGCCGACCGGTTTCTACTGGGCCGGCCGCGGCCGGCCCGACGTCGACATCCGCGGCGACGGCGCCGCCCCCGTCTCAATCATCGAGGGGTCCACCGGCCGGCTGCTCGGCACCGTGGACGGCGGCGCCGCGCACGCGACCGTGCACGGAGGTGCGCTGTACGTGCACCGCGGCGAGACCTACGTCGTCGACGAGTTCGACGTCCAGGACGCCTGCGCCGTCGTGCACCCGGAAAGCCCGGAGTGGACGACGGTGGCCCGGGACGTCACCGACCTCACCGTCGTCTCCACCGACCGCACCCGCCGGCTGGGCACGGTGACGGCGCACACCGGCGTGGTCCACGTGACCAACCAGGTGGTGGCCTACCAGCGCCGGCGTCTGGGCACCGGCGAGGTGCTCGCCGAGTTCCCGCTGGACCTGCCGCCCCGGCAGCTGCGCACCCGGGCCGTCTGGTTGACCTTCGACGAACGGGCCATCGCCCGGGCCGACCTGGACGACGTCTCGGTGCCCGGGTCGCTGCACGCCGCCGAGCACGCCTCGATCGGCATCCTGCCGCTGCTGGCCACCTGCGATCGCTGGGACCTCGGTGGGGTGTCGACTGCGCTGCACCCGGACACCGGGGCGGCCACGATCGTCGTCTACGACGGCCACCCCGGCGGCGCCGGTTTCGCCGAACGCGGGTTCGCGGTGCTGCGGCAGTGGCTGCAGGCGACCCGGGCGACGGTGGCCAGCTGCGAGTGCGAGGCCGGCTGCCCCTCCTGCGTCCAGTCGCCCAAGTGCGGCAACGGCAACGACCCACTGGACAAGGCGGGGGCGGTCCGGGTGCTCGACGTCGTCCTGGACGAGTTGGCCGCGGCCGCGGACCGGGAGCTCGACGAGCAGACCGACGGCGGTCGGGATTTGGCCGCGGACGTGCCCTCGGAGGCGGATCGAACCCCAGTCGCGGGGCCGGCATCCAACCTACCCGCCGACGACGCAGCCGAAGCCGGAGCCGGGGCCTCGCTGCGCCGGCGCAGCGACGGCGCGAGCGGCCGGGGCCGCCCGACCCAGGGGGACGACCGGACCGACATCGGGCGGCGGGCCGCCGGGGCGGACGACGGGCCCGCCAGGGGCCCGAGCGATGACCTGAGCGACGACCTGGTCTTCTGAGTCGGCGGCCGGCTTACCGGCTCCTTCGGTGACCTTGGGCGGCGCCGGGCCGGCGCGCGCCCGGCCGGGCGCGTCGAGCACGCCGAGCGGACCCAGCCGGACCGGGACCCGCACCCGGACCTCGACCACCGCGCCGGCGGCCACGGTGCAGCTGTCGACGGTGGCGCCGTTGGCCGCGGCGACCCGGCCGGCGACGTCACAGGCCTGCGGGTCCCCGACGACGGCCCGCCCGGCGGCGGCCAGCGCGGCCAGGTCGGCCGCCGTGCCGGCCCGGTGCCGCCCGATCACCGCGGCTCCGACGAGCACGGCGGCCATCCCGACGGCCGCGAGCAGCCCGGCGAGCGCCACCATCCACACGGTCGCCGACCCGCGTTCACCGTCGTCCGGTCTCACGGGCCCGCACCACGTACGCCCGGCTCCACGACGGCACTGGCCGAGGCGTGCACCTGCAGCCGCAACGGCAGAGGGCCCAGCGGCTGCACCGTGGCGGCCACCGTGACCGTGACCGTGTCCTGCCCGCCGGCCACGGTCGTCCGGGCACCGTCCGGCACCGCACGGCCGGCGAGCTCGGTGACCACCGCGACCGGCTCCCCGCGGGCCGCCGCCCGGGCACCCTCCCGGGCGGCGTCGACGCACCGCAGCTGGCTGCCCACCACGACGACCGCGGCCACCGCGGCGGCCAGCACGAACAGCAGCACCGGCAGGACCACCGCGGTCTCGGCGGTGACCATCCCGGCCTCCCGGTCGGGGCGAGGGCGGAGGGGTGGGCGGAGGGGTGGGCGGACCACGGTCAGGACAGGGTCGACAGCGCGGACTGCACCAGGTCGCCGAGAGCGGCGACCACCGATCCACCGGTGACGACCTTGTAGAGCACGGCTGCGAAGGCGCACGCGGCCACGGTGCCGACGGCGTACTCCGCGGTGCTCATCCCGGCCTCGCCGGAGTCCGGCGGCCCCGCCCACCGGTCGGCCAGCGCCCGGCGCACGGATCGCCGCGCGCCGTCGCCGCCAGGCGGCTGGTCTCCGCTCGCCCGCGGTTCGTCCTCGATGATCGCCATGGCTCTCCCTCCCGCGGGCCGGCGGCCGGCCCGTCCCGGTCAGCCTGCGGCGATCCGGCGACCGGACCCAGCGATCCCGGCGACCTGTGGAACGCCACCCCGGCTGGGGACGGCGGCTGGCGGACCGGCCGCCGCTGTGCTGGCCCACGACGCGTCCTCACGACCCGGCGCCGAAGACGTCCGCGGCGATGCCGAGCACCAGCGGCACGACGCCCAGGCAGAGGAACGCGGGGAGGAAACACAGCCCGAGCGGCGCCAGCACCCACACCCCGGCCCGCCGCACCGAGGCCTCCACGGCGCTGCGCTGGGCACTGCGGACGTCGGCAGCCAGCCGGTGTAGCGCGGGGACCACAGTGGAGCCGGACTCCCCCGCGCGCACCAGCACCCGGCCCAGCGCCTCCGTCCCCTGCGGCGCCCCGGCCCAGGCCTGCCGTGGCGCGGCCCCCAGCCGGTACAGCGCACCGACCTCGGCCAGCCACTCCCCGAGCGGCCCCGGCACAGCGGTGGCCACCGCGGCGACCGCGGCCGAGGTCGGCGTCCCGGCGGCCAGGCAGACGGCCAGCAGGTCACAGGCCACCGGCAGGTCGCGCCGGACGGCCGCCCCCACCTCGCCGGCAGCCGTCGGGCTGCTGCGCAGCAGCCGCTCCGTGCCCACGGCCACCCCGGCGGCGGCCAGCAGACCCAGCACGCCACCGCCCAGCAGCGCGCCGGCCGCCAGCCCCGCCACCCCAGCCGCTGCCCAGCGGCGCACCGGTCCGGGCGGCGCGTCCGCCCGGACCTGCCGGACCCGCCCGGGGGCCGGGACGAGCACGCGGATCCGCGCCCGCCGGCCGGCCCCGGGCGGACGCCAGAGCAACAGGGCGGCCGACAGCAGGACCAGGCCGGCGACCGGGCCAGAGCTCATCGCCGCACCGCGCGCTGCACCAACCGGGCCGACCAGGCCAACCCGGCGCCCTCCAGCGCGACCCCGGCCACGAGCAGAACCGTGCCGGGGCCCGTGGTGGTGAGCACCCGCCACGGGTCGGCGCCCACCCCGCTGCCCATCAGCAGCCCGAGCACCGGCAACCCGGCCAGCACGCTCGCGCTGGCCCGCGGCCCGGCGACGGCGGCCCGCAGCTCGGTCTCCGCGCGGACCCGCGCCCGCAGGTCATCCTCCACGGCGGTCACCACGGCGGCCAGCGAGCAGCCGGTGCGGGCGCTCAACCGGACGGCGCAGGCCACCCGGGTCAGCACCGCCCCGGTCTGCGCCGGCGCTGCGGTGTCCGGGTCGACGCCCAGCCGCAGGACCGGGCCCAATGCCGCCGCCACGGTCGGCTCGGGGCAGCCGGCCACCGCGGTGCCGGCTGCGTCGTCCACGGAACGCCCGGCCCGCAGCTCGGCCGCCAGCACGCCGAGCGCCTCGGCCAGCGCCGCGATCTGCCGTTGCTCCGCGGCGGTCCGACGCCGCCCCTGCACCGCCCGCACCCCGAGGGCGGTGCACCCGCCCGCCAGCCCGGCGACCACGACGGTGGACAGCACCGCGCCGGCGGAGACGGCCAGAACGGCAGCCAGCCAAGGGGCCGCCCGCCGGTCGACCAGCGCTCCGCCCGCACCTGGGCGGCCGAGCGCCGGGGTCCGCAGCCGGGCCGGCCGGTGCGCCGACCGGCGGGGCGGCCAGGCGAGCGCGGCGGCGGCCAGGCAGAACAGCACCCCACTCATCCGGGCACCCGGCAGGCCAGCAGGTCCGCCAGCTCGTCGCGGGCTGGGCACGGAGCCCCGTCGGCCCGCCAGCCGGGCACCACCTCGATGAGCTCGCGGGAGCGACGCACGACGGCCACCTCGGCGACCTGCCGCCCGGTGGTGCCGCGCCGCAGGTGCACCACCAGGGCCAGCGCGGCGGCCGCCTGGCTGTGCACCGCCTCCCGGCCGAGGCCGGCTGCGACGCCGAGCGCCTCGAGGCGCGCCGGCACCTCGGCGGCCCGGTTGACGTGCAGGGTGCCGCAGCCGCCGTCGTGCCCCGTGTTGAGCGCGGCAAGCAGGGCGCAATGTCGTCGTTTGGCTCGTTACAATCAACAGGTGAGACGGGTTTATCGTCGGCTGCGCGTAGCCATCTACTGCCGGATTTCCAGCGACCGTGACGGCGAGGGGCTTGGCGTCGAGCGGAGGTTGTCCCGGGTCTCGTGGAAGTTGAGGTGGCGGTCCCCCGCCTGCACCGGCCGTGAGGTAGGTGTTGGGCGTCCGCCAAGACT
>NZ_FNOZ01000077.1 GCF_900107175.1 Modestobacter sp. DSM 44400 | reverse complement strand
CAGATCCCGTGGCGATGTCGTCCGGCGCTGCCGCACGCTGGTCGAGACCACCCCGCACACCGGGCACGCCGCCGTGGTCTCCTCCTCGGTGATCACGTGCACGACTCGGGTCCCGTCCGCGGCGCGCAGCACCTCGCGCACTCGAACTCCGGGCAGGCCGAACAGGATCGTCGTACCGTCTGAACTCACTCGTGGCCCCTCTGCTGCCGGCTCGTATCCACCGTCAGCATCGAGGGGCCACGGGCTTCTCAGCCCGAGGCCGCGATCCTCACAAGATCATGTCCTTCTTCCCCCTCAAGTTCGAAGAGCCGTAATACGGGCTCGGAGTAGCAAGGCTTTCGGGCCTCCACTGGTCGATCGGGTTCGCGGCCTCTCAAACGTCCACGAACTCGCTGATCGTCTCGAACGCGACACCATCTTCGCCAGACAATGTGCTGCAGGAGCCTTTCGAACAGGAGCATGCGGTGACCTCGGCCGATCACCTGCGGATGCAGGTCAGCTGACTCCACTGGCCGAGGAGGTAACGCGAGGGCGGCTGCTGTTCCGCAGCATGAGCTCGGTCGCCGGCTGGGCGTACGGCAGTAGCTGCGGATCCGGGCAGCCGGTCGACAGGTCGAGCGCAGGGCCGGAGACCGTCGCGTGGCGGAAGCGGCGGTGGGTTGCACCGGTGGACCGTCGCCCACGAAGGATCCACGGCATCCGTCGGTCCGGGCCACCCCACGGGGACAAGCAGTTGCAAGCCTCGCCCACGGTCGCCGGGCGAATGCCCAGACGGCGGGCGAGCGCGCGCACGGTGGACAGCCTGGTCTGCCGGCGGCGGCTGCCCAACGCTCGCCATGCGCGCCAGCGCCTGTGCGATGCCCTTGGCGGTCCGTTCTTCCGCGTGCTCGACCGGCTTATCGAACACGTTGCCCGAACAGCTCCTGTCTGAGTAAGAAACGTACCTTGACCGACCACTGGGCGAACAATAACGTCGCTGGACGTCAGCTCCTTACGTCCGCCGGAGGTCGAGCCGATGCGGATCGCGATCAGCCAGTTCGCTGACGGCCGCTACGCCGACGTTGACCTCACGGATATTGCCGCGCTGGCGGCAGAGGCGGCCGACGCCGGGGGGTGGGTCGTGTGTTTTCCGAGGGCGCGGTGTTCCGGGGGTCGGCCCCGGCCGCGGAGATTGTCAGCGCGGCACCTTGGAGGTAGCGGGAGCATGACCACCGGCCGGATGCAGATCCGTCGCAAGCCCACCCGCGGCTCGTACGAGCTCGCTGATGCGCTGGCGGTTCTCTGCGAGGGCTTGTTCGGTCACCTTGCCTTCATCCAGGACGACCATCCCTACTGCATCCCGATGGTGCACGGGATGGTCGACGAGACGCTCTACCTGCACGGCTCCGCGGCTAGCAGGGCCTGTCGCATCGCTGGCTCCGGGGCTCCGCTGTGTTTCACCGTGACGTTGGCCGACGGGGTCGTCGTCGCCAAGAGCATGGTCAACTCTTCGCTCAACTACCGGTCGTGCGTCGTCATGGGAGCTGGGCGACCGGTCACCGATCCGGACGAGATCACCGTGGCCTACCACGCGGTCGTCGACTCCCTGATCCCTGGCCGCAGCGGCGACGTGAGGGCACCCACCGACCGTGAACTCAAGAAGACGGCGTTCCTCGCCATGACGCTGGACGAGTTCTCGGTCAAGGCACGACACGGCGGCCCGGTCGAGGAGGCCGAGGACGTCGGGCTCCCGCACTGGTCGGGCGTCGTCCCCGCGCGCATCGTCTTCGGGGCCGCCGAGCCGGCCATGGACGGGCAGGGCCCGGTACCGCCCTACCTGGATCCGTACGTCCGCCCCGATGGAGGCAACCGATCGTGAAGGTGGACCTGTTACTGACCGGCGCTGACTTCATCACGCTCGACCCACGGCAGCCGCGGGCCCGGTGGCTGGCCGTTCACGGGGAGCGGATCGTCGCCGCCGGCACCGATCCGGCGGAGGCACCGAAGGGGTACCGCACTGTGGAACTGGGTGGGACGACGGTCGTCCCCGGCTTCCACGACGCACACAATCACACCGTCCAGTACGGGCTGGCCCTGCGGCACGTCGACCTGAAGAGCTCGCAGGTACGCACCCTCGATGAGCTCTACCGCCGGGTCAGGAACGCAGCAGATCGGCAACCGGCAGGCAGCTGGATCGTCGGAGAGGCCTACGACCAGAACGTCCTCGGCGCGCACCCCGACCTGGCCGTGCTCGACCGGGCGGCACCGGACCACTACGTCCAGCTCACCCACAAGTCGCGGCACATGTGCTTCGTCAACAGTGCCGTGATCGATGCGCTGGACCTGCAGGACGCCCCGGACCCGATGGGCGGCACCGTCCAGCGTGGACCGGACGGCCGGCCCACCGGGCTGCTGCTGGAGTCGGCCATGGAGCTGCTGCGACCCCTCACCTGGCCGGCCTCGCTGCCGGCGATGGTGGACGCGATCAGCTCAGCGCACGCCCGGTACCTCGCCGAGGGGCTCACCGCGGTGCAGGAGGCGGGCGTCGGGGCAGGCCTCGCCGGCTCCTCACCGCTGGAGGCGTACGCGTTCCAGGTGGCCCGGGAGCAGGGCGACCTCCGGGTGCGAACGACACTCATGCCGGTCAATGCGGGCGCTGAACCCATCCGGGGGGCCAACAGCGACGACGTCTTCGGTTTCGGCCTGGGGCTGCGCAACGGGTTCGGGGACCCATGGCTGCGCATCGGACCGATGAAAGTGTTCAGTGACGGATCCCTTATCGGCCGGTCCGCGGCCCTCAACGACGGCTACCACGAGGACCCGTGCAATCACGGGATGCTGGCGATGGAGCCGGTCGACCTGCACGCGGTCCTGCGTGCTGCACACCGCTCGGGATGGCAGACGGCCACGCACGCCATCGGTGACCGTGCACTCGATGCCGTGCTGGACTGCTACGAGCGGATACTGGCCGAAACCCCCCGGGCGGACCACCGTCACCGGGTCGAGCACGCGGGGGTCGCTGGCCCCGATGCGGTCACGCGACTGATCCGTCTCGGGCTGATCCCCGATCCGCAGGGTCGCTTCATCACCGAGATCGGCGACGGAATGATCGAGGCGCTCGGTCCTGACCGCATCGGCTGGTGCTACCGGAGCCGCTCGTGGGTGGACGCGGGTATCGAGCTACCCGGCAGCAGCGATCGACCGGTGGTGGACGGCGCGCCGCTGCTGGGCATCCACGACATGGTCAACCGACGGACGGCGTCCGGTCTGGTGCTGGGAGCCGACGAATCGCTCACGCCGCTGCAGGCGCTGCGTGCCTACACGTATGGGTCGGCGCACGCCACCTTCCTGGAAGAGGACATGGGAATGCTGGGATCGGGGCGACTGGCCGATCTCACCGTGCTGTCCGACGACCTCACGACCATTGCGCCCGAGCGGATCCGGGACATCGAAGTGGTGGCCACCTTTGTGGGCGGAGCCGCGGCCCACGACCCCCAGCACCTCGCAGAACAGGCGGCGCCATGCATCTGACTCCACACGAGCAGGCCCGGCTGCTGGTGGCGACAGCTGCGGACCTTGCGCGACGTCGCCTGGCTCGCGGCGCACGGCTGGGGGCGACGGAGGCCGGTGCGCTCATCACCGACGAGGTGCAGGAGTGGGCGTGGGACGGCCTCCCGCTGAGCGAGGTCGTCCGGCGGGCGGGATCGGTTCTGCGTGCGGACCAGGTGCTGCCGGGAGTGCCTGCCAAGCTGCATCACCTGCAGATCGACGCGCTTTTCCCGTCCGGGACTCTGCTGGTCGACGTGATCGACCCGGTGGGGCAGCCGGGGGAAAAGCTCGCGGGGTCAGGCGAGTCGACGGTGACCGCGGACCGGCCCGAGATGATCGAGCTCAACGCGGGCCGCCCGAAGCGGGAGGTCACTGTCACGAACCGGGCAGACCGCACCGTGCGGGTAACCAGTCACGTCGACTTCGCTTCGGTGAATCCTCTGCTGGACCACGACCGCACGACGACGTCTGGATGGCGCCCCGACATCCCGGCCGGGTCCAGCATCTCCTTCCAGCCGGGAGAGACCAGGACGGTCACGCTCGTGGCCATGGCAGCGACGAGGAAAAGGGCGTAGTCCGTGGCAACCATCGATGCCCACACGTACAGCAGCATCTACGGGCCCACGACCGGTGACGTCCTCGGTCTTGGAGACTCCGGCCTGGTGGTGCGGATCGAGCAGGACGACGTGGCTTACGGCGACGAAATCCTGGGCGGCTGCGGAAAGACCTGGCGCGACGGCTTCTATGTCCGTGGCAGTGCGGGTGACAGCGAGCTGGACCTGCTCGTCTCCAACGTCGTGCTGATCGATCCCGTTCTGGGCGTGCGCAAGACGTGCATCGGCATCAAGGAAGGCAGGGTCGTCGGCATGGGCCGGGCCGGCTCCCCGGACGTCGTCGACGGCGTGGACCTCGTGGTCGGCCCCCACACCGCTCTGGTCCCCGGCGAGGGCCTCGTCGCGACGCCGGGAGCCGTCGACTCCCACGTGCATCTCGCGTCTCCGGCACTGGTCGACGTCGCCCTCAGCGCCGGCATCACCACGATGGTGGGCATGGGAATCGGCGGTGTGTGGGATGTAGGGGTCAACCCGCGGTACAACATCCACACTCTCACCGAGGCTTTCGCCGAGGTACCGATCAACATCATGCTGCTCGCGCGGGGCAGCACCACCGACCGCGGCGCCATGCAGGCAGCTCTGGACGCCGGCGCCGGTGGCTTCAAGGTGCACGAGGACTACGGGGCCTCACCCGCCTGCATCGACGCCTGCCTGACGGTGGCGGAGTCGGCGGACGTCGCCGTCGCCCTGCACTCCGACAGCCTCAACGAGTTCGGCCTGCTGGCCGACACCATCGAGGCGACGGCCGGCAGGACCATCCACGCCTACCACGTCGAAGGCGGCGGCGGGTACCCCGACCTCCTGGAGATCCTGCAGGAGCCTCACGTGCTGGGGTCCTCGACGACACCGACGATTCCCTACGGCAAGCACACGCTCGAAGAGCTCTTTCCCATGACCATGAACGTGCACCGGCAGACCCCCCTGTTCGCGTCCGACATCGACACGACGCACAGCCGCCTGCACGAGGCCGGCATCCAGGCGGAGAACCACCTGCACCACCGCGGTGCCATCTCGATCATCAACAGCGACGCACTCGGTATGGGACGCATCGGGGAGATGGTCCGACGAACCTGGCAACTGGCTTCCCACCCCGCGCTCGGAGCCGGTGGCGGCGCTGACGCCGATACCCGGACGGTGCTGCAGTTCCTGGCCAAGATCACCGTGAACCCGGCGATCGCACACGGCATCGCCCAACATGTGGGCAGTCTGCAGCCCGGCCGGCTGGCCGACATCGTGCTGTGGGATCCCGCCTGGTTCGGCACCAAACCCGAGCTCGTTCTGAAGTCCGGTTTCGTGGCCTGGGGAGCGGCCGGACAGGGCAACGGCTCGACCCGATCATGCGAACCGCGGGTCATGGGGCCGTACTTCGGCGCGATGGGCGCGGCACCGCGCCGGCTGGCGGCGACCTTCGTCACCGAGAACTCCATGCGGGGCGGCCAGCTCGTCCCGGGGCCGACGTACCTGCCCGTGCGCGGCACCCGCGGTCTCACCCGGGCCGACATGTGGCACAACGACGCCGTACCCCGCGTGCACGTGCCCCGCGACGGCTCACCGGTCGAGGTCGACGGCCATCCGGTGCAGGTGGCGCCCCTGGCGCACGTGCCCTACGGCCAAGGCGCGTACCTCGCATGAGCGCGCCGGAGACGCGCGTCGGCCGCGCCACGTGGACCCTCCTGCGAGCGGCACGGATCCACACCCTGGACGGTCCGCCGGTGGAGGCGCTGGTGCTGTTCGGGGACCGGGTCGTGGCCGCAGGAAAGGCCTCCGACCTCGTCGACCGGTTCCCCGTCGACCGCCGGATCGAGCTCGACGGCGTCGTCGTCCCCGGCCTGAACGACGCTCACGCCCACCCGACGATGACCGCCGAGAATCTCTTGCACGTGAACTGCTCACCCGAGGTCGCCAC
The DNA here is from genome assembly GCF_900107175.1 of Modestobacter sp. DSM 44400. Lineage (GTDB taxonomy): Bacteria > Actinomycetota > Actinomycetes > Mycobacteriales > Geodermatophilaceae > Modestobacter. The sequence continues at coordinate 3,821 of NZ_FNOZ01000077.1, read as the reverse complement.
CGGTGAGGCCCGCCTCGTCGAGTTGCTGCGCGAGGCGGCCGCTCAGCTGGGACCGGGGGAGTGGGTCCTCGGGTCCCGGTACGACCACAGCAAGACCACCGACGGCCGCGTCGTGGACCGGGAGTTCCTGGACATGGCCGTACCTGACCACCCGGCGCTGCTCACCCACGTGGCCTCACACTGGGGGGTGCTGAACTCGGCCGGCCTGGCTGCTGCCGGCCTCACCCGGGACAGCATGGACCCCCCCGGGGGGGCGCTCGGACGAGACGGTGCCGGGGAACTCAATGGCGTGGTCTACGAGCAGGCCCTCTTCGACATCTCCTATCCCTCGCTGGCGCGGGGGCAGACGACCGTTCCGGCGTCGGACCTCGACGCCAGGTTGCGCGGGCTCGCACGGGCGCAGCGGATGTTCCACGCCGCAGGTCTGACATCGATGACCGACGCCCTCTGCGGACCCGAGGACGTGCGGCTCCTCGCCGAAGCGCGGCGACGGGATGCACTCACTCTGCGGATCAGCATGCTGGTCGCGTTTCCCCATTACGACCGCATCGCCGACCTCGGCCTGCAGAGCGGATTCGGGGACGATCGGCTCCGGCTGCTCGGCGTCAAGGCGTTCGTCGACGGTGCCTGTGCGGGGGGTAACTGTCTGGTCGACGAGCCCTTCGAGGGAACCGATGACCACGGCATGCAGACGATGAGCACGCCGGACCTCGAGGCTCTGGTGGCCCGGGTCGCCGGCGACGGCGTCGTCCTGGCCGTGCACGCGAACGGGGACCGGGCGATCCGCATGCTTCTCACGGCGCATGAAAAGGCACGTGCCGCCGGAGCCCCCCGGCGTCGACACCGCATCGAGCACTGCTCATTGGTCGACCAGGACATCGTGCAGCGAATACGCCAGCTGGATCTCGTCGCCGTCCCCTTCGGCTCGTACGCCCGATTCCACGGCGACAAACTCGTCGGGTACTTCGGACACGAACGGCTCGAGCGCATGTTCGCCCACCGCACCCTGCTGGATGCCGGTGTCCACGTCGCAGGGTCCAGCGACTACCCTTGCGGTCCCTACGAGCCGCTGGCCGCCATCACCTCATGCGTCGAACGACGGGCCGCCGACGGGACCGGCATCGGCTTGGGGCAACGGATCAGCGTCGAGCGGGCTTTTGATCTCTACACACGCGGAGCCGCATTTGCCTCGGGTGAGGAGGACATCAAAGGCACCCTGCAGCCGGGCATGCTGGCCGACTTCGTCGAACTCGGGGCGGATCCGTTCCATTCTCCGGCGGAGCAGATCGCGGACATCCCGGTGCGTTCGACCTGGTTGGGCGGGGACTGCGTCTTTTCGCAGCCATGACACATCTTTGCGGAGACCTCCCATGAGCGAGGTGGCCGGCCGCCTCGCCTCGCAGGTCGGCGCCGAGGTGCTGGGCACGGGTGTGATCAGCCGCGGCATGCTGGGTGGCGTGCCGGGAACGCCACCGGCCAAGGTTGTCATCATCGGCGCTGGCGTGTCCGGCGCGGCAGCGTTGGAGGTCCCTCTGGGCCTGCGGGCGAACGTCACCATCCTGGACCGTGACCTCGACAAGATGCGCCAGATCGACCGGCTTTTCGACAACCAGGTCGGGGCCCTGGCCTCGACAGCCACCACGGTCGAGCGAGAGGTGCTCGCCGCGGACGTCGTGATCGGGGCCGTTCTTGTGGTTGGCGCCCGAGCGCCGAAGCTGGTGACGCGCGCTCTCGTGGCACCGATGAAGCAGGGCAGCGTGCTCGTCGACATCGCCATCGACCAGGGGGTTGCTTCGAGGACTCCCGACCCTCCAGCCACGGGGAGCCCACGGCCCGGGTGCACTCCTCGGTCTTCTACTGCGTCGCGAACATGCCCGGCCCGGTGCCCGACACCCACCATCGAGCTGACCAACGCGACCGCGCCCTATGCGCGGGCGCTGGCCGACAACGGTCGGCGGAGGGCGCTGCGGGACGACGCTGGTCTCGCCGAGGGCCTGTCCACATGCAACGGTCAGCTGGCCAGTGCGCCCGTCGGTGCTGCGCACGGCATCGCGACTGAGCCGCTGGCGACCCGCTCTGGCGTGACCCGCACCCTCCACCACCACCCCCCAGGAGCCCCTCATGACCACCCCCATCGACACCTCACTGGCCGGCGTCCCCGACGCCACGGCGACTCGCGCCGCAGACCACCTCTGGATGCACTTCGCCCGCCAGGGCCGTCACCCGCAGACGCCCGTCCCGGTCATCACCCGTGGTGAGGGCCCCTACATCTGGGACAACCGGGGCCGGAAGATCCTCGACGGACTGTCCGGGTTGTTCGTCGTCCAGGTCGGACACGGGCGCGGGGAGCTGGCCGAGGTGGCCGCCAAGCAGATCTCCGAGCTGGCGTACTTCCCTGTGTGGGGCTACAGCACGCCGGTGCAGGCCGAGCTCGCCGAGCGGGTCGCCGACCTGGCGCCCGGCGACCTGAACCGGGTCTTCTTCACGACCGGTGGCGGGGAGGCTGTGGAGTCGGCATGGAAGGCCGCCAAGCAGTACTTCAAGCTGATGGGCAAGCCGCTCAAGCACAAGGTGATCAGCCGGGCGGTGGCCTACCACGGCACTCCGCATGGCGCGCTCGCGATCACCGGCCTCCCGGCGATGAAGAAGGACTTCGAGCCCCTCGCTCCCGGCGGGTTCCGCGTGCCCAACACCAACCTCTATCGTCACCCAGAGTTCGCCGACGATCCCAAGGCGTTCGGCCGCTGGGCCGCCGACCGGATCGAGGAGGCGATCCTCTTCGAGGGCGCGGACACCGTCGCCGCGGTGTTTCTCGAGCCGGTGCAGAACTCCGGTGGCTGCCTCACCCCGCCCCCCGGCTATTTCGAGCGGGTCAGGGAGATCTGTGACCAGTACGACGTGCTGCTGGTATCTGACGAGGTGATCTGTGCGTTCGGGCGGCACGGCGCGATGTTCGCCTGCGAAAAGTTCGGCTACACGCCCGACTTGATCACCTGCGCCAAGGGCATGAGCTCTGGCTACGGGGCCATCGGCGCGATGATCGCCTCGGAGAAGGTCATCGAGCCCTTTCTGCGCCCAGGGGTCGCGTTCCCGCACGGTTACACGTTCGGCGGCCACCCCGTGGCCGCGGCGCTGTCGCTGGCCAACCTGGACATCATGGAGAACGAGGGGCTCAACCAGCGCGTGTTGGACAACGAAGCGGCGTTGGGCCACACCCTACGCAAGCTGCTGGACCTGCCGATCGTGGGTGACGTCCGGGGTGACGGCTATTTCTGGGCCGTCGAGTTGGTCAAGGACAAGACCACCCGGCAGACGTTCGACGCGCAGGAGCGCGAGCGGCTGGTCCGCGGCTTCTTACCGGGGGCCCTGTTCGAGAACGGCCTGTACTGCCGGCCCGACGACCGTGGTGACGTGGTCGTGCAGGTGGCGCCGCCGCTGATCTGCGGGCAGGCGGAATTCGACGAGATGGAGCAGATCTTGCGGGCCACGCTTGTCGAGGCTCAAGAGCTGATCTGACGGAGGTTGCCCGATGACGCCCCACGTCCTGCGGCTCCAGGAGCGGAGCGGGGTTGGTCGGTTCCTGAGGGGGGCGCGAGTCATCGACTCGGCCTGGTCGCACGGCTGCCAGCAGGGGCCCGCACATTTCGGACCATCGAGTCCACGCGGCCGTGAAGCCGACCCGCACCGTGCTCTCGGGCGTCCCCGAGCTGTCCGGGACCATCTCGGTGGCACTGGCACTGGCACTGGCACTGGCACTGGCACTGGCACTGGCACTGGCACTGGCACTGGCACTGGCACTGGCACTGGCACTGGCACTGGCA
>NZ_FNOZ01000085.1 GCF_900107175.1 Modestobacter sp. DSM 44400 | reverse complement strand
CGCGTCCAGGATCAATCGGCGGGAATGCTTCTCCGGTCGTCCGCCGCGCCCAGCAGCGCTGGCCGGAGGCGGCAGTACCGGCTCCAGCACCGCCCATTGGGCGTCGGTCATCGACGAGGATGGATAGAAACCGCAGCTCATCGAGCTGTCGGTGGTCCGGGGATGGGTCGGGCAGGACACGCACGAACAGGCAGGCGAGACTGACACCGGAGCTCCTGGTGAGGGCGGGAGGCGTAGACACCCATCCGCCTACCAGGAGCTCCCTCACATCACCGGCAGCACACGCCGACCACTAACCACACAAGTTTGAAGACGCTCTCTCAGATCCAGCCATGCACTACCGCTCGCCGGGCCCAAGTCCCGAACGCCAACCGCTCCCCCGACCCGACGCGCGAGCGTGACCCCGCCGAGGTGACGCGTACGTCACGCCCTGCGGGATCCGCTGTGGTCGTGCTGGGCCTCGATCCAGGCGAGAAGGTCGGCGCGGCGATAGACGACTCGGCGGCCGAGGCGGAAGCTGCGCGGGCCGCAGCCGAGGTGACGCCAGTACCGGAGCGTCGCGACGGGAGCGCGGAGAAGTTCCGCGGCTTCCGTGATGGTGAGCAGCTCGGGCTCGTGGGCGGCAATGTGGTCGGGCATGGCTGGCTCCGGGTATGGTGGGTTGGGATTGGCTCCGTCACCGCAAAAGGCGTCCATTCGGGGCTTGTGGTGACAGCCCACCGCCAGCTCCCTCGGAGACGCTCCAGTAGTTCTCCTGCTTCCGGTCTTCTAGGCCCGTGACCGGTCGGCAAGACAAGCCGTGCTCATCGCCCGAGGTGTGGCCCGGGAGCAGCACGGCCGACAGACAACCGCAGCCGCTCCGGCTGTGGGCGGGAGACTGCAGGGGCCGGAGCGGTCGGCCGTCGGGTGATCGGTTGCCGCTCGTTGCGCTCGGCGTCGCGCCGCCCGCGCCAGGCGTGGCGTTCCTGGGCGAGCCGGTCGGAGGGCAGGGTCAGGATGGCCGGCTCGGCCTTCAGTTGGACGATGCGCGCCCGTACGGCGACCAGCTCGTGGTGCGTGGCGGCGATGTCGCCGTCGGCGTCAGCGAGCCGTGCTGCGGGGTCGGAAATCGACACGAGCGCACCGAAGCGGGTCGGCCGCTCCTCGTGCCGGCGGCGGCCCTCGCTCAGGGCGTGCCGGGCCTGCTCGTGCGGGTGCCTTGCGGCGTCCGCGGCCGAGCTCAGGGCTGCCAGTTCGGGGTGGCCGTGTTCGGCGGCGCGGCGAGCGGAGACGTCGAACGCCGTCCACAGCGCCGACCGGTCGTCGAACCAGCCGGCGGCCCGCGCGAGCTCTCGGGTGTCGCGCGGAAGGTTCGGTAGGTGTGGGCGCCACCGGTTCGCCCAGTCGGTGAGCTGCTGCCCGGCCCGGGCGACGGCGGCGCGCCGGAACCCCAGCCGGCCCGTGCCGTCCAGCACCACCCTGGCGGCTGCGCGCGCGGCGTCGCGTTCGGTGTCCCACGTCGTGAGCAGCGTGTCGCGGATCCGACCGGCCTCGGTGGCGACCACCGCCCCGCAGGCGGCAGCCCGCTCCCTCGCCTGCTCCGCGACGATGGCCGCGGACCGGCAGGTGCCGGTGAGTGTGGCGAGCTGATCGGTCGACTCCGGCGGCAGCGCGACGAGCTCCCGGAGCCCGTCCCGCATCGACTGCTGGACGGCCAACCGGTCCAGGTAGCGCTGCTCGGCCGACCACGCCTGCTGCAGCTCGGCGAGAACCTCCTCCAGCGGGCGGGGCGCGGCGTAGCCGGCGGCCTCCCGGGCGGCCAGCTCGGCCGCGTGGGTCGGGCCGAGGTCGGCCCGGTCCCGGCCGACCACGGCGATCCACTGCTCCCGCGCGTCGTCGAGGCCGGCAGCCACCAGGTGGGCGGTGTTCGCAGTCCGGCCGCGGGTCATCCCCACATAGGCCGACGCCGCCCCGGTGTGCTCACCGACCACCAGGTGCGCGGCGGTGACGGTGTCGCCCTGCACACCGTGCGCGGTGCTGGCATACGCCAGCTCCACGTAGGAGGTGACGTAGTCCGCGGACAGCACCCGCTCCGCCGGTGCTGCCGGGGTGACAACGCCAAGGATCCGCGGGGTGACACCGGCAGGAACACCGCCGACCGGCGTGACAACCAGCTCGCCGTGCCGGCCGACGGCGGTGACGGTCCAGGTGTCGCGGTTGGCGACGCCCAGGTCGCGGTCGTTGCGGCGGGTGGCGATCAGATCGCCAACACCGATCCGGTGCCCCACCCGGGTGGTCACCACGGCGGTGTCGTCGACTCGGCGGTCGGCGACCAACTGCCTCCGGATGGCGGCGTTGAGCTCGGCGGCCTGCTCGCGGGTGTCCACCACCACCGCGACCTGCTCGGCCTCGCGGTGATGCCCGGCCGCGATCGCGGCCAGCGCCTCCAGCAACGCGGCGGGATCGGCGTGCAGCCGGATCTGGCCCCGACCGGCCAGAGCGTTGAAGACCGCGCCGGGGTCGTCACCGGTGCGCATGGCCAGGCTCAGGTCGGCGTACTCGGCATCCGGGACGCTGACGCCGGTGCGGTCGGTGCGGGTGAACCGGTGCACCGTGTCCAGGGTCAGGTGCGCGGCCGGGTCGACGCACCGGGCGGCGAGGTCGAGGACCCCGCCGCGGCCGACCGCGGCGAGCTGGTGCCGGTCGCCGAGCAGCGCGACCCGCACCCGGCATTCGTCGGCGACCGTCAGCAGGGCGCGGGCGGTGTCCTGATCGAGCATCCCGGCCTCGTCGACTACCAGCAGATCCCCCGGCCGCAGCCGCGCCCCATCCCCCGGTCCAACGTAGATCAGCCCGGTGAGCGGATCAGCCTGACCGACGGCGAGCCGCGTCCACGCTCCGTGCTGGTTCCAGCGCCAACCGTGCTGGAAGGCCAGCCACGCGACCGACCCCGCGGCGGCGCCCACCTCCCGCTCGGCAACCTTGGCCGCCTTCAACGTCGGGGTGACCACCATCAGCCGGCGCCCCGCTTCGTCGAGTACGTCCCGGGTGGCGGCCAGCGTGGTGGTCTTGCCGACGCCGGCCGCGCCCTCGATGACCACCAGCGGCCGGTCGCCGGCCAGCGCGGCGACCGCTGCCGCCTGCCCGACGTCCAGCCGCTCGGGGCCTGCCGCCGGCCCCGTGCCGAGGCCGGCGTCGGCGCCGATCTGCTGGGCGCGGGCCTCGAGCCGGGCGGTCAGGTCGGCCTCGACATCGAGCACCGACTGGGACGTCCACGCCCGGATGTGGCCCGGAACCGGCAGTGGCCCGCCGTCGCCGCACAGCAGCGGCACGCACCGCTCGAGTGCCCGGGCGGTGAGGTCTTCGGCCAGCTCGGCACGGACGGGGACGGCGGCGACGATGCCGTCGACGGCGATCAGCTGCTCGACCTGCCCGCGAATGTCGGCGGCGTTCCAGGCGGACCGGCCGGCACCCAGCCGAGCCAGCACCTGTCCGACCACAGCGTCTCGATCGAGCACCCCGACCGGGGTGGGTGTTAGGTCGACGGGGGTGTTGCGGTCGCGGTAGCCCAGGGCGGCCAGCTCCCCCTGCCACCGCGCGGTGAGGTCCTCGCCCGGTGCCGGGGTGACCTTGCCGGGGCGGCCCTCGGCCCACGCCCGGGTGTCCCACGCCCGCCGCAGCGCCGGCCCGAGGTGTTCTCCGGCATGCGCCTGCGTCCACTCCCGTTCGTAGCGGTCCATATTCCGTCCGATCTGGGCGGCCCGGGCGCTGAACGGCCCCACATAGTCTGCAAGCTGCCGTATTTCTCCAGTGCCGTCCACGGTGTACCCGTGCGCGGCCAACGCGGCACGGAATTGTGGGTCGGTCACGACCGCGGCGTGCCCGATTCCGTTGATCGCCGCCAGAGAATCCCGGACGCCGACGGTGTGCAGCCCGCGCCATTTCCCGACGGCGAACACCCGCGCGTTGATCTGCAGGTGCAGATGCCGATGCGGATCTCCCGTGCGGGAGGTGTAGTGCCGCACCGTCACCGCCTCCAACGCCTCGACCGGCACCTGCACCTGCCCGCCCCGCGGGCCCACCCGGGTGGTCGCATGCTCGGCGAGCCAGCCGATGACCTGGGTGGCGGCGCGGTCCTGCGCCGCGTCATACGCCTCGGCGATCTCCGGGTGCAGCGCGGCCGCCAGCGACCACGACTTCGGTCCGTTGACCACCACCTCCACGAACCGCACCGCCCGGTCGTCCGTGCGCAGTCGTCCCCGCGCCATGCCGCTGTCCGGATCGAGGCTGGCGACCCACGCCTCGTAGGCATCCCCGGACAGCGGCGCCTGCTCCTCCACCCGACCGTCGGCGGCGGCGTAGCGACGGGCGATCCCGGTGCCCTCGGCCAGGTAGTAGTCATCCGCCCGACCCCGGTCGGCCTCCACGTAGTGCCGGGCAGCGGCCGGTGCACCGGCATAGACCTTCATTCCGCCGCGCATTGCCAACACCGCCCAACAATGACCAACGCGTCACCCCTAGAAGTGCCAATGGCCCCCGCGAAGCGGGGGCCGGACTACCGCTATTGGTAGCATGCGTGCCGTCGCTGAGGAAAGGCTTTCGCGGGACCAGAGTAGTTCGATTGCCGGCCGGTACGAGAAGTATTGAGTTTGAGTCGTCGAAGGTGCTTGATAATGGTTGGGTGTCCTATTCGTGGAAGAAGCTGAGCGACTTCGGAGTGGCTCCCCGGCCGTCTACCGGCGGGCCGTACGTTGACGCGCGGAGCGCCGGATGATCATGCCGGGTTGGGCGTGGCGGATGCAGCGGCCCGACGGCACGCGAGGCGAGCCGGGGTGTCGGGCTGGCTGGGAGGTCGCCAGACTGGCGGCATGGGGCAAGGCGGTGGAGAAGAGCTGGAGCGGGTCCGAAAGTTGCGTCAGCGCGGGTTGTCGCCCAAGGAGATCGCCCGCGCGGTCGGGCTGCCGCCGGCGCGGGTCAAGCAGCTGGTCAAGGCGGTGGCCGCGGCGGAGACCACCGACCCGACCCGGACTCCGGTCGTGGAGTGCTGGGTGAGCTCCGGCTGGAGCGCCGGGCTGACCGTCACCGGCCACCACCCCGAGTGGCGCGACGAGCCGGGGGACGACGACGCCTCGTCCGGACTGGTCGGGGTACTGCTGGCGCGCGAGGCCGGCCGGAGCCGGGTCAGTGTCTGCGCCTGGCTGGTCGATGTCTACTGCCTTGGGGTCAAGAACGACCTTGGCCCTACGCGGACCTACCGCACCAACCTGCCGATGACCGTCCGCAACTTCTTTGCCGTGTTCGGGATCCGGCCGGTGGCGGCACCGCTGGAGCTGGCGCAGCACCTGGTGCTCGGCGCCGTGGACTACGCCCGCAGCCTGGGCTTCGAACCCGCCGCGGAGGCCGACTTCGCCGACACCCGCGGACACCTCGGCCCGTGGGAGGGCCCCAGCGCCATCCGGTTCGGCCGGGATGGCCAGCCGTTCTTCATCTCCGGGCCGAACGACAACCCGACCCCCGTCCTCCGGCAACTCGAGCGCGCGGTGGGTGCGGGCAACTTCCACTACATGATCGGTGTCGCCGAGTAACTCAGGCGCATCGCCCCCCGCGATCGCGAAGGCACGGCCACGGACACCCGCCGCCCGCACGGGGAACCCGACCTGCGGCCCATTGGTTATCGGCGTCGAGGCCCTCGCCGGGTCGACTACACCGGCAGAACTGCAGTCCCACTGGAGGGGGAATTGGGCGCCCGGTCGGGCCGGCGGTCTGGCAGCCCTGCGCCGCCGCCCCAGGACAGGCGGGCTCCCTTTCGGGGCTGCGGTTGCTCGCGGCGCGGGTCAGCGATGATGGCGCCGTGCATGTGGACGAGGCGGACCGTGTCTACCGCGAGCTCAGGGAGGCGGCGGCTGGCCCGCCGGAGGCGTACGCACAGGTGCTGGAGCGGGCACTGGCTGCCTGCGAGGCCGACCCGGCCGCAGAGGAGTACCTCGACGTGCTGGAGCTGCACGACGAGCTCGCCGACGCCTACGACCGGCTGGGCCGGGTGGAGGACGCGCTGCGGCACGCAGATGCCTTGGTCGAACAGGGCTACGAATGCGAGCCGGATCCGCGCTGCCGGCGGGCGGAGATCCTGACCCGCCACGGGCGACTGGAGGAGGCGGCGGCGATCTGGGACGAGGTCGCCCGTGACACGCCGGACGACGTGTGGCTCTACAACAACGCCGGGCTGGAGTACGCGGCGATCGGGGAGCACGAGCTCGCGCTCGGCTGGCTGACGAAGGGCCTCGAGCTTGCGGTTCGCACCGGAGACCCGGAGCGGCTGGTCCGTCAGCTGCGGGAACTGCGGGCGGAGAGCCTGGCCGCGGTGGGGCGGGAGCCGGACCGGCTGCAGTTCGCCGAGCCTCGGCCGGTGGCGCGCACGTCGGCGCCCCGCCCGGGGCCGGCGAGGGAGCCGGCTGAGGGAACGCGCGGCCACGCCGGGCAGCCGCCGGTTGCCTGGGCGTGGCTCCCCGGCGACGAGTACGCGCAGCTGAAACGGCGCTGGCCCGACATCGCCGACGGTCCGGCCGCCCGCGACGAGACCGGTGGCGTCGTCGACCATGCGACCTACTGCCGCCGGATGGAGGGGCGGCTGCGCGAGGCGCGGGAGGCCGGGATGACCGCGCTGCGGATCGCGCCGCTGCGGTGGGCGGAGTACACAGCCTGGCGGCAGGCGAACGAAGAGGAGGGCGAGGCCGCGCAGCTGCGCGCCCGGTACGCGGCCGACCTGGGCCGCGACCCGACGCGGGTGATCACCTGGCCGCCCGGCCGCAACGAAAGGTGCTGGTGCGGCTCGGGGCGCAAGTACAAGCAGTGCTGCGGCGCACCGGGCGCAGGCGGTGTGCGGTGAAGACCACCCGACTCCAAGTGACCCTGCGCGAGGTCACCCCGAAGGTGCAGCGGGTGATCGACGTCCCGGCCGCGATCACCCTGGACGAGTTGCACGAGGTGCTGCAGCTCGCGCTGGGCTGGACCGATTCGCACCTGCACCAGTACCGCACCCACTCGACGGTCTACTCGATCCCGAGCGACGACGCCTGGGCGGACGAGGGCGAGACCGACGAGCGGGGAGTGCGGCTGTCCGCGCTGCCGTCGGGTTTCACCTACCTCTACGACTTCGGCGACGGTTGGACCCACGACGTCGAGGTGCTCGGCCCCGGCGGCGATGCGGCCGGCTGCGTCGACGGGGAGGGCGCGTGCCCGCCGGAGGACTGCGGCGGCCCCTGCGGGTACGCCGAGCTGCTGGCAGCGCTGGCCGACCCGCGGCATCCAGAGCACGCGGAGATGCGCGAGTGGGTCGGCGACCGACTGCGCCCGTTCGACCGGACGGCCACAGACCGCCGGGTGCGCGACGTTGTCGGGCAGGTCCCCGCGAGCGTCTGCCTACTGCTCGGCCTGCTGACCGGCGGCGTCAAGCTGACACCGGGCGGGCGGCTACCCCGCGCCGTGGTGCGGGCCGTTCAGGAACAGCGCCCGGACTGGTATCCGCTCGGCCGTCCGGCGTCGATCGAGGAGGACCTGCTGCCGCTGGCCGCGCTGCACGTGATCCTCCGCCACGTCGGCCTGCTGCGGCTCGCCAACGGCGTGCTCCACCCGACCAAGGCCGCAGGCGACGAGGTCGAGACAGTCCGCCGGCTGCGCGCCTGGTTCCCGCCGCGGGAGTTCGACACGCTCGTCGCCGAGCGCGCGGTGGCCCTCGTCGCCACGCGGGGACCGCTGAAGACCCAGGATTTGGCTGCCGAGATCTTCGCGATGCTCAGCCACGGCTGGCGCCGCGGGAACGACCCGATGACGGCCACCGACGTCCAACACGACCTGTACCGCCTGGCGCACCAGCTGGCAGGCCTGGACATGCTCGCGACGTATTCGCCCGCGTGGACCGCCGGACCGTCGGACCGCTCCCTACTGCCCGGCGTACCCCTGCTCGCGGACCTCTCCTGAACGATGCCTTCCTGCACGAGCGTCCTCGCACCCCTGACGGGCGGCGGCCGCGGACGGTTGTCACGGCTGCCGAGCGTGGACCAGGTCCTTGATGATCTCGAAGTCGGCGAGATCGTGCGTGAGCAGGGGGACGCGCTCCACGATCGCGGTCGCGAGGTCGATCTGCCGGCGCCGAGGGTCGCCGCCCCTCGGTCGTTGGACCGTCCCAAGTGGTCCCGATAGATCGTCGTGCCCGTCGTGTCGTCGACGGCCGTGAAGTCCGGCGATCGCCATGCCCATCGGCCGCGACAACCGCCCGCTCGTATTCGGACTCGATGTTTTTGGAGAAGAGACTCAATGTTCTTGGAGAAGAGGAGGCCCCCCACGGGAGTTCCGCTTGTCCTCCCCATGCGAGACGGCTCACCGGACGGGTCTTACGGGACACCGACCGAGGGGCACGCGCCCTGCCCAGGGGTGTTCCCGCTTGGGGTTCCCCTTTGCGGAACGCCATCCCAGGGACCGGCGGCCTTGCGGCGAGAACATGTCGGATCCCAGCCCTGGCTCCGTCCCAGCATCGAATCGGCAGCCAACTATTGGAGGATAGATTCCATGGCACACGTACAACGTTTCGACCACATCGGCATCACCGTCGCGGATCTCGACTCGGCGACGGCGTTCTTCGTCGGATTGGGTCTTGAGGTCGAGGGCACCGGATCCGTGGAGGGCGAGTTCGTGGAGACCGTCTGCGGCATCCCGGGCGCGCACTGTGAGATCGCGATGCTGCGGCCGAGGTTGTCCCGGGTCTCGTGGAACTTGAGGTGGCGGTCCCC
>NZ_FNOZ01000070.1 GCF_900107175.1 Modestobacter sp. DSM 44400 | reverse complement strand
GGGAACTGAGACGTCACGGCGCCCTGGCCAGCATGGGATCGGTCGCGGATTGCTACGACAACGCCATGGCGGAGAGCGTCTTCGCGACCATCGAGTGCGAACTGTTCGACCAGCAGCCACGCGGCCGGTTTGAGACTCGGCGGCAGGCCAAGCTCGCCGTCTTCGACTACCTCGAGACCTTCTACAACCCGCGCCGCCGGCACTCCTCCCTCGGCCAGGTCTCACCCGCTCGTTTCGAGCAGGCGCACACTGCACGAAAAGCTGCGGCCTAATCCGTGTCCGCAGTGACGAGGTGTCCGCGAAAGCGGGTCAACTCCAGGTTCACCCTGGGGCAGGTTTTTGCGGAGTGGGATGTGGCGTTGGGGCCGGGACAGGTGGGCGCCTACCGCAACGATAGCGGCGCCACGGTCGAGGTGTTCGTCGACGGGGGGGCGGTGGACCGGGGATCCGGCCACCGTGGTCCTACGCCCTCACCAGGAGATCGCGATCGTGGTCGCCACTGCAGGGACCAGCCCGGCTCCGCCGCCGTCCTCCTATCCCTTTCCGACCGGACTCTGAATCGCTGTTCGCCGAACTCCACCGCACGGACCAGGCTTCGAGGAGGGCAGAGCGCGTGAAGCATCGCGAGCGCTCCGGGCACGACCGCCGGGCTGGCGTTCTTCCGGGGGCGGCGAGCCCGGACTACGGCTTGCTGACCTCGGTCGCGACTGTCCCCAGCCGGCGGGCCGCCGCGGCCGTCCGCGTCCTGTTGGAGAGCCGTGGCATTCGGTCGAGCATCGCTTTTGCACAGTTCACCGGAAATGCCGGTGAGCCTCGGTGGGACATCCTCGTGTTCTCCGACCAGGCTTCCAGCGCCTATGCGGTGCTGACCGAGCAGCTGGGGACCTGATCGCCGTCCAGCCCTCCCGCTGCGCCATCGGTTCTGGATGCCGACCGGCTTTGCGCCCGCGCCTGACGGGAACAGCTCGCATGGGGCGCTGGGCTCGGTGACCGGGGTTGGGGTGTCCGCTCCGGTCGTCAGCGACACGCCTGCAAGGTAGGTCAGAGCGTGCGTTGCCAGTCGGCGCCGTCCTCTTCCAGGGCAGCGAGGTCGGCGAACTGGCCGCCGGCGGCGATCAGCGCCTCAGGGGTCCCACGTTCGATCACCCGGCCGCCGGACAGGAGGATGACGCGGTCGGCGTCCCGGGCGGTCGCGATCCGGTGCGCGACGGTGAGCACGGCGGTCCCGGTGGGCAGGATGCGTTCGCGTACCGCGGCGCGGAAGGCCTCGTCGCTGGCGCCGTCGATGACCGCGGTCGCTTCGTCGAGCAGCAGCACGGCAGGGGTGGTGACCAGTGCTCTGCTCAGCGCGATCAGTTGGCGCTGCCCGGCGGACAGCTGGGTGCCGCTGCCGCGGGCACTGTCGGACAGCACGGTGGCGTAGCCGTCGGGCAGCGCGGCGATGAAGGGATCAGCGCCGGTGATGCGGGCCGCTTGCCGAACCTGCTCGAAGGTCAGGTGTGGGTCGCCGAGGGTGATGTTGTCGGTGACGGTGCCGCTGAACAGGGTGACGGCCTGGGGAACGTACCCGAGGAGCGCTCGGCGCGTGGGGTCATCGAGTTGGCGTGGATCGGTGCCGGCGAGCTGAACCTGTCCGGTCCAGGGAGTGTGCAGGCCGGCGACGAGGGACAGCAGGCTGGACTTGCCGGCGCCGGTCTGGCCGACGATGGCGAGATGCTCGCCGGGCCGCACGGTCAGCGAGAGGTCGTGGAGCACGGGCCGTCCCGGGTTGTACCCGAAGGTGACGGCATCGAGCTCGACCGCGGGAAAGTCTGGCCGGCCCCGGCCACGGCCGGCGGCGACCTGGCGGGGCTCGGACCCCGGCGTGCTGCCCGGCTTCTCGGCCGGCAGGTTGGGGGGCAGGTCGGTGGGTAGGTCGAGGACGGCGAAGACGCGTTCGGCGCCGGCCAGTGCGGCCTGCACGGTCTGCCATTCGTCGCCCAGGTTCACCAGGGGAGTGAAGAACCGGGCGAAGAGCAGGACGAACGCGGTCAGCGTTCCGACGCTCACCCCCGCCGCGCCGAATGCGTGCCGGGCGCCGAGCCACAGCAGCAGCGCGGTGGCCATCGCGGCGAGCAGGTTGAGCGTGGGGGCGTAGAAGGCGTTGAACAGCACCGATCGGTTGCTCGCCTGCAGCCAGCGCTGCAGCGCCAGCCGGAACCGGTGGTGAAAGGTGGCGTGGCGGCCGAAGGCACGGATCACCTCTACGCCGGAAAGGTCCTCGGCGAGCTGGGCGTTGAGCCCTCCGACCGCGATCCTGGTGGCTCGCTCGGCGTCCCGGACACGGCGGCGCAAAATGCGGGTGACAAGCACCAGCGGCGGCACGACGAGCGCGGCGGCGGCGGCGAGCGCCGGGCTGAGCACGGCCATGGCGCTCGCGACGGTCAGCAACCGGGTCAGTTCGCCTAGCAGCGTGGCGACCGAGGAGGAGAACAGGTCATCGATGGCCTCCACGTCGGCGGTCGCCCGCGAGATCGAGTCCCCGACCGGCGTGCGGTCGTGGTAGCTGGCCGGCAGGACCAGCAGATGACCGAACAGTCGGACACGCAACCCCTTCAGGCTGCGCTGCGCCACCGTGGCAGCGAGGTAGGCGAAGGCGGAAGTCAGGGCGGTGACCCCGATCGTCGCGCCGAGGTAGAGCGCCGCCGCCCCGGCCAAGCCCGCGGTGCGGTGCCGGCCGAGGATGTCGTCGATGACGTGGCGCACCACCAGCGGCGGAACGAGCTCCAGGACGGCGGCGGCAAGCACCATGCCGCCGATCAGCACCAAGCAGGCGCGCCACGGCCGGACCAGTTCGTACAGGTGCCGAGACAGCGGCAGTCCTGGATCGGGGGCCCGGCGGCCCCCGGATCCGTGGGTGGCGCGATCGGGACGAACGGTGCCGGCGGTCACGACCGGCCTGCCGGGCCGGTCGCCGCGGTCGGCTCACGCGGCACTACCGCCGGTTGAAGCGCGGTGGTCGTGTGCTGCTGGGCGCGAAAGACCCGGGCGTACCAGCCATCGGCGGCCAGCAGCGCCGCATGCGTCCCGCGCTCGGCGATCCGACCGGCGTTGAGCACGACGACCAGGTCGGCCTGCGGAAAGGCGGCGAGCCTGCTTGAGCACAGCAGCACCGTCGCCCGGCGTCCGGCCGGTGCCTGCCGTCCGACTGCGGCGCGCAGCCCGGCGACGATGCGGGCTTCGGTGTCCACGTCCACGGCGGAGAACGGGTCGTCGAGGACCAGCAGCCGCGGGACGGCGGCCGGCGCTGCCAGAGATCGGGCCAGCGCGACCCGCTGCCGTTGCCCGCCGGAGATCCGCACCCCGAGTTCACCGATGGCGGTGTGTACCCCGTCGGGCATGGCCGCGACGTCGTCGGCCAGGCGGGCGACGTTGAGCGCGTCGGCCAGCCGGCCGCGGTCGACCGCGCCGATCGGCTGCTCTGCGCCCGCAAGATGCGCGTCGGGCGGCCGCTGCCCGGCGACCGGTAACAAAACGTTGTCCGCGACGGTCCCCGAGAACACCGGATGTCCCTGCGGCAGGTATCCGATCCGGGCACGGTCGCCCGGCGTCCAGTCGTGCGGATCGGTGCCGTCGACGCGGACCTGACCGCTCTCCGGGCGGTACAGCCCGCAGACCAGGCGGGCCAGCGCGGATTTCCCGGCTCCGACCGTCCCGGTCACCGCCACCAACGCTCCGGGCGGGAGATCGATCGTCAGCCGGCGCAGCGCGGGCGTGCTGCCGTGGGGATAGGTGAAGGTGACCTCCCGCAGGCTCACCGCCGCCGGAGGGGCAGCGACTGGCGCCGATGCTGGGGAGCCCTGCGCCGGCCCCCGTCCGCTCGAGTGGAACGGGGCAAGTCCGGCCACGCGGTCCGGGCACCAGGAGGCCCACCGCGGCTCATCCGCCGCTGGAGGCGGAGCGCTCAGCAGCGGTGCGAGTCGTGTGTAGGCGGCGGTGGCGGCCTGCACCCGGTTGGCCATCTGCGGAATCCGGAAGGCCCGTGCGGTGAACCGCCCGAACAAGCCCAGGAAAGCCACCAGGCCGCCGACGCTGAGCGCGCCAGCGGCGACGCGGTGGCCGCCCAGCCACAGGATCGGGACGACGCCGGCGCTGACCAGCGTCGTGTAGACCGGTGCGAGCAAGGCCTGCAGCCGGGTTTCGGCCAGTTCGGCCCTGGCCTGGCAGTCGGCCAGCTCACGCAGCCGGGCGGTGTAAACCGCGGCCCGCCCGGAGACACGCAGCACGCGCAATCCGGCCAGTCCCTCCTGCACGAACGCGGTCAGCGTGGCATTGGCTTCCCGCGCCCGCAGCGTGCGCCGGGCCACCTGCGCCCCGACAACCTTGCTCAGGCCCAGAGCGACCGGCACCGGAAGGAGGGCAAGAACGCCCAGGGTCGGGTCGATGGCCAGCATCGCTACGGTGAGGGCGACCGAGAACAGCAGCGTGTCCCAGGTTTCGACGACGACTTCGCCGACGCCGGTGCCCAGCACCTCGACATCCCCGACGATCCGGGCCATGACCTCACCGACCGAGGTGGTGTGCAGCCGTTCGACCGGCCAGGACAGCACGCCCCCGAAGGCGTCGGCGCGCACGTTCGCCCGGATCCGGTTCTTGCACACCCCCAGCCAGTAGCGCTTGCCGATTCGGGGCAGCTCGGTGGCGGCGGTTCCGGCGATCAGCAACAGCACCGCCCCGGTCACCGCCCCGGCCCCGGCGTGGTCGCGCTCGTGGGCCAGCACGGCATCGACGGCCCGGCCGAGCAGCACGGCCGGCAACACCACCGCAGTGTTCATCACGATCCCGCAGACCGAGCCGACGCTCAGCAGCCCGGCCACCTGCTGGGCGTAGGGCCGCATCGCGCGCCACACCCCGGGTGCAGGGACCGCCACCGATGCCGCCGCGGTCCCTGCTCCGGCCTGGGCCCCGTCGGATGGCGGAACCAAGACGCTCACCGGGCTGCCTTGGGCGTCACAGGTCGTCGAGCCGGAGACGGATGTCAGCGGCGGCCGCGGCGACGTGGGCCGGGCGGCCGGCGACCGCGGCCAGATCGGCGTGGATCATCGCCACCGTCCACACCGCCTCCCACACGGGGCCGGCGGAACGGCCGTCGAGATAGCAGTCGCGCAGGACGATGCGGTCGTCCGGGTCCGGCCAGGACCGCAGGTCCAGCGCCGGATGGGAGGCATAGGCATCCCCGAAGTCGATCAGCCCGGTGAAGACCCCGGCATCGTCGGTGAACACGTGGGTGAGAGCGGGGTTGGAATGCAGCACGACCGGGTCCTGCCCGAGCCGCACCGGAAGCGCGCCCAGGGCGCGACCGGCGACCTGTGCCGCCGGAACCGGTAGCGCCGCGCTGCGCGGCCGGGCATCGAGGTCGTCCACCAGGTCGGCGAAGCCGAGCGCCAGCCGCCGGCGCAGGGCGTCCGCGTCCTCGTCGACCGGCAGCAGCCCGGCAGGTAGCAGCCCGGGAACATCCAGCGCATGCACCAGCCGCAGCACGGCAGCGACCTCGGCCAGCACGGCGCGGCGGGCCGGACCAGTCAGCGACCGGGTGCCGACCGGACGACCCTTGACCCGGCTCATCACCAGGAACTCGACCGGGCCGTGAGCGGTCTGGACCCGGTCGTGGCCGAACACCGCAGGAACCCGACCGGCGAGCGGACCGGCCAACGCGGTGAGCAGCGCGGCTTCCTTCGCCAGGCTGGTCCGCGGCCGGAGCCGGTGCGGCCGCTGAACTTTGACCACCACCCCGCCACCGAGCAGATACGCGCGCGCCTCACCCCCGGACTCGTCGACCCGGTCCACGGTGAAGACCGGGATGTCGACCGGCAGGTGCGCCCGGGCAAGGGCGAGTACCAACGCCTCGGGCAGCACGGGATCGGGTGCATCCGGTTGGAGGTAGATGTCGGCGCGCCCCATGAAGCCTTCCTTCGGTCAGCAGAAGATGTCACGTGCCTGAGGGGTCGTTCGGGCGTCATTCACCCAGGCCCTACCACCGGCCCCGCCGACCCCGCACGGATGTGGCACCCGCGCCCAGGGGCAGCAGCCGGGCGTCGGGCTCTCTGGCTCAGGCGCCGCCGCCCGGGGGCCGCGAATCGTCACCGGGAGGTCGACGGAAACGGCGCATGGAGGCCGGATAGCCCAGAATGCTGGCGTCGTAAGCCGGAACGCCCAGCTCATTGGCCAGCCGCCGGGCGACCGCGGGAGAGCCCACCCGCCGGCGAATCCACTCCCCGTTGAAGGCCACGGCCACCGCCGTGGTGTCCGTCGCCGTGGTCTCCGGTTCGACGTAGAACTCCACGCCGTTCCGGGTGGCCACGAAACGGCGCAGATCGTCGAGGTCATCGGGGGTTGCCTCCCGATCGAGCAGGCTCTGATAGCCCCCGCGTCGGGCGCGGATCGCCCGCTGACTGTCCAATCCGCCCCCGGCTCGGCCCCCGAAGACCCGCAGCACGAAGCCTCTCCACCCCATGGTCCGCTCCTTGTCGCCCAGGAGTCGGCGCACGACTGCACCGACCAACCTAGTCAATGTAACCGCGGTTGCACAAGACCTGCCGGTCTCCCGGGCAATGCGCTCCTCGGAGCACCGTTGACCCGGGTCGCGCGGACCCGAGTGCGCGTCCGGTCAGGGTCAGGCCGGGGGGATCTGTGATCGAGTGACGGCTGAATCCGGATGAGCCGGATGGGAAGGGAGGTGGGCGCCGGGCAGGGTGAGGGTGAATGCGGCGCCGCCGGTGGGCCGGTTGCCGGCGGTGATGCTGCCGTCGTTGCCGGAGAGCAGGCTGGCGGTGATGGCCAATCCCAGCCCCGCTCCGGCGTCCGAGCCCCCGGTGCGGGCGGTGTCGGCGCGCGTGAAGCGCTCGAAGGCGTGGGACAGGAAGGCGGGGTCGAAGCCGGGTCCACAGTCGGTGACCTCGATGATCGCGGCGCTTCGGTTGCCCGGATCAGCCGCCGCCGACTCGGAGCGGAGAGGTTCAGCCGCGGAGGTGGTGAATTCCTGCACGGATGGACGGCCGGCGAGGGCGGTGATTGTCACCGGTGGCCGGCCGTGCCGCAGGGCGTTGTGCAGCAGGTTGCTCAGGGCGCGGTCCAGGTCGTCGGGGTCGGCGTAGACGGCCAGGTCCGCGGGGCACTGGACGGTCACCGGCGTGGTGGTCGCGGTCGGCGTGAAGCGGGCGGCGAGGGAGTGCAGCAACGGCTGCAGCAGGATCGGCTCGCGCAGCGCAAGTGCGGGGAGCCGGCCGCCGTCGGCCCGGCCGCGGGTGGAGTCGATGCGTGCAAGCAGCAGCAGGTCCTCGGCCAGCCTGGTGAGCCGGTGGGTCTCCTCCAGCGCCGAGTGCAGGGCCTCGCTGAGCTCCCCGGCGCTGCGGGGGCGGGCGGTGACCAGTTCCAGTTCGGTGGTCAGCAGGCTCAGCGGTGTACGCAGCTCGTGGCTGGCGTCGGCGATGAACTGCCGCTCGCGGTGCAGCGCGTCGTGCAATCGGGTCAGCATGCCGTTGAGGGTGTGTCCCAGCCGGGCGATCTCATCGTTGCCGGGCGGCACCGGCAGTGGGTCCAGGCGGCCGTCGGAGGTGACGGCGGCGGCATGGGCGCGCATCCGCTCCACCGGCCGCAGCGCCGCCGCGGTCAGCAGATACGCCCCCGCCGCGGCCACTGAGAGGATCAGCGGAAAGGTCGTGGCCAGCTCGGTGCGCAGGTCGGCGAGGGAGGCGTTGTGACTGGTCAAGCTGACCGCGACGACGGCGACGCCGCCCCCACTGGAAAGGGGCACAGCTGCCAGTCGAGCGGGGCCGGACAGGCCCGGGACGCTGCCGCGCTCTGCCCGCCACGGCCCACGTCTGGCCTGGGCGAGTTCGGTGGTGGTGAGCAGCGACCCGTCCGGCGGAATCGAGCCCGGGGTCAGCGACCCGTCGGGCGCGATGACCTGATGTGCGTTGGACGGCAGTGCACCGAGGTCGGCCGTTCGCGGATCCCCGGCCGCCTGCAGCACCTGTAGCTGACTGTTCACCGATGCGTCCACCGCCTCGTCCAGCGCGTCGCCGAACCGGGTCACCGTCGCGACGGCGACACCGATCATGAGCAGGGTCATCGCTGCGGTGAAGGCCGCGGTGAGCCGGACCCGCAGCGGCCACCGCCGGGGTCCGGCTATCCATCGACGCCCGGCGTCCTTCCCGGATAGCCGGCGCCGGCTGGGCCGGCGCAAACCGGTGGCCGAGCCCATGGCCCTCATTGAGGGGGCCGCCCACCGTCGGGTCGCATCCGGTAGCCAACGCCTCGCACGGTCTCCAGGGCGGCAACTCCGAACGGCCGGTCGATCTTGTCCCGCAGTGCGCGGATGTGCACGTCGACGACGTTGGACCGCGACCGGTAGCCGGCATCCCAGCAGTGCTCAAGCAGGACCTCCCGGGGGATCACCACACCGGGGCTGCGGAGCAACACCTCCAGCAGCGCGAACTCCTTGCCGGTCAAGACGATCTCGCGCTCCCCGCGCCAACAGCGGCGGCTGGCCGGATCCAGCCGCAGCTCGCCCGCGGTGAACACGGCCGGACGTTGCACCGGACCGCGCCGAATCAGTGCCCGCAACCTCGCCAGGAGCTCGTCGAAATGGAACGGTTTGACCAGGTAGTCATCGCCCCCGGTGTCCAGCCCGGCCACCCGGTCAGGCAGGCCGTCGCGCGCGGTGAGGAACAGCACCGGAGCCCACGCGCCGCCCGCGCGCAGCCGACGGCACACCTCTAACCCCGACATCCTCGGCAGCATCACGTCGAGCACCACCACGTCATAGCTGGTGCGCGCCGCCACCGCGTAGCCGCTGGCGCCATCACCGGCCACATCCACGACGTACCCCTGCTCGGTCAGACTGCGGCCCAGCAGCCGCGCCATCTTAGGTTCGTCCTCGACCACCAGTACGCGCACAACCCCTCCCGCCTCCGCTCGCTCCCGATGGCCCGCACCCCGTTCCGATCCCCTCGAAGGTTCGAGCTGTCTTCATCAACTCTTCACAATCACCGGGTACCACTGTTGATGCAACCACGGTTCCATCGCATAGGAGAGGTGATGCGCACGGCGTACCACCCGACTGGCGCCCCAGCTCGCCACGCGCCGGCCGGAGCCCAGGAGCCCTCCCCTGCACGTGGCGATCACAGGCCGCCTGCCGAGGCCGCCCGCCGGACGCGCAAGAGCAGCAAGCCGACAGTCCAGCCCAGCCATCGCCTCCCCGAAGAGGGCAGATGGGCAAGGAACCCGGAACAGGAGCTCAACGTGAACAAGCGAACGAAGATCGGCCTCGGCCTCGCCGGTGGGTCGCTGGTCGCAGTGCTCGCCGTCGGCGGTGTCGCCGCGGCCAGCGGCGGTGAGGACGGCGGAACGGACAGCGGCGCGGCCGCGGATCAGGCCCGGTCTGCGGCGCTGGCCGCAGTACCCGGCGGCCAGGCCCGTGCGGTGCGTCAGGAGTCCGATGAGGGCAACGCCGCCTACGACGTGCAGGTCACCAAGCCCGACGGCAGCCAGATCGACGTCCAACTGGACCAGGGCTTCCACGTCGTGGGCACCCAGCCGGCCGGACAGGGCGGCGACGACGGCGACGACGGCTGACCCCGCCGGACCACACGAGCACCGACGACCACACCCCGCCGCGCACGACGAACAGAACGGGACGCCCCTGATGCCTTCCAGGACACGCCGCGGACCAGTCGCCGCGACCGCGCTGATCGCGCCACTGATGATCGCCGTGGCCGGTTGCTCTCCCAGCGCCACCACCGGTCCCCAAGCCGCCACGGTGCCGCCGAGCGCCAGCTTGACCGCACCGGACACGACCACGCCGCCCTCGCCGGCGCAGCCCCCTAGCGCCAGCGCCGCCGACTGGACCGGCGTCGGACAGGTGTTCGGCCGGCCAGGCGTCTTCAAAGACGGCCTCTACACCCTGTCCTTCCCGCGCAGCGACCTGGCCGTGAAGGTCGGTTCTGTAACGCTGAAGCCCGCGCTGTCCACCACGACGTCCATCACGTTCTACGGCAGCCCACAACAGGCCATGGTGATGGGCGACCTAGTACTCACCGAAGACGCGCGGCAAGCGGTCCTGACGAAGCTGACCGGCAGCGGCATCGAGATCACCGCGGTCCACGAGCACCTTCCGGCGCACAGCCCCACCGTGTGGTGGCACCACATCGAAGCCAGTGGCGATGCGGTCCAGATCGCCACCGCCCTCAAAGATGCCCTCGCCGCCGGCACCACTCCCCTGACCACGCCGAGCAGCCCGGCTCCGCAGAACACCGCCCTCGACGGCCTGGACCCCGCCGTGCTGGACAAGATCATGGGGCGTGTGGGCACCACCGCGGGTGGTGTGCACAAGTACGCCCTCCCTCGGCGGGACACCATCACCATGGGCTCGGCACCCGTGCCCGCCTCCCTGGCTCAGACTGCCGTGGCCTTCCAACCGGTCGGGGACGGCCGCGCCGCGGTCAACGGCGACATCGTGATGACCGCCAACGAGGTCCAGCCGGTCCTCACCGCGCTGCGCAACGGCGGCCTGGACGTGGTGGAACTGCACAATCACATGCTCGATGAAACCCCGCGCCTGTTCTACGTCCACTTCTGGGCCCTCGACGACGCCACACGACTGGCCACAGCACTGCGGGCAGCCATCGACAAGACAAACAGCCAACCGGGCGCCTGACCACAGTGGATACGGGACGCAAACGCTCGCCCAGCACACTGGGCCAGGAACCAGGTTGCCGCCGACGTTCAACGTGGGCCGGGCATGAAGCGCTCGTTGCGATCATGCAACCGCGGTTGCATCATCGTCTCATGCCGCTACATCCACCCGGTCGGATCGGCCGACGGTAATGCTGCCCCGGGCAGGAGCTCGTCGTCGACCCGTGCTGATCCTCGTGGGCGTGCTCGCGCTCGCCGTCGCGATCGGCGTGCCTCTGGTCCAGCGGCTGACCAGGCCGGCGAGCGAGGCGCTGCCGTTGTCCACCGTGGCCACCGTCGCCCTGCCCGGGCGCGACAGCCGGTTCGACTACGCCGACTTGGATGCGGGCGCCCACCGACTCTTTCTCGCGCACATGGGCGACGGGACGCTGCTGGAGCTGGACACCCGGACCAACAAGGTGATCGCGACGGTGGCCGACCTGCCCACCGTGACGGGCGTGATAGTGGTACCCGAACTGCACCGCGTGTTTGCCAGCGCCGCCGGCGCCGGCCAGGTCGTCACCATCGACGAGGACACCGCCACCGTGCTCGCCCGCGCTCCGGCCGGCAGCTTCCCCGACGGCCTGGCCTACGTGCCGACCACCGGACAGGTCTGGATCAGCGACGAGGACGGCGGCGCCGAAACAGTCCTCGACGCCCGAACCGGCCAGCCCGTGGCCACCGTGCCACTGGGCGGAGAGGCCGGCAACGTCCGCTACGACCCGGCCGGCGACCGGATCCTCGTCGACGTGCAGACCGCCAACCAGGTCGCCGTCATCGATCCGCACACCCGGACGATCCTCAGTCGCGCTCCTGTCCCGGACTGCGACCACGACCACGGGCTGCTCGTCGCCGACGGGCGCGCGTTCGTGGCCTGCGACGGCAACAACAAGCTCCTTACGCTCGCGCTGCCCGGACTGACGAAGCTGGGCGCCCTCGACGTGGGAGACGGGCCCGACGTCCTGGCCATCGACCCGGCCCGCCGGCTGCTCTACGTCGCCGCCGAATCCGGTGATGTCACCACCGTTGATCTCCGGCCGGCTGCCGGTCGGGTGACCGGCCGCGCGCACCTGGCCGACAACGCTCACGTCGTCGCCATAGACCCGACCACCGGTCGCGCCTACTTCCCCGTCCCCGACACCGGCGCCGGACATCCCGGCCTGGTGATCACCGCACCCAGCCAGGAGACACACCCATGATTCAGACGACCATCCGTCGCCTTGGCGCATTGCTTGACCGGTCGCCCGTGGCGCAGGTTGCGCTGCTCATCTTCGCGATGGTGGTCGCCATGCTGCTCGGCGAGTACACCGGCCTGTTCGGCGCCTGACCGAGATGGACCGGCGTCAGCCCACGGCCCGAGGAAGCGGGTTCACGGGGTCGCCTGCAACAGCCGGGCCCCTCCCCGCGCTCGGGCGCTGTTTCCCCGGTCCGGCTTCCGCATGCTCGCCTGCTGAGCCGTCCTCGGGCAGCCTTCCCTCGCCGCGCCACCGGCGCGGTGAGCCACAGCGCCATCCCCGACCGTGGCGGCCGCGCGCAACGATGCGGCGTCACATCCGCCCGATGACGAGGACTACGTGATGAACGCACCGCTCGCTGAAGCCGCCGGAACCTTCGGCGTCGGGCACATCGCGATCACCGCAGCGATCACCGCCGTGCTGGCGCTCGCTGCCGCGGCGTGGCGGCTCCCGCGGGGCATGCTCATCGAGCAGCTCGCCGTCGCGGTCCTCGCCTTCGCTGCGGTGCTGCTGTGGCGCCTGTCGGCAAACATGCCGCAGCTCAACAACGATGGGCTGCCCGGGTTCTCCGCCAACGACTGGCTCGCCCCCGTCCTCACCTACATCACCCTGTCCGGCTACGCCGACCTCCACGCGCCAGCCGACCCGCGCCGCTTCGCCCAGACCCGCGCCCTCGCCACCATCGCCGCGCTCATCGTCAACGTCGTGACGATCTGACCCATCACGCGGTCTCGGCAGTGACGACGAGCCGGACTGCATACCACCGGCAGATCGATGCCACGACGGGCCCCGCCCGGGTTGATCCCCCGGAACGGCACCTCGGCACCGCGGTTGTGTCGGGCAGGGCACCGCCGCCAGGTGCGCCCGGAAACCGCCCTTCCGGAGGGGCCCGGTCCGTCGTCCCGACGCGCCGGGTGAGCAGTGTCAGACAGCCTATGCATGCCGGCAGACGCACCGACTGGGACTTCGAGAAGCTGCGTCGTCGCTCCAGCAGGTCGTTGCGCGACACGTCGGTGGACCGGGTGGAGGAGTTGTTTGAAGGGGAACTGCTCGAGCACGCCCGCGACACCGTGCAGGCCGCCTATGCGGCCCTCGATCACCGGCACGAAGCGATGCATAGCGTGTGGACTTGACGGGGCCAGGCGTCATGACGCCCGTGGCCGACCTGGTGGCTGCCCTTGAAAGCCCGAATCCAGACGCGGCGTTGGCCGCGCTCGTTGGTCGTGATCTTGACTCCAAGGGCTGGCAGACGGTGCACCCGCGAACAGCCGCCCCCCGTCCAAGCGCGGGACCGCCTCACGGGGTTGAGGTTGTCCCGGGTCTCGTGGAACTTGAGGTGGCGGTCCCCCGCCCGCACCGGCCGTGAGGTAGGTGTTGGGCGTCCGCCAAGACACCATCCGAACAGGGGACCGCCGTGAGCAAGACCTACCAGAAGACCAAGACCGACACACCCGACGCCCCCAAGGTGGCCGTGCCCGAGCGGGTGAGCGTGGCGATGGCTGAGATCGCCGAGTCGATGCAGGAGGGACTGCTGGCCCTGGCGGTCGGCGCCGGGATGCAGGTGATGAGCGCGCTGATGGAGGCCGACGTGTCCGCGTTGGCCGGTCCGAAGGGCAAGCACAACCCTGAGCGG
>NZ_FNOZ01000029.1 GCF_900107175.1 Modestobacter sp. DSM 44400 | reverse complement strand
GTACGCGGGCGCACCTGCGGGCGAAGAAGATCGCTCACACGATTCCCGAACGCAGCGACCAGATCGCACGCCGCAAGGCCAAGGGCTCGGCCGGTGGGCGACCACCGGCCTGCGATGCCGAGCTCTACAAGGACCGCAACACCGTCGAACGCGGGTTCGGCCGGCTCAAGCAGTGGCGCGCTATCGCCACCCGCTACGACAAATACGCCACCACCTACCTCGGCGGTGTCCTCCTCGGCTGCATGATCATCCATCACCGCGTCCGCAGTTAGCAGACACGCTCTAGATTCGCCTGGACCCGGCCCGGGGGTCGGAGGGCGACGGCGCCCTTCTGCCGGGCGGGACAGAGAGGACCGGCGTGCGCGAGCTCAGCGTTCCCCCCACCGCCACCGTGGGGGCCGACGAGGCCCTGACGGACATGGTCGCCCGCAACGCGGCGCAGCACCCCGCCGACGTCGGCCTGCGCATCCAGCGCGACGGCCGCTGGGAGGACGTCACCCACGCCGAGTTCGCCGCCCGGGTGGGCGCGGTCGCCAAAGGCCTGGTCGCCGGCGGCGTCCAGGCCGGTGACCGGGTGGGCCTGCTGGCCAAGACGCGGTACGAATGGACGGTCCTGGACTACGCGATCTGGACCGCCGGCGCGGTCGTCGTCCCGGTGTACGAGACCTCCAGCGCCGACCAGATCTCCTGGATCCTGGCCGACTCCGGGGCCCGGGCGATGGTCGTGGAGACCGCCGAGCACGCCGCGTCGGTGGAGTCGGTGCGCGCCGGGGCCCCCGAGCTGGGCCTGGTGTGGGTGATCGACGACGGCGCGCTGGACACCCTGGCCGCCGCCGGCGCCGACGTCCCGGACAGCGAGCTGGCCGCCCGCCGCGCGACCCTCACCGCCGACAGCCTGGCCACGCTGATCTACACCAGCGGTACGACCGGCCGGCCCAAGGGCTGCGAGCTGACGCACGCCAACTTCCTGTTCGAGATCCGCAACGGCATGACGCTGCTGGGCCGCTTCCTGAACAGGGACGGGTCGCTGTTGCTGTTCATCCCGCTGGCGCACGTGCTTGCCCGGGTGCTGCAGGTCGGCGCGATCTACACCCGCACGGTCATCGGGCACACCCCCGATGTGAAGGACCTGGTCGGCGACCTCGGCCGGTTCTCACCGACGTTCGTGCTGGCCGTACCGCGGGTGTTCGAGAAGGTCTACAACACCGCCAAGGCCACCGCCGACCAGGGCGGCAAGGGCAAGGTCTTCGACAAGGCCGCCCAGGTGGCCGTTGACTGGTCCCGCGCCCAGGACACCGGCGGACCCGGGCTGGCGCTCAAGGCGCAGCACGCGCTGTTCGACAAGCTGGTCTACGGCAAGCTGCGGGCAGCCCTCGGCGGCCGCTGCGTGGGCGCCGTCTCCGGCGGGGCGCCGCTGGGCGAGCGGCTGGGCCACTTCTTCCGCGGCCTCGGCGTTCCGATCTTCGAGGGCTACGGCCTGACCGAGACCACCGCCGCCGCGGCGGTCAACCACGATGCCGCGCTGCGCATCGGCACCGTCGGCCGTCCGCTCCCCGGGGTCGACGCCGCCATCGCCGACGACGGCGAGGTTCTGCTGCGCGGCGGGATCGTGATGCGCGGCTACTGGAAGAACGAGCAGGCCACCCGCGAGGCCATCGACGAGCACGGCTGGTTCCACACCGGCGACCTCGGGGAGCTCGACACCCAGGGCTTTCTGCGGATCACCGGCCGGAAGAAGGAGATGCTGGTGACCGCCGGGGGAAAGAACGTCGCCCCCGCCGTGCTGGAGGACCGGCTGCGGGCGCACAAGCTGATCAGCCAGTGCATCGTCGTCGGCGACCAGCGACCCTTCATCGCCGCACTGGTCACCCTGGACGAGGACGCGCTGCCGGCCTGGCTCAAGGCGCAGGGCAAGGACCCTTCGCTCACTGCCGAGCAGCTGCGGGAGGACCCCGACGTGCGGTCCGAGCTCGAGGCCGCGGTGGCCGACGCCAACAAGGCCGTCTCGCACGCCGAGTCGATCAGGAAGTTCTGCGTGCTGGCCGCGGACTTCACCGAGGAGAACGGCACCCTCACCCCCAGCCTGAAGCTCAAGCGGGCCGTGGTGATGAAAGAGTTCGGCGACGAGGTGGCGGCGCTCTACCAAGAGGACCCCGCTGCCCCCCACCCCTCGCAGGCTCGGTAGAAGGACCCCGTCCTCCCCACCCCTCGCAGGCTCGGGGCGGTACCCGGGAGGGGGCCGCGGAGCCGCTAGCCGTCGAGCAGCTGGCCGAACGCGTCGGCGATCGACGTCCACGACCAGCGCTGCTCGACCCACGCGCGGCCGGCGGCGCCCATGGTCCGCGCCCGGGCCGGGTCGTCGAGCAGCCCGGTCAGCGCCGCGGCCACCGCGGCGGGTGACCGCGGGTCGACGACGTGCCCGGTGACGCCCTCCTGGACGGTCTCCGGCGCCCCGCCAGAGGTGCCGGCCACCACCGGCAGCCCGCAGGCGGCCGCCTCCAGGTAGACCATGCCGAGCCCCTCGACGTCCAGGCCGCGACGGCGGGTACGACAGGGCATCGCGAACACATCACCGGCGGCGTAGTGCCGGGGCAGGTCGGCTCCCGCCACTCCCCCGGTCAGCACCACCGAGGCCGCCAGTCCGCGGTCGGCGACCGCGCGCCTCAGCTGCTGCTCCAACGGCCCGCCGCCGACCAGCAGCAGGCGCGCGTCCGGGTGCCGGGCCAGCACCCGGGGCCAGGCCTCGACCAGCACGTCCTGGCCCTTGCGGGGCACCAGCCGGGACACACACACCACGACCGGGGCGTCGCCGAGCCCGTACCGGGCCCGTACGGTGCGGCCGTCGACGTCGGCGGTGAAAGCGTCGACGTCCACGCCCGGGGAGAGCTGCGCGAGACGGGTGCGGCCGGCCAGCGCCGGCGCCAGCCGGTCGTGGGTGTACTCACTGATGTAGGTCAGGACGTCGAGGCCGCCGGCGATCCGGCGCATCACCGCCCGGGCGCCCGGCAGCGCCACCCAGCCGGTCTCGTGGCCGTGGGTGGCCCCGACCAGGTGCTCCACGCCGGCCCGGCGCAGCGCCGGGGCGAGCAGGCCCAGCGGCGCGGCCGCACCGAAGAAGGCCGTCCGGCAGCCGTACTCGCGAACCAGCCGGGTCGCCGTCCGGGCGGTCGCCGGGGTGGGCAGCAGCATGCCGGTCGGCGCGCGGACCACCGGGTACGGCAGGGCCGCGTCGTGCTCGGCCGCGCCCGGGTGGTCCGAGGCGAGCACCACCAGCGACCCCGGCGGGCGGCGGGCCAGCAGCGCGGCGACGAAGGTCTGGATGCCGCCCTGCCGCGGCGGAAAGTCGTTGGTGACGACCAGCGTCCGGTGCGGGGTGGCGGTCACCGGTCGTGCAGCGCGGCCCAGTCGCCGACGAAGGCGATCCGCTGCGCGGTGGTCGGGTGGGTGCCGAAGATCCACTGCCACAGCGCGGGGGGGTCCGGGTCGGAGAGGTTGGCCACCCCCAGCTTCCGCTGGACGTCGGCGAAGGCCGCGGGGTCCTCGGTGAGGTCCAGGGCATGCAGGTCGGCCCGCGCCTCGAGTTGCCGCGAGACGCCGTTCTGCACGGGGGTGGACAGCAGCGTGCCGACGGCGATGAGGAACAGCACCAGGCCGACCGCGCGCGGGTCGCCGGGGCCGTCGGCGCCGGCCCGCCGCAGCAGCGCGGTCCAGCCGAGCAGCCAGCCGAGCAGGGCGACCCCGGCGGCCGCGCCGAGGGCACCGATCAGCGTGCCGGTGAGCACGTCGTCGGCGGAGACGTGGCCGAGCTCGTGGGCGACGATCGACTCCACCTCGTCGTCGGGCAACTGGTTCAGCAGCGTGTCGTAGATGACGATCCGCCGGGTCGAGCCGAACCCGGAGACGTAGGCGTTCAGCGCCGTGGTGCGCCGGCTCGCGTCGGCGACGAGGACGTCGTCCACCGGGGTGCCGTTGCGCTCGGCGAGGGTCAGCAGGTCGGTGCGCAGAGCACTGGCCGGCATCGACTCGAAGCGGTTGAACGCGGGCTCGATGACCAGCGGGTAGAGGAACGAGCCGACCAACACCAGTGCGGCAGCCCCCCCGGCCGCCCAGGCCCACCACGTGCGGGGCGCCCGCCGGGCCAGGGCGACGACCGCCAGCAGCGTCAGCGCCGTCAGCCCCGCGTTGATGGCCGTGGAGGTGGCGACGTCCCGGGCCCACAGCCCCCACCCCCGGGTGGACAGCCCGTACCGGTGACGGACCACCTCGCCGTAGGCCGACAACGGCAGCGTGACCAGGCGGCCGAGGACCAGCAGCGCGATCGAGCCGAGCAGGACCTGCCAGACCCAGCCCCCGCCGAGCGGGCGGGCCACCGCCCGGACGATGGCCGCACCGGCCCGGGTCAGCCCGAACAGCCCGGCCACCACCAGGCTGAGCAGAAGGGAGACGAGCGAGGCCGGGCGCAGCGCCGCGGCGAAGGACTCCGCCCGGTCGACCTGCGCCGGGGTGAAGGTCGCCGTCGGGTCGACCGGGGTGCGCCCACCGGGCGGGGTGGGGAGCAGGTCCCAGGGGGTGGCGACGACGATGACCACGGCCACGGCGGCGCCGAGCACGAGCGCCGCCAGGAGCGCGAGGCGTCGGGCGCTCACGCGACCTCCTCGCTGTCCCCCGCAAGCGGGAGGTGCCGCCAGCTCGCCGACCGCGTTCGCGGTGCTGCTGGGCTCATGCGTGAGCTCGCACCTCGCACACGTTGCGCAGCTTAGGCGCGGGACCTGTGCGTTCGGCGCCGGCCTCACGGACCCGCCGAGCCGGTCAGCCGGCCATGCGGCGGGCGCCCACGTAGCCCTTCATGTCGACGCTGGTCACCTGAACCGGCACCCCGAAGGTGGCCGCGTGCACCATCTTGCCGTTGCCCACGTACATGCCGACGTGGCTGACCGGGCTGTAGAAGAAAACCATGTCGCCGGGCTGCAGCTCGCTGCGCGACACGGCGGCGCCCATCGCGGACTGCGCCCGGCTGGAGTGCGGCAGGGTGATCCCGGCGGCGGCGTAGGCGTACTGCATCAGCCCGGAGCAGTCGAAGGCACTCGGCCCGCCCGCGCCCCACACGTAGGCATCGCCGACCTGGGCCAGCGCCGTCTCGACCGCCGTCTGCGCGGCTTCGCTGGGCGCCAGGGCTCCGGCGGTCGCGTCGGTCGCGGCGGACGCGGCGGACGGCGAGGACACGGTCGACACCGACACCGTGTCGGGCGCCTCCAGCGCCGGCCCGGCGTGGGCCTGGGCGACCTGCGCCTGCTGGGCGGCGCTCAGCTCGTCGTACTGGGCCGTGTAGTCGGCGATCCCGGCCTGCAGGTCGGCCTGCTGGGCGCTGACGTCGTCGAGGGACTGCTTTGCGGCGGCGGCCGCGCCGTCGGCGGCCGTCTCCGCTTCGGTGGCGGCCGCAGCCGCGGCACCGACCTGGGCGAGGACGTCGCTGGTGTGCCCGGCGATGACGTCGAGGGTGTTGACCTGGGCGAGGAACTCCTCAGCCGAGCCGCTGGTCATGAGCGCGTTGAACCGGGAGAGGTTCTGACCGGTGAAGGCGCTCCGGGCGACCTGGCGCATCTGCCCGTCCAGGACGGCCAGCTGCTCCTGGGCGGCGGCGAGCGCCGCACCGGCGGCGTCCGCGGCGCCCTGCTGCTGCTCGAGGGTGACCTGTGCGTCGTTGACCTGCTCGCTCACGGCCTCGAGGTGGTGCTGCGCGTCGGCGACCAGCTGGGTCGCCTCCGCGGCGGTCCTCGCCTGGGTGACCGCGTTACCCGGAGTGGCGTCGGCCGTGCCGGGCAGGAGGGTCAGGCCGAGGCTGGCGGCGGCGGTGAGCAGCACGGCGGCGCGGAACCGGCCGACCCGGCGGGGAGCACGAGCGGTGAGAGCCGGCTCCGTCGAGGAGGCGGTGCGGGCGCGCTGGACAGACAGGTGAGGGCTCGCCACAGTTGGCGGGACTCCATTTCCTCCACATCGACCGCCTACCGAGTTAGCTGACGGGTTCGGGCCGGAAGGAGACGGCCCTATCTCTGCGCGCCGTCGTCGACGCGTGCGACCCGGCGTGCGGGACGCGCGAGAACTCACCCAGGACTGCGGTGGGTCCCCGGTCCAGACGGCTGTGTGGCCGGCTGGTTCGGCGGTGCCCGATCGAGGTCACCCTGTGTGCGGCGACGACCACTCTCCCGGACGAGGAGACAGTAAGTCCGTGATCCGACCGAGACATAGCCCCGTCAAACGTCCAATCCGGCACAGACCATGACAAATCACAAGCACGCGATTCGTCAGCTCACGTGGCGGTTTCCCGCCGTGTCGCGTCCAGGCGTGCCGGTTGACGCATCCTGATGACGTAACGGCGGAACCAGGCCGAAATCTGCCAACGCCCGCACCGCGCGACGCTCGACGTCGTCGAGCTCGACGACCGGGCGGAGCTCCTCGCCCTCGCCGTGGACGTGCGGCAGGTCACCGGCGACGGCCACGGACGGGGTCACGGCCAAGGGGTGGTCGGCGACCCGGGGCCGGCGGATCAGTGGCACGACGGTGGGCTCGCTGTTCCGCCAGCCCGGCGGTGCGCCCAGCAGCACGGTGACGACGCAGTCGTCACAGCCGGGCCCGCGGACGGTGCAGGTGTCGCAGTCGATGAGCACGGCGGCTCCCCTTCTCTCCCTGTGGTCCGAACGCCGCGGACGCTAGGGGCAGCCACCGACATCTAGTCGGGTGGACGAAGCCGAAGCGCCCCACGTAGGCCACCATCCAGGCGTACTGCGCGGTGCCGAAGGAGTCGATGCCGCCGCACAGGTCGACCACCAGGCTCCAGCCGCGGTTGCTGGTGCCGGGCACCGCGGCCAGCGCGGGCATCTCGCCGTAGAGGCGCACCTGGGAGGCATAGGCGCGGTAGGAGTCGGTGATGCAGATCGGCGCGCCGAGGGCCGCCTGGGCGGCGGCGGACATCGCCCGGTAGGCCGCCCGGCATCGCAACGCAGTTGGTGGCCGCCGGCTCAAAGCGGGCACAGCGCGCTGGGCGGGACGAGGCCGTTGGGAGAGCCGCCCCAGGCCCGCGTCCCGTCGTAGCTGGCCGGGTGGACGGTGTTGCCGCACTCGACGGGCAGCGCGCCGTCCTGGGGCCCGGCGGCGACACCGGTGCGCGCTGGGCCAGGCTGGTCCGCCGATCCCCAGCACCTGGTCGGCGGGCAGCGTCCGCACCACCACCGCGCCGGCGCGGGCGTCGGCGGCCACCATCGTGGCGGGGTCCAGGGCGATCCCGACGTGGCTCAGATCCGACTCCGCACTGCCCAGGAACACCAGGTCCCCCGGCAGCACGTCCGCGGCCGCGACCGGGGCGGTGACCGAGAAGAGCCCGGACTGGTCGCCGGGCAGGGCCAGCCCGGCCGCGGCGCTGGCGCTGGCGACCAGCGACCCGCAGTCGAAGGCCTCCGGACCCGGGGCGTACGGCATCCCGAGGTCGGCCATCGCCGCGCTCACCGCTGCGATCGTCTCCGCCGGAGAGCACGAGCAGGGACTGGGCCGGCGCGACAGCTGGGCGGCCCCCGGCTGGGCTCCTCCCCCCGCGGCACCCACGGGCACCAGCCCACCGGGCAGCCCGGCCACCGGGTCGCGCAGCGCCGCGGCCGGCGGGGGGACGACGCCGGCGGCCGCCAGCTCGTCCACGTAGGGCCGCCAGTTGCCGGCCGTGCAGGCGTTGACGTCCGTCTGGTCCTGCTGCAGCTGGGCCAGCTGCAGGTCTACCGCCCCCAGGGCGCGGTCGAGGTCCCGGGTGACCGCCCGGGCGGTCGCCTTCAGCTCGCCGACCTGGGCATCGACCACGTCGGCCCGGGCCCGGGCCTCGGTGAGCGCCTGCTTGGCCGCGCCGGCCTCGGCCAGGGCCCGCTGGCGCTCCTGCTCCGTGGCGGCGAGGACGGCGGTGGCGCGGCGGTCGATCGCCTCCAGGTAGCCCAGCGCCGAGATGACGTCGCCGGGGTCCCCGCCCCGCAGTAGGACGCTGAGGGCGCTGGGCGTGCCGCCGTCCCGGTAGACCGCCGAGGCGTACTGCGGCGGCCTGCCGCTGGGCCAGCACGCCGTCGGCGTCGGCGACGACCGAGGCGGCGGCGTCAGCGGCGGTCTGGACGGTGCCTGCTGCTCACGGGCATCGACCACCTCGGCCTGCCGCTGCCGTAGGTCGGTCTGCACGTCGGCCGCCCGGTGCTGCAGGGCGCCGAGCTCGGCGCTGTCCAGCACCCCGTCGTCCCGCCCGGCTGGTCGCTCGGCGAGGCGAGCGCCACGGCGCCCGGGACAGCAGCAGGGCCAGCACAGCCCGACCGCGGTCACCCCGAGGCGCCACGAGGTGCGCAGCGACACCGGACCTCCTCTCCCCGTCGACGTCGACAGGTCAACGGGCGGACGCCAGCTGCGTCGCGGACCTGCTACGTGATCGGGCTGCCTGCCTGCGGCCCCGGTCACCCGGCCGGGGGACGGCGGGCGGCGCGGCGTGGCCTCCCCGGGACTGTCGGACCCCCGACCTAGCGTCCGCCCCGTGCCGTTCCTCCCCGTCCCGTCGTCCCCGCCGGCCGCCTCCCGGGCCGGGTCCGCCGAGCTGCCGCCGCTGCCGGCCGGCACCGCCTCCCCCGACAGGGTGCTGCAGTTCGTGCAGGGCACGATCGACGACCTGGGCACCCTGCTCGCCGACGTGACGTTCGTCGTGGTCGACCTCGAGACCACCGGCGGCTCCCCGAAGGACAGCGCGATCACCGAGATCGGCGCTGT
This sequence comes from Modestobacter sp. DSM 44400, assembly GCF_900107175.1. GTDB lineage: Bacteria > Actinomycetota > Actinomycetes > Mycobacteriales > Geodermatophilaceae > Modestobacter. Next base: position 42,800 of record NZ_FNOZ01000029.1, on the reverse strand, counting down.
CAAGGTGCGCGCCGGGGAGGTGCTCGGCGAGTTCCAGACGCTGGTCGACCCCGGCCGGGAGATCCCGCCCTACATCAGCGTGCTGACCGGGATCACCTCGATGATGGTGGCGGCCGCCCCGCGCATCGAGTCCGTCCTGCCGGCCTTCCTGGAGTTCGCCCGCGGCACGGTGCTGGTCGCCCACAACGCCCCGTTCGACCTCGGCTTCCTCCGCGCGGCCTGCGAGGGCTCCGGGATCGCCTGGCCGGCGTTCGCCTCCGTCGACACCGCGGTGCTCGCCCGCCGGCTGCTCACCCGCGACGAGGTGCCCAACTGCAAGCTGGGCACGCTGGCGCCCTTCTTCTCCACCAGCACCCAGCCCTGCCACCGCGCGCTGGACGACGCCCGGGCGACCGTCGACGTGCTCCACGGGCTGTTCGAGCGTCTCGGCCCGCTCGGGGTCACCTCGCTGGAGGAGCTGACCGGGCTCACCCGCAACGTCGACCCGCAGCGGCGGCGCAAGCGGCACCTGGCCGAGTCCGTGCCGCACGGCCCGGGCGTCTACGTCTTCCGCGGGCCTCGCGACGAGCCGCTGTACGTGGGCACGTCGGCCGACCTGCGCACCCGGGTGCGCAGCTACTTCACCGCCGGCGAGCAACGCAGCCGGATGACCGAGATGGTTGCGCTCGCACAGCGGGTGGAGGCCCTGCTGTGCGCGCACGACCTCGAGGCCGCCGTCCGGGAGCTGCGGCTGATCGCCGAGCACAAGCCCCGCTACAACCGCCGGTCCCGGTTTCCCGAGCGCGCGCTGTGGGTGCGCCTGACCGATGAGCCGTTCCCCCGGCTGTCGGTCGTGCGCCGGGTCCGCCCCGGCGCCGGCTCTTTCCTCGGCCCGTTTCCCGACCGGCGCGCGGCGGACGCCGCGGTCGCCGCCGTGCACGAGTCCCTGCCCCTGCGCCAGTGCACCAGGCGGCTGTCGCCGACCGTCTTCGGCACCGCCTGCGCACTGGCCGACATGGGGCGGTGCGGAGCCCCGTGCACGGGCGCACAGAGCCGGGAGGAGTACGCCTCTGTCGCCGCGGTCTTCCGCACCGCTGTCGAGTGCGACCCGCGCGACCTGGTCGCGCCGCTGCTCGTCCGGGTCGAGCGGGTCGCCGGCGAGGGCCGTTACGAGGACGCCGCCGTGCTGCGCGACCGGATCGCCGTGCTCCTGCGCGCCGTGCGTCGCCGGCAGCGCCTGGAGTCGCTGGCCGCCGTTCCGGAGCTGGTGCTCGCCCGACCCGACGGATCCGGCGGCTGGAAACTGTCGGTGGTCCGCCGCGGCCGGCTGGTCGCGGCCGGGGTCGCCGTCCGGGGCCGGTCGGTCCGCGGTCACCTGGCCGACCTGCGCGCGACGGCGGAGACCCCCCTCGGGCCTGAGGGGGAGCTGGCCGCATCGGTCGACGAGACCGAGCTCGTGCTGCGCTGGATGGAGAAGCCGGGCACCCGCCTGGTCGACCTCACCGGCACCCTGGCCAGCCGCACCCCCGGGACCGGCGACTACAGCGAGTTCCTGGCCCTCGTCGAGGCCGGGCGCACCGAACGCGACCCCTTCGCCGACACCCGGGCGCTGGGCACCACCAGCCGGCCCGACCGCATCGCCCCAGGCCGGTCGCCGCGCGACGCGGAGCGCCGCGGCCGCGCGCCGGCCCGGCTAGCATCCCGGACGTGATCACCGCCATCGTGATGATCGACGCCGCCACCGACTCGATCGGTGAGGTCGCCGAGGCCGTCGCCGACCTGCCCGGCGTCAGCGAGGTCTACTCCGTGGCCGGCGACGTCGACCTCGTTGCGCTGGTGCGGGTGCACCAGTTCGAGGAGATCGCCGACGTGGTGGCCGGGCGGATCAACAAGGTGCCCGGCGTGCTAGACACCGCCACCCACATCGCCTTCCGCGCCTACTCCCGGCACGACCTGGAGGCGGCGTTCTCGCTGGGCCTCGAGTCCGCCGACTGAGGCCGCCCCTCCGACGGAATGCCGCGCCCCGGCCCGAGGCCCGACGGCTCAGCGGCGCGCGGCGTCCCGGGCGAACCGGCTGACCCGCACCCAGTCCTCGAGCTTGGCCGCGGCCCGGCCGTCGTCGATGGCGGCGGCCGCCCGCGGCAGGGCAGCACCCAGCGCGTCGTGCAGCCGGGCACCGCGCTCGTCGAAGGCGGCCAGCGCCGCGGCGGCGTTCAACAGGACGGCGTCCCGCACCGGGCCCGGGTCGCCGGCCACCAGGCGGCGCACCACCTCGGCGTTGACGTCGGGCCCACCGCCCCGCAGCGCGCCCGGCTCGGAGACCGGGATACCGAGGGCAGTCGGGTCCAGCCGCTCGGCCAGCACCTCGCCGTCCCGCACCACCCACACCGCCGAGGTGGTGGCCGTGGTCAGCTCGTCGAGACCGTCGTCCCCGCGGAAGACCAGCGCCCGGGTGCCACGGGCCGCCAGCACCGCGGCGAGCACCGGCGCCATCCGGCTGTCGGCGCAGCCGATCGCGGCCGCGATCGGACGCGCCGGGTTCGCCAACGGCCCCAGGAAGTTGAAGACCGTGCCGATGCCCAGCTCCCGGCGCGGCGCGGCCGCGTGCCGGAACCCGGGATGGAAGACCGGGGCAAAGAAGAAGCCGATCCCCGCCTCGCGGACGCACCGGACCACGGCCGGCGCCGGGAGGTCGATCACCACCCCGAGCGCCTCGAGCACGTCGGCGGTGCCGGACTTCGAGGAGGCCGCCCGGTTGCCGTGCTTGGCCACCGGGACGCCGGCCGCCGCCGTGACGATCGCGGCCATGGTGGAGATGTTGACCGTCTGGGCCCCGTCACCGCCGGTGCCCACGATGTCGACACAGGCCATCGGCAGGGTCACCGGCGTCGCCAGGTCCAGCATGGTGGCGGCCAGCCCGGCCACCTCCTCCGGCGACTCGCCCTTCGCCCGCAGCGCCACGATGAAACCCGCGACCTGGGCCGGGCTGGCCTCGCCGGTCATCACCTGCTGCATGGCCCAGCGCGTGTCGGCGGCCGACAGGTTCTCCCGACGGACCAGCCGCGTCAGCAGCCCCGGCCAGGTCGGGGACGGCGTGCCCACGCTCAGCGGCGGACGGCCGGACGCCGCGACGCGCGGTCGCGCAGCAGCTTGGCCACCGCGTCGGGAGCGGTCAGCGGGTCGATCGGGTAGGCCAGCGTCGCATCGGCAAGCGACCAGTGCGCCAGCCAGCGGTCGGCCTGCCGGGCGATCAGCACGACAAGCTCCGGGCAGTCGGCCACTTCGTGCTTGAGCTGCCGGCTGATGCCCATCCCACCGGTCGGCTGGGCCTCGCCGTCCAACACGCACAGGTCGATGCCCTCCGCGTCGACGGCCGCGACGACCTCCTCGCCGGTGGCGCACTCGACGTAGGTCAGCGGACCCACCCCGGCCGCTGGGGACCGCCCCAGGGCGGTCCGGACGGCTGCGCGGACCTCGGCCCGCTGGCTGAAGACCAGCACGGTGGCCGGCACTGCGACGTCGCTCACGGACGCGAGCCTAGTGGCAGCCGGGCCATCCGCCGGCGGCACGCCGCGCGCCCCCCACCAGCCTCCCGACCAGGCACGCCACGCCCGTTCCACCCCACGTCGTGGGAGACCTGTCCCGATGCCATGATGACCCCGTGACAACGGCCCCCGTGGCGAGCAGCACCTTCGACACCTCGCGGGTGCACTCCCTGACCCGACCGAACATGGTCAGCGTCGGCACGATCGTCTGGCTCGCCAGTGAGCTGATGTTCTTCGCCGGCCTGTTCGCCATGTACTTCACCGCGCGCGCCCGCGCCCTCGACGGCTGGCCGCCGGCGCCCACCGAGCTCGACGTGCCGTATGCCACGGTCTTCACGCTGATCCTGGTGCTCTCTTCGGTGACCTGTCAGTTCGGCGTGTTCGCCGCGGAGAGCGGCAACGTCTACGGCTTACGCCGCTGGTTCACCATCACCTTCGTGATGGGCCTGGCCTTCGTGCTCGGGCAGGCCAACGAGTACCGCAACCTGATCATGAACCACGACACGACGATCTCCTCGTCGGCCTATGGCTCGGTGTTCTACCTGACCACCGGGTTCCACGCGTTGCACGTCATCGGCGGCCTCGTGGCCTTCGTGTTCGTGCTCCTCCGGTCCACCATGGGCCGGTTCACACCAGCGCAGGCGACCTCCGCGATCGTGGTCTCCTACTACTGGCACTTCGTCGACGTCGTGTGGGTCGGGCTCTTCGCCACGATCTACCTGATCCGCTAGGGAACCGGTGTCCACCACGAACCCCGAATCCGTTGCCCCTCTCGAGGGCGGTCGCAGCGGCCTGCGCCTGCGCCGCCGTCCCGACGGGGCACCGGCCTCCGCAGCCCGCGCCCGGCGCCGCTCCAAGCAGCGCCGCCGGGTCGCCAACGTCGCCGGTCTGATGGCCGCCCTGGTGCTCACCGGGGTCGGCTACTCCGCCGTGGCGCCCGGCGCGAACGCCGCCGACGATCCGACCGGCACCACGTCCTCGGCGGTCGAGGCCGGCCGGGAGATCTACACGCGCAGCTGCATCACCTGCCACGGGTCGAACCTGCAGGGCGTCCAGGACCGCGGCCCCTCGCTCATCGGGGTCGGCGAGGCCGCGGTGTACTTCCAGGTGCACACCGGGCGCATGCCGCTCGTGCGCCAGGAGGCCCAGGCCGCGGTGCACCCGGTCCTCTTCACCGACAAGGAGATCGACCAGCTGATGGCCTACGTGCAGGAGAACGGCGGCGGTCCCACCCTCCCCTCCGGCGACCTGCGCGATGGCGACCTCGCCGAGGGCGGCGAGCTGTTCCGGCTCAACTGCGCCCAGTGCCACAACTTCGTCGGCGAGGGCGGTGCGTTGTCCTCGGGCAAGCGCGCGCCGTCCCTGCTCGATGCCAACGACCTGGAGCTCTACTCGGCGATGCTGTCCGGGCCGGAGAACATGCCGGTGTTCGGCGACAACCAGCTGACGCCGGACGAGAAGCGTTCGATCATCACCTACGTCCAGACGATCACCACCACAGCCGACCCCGGCGGCGCCGGCATCGGCCGCGTCGGCCCGGTGGCCGAGGGCCTGGTCATCTGGGTCGTGGGCATGGGTGCCCTACTGTTCGGGATCTTCTGGATGGGGACCAAGGCGTGAGTACCAACGACCACCGTCCCGGTTCGGCCGGCGGCGTGGACGAGGCAGGTCCGCAGCACGGCGGTCCGGACGAGGAGTACCCGCCCGAGCGTCTCGCCCAGATGGACCGCACCGAGCTCGACCGGCTCGGTGCCCAGTACGACGGCGTCGAGGTGCTGCACGTCGACCCCGCGCCCGCCCCCGGATCGCCGCTGGAGAAGCAGGCGAGCCGGCAGGTCACGCTGTGGTTCTTCCTGGCCGCGGTGTTCGCCGTCCTGTTCCTGGTCGTCTACGCCGGCTCCGGTTGGTTCCTGCCGAGCTGGGAGTGGGAGGTCGGCGGCACGCTCTGGAGCGCGCTGTTCACGACGATGCTCGGCCTCACCATGGGGCTCTGCCTGATCAGCGTCGGAATCGGCCTGGTGCTGTTCGTCAAGAAGTTGCTGCCGCACGAGACGGCGGTCCAGGACAAGCACGACGGGTCGAGCTTCGACCGCGTCACCACCACCGCCACGCTGAGCCAGGCGCTGAGCAACTCCGGGCTCACCCGCCGCAAGGCGATGACGCGCACACTGGGTCTCATGGGAGCCGCCTTCGGGGCCATGCTGATCGCCCCCCTGGGCGGTCTGATCAAGAACCCGAACAGCGGTAACCCGCTCGGCACCACCTTGTGGGCCGACGGTGTGCGTCTGGTCCGCAGCGACGGCACCCCCATCCGCCCCGGCGACCAGGAGCCCGGCTCGCTGGCCACGGTCTTTCCGGCGGTCGCCGGTGGCAACCGGTCCGCCGACTCCCCGCTCATGCTGATCCGGCTGCGGCCCGAGCAGGTGACGGCGATCCAGCCCCGTCCGGGTCAGCAGGACTTCGGCTACGGTGACTACGTCGCCTACTCGAAGATCTGCACCCACGCCGGCTGCCCGGTGTCGCTCTACGAGCAGCAGACCGGCAAGATCCTCTGCCCCTGCCACCAGTCGCAGTTCGACGTCACCCAGGGAGCCAAGCCAATCTTCGGCCCGGCGACGCGTTCCCTGCCGCAGCTACCCATCGCCGTGGACGACGAGGGATACTTCGTGGCGCGCAGCGACTTCCCCGAACCCGTCGGGCCGTCGTTCTGGAATATGGGGAGACTCAGCTGATGGCGACCACGACAGCGGCACCGGGTCGACCGGCGCCCGGCCGGCCGAGCACCAAGCTCGGCAGTGCAGCCCTCGAGGTCGATGAGCGACTGATCGTCGCCGGCCCGCTGCGCCGGACCCTGAACAAGGTGTTCCCCGACCACTGGTCGTTCCTGCTCGGGGAGATCGCGCTCTACTCGTTCGTCGTCCTCCTCCTGTCCGGCACGTACCTGACCTTCTTCTTCGACGCGTCGATGAAGGAGGTCACGTACAACGGCGGGTACGCACCCATGCGCGGCATCGACATGTCCGCGGCGTACGAGTCGACGCTCGGTCTCTCCTTCGATGTCCGCGGTGGCCTGCTCATCCGGCAGTTGCACCACTGGGCGGCCCTGCTCTTCGTCGCCTCGATCTGCGTGCACCTGCTGCGCATCTTCTTCACCGGCGCTTTCCGCAAGCCCCGTGAGACCAACTGGTTCATCGGTGTGGGCCTGCTGGTGCTGGCCCTCCTCGAGGGCTTCGCGGGCTACACCCTCCCCGACGACCTGCTGTCGGGAACCGGGCTGCGGATCTTCTCCGCGGTGTTCCTGTCGATCCCGGTCATCGGCACGTGGATCTACTTCACCGCCTTCGGTGGCGACTTCCCCGGCGAGCTGATCATCGGCCGGCTCTACATCCTGCACGTGCTGATCATCCCGGCGATCCTGCTGGCCCTGATCGCGGGGCACCTGCTGATCCTGGTCAAGCAGAAGCACACCCAGTTCCCCGGCGCTGGGCGGACCGAGCACAACGTGGTCGGCAACCGGCTCTTTCCGACCTTCGCGGGCAAGGCCACGGCGCTGTTCTTCATTGTCTTCGGCCTGTGTGCCGCCTTGGGCGGCCTGGTACAGATCAACCCGATCTGGCTGTTCGGCCCGTACAACCCGGCCCAGGTGTCGTCGGGCTCGCAGCCGGACTGGTACATCGGCTTCCTCGACGGCTCCGCGCGCATGTTCCCGCCGTGGGAGATCGTGCTGTGGGGCTACCACATCCCCCCGGTGTTCTGGGCGACCGTCGTGATCCCCGGTCTCCTGTTCACCATGTTGGCCGTCTACCCGGTGATCGAGCGCAAACTGACCGGCGACACGGCCTCGCACCACCTATTGCAGCGGCCCCGCGACGTACCGGTGCGCACGTCGCTGGGCGCCATGGCGCTGGCGTTCTACATCGTGCTGTGGATCACCGGCGGCAACGACATCATCGCTGACAAGTTCGACATCAGCCTCAACGCGATGACCTGGTTCGGTCGGATCGGGTTGATCATCATTCCGCCGATCGCGTACGCGCTGACCTACCGGCTGTGCCTGGGCCTGGAGCGTCACGACCGCGAGGTGCTCGAGCACGGCATCGAGACCGGTGTCATCCGGCGCCTGCCCAGCGGTGAGTTCATCGAGGTTCATCAGCCCCTGGGGCCGGTCGACGCGCACGGCCACGGCGAGCTCGCCTACGGCGGCGCCTCGGTACCGAAGAAGATGAACCAGGTGGGCGGCGCCCGCCGGGCCATCAAGGGCTTCTTCACACCGATCGAGGAGCCCGCCGCTGTGCAGGCCGAGGCACAGCAGGAGCCCCGCGGCCTCGAGTCGGCACGGGAAGCGCGTGAGCTGACCGGCTCGGGCCGTCCCTCCGAGGGCGGCCGACCGGCCGAGGGCGGTCGCCCCGCCGAGGGAGGCCGGCCCCAGCAGGAGCCGCGCGACTGATCAGCACAGCACCATCCGGAGGCCCCGGCGGACATCGTCCGCCGGGGCCTCCGGCGTTCGCCCTCCCGCTCGTCCTCCTCCCCCGCTGACCCCCGGGGCCCGTTGGGTGCTGACCGGACAACCAGGGACGGATCGGGGTGTTCAACGATGGGCACGGGCACCGGCGATCCGAGCACACCGGCACCGACCCGCTGCTGTGGCGGATAAGTTCCGTCGGCGCCACCGCTGCCGGTGGCGCCGGGATCCTGGTCTACCTGCTCCTGTGGGCGTTCATGCCCGCCTGCACCCGCCGACCGGACCAGCAGCCCGGCCCGGTCGACCGCCTGGTCGAGCGTCTGCACACGGTGCTGTCCGGCACCCCGCAGCGCCCCGACGCGACTGACCGGAGGCGGGCCGGTGGGCCGGGCGCCCGACCGACAGCAGAGCACCCCCAGACAGCAGGAGGGCCCCGCACGCCGGAGCGGGCGGGGCCCTCCTGTGGAACCGGCGGGTCAGGTGTGCGCGTTCTGTCCGACGTAGTACTCGAAGAGCAGACCGCCGATGGTGAGCAGCAGGGCGAGGCCGGCGAGGATGACCAGCCAGGGATACCAGAAGGCCAGGGCCAGGCCCATCAGACCCGCGGAGACAGCCATGCCGAAGGGCCAGTAGCTGCCGGGGCTGAAGAAGCCCAGCTCGCCGGCGCCGTCGGCGATCTCGGCGTCCTTGCGGTCCTCCGGCCGGGCGTCGATGCGCCGGCTGACGAACCAGAAGAAACCGCCGATCAGGGCCGTGAGCCCAGCCGAGAGGGCCAGGGCCGTGGTCCCGATGGGCTCGTGGGACCACACACCGTAGATGACGGCGGTCGCGATGCAGAAGACCGCGATCCCATTGAAGATGAGCGCTTCGACCTTCACGGCCGGTCCTCCTGGTGCTCGTGCTGGGGGGTGGTCCGGTCAGTCACCTTGACGCGCCGCCTGCTGCTGCCGGTCCAGCTGGAACGGCGAGGTCGACGTCGCGGTGCCGTTCTGCCCGATGGACTCCAGGGCGTCGTAGGTCGACAGTCCGCTCTCCCGCGCGCTCAGGTAGTCCTGGAAGTCGTCGGGCGACACCGAGCGAACCTCGAAGTTCATGAACGCGTGGTAGGTGCCGCACAGCTCGGCGCACCGGCCGACGAAGGAGCCCTCCTCGCGGACGGTCACCTCGAAGACGTTGTCCCGGCCGTTCTCGTTGCCCGGGATGATGTCCAGCTTGAAGAGGAACTCCGGTACCCAGAACGAGTGGATGACGTCGGCGGAGGCCAGCTCGAACCGGACCGTCTGGTCGGTCGGCAGCACCAGGATCGGGATCTCGGTGCTGGTGCCCACCGTGGACACCGGCTCGCCACCGTTCGCGTCGGTGGTGTCCGGGTAGACGAACTGCCAGTTCCACTTGAACGCGTTGACCGCGACGGTGACGTCGGGGTTGTCGCTACGCTGCTGCACCCGGTTCTGCACCGTCACCGTGTAGAAGAACAGGACGGCGATGATGACGAACGGGATGATCGTGTAGACGACCTCCAGCGGCAGGTTGTACGCCGTCTGCCGCGGCAGCTCGGCGTCGCTCCCCCGGCGCTTGCGGTACCGGATGGCGGCCCAGGCGATGAGGATCCACACGAGGACGCCGACCACCATCGCGGCGATGGTCGAGCCGATCCACAGCGACCGCATCTTGTCGGCCTCGTCGGTGATCCCCGCGGGCCAGCCGATGGCCCAGACGGAGCGGTCGCCCAGTTCACACCCGCCGAGCGTCAGCGCTCCCAGGAGACCCAGCGCGGCTCCCCGCGCGACCTTGTTGCGTCGAGCCACTGCCCGCTGCCTCCTCATCCCCCACGTGGTGGCACCACGTGGTCCCACCGGCGGCGCTGCACAGTCCCTCGGGGGGATGCGTCCACGCCCACCACAGTCTGGCCGAGACTAGCCGACCCCGCCGGGCATCCCGGCCCCGGGAGAGGGGGTGCGGCGGGTCGCGCCGGTGCGGCCGGCAGCGCTCCCCCGGGCTGAGGCGCGACGCAGGTCCGTGAGGCGGCCGCGGCCCGCGCCCCGCGGGCCGCGGCGGTTACAGTCGTGGTGTGTACCGACGGCTGTTGACCCCTGCCTGGGTGCTGCTGCACCTGGTCGTCGCAGCGCTGTTCGTGGCCACGTTCTTCCTGGGCCACTGGCAGCTGACCAAGGCCGAGGCCGGCGGCGGCCCGGTCAACTGGAGCTACGCGCTGCAGTGGCCGCTCTACGGCTTCATGGGGCTGTGGTTCTACACCCGGATGCTGCGCGACGAGCTCCGCCGCGACCCCGACGCCGACGAGCCGGGTTCGGCCCTGGTGCTTTATCAGCGCCCCCGCATCGACACGACCGGCGACCCCGAACTGGCCGCCTACAACGCCCACCTCGCCGAGCTCAACGAGAAGGCCCTCGGGCAGCGGGTGAACGGTGGTCACTGAGCAGGCGCTGAGCGCGGCGGCGGTGCGCCGAGGCGTCCCCGCGGCGATGACGCGGTACCGGGTGATGGCCTACGTCGTCGGCGTGATGCTACTGGTCCTCGTCCTGGTGGCGATGCCGTTGAAGTACCTGGCCGAGACCCCCGGCCCGGTTGCGGTCATCGGCACCGCGCACGGCTTCCTCTACGCCGTCTACCTGCTGGCCGCCTTCGACCTCGCGCTGCGGGCCCGGTGGTCGATGTGGGGCACCCTCGGAGTGCTGCTCGCCGGCACCGTTCCGTTCCTGTCCTTCTACGTCGAGCGCAAGGTCACCCACCGCATGCGCACCGGCCAGTCCGTCTGAGGCGCACCGACCCCGAGCGCACGCCCCCTTCCCCGACCCCCTGGAGCCCCCGCGCATGTGCGGCCTGCTGGCCTACCTGTCCACCGACGCCGACCGGGTCGACGAGCAGACCGTGTCCGGGGTGCAGTCCGCGCTGCACTGCCTGCACCACCGCGGTCCCGACGACACCGCGGTGTGGTCCGACCAGCGGGTCGTGCTGTGCTTCAACCGGCTGTCGATCATCGACGTCGACGGCAGCCCGCAGCCGCTGGCCTACGCCGGCGACCGATACCGGATCTTGTTCAACGGCGAGATCTACAACTACCTGGAGCTGCGCGAGGAACTCGCCGCCGCCGGGGCCACCTTCGCCACCGAGGGCGACACCGAGGCGATCGTCGCCGGGTACCACCTGTGGGGCGAGGCCATCGTGCCCCGGCTGCGGGGGATGTTCGCCTTCGTCATCTGGGACACCCGGACCCGGACGGCGTTCGGCGCCCGCGACCCGTTCGGCATCAAGCCGCTGTTCACCGCCCGGCTGGCCGACGGCGGGCTGGTTTTCAGCTCGGAGAAGAAGGCGGTGCTAGAAGTGCTCGGCGGCAGCGCCGCCGCCGGCGGCGTCGACCCGGCCTCCCTGCAGCACTACCTGACGATGCAGTACGTCCCCGAGCCCGCGACGCTGCACCGCGGTATCCGCCGGATCGAGAGCGGAACGACGTTCACCGTCGTCGACGGCGAGCTGCACACCCGCCGGTACTTCCACCCCTCCTTCCCGATCAGGCCGGTGGCCGAAGACGAGCAGCAGGGGCTCTACGACCGCATCGCCGAGGCGCTCGACGAGTCGGTCCGGGTGCACATGCGCGCCGACGTGACTGTGGGCTCGTTCCTCTCCAGCGGCATCGACTCCACGGCCATCGCCGCCCTCGCCCACCGATACAACCCGGACCTGATGACCTTCACCGTCGGCTTCGAGCGGGAGTCGACCTCCGAGGTCGACATCGCCGCGGAGTCGGCGGCGGAGCTGGGCGTGGCGCACGTGCCGGTGGTGATCACCGCCGAGCAGTTCGCCGAGGCCATCCCCGAGGTGGTCTGGTACCTCGACGACCCGGTCGCCGACCCGGCGCTCGTGCCGCTCTACTTCGTGGCCCGCGAGGCGCGCAGGCACGTCAAGGTGGTGCTCTCCGGCGAGGGTGCCGACGAGCTGTTCGGCGGCTACACCGTCTACCGCGAGCCGATCAGCCTGGCCTGGGCAGAGCGGGTCCCCGGCGCGGGCCGGCGGGCGATGGGGGCCATCTCCCGCGCAGTCCCCGACGAGTTGTTCGGTCGCGACGTCCGCGGCAAGGACCTGCTGCGCCGCGCGGCCCTCCCGCTGGAGCAGCGCTATTACGGCAACGCACGCAACTTCTCCGACGCCGAGCTGTCCCGACTGCTGCGCGGGCACGACCGCGACCTGTCCCACGTCACGGTCACCGAGGACCTGTACCGGCAGACCCGCGCGGCCGGCTACGACGACGTGACCTCGATGCAGTACGTCGACCTGTTCACCTGGCTGCGCGGCGACATCCTGGTCAAGGCCGACAAGATGACGATGGCCAACTCCCTGGAGCTGCGCGTCCCCTTCCTGGACCCCGAGGTCTTCGCGCTGGCCAGCACCATCCCCGTCGACCAGCGCATCTCCCACGGGACGACGAAGTACGCGCTGCGCCGCGCGATGGAGCAGATCGTCCCGGCGAAGATCATGAACCGCCGCAAGCTCGGCTTCCCGGTGCCCACGGCGGAGTTCCTGGCCGGGCCGCTGCACGAGTGGGCGCACGACGTCGTGGCGCAGAGCCAGACGGACGAGTGGCTGGACCGCGGCCGGGTCGGCGACCTGCTCACCGAACTGGCCGCCGCGGACCCGAAGCGGAACAGCAGCAAGCGGATCGCGCGCCAGGTCTGGGAGGTGCTGGTCTTCATGGTCTGGCACGGCATCTTCGTGGAGGAGCGGATCAAGCCGCAGATCCCGGAGACCGTCTACCCGGTCCGGCTGTGACGGGTCGAGCGGGAGCGGCACGGCCGCTCGCCGCGGCCCTCGCTCTGACGGCGGGGCTTGGTGGGCTGGCCGGCTGCTCCGGCGGGGACGACGACACTCCGTCCACCCCCGGGAGCACGAGCGGGACGACGACCGGGACCACGACGTCCGGACCGACCTCCAGCGGCACGGTACCGGGCAGCGCCGCCCCGGCCGCACCGACATCCGCCGGCAGCCGCGAGACGCTCACCCTGCCGCCGGGGACGACGGTGCCGGTGCCCAGTTCAGCGCCGGAGACCGGCATCCCGATCCCCACCGCCCCGCAGGACTGACCCCACGCGCGCGACGGCGCCCGGCGCCCCCTGCGGGGTGCCGGGCGCCGTGGCGTCGGTTCAGGCGGCGATCAGGAGAACGAGTCGCCGCAGGCGCAGGATCCGCCGGCGTTCGGGTTGTCGATCGTGAAGCCCTGCTTCTCGATGGTGTCGACGAAGTCGATCGTCGCGCCGCCGAGGTAGGGGCCGCTCATCCGGTCGACGATGACCTCGACCCCACCGAACTCATGGGTCTGGTCGCCGTCGAGGAACCGCTCGTCGAAGAACAGCTGGTAGCGCAGGCCGGAGCAGCCACCGGGCTGCACGGCGATGCGCAGCCGCAGGTCGTCGCGGCCTTCCTGGTCCAGCAGCGTCTTGACTTTGAGGGCGGCGGTGTCGCTGAGAAGGACGCCGGTGGCGCCGGGGGCCTGCGTGTCCTGCACGGTCATGTGTGGTCCTCCCACTCGAGGGTGTCCTGCCTTGGTCGCTCCGGCCGGATCTGCCGGAACGACCAACACCGCCGTGGCGGAGCTGCTTCCCACTGTACGGCGCAGGACAGACCGGTCGCCCCTCCCGCACCCCGGTCGGGCGGTGTCTCCCCCGTGCGAGCGGTCCGGACGGGCCCCGGGCGCACGTAGACTCCCCAGCCGTGAAGCTCCGCCTGCCCGGCCGCCGCCCCCAGTCCGAGACGACGCCGGACTCCGCCACCGACCTCGCCGCCCAGCTGGCGGCCGGCGTGGGCAAGGGCCGCCCCACCCCCAAGCGCGCGGAGGCCCAGGGCCGCCGGCAGGGTCCTCCCCCGCCGCCGCCCACCACGCGCAAGGAGGCCTACAAGCGGCAGCGCGAGACGCAGGCCGCCGGCAGGGGCAGCACCCGGGCCGCCGCGGCACGGGGCGACGAGAGCGCCCTGCCGGCCCGCGACCGTGGCCCGGCCCGCCGGCTGGTGCGCGACGTCGTGGACTCCCGGCGCAACGCCGGCAGCTTCTTCCTGGTCGTGGCCGCCCTGGTGCTGGTCGGCTACGTCATCCCGAACCAGGCGGTGCGCGGCTACACCGTCTACCTCTGGCTCGCGTTCTTCCTGCTCATCATCGCCGACTCGTTCGTGCTCGGCCGCAAGATCAAGGCCAAGCTGGCCGAGCGGCTGCCCGACCACCCGGAGAAGACCCGCACGCTGGTCTGGTACGGCATCAGCCGGGCGACCATGATCCGCAAGTGGCGGTTCCCCAAGCCGGCGGTCGACCCGAGCGCGGAGGTCTGACGAAAGACCCCCTTGCCCCCCACCACTCGCAGGCTCGCGGCGGGACTCTGCAAGGGGGCCGCCGTCCCCCGGGACGGGACCGTCACGGGTCGTTAGCGAGGCTGAGGACTAGCGTCAGCGGCCGTGCAGACTCGACGCCTCGGCCGTTCCGGCCTGACCATCTCAGAGATCGCCTACGGCAACTGGCTCACCCACGGCAGTCAGGTCGAGGAGGACGCCGCGCACGCCTGCGTGCACGCGGCCCTCGACGCCGGGATCACCACCTTCGACACCGCCGACGTGTATGCGGGCACCAAGGCCGAGTCCGTGCTCGGCCGGGCCCTGGCCGGCCAGCGCCGCGAGGGCCTGGAGGTCTTCACCAAGGTCTACTGGCCCACGGGGCCCGGGGCCAATGACCGTGGGCTGTCCCGCAAGCACGTCATGGAGAGCTGCCACGCCTCGCTGAAGCGGCTGCAGACCGACTACGTCGACCTCTACCAGGCCCACCGCTACGACTCCTCCGTACCGCTGGAGGAGACGATGACCGCCTTCGCCGACCTGGTGCGGGCCGGCAAGGTGCTCTACATCGGGGTATCGGAGTGGCGCGCCGAGGAGATCGCGGCCGCCGCCGAGCTCGCCCGCGAGCTCAAGGTGCAGCTGATCAGCAACCAGCCGCAGTACTCGATGCTGTGGCGGGTCATCGAGGCCGAGGTGGTCCCCACCAGCGAGCAGCACGGCCTGTCCCAGATCGTCTGGTCGCCGCTGGCCCAGGGCGTGCTGACCGGCAAGTACCTGCCCGGCCAGCAGCCCCCGGCCGACAGCCGAGCCGGCAACCCGGCGGTTTCCGGCTCGATTCAGGGCTTCCTGCGCGACGACGTCCTGACCCGGGTGCAGCAGCTGCGACCGATCGCCGACGAGCTGGGGCTGACGATGGCCCAGCTGTCGATCGCCTGGGTGCTGCAGAACCCCAACGTCGCCGCGGCGATCATCGGCGCCAGCCGGCCGGAGCAGGTGGCCGACAACGTCAGGGCCGCCGGCGTCCAGCTGCCGGCCGAGGTGCTGACCCGCATCGACGAGGCCCTCGGCGACGTCGTGGAGCGGGACCCGGACAAGACCTCCCGGGGCTAAGACGTCCCGGGCTGAAGAAGGACCCCCTCCTCGCCTTTCCGAGCGCGGAACGGCCCCTTCCAGGGCGTCCCCGAGCGTGCGAGGTGACCCAGGAGGGGGCCTTTCTCATGTAGCGGCGAGGTTCATCGGTCCGTAGACGCGCTCCCCGTCCCGCAGCAGCGTGACCGTGGCGATGCCACGCTCGAGCAGGTCGCGCCAGTTCTCCCCCAACCAGGACTCCGCGTCACCCTGGTTGTCGGTCTCGAGCACCTCCACGCCCAGCGTGGCGGGGTCCACGGGCTCGCCCGTCGGGTCTTCCAGCTGCCAGGTCCAGCTCATGGCGGCGAGGCTAGCCGGGTCGGCCGCCCCGGGCCGACCGGGGCGGCGCAACACCCCGCGATCTTGGTTTACGTCGTAGCGCACCGGGCATGTCCGGGTCTCGATCCCTCCCCCGAGACAACGGAGGACCCATGAGCCGGCCCACCTCGGGGCGTGAAGCCCCGTCCGACGGTGGGCCGCCGGACCCCGACGCCATCCGGGCCGACATGGAGGCAACCCGCGAGCAGCTCGGCCGGACGGTCGACGCGCTCGGCCACCGGTTGGACGTCCCCGGCCGAGCCAAGGAGGGCCTCGCCCGGGCGCGGGACACCGCCGTGGAGACCTACCGGGAGAGCCCCCCGGTCGTCGTGGGGGCCGCCGCCGTCCTGGTCGCGCTGGTCGCGAGCCTGGTGATCTGGAGGAAGCGATGAGCAAGGGCGTCAAGATCGTCTACTGGCCGATCGGGTTGATCGGCAGCCTGGCGGCGAGCGTCGTGGCCGCGTCGATCTTCCAGCTGGTGTGGAAGAAGGTCACGCACGCCGAGGACGCCCCCACCGCGCTGCAGAGCGAGTACCGGTTGCGGGAGCTCCTCATTGCCTCCGCCGCGCGCGGCGCGATCGTCGGGGTCATCAAGGCCCTGGTCAGCCGTGGTGGCGCCCGGGGCTTCACCAAGCTCACCGGCGCCTGGCCGGGCGACTGACCGTCCGCACACCGAGCACACCCACGACTGCAGAAGAAGGGCCACCAGATGGCTGACACCAAGCGGCCGGAGAGCGCCGTCGAGCGGATCCAGCGGCGGGTCCAGGAGAAGGCCGAGCGGCGGGCGGCTGTCCGGGTCGCCGGTGAGCGGGCGGCCGACGCCCCACAGCAGACCGGTGCCTCCTCGGCTACGTCGGTCCGGACCGAGCAGCGTGAGGCAGCCCGTCCGGCGCCCTCAGTGCCCAGCGAGAAAGAGCTGCCCGGCGTGCACGCGGAGAAGCCCACCGACATCCCGGCGCGGGGCTGGCTGCAGATCGTCCGGCGGGCGTGGGCGGAGAACAGCGCCGACAACATGCCCATCATCGGCGCCGGCGTGGCCTTCTTCGCCTTCCTGGCCGTCTTCCCGGCGCTGATCGCGACCATCTCCATCTACGGCCTGGTCGCCTCTCCGGCGCAGGTGACCTCCCAGATCGAGTCGCTGTCGGACCAGCTGCCGGAGAGCGCCCAGTCGCTGCTCACCGACCAGCTCACCAGCATCACGCAGAACAGCGGCGGCGCGTTGACGTTCAGCCTGATCATCTCGATCCTGGCGGCGCTCTGGAGTGCGTCGGGCGGCACCGGGAACCTGATCACCGCCGTGAACCTGGCCTACGACGAGGTGGAGACCCGCGGATTCGTCAAGCGCAAGGCGATCGCTCTCGGGCTCACGATAGGCGCGATCGTGTTCGTCCTGATCACCTTCGCGCTGATCGCCGTCGTCCCGGTGGTCCTCGACGCGCTGCCGCTCGGCATCGTCGGCACGATCCTGGCCCAGGTGCTCCGCTGGGTGCTGCTGCTGGGCGTCGTGGCCGGCTCCCTCGCCGTCCTGTACCGGCTCGCGCCGGACCGGGACGCGCCGAAGATGCGCTGGGTAAGCCTCGGCTCGGTCGTGGTCACCGTCATCTGGGCGGTCGTCAGCCTGCTGTTCAGCATCTACGTGGACAACTTCGGCTCCTACGACAAGACCTACGGGGCCATCGCCGGGGTCATCGTGCTGATGCTGTGGCTGTACCTGACCTGCTACCTGGTGCTTCTCGGCGCGGAGATCAACTCCGAGACCGAGCACCAGACCGCGGTCGACACCACGGAGGGCGACCCGGTGCCGATGGGCACACGGGACGCCACGATGGCCGACGAGTTGCCCGACCCGCCGGTGCCCACCAAGGAGAGCAAGCAGCACGCCTGACGCCCCGGGAGTGCGCCGTCCCGGCTGTGCCGAGCTCTGCGCTGTTCCGTCCGAGCAGACGCGGGGTGTTTCGCATGCCGCGTCGCTCGGACGGTCAACGCACGTGCGAGGGCACGAACGGCGGACGGCGGACCGTCACCGGCTGGGGCCGCCCCCGGACGTCGACGGCGACTTCGTCGCCCTCACCGACCCCGGTCGCGGTGTCCAGCAGCGCCAGGGCGATCCCGGTGCGCAGGGTCGGGGAGAACGTGCCACTGGTGACCTGCCCGATCACCGCGCCGTCGGCGCGGAGCACGGCCATGCCTGGGCGCGGGATACCCCGGCCCGCTGCCTGCAGCCCCCAGAGCCGGCGCGCCGGACCGGCCGCCTTTTCGGCGAGCAGCGCCTCCCGGCCCCAGAACGCCGGCTTCCCCCAACCGACGGCCCATCCCGACCGGGCCTGGTTGGGGGTGATCTCGTGCGAGAGCTCGTGGCCGTGCAGCGGATAACCCATCTCGGTGCGCAGGGTGTCGCGGGCACCGAGCCCGCACGGCCGGATGTGCTCGTGCTCGCCCGCGGCCAGGACGGCGTCCCACAGCGCCGGCGCCCACTCGGCGGCCACGAGCAACTCGTACCCGTGTTCCCCGGTGTAGCCGGTCCGGCAGACGGTCACCTCGTCCCCGCCGCCACCAGGGCTGTCGGCGAAGGACATGTAATCCAGCTCGGCGGGCAGCCCGACGGCCGCGAGCACCTCTGCGGACCGCGGGCCCTGCAACGCCAACACGGCCACCTCGGTGTGCCGGTCGGTCACTGTGATCCCCGCGGGTGCAGCAGCGGACAGCCGGGCCAGCACGTCGGCTGCGTTGGCCGCGTTGGGCACCAGCAGCACGTCGTCGGGCGCATGCAGGTAGACGATCAGGTCGTCGACCACACCACCGGCGTGTTCCCCCCCGTCGGGCAGGCAGCACAGCGTGTACTGCGCCTGCCCGGGGCCGATCCGGGACAGGTCGTTGGTCAGGCACGAGTCGACGAAGGCGGCCGCGTCCGGGCCGCGGACGGTGGCCGTCCCCAGGTGCGAGACGTCGAACAGACCCACGTTCTCCCGGACCGCCGTGTGCTCGGCGAGCACCCCGCCACCGGCGTACTCGATCGGCATGGACCAGCCGCCGAAGTCGGCGAACTTGGCGCCGGCTGCCACGTGCCGCTCGTGCAGGGGAGAGATCAGCGAACTCACCGGGACGACGCTAGTCCGGCCTCGCTGTAGGGGCCCGCGGCGAGCGTGCGAGGCGCGGGGGGCAGCGGGGTCCTTTGACTAGGATCGGCCCGTGCCGCCGATGATCTCTGCCACCGACCGCCCGCTCGAGAAGCTTTCCGCCGACGCCGTCGTCGTCGGCGTGGGCCAAGGACCCGACGGCGTGCTCAGCACACCAGGGGCCGACGCCGTGGACCGCCTGCTCGGCGGACGGCTGCTCGCAGCTCTCGCCGACCTGGGCGCGCGTGGCGCGGAGGACGAGGTCACCCGGCTGCCGACCTTCGGCCAGGGCCCCTTCCCCGTCGTGGCGGTCGCCGGCCTGGGCGCCACCCTGGCCGAGGGTGGTTACCGGCCGGAGGCAGTCCGTCGGGCCGCCGGTGCCGCCAGCCGCGCGCTGACCGGGCGCAGCTCGGTGGTCACGCTGCTCGCCGCCGTCGGTGGCACCCCGGACACCGAGCGGCTGCACGCGGTGGGCGAGGGCTCCCTGCTCGGCGCCTACGAGTTCACCGTCTACAAGTCCGGGCTGACCGCCGACCGCCCCGCCCCGCCGTCCTCGGTGGAGCTGGTCGTGCCCGACGCCGGGGCCACCAAGGCCGCACTCGCCCGGGTCCGCGCGGTGGCCGACGCCGTCGCCCTGGTGCGCGACCTGGTGAACACCCCGCCCAACGACCTCTACCCCGCCGAGCTCGCCGGCCGCGGCGCCGCGGCCGGCAAGAAGGTCGGGCTCTCGGTCGAGGTGCTGGACGAGCAGGCGCTGGCCGCCGGTGGATACGGCGGGATCCTGGCCGTCGGCGCCGGCTCGGCCCGGCCGCCGCGGCTGCTGCGGCTCGAGTACCGGGGCAAGAAGGCCAGGACGAGCGTCGCGCTGATCGGCAAGGGCATCACCTTCGACAGCGGTGGCATCTCGATCAAGCCGGCGCTGAAGATGGAGGACATGAAGAGCGACATGGCCGGCGCAGCCGCGGTGATCGCCACCGTGTGCCTGGTCGCCGAGCTCGGCCTGCCCGTCGACGTCACCGCCACCGTGCCGATCGCGGAGAACATGCCCAGCGGGGCCGCCTACCGCCCGGCCGACGTGGTCACCTTCCGCAACGGCCGGAAGGCCGAGATCACCAATACCGACGCCGAGGGCCGCGTGGTGCTGGCCGACGCGATCTGCCGTGCGGTCGAGGACTCCCCCGCGTACCTGCTGGAGACCTCCACCCTCACCGGTGCGCAGCTGGTCGCGCTGGGCACCCGTACCTCCGGGGTGATGGGCAGCGACGACCTGCGCGACGCAGTGGTGGCCGCCAGCGTCCGCAGCGGCGAGCCGATGTGGGCGATGCCGCTGCCGCCCGAGCTGCGCCGGGGCCTGGACTCCCCGATCGCCGACCTGGTCAACGCCAACGCCGACCGGATGGGCGGCATGCTCGTGGGCGGGCACTTCCTGTCCGAATTCGTGCCCGCCGGGCTGCCGTGGGCGCACATCGACGTCGCCGGGCCGGCCTACAACACCGGGGCGCCCTGGGGCTACACGCCCAAGGGCGGGACCGGCGTGCCCGTGCGCACCCTGCTGGCCACCATCGAGGCCCTGATCGCCGGCTGACCGGGCGAGCGGGCGTGGCATGCGCAGCATCCCGCGCTCCGCTCGGGCGAAACAGCAGGACGCTTGGCGCAGCCGAGGCCTGGCCCTCGGCGAGCGTTAGCTCAGCTTGTTCTTCTGCTGGGCGCTCCAGTCCCGCATGCGCTGCGGGTAACCGGTCACCTGCGCGTCGTACACCGGGACGCTGAGGTCGCGGGACAGCTTGCGGGCGGTCTCAGGCCCGTCGATCCGCCGGCGGGTCCACTCCCCGTCGGCGGCGACCAGCAGGATGGTGGTCTCGGTGACTGCCGTACGCGGCTCCACGTAGCCTTCAACCCCCCGCCGGGTGGCGACGAACCGCTCCAGGTGCGCGAGATCCGCCGAGCCGGAGGCACGGTCCAGTGTGCTGCCCCGGTCGCGGCCCCCACCGCCTGTACTGCGGCGACCGCGCAGCCGGTCGAACAGCCCCATCGCGTGCTCCCGTCCCTGGTCCGCGGCCGATGCCCACGGCGCCCCTGGCACGCCAACGGTGCATTCGAACGCGGCGTTCCCGGAAGTGGCAGGATGGGGCGGCGCACGACCACCGTGTCCGGCAGGGTCAGTCCCTGTCGGCCCACCAGCACCTGAGGAGCCACCTGTGAGCGCACCGACCACCCCCGCTGACCTGGTCATCCTCGGTGGTGGCTCCGGTGGCTACGCCGCCGCCCTGCGCGCGGCCGAGCTCGGCCTGTCGGTCGTCCTCATCGAGCAGGACAAGGTCGGCGGCACCTGCCTGCACCGCGGCTGCATCCCGACCAAGGCTTTGCTGCACAGCGGGGAGGTCGCCGACAGTGCCCGCGAGGGCGAGCAGTTCGGCGTCAAGACGTCGCTGGCCGGCATCGACATGGACGGCGTCAACGCCTACAAGGACGGCGTGGTCTCCCGGCTCTACAAGGGCCTGCAGGGGCTGATCAAGAGCCGCAAGATCACCTACGTCGAGGGCGCGGGCAAGCTGGTCTCCGCCACCGCGGTCCAGGTCGGCGACCAGACCTACGAGGGCCGCCACGTGCTGCTGGCCACCGGCTCGTACGCCCGGTCGCTACCCGGCATCGAGACCGACGGCACCAAGGTCATCACCAGCGACCATGCGCTCCAGCTCGACCGCGTTCCCAGCTCGGCGATCATCCTCGGCGGCGGGGTCATCGGCTGCGAGTTCGCCAGCGCGTGGAAGTCCTTCGGCGTCGACGTCACCATCGTCGAGGGCCTGCCGCACCTCGTGCCGCTGGAGGACGAGTCCTCCTCCAAGCTCCTCGAGCGCGCCTTCCGTCGCCGCAAGATCGACTTCTCGCTCGGCAGCCTGGTCTCCGGCGTGCAGACCACCACCGACGGGGTGAAGGTCTCCCTGCAGAACGGCAAGGAGTACGAGGCCGAGCTCGTCCTGGTCGCCGTCGGCCGGGGACCGACGAGCCAGGGGCTGGGCTACGAGGAGGCCGGGGTCGCCATGGACCGCGGTTACGTCCTCGTCGACGAGTACTGCCAGACCAACGTGCCGACCATCTCCGCCGTCGGCGACCTCATCCCCACCCTGCAGCTGGCCCACGTCGGCTTCGGCGAGGGCATCTTGGTCGCCGAGCGGCTGGCGGGTCTGCCCGTCGTGCCCATCGACTACGCCGGCGTCCCGCGGATCACCTACTCCGAGCCGGAGGTCGCCTCCGTCGGCCTCACCGAGGCGCAGGCCAAGGAGAAGTACGGCGACGGCGTCGAGGTGCTCACCTACGACCTCGGCGGCAACGGCCGCAGCCAGATCCTCAAGACCGCCGGCGCGGTGAAGCTGATCCGCGCTGCCGATGGTCCGGTGGTCGGCGTGCACATGGTCGGCAGCCGGGTCGGCGAACTCATCGCCGAGGCGCAGCTGATCTACAACTGGGAGGCCCTGCCCGACGAGGTCGCCCAGCTGATCCACCCGCACCCGACCCAGAGCGAGGCCCTCGGCGAAGCCCACCTGGCGCTGGCTGGCAAGCCGCTGCACGCGCACAGCTGATCGTCGGGCTCCGGCCCGGTCCGCCACACCCCTACCTGTACTGCCACGACCTGAGGAGACCTGCCTTCGATGCCGACGTCCGTCACCATGCCCGCCCTGGGCGAGAGCGTCACCGAGGGCACGGTCACCCGATGGTTGAAGCAGGAGGGTGACCAGGTCGAGGTCGACGAACCCCTCCTGGAGGTCTCCACCGACAAGGTGGACACCGAGATCCCCTCTCCCGCGGCCGGCGTCCTCACCAAGATTCTGGTGGCCGAGGACGAGACCGTGGACGTCGGCGCGGAGCTCGCGGTGATCGGTGGCGACGGCGGCGGCGGTGACGCGGGTGGCCCCGCGGAGCAGGTCCCCGCGCAGCCGGCCCCGACCGAGGAGGCCCCCGCGCAGGAGGCCCCCGCGCAGGAGGCCCCCGCGCAGGAGGCTCCGGCGGAGCAGGCCGAGCCGGCCGCCGCGCAGCCGGTCGCGTCCGGGTCGGCCGACTCCGGCTCCGGTGGCGGCTCGACCGGCGGTGGCGAGGGCACCTCGGTGACCATGCCGGCGCTGGGCGAGAGCGTCACCGAGGGCACCGTCACCCGCTGGCTCAAGGCCGTCGGGGACGAGGTCACCGCCGACGAGCCGCTGCTCGAGGTGTCCACGGACAAGGTCGACACCGAGATCCCCGCGCCCGTGTCCGGCACCCTCCTGTCGATCAGCGTCGCCGAGGACGAGACGGTGGACGTCGGTGCCGAGCTCGCCGTGATCGGCACCGCCGGTGGCACGCCGGCCTCGGCCCCGGCCGCTCCGGCCCCCGCTGAGGCCCCGTCAGCCCCGGCGTCCCCGGCGTCGACCGCCGGCTCGGCGGAGTCCGACTACAGCGGCCCTGCGCCCGAGGCCGAGGTCGCCACCACGCCGGAAGCCAAGGAACCGGCACCGGCACCGAAGGCCCCCGCCGCCGCCCCCGCGGCCCCGTCGACGCCGGCCCCCGCGGCCGCCTCCGCCGATGGCGCGGCCGGCGATGGCGCGGCCGGCGCCTACGTCACCCCGCTGGTGCGACGCCTGGCCGCCGAGCACGGCGTCGACCTGTCCTCGGTGCAGGGCACCGGGGTCGGTGGCCGCATCCGGAAGCAGGACGTGCTTGCCGCCGCCACGCCGGCTGCTCCCGAGGCGCCGGCCGCGCCGGCCACGGCGGCGCCTGCCGCTGCGGCGGGCAAGCCGTCGGCCGCGGCGAGCCAGGACCCGTCGCTGCGGGGGCGCACCGAGAAGCTGTCCCGGCTGCGGACGGTCATCGCCCGCCGGATGGTGGAGTCGCTGGAGATCAGCGCCCAGCTGACCACCGTGGTCGAGGCGGACGTCACTCGGATCGCGCGCCTGCGCGACCAGGCGAAGGCCGACTTCGGCGCACGCGAGGGCGTCAAGCTGTCGTTCCTGCCCTTCTTTGCCAAGGCCGCGGTCGAGGCGCTCAAGGTGCACCCGAGCGTCAACTCGTCGGTCGACCTCGAGGCCGGCAC
Organism: Modestobacter sp. DSM 44400; assembly: GCF_900107175.1. Lineage (GTDB taxonomy): Bacteria > Actinomycetota > Actinomycetes > Mycobacteriales > Geodermatophilaceae > Modestobacter. The sequence continues at coordinate 18,857 of NZ_FNOZ01000029.1, read as the reverse complement.
CGTCACCTACCACGACTCCGAGAACCTCGGGGTGGCAGTGGACACCGAGCGCGGCCTGCTGGTGCCGGTCATCCAGAGCGCCGGTGACCTGAGCCTCGCCGGGATCGCCCGCAAGATCGCCGACCTGGCCGAGCGGACCCGCACCAACAAGGTCACCCCGGACGAACTGGGGGGCGGCACGTTCACACTCACCAACACCGGAAGCCGGGGTGCGCTGTTCGACACCCCGATCATCAACCAGCCGCAGGTCGCGATCCTCGGTGTCGGGTCGGTCGTGAAGCGCCCGGTCGTGGTGCAGGACCCCGAGCTCGGTGAGGTCATCGCGGTCCGCTCGATGGTCTACCTGGCGCTGACCTACGACCACCGGATCGTCGACGGTGCCGACGCCGCCCGCTTCCTCACCACGGTGCGCGAGCGCCTGGAGGCAGGGCAGTTCCAGGGCGAGCTCGGGCTCGCCTGACCTGCCTCGATCGGGGCCCCAGCGGATTCGCCGGGGCTCCGTCGTCGTCTTCCGCCCCGGCGCGTCTGCCCAGGAGGCTCCTTTGAAGGTCGCGATCACCGGCTCCTCCGGGCAGATCGGCCGTCGGCTGGTACCGACCTTGGCCGCCGACGGCCACGAGGTGATCCGCCTGGTCCGGCGCACCCCGCGACGGGCCGACGAGCACCGCTGGGACCCCCAGCACCGGCGGATCGACCCGGCGCTGCTCTCCGACGTCGACGCCGTCGTCCACCTGGCAGGTGTGGGGGTCGCCGACCACCGCTGGAACGCCCGGCACAAGGGCGCGGTGCTGGAGAGCCGGGTCGATGGGACCGCCACCGTCAGCCAGGCCCTGGCCGACGCCGCCGCCGCGGACCCCACCCGGGACCGCGTGCTGCTTTCCGGCTCGGCGGTGGGCTGGTACGGCGACACCGGCGATCGGGTGGTCGACGAGTCGGCGCCGCCAGGCGAGGACTTCCTGGCCCGCGTCTGCGTCGCCTGGGAAGCGGCGACAGCGCCTGCCGTCGACGCCGACGTCCGGGTCGCCACGCTGCGCACCGGGCTGGTGCTCGGATCTGGTGGCCTGCTCGCTCGGATGCTCCCCTTGTTCCGGCTCGGCCTCGGCGGGCGGCTGGGTTCGGGACGGCAGTACATGCCCTGGATCAGCCTGACCGACGAGGTCGACGCCATCCGGTTCCTGCTCACCGCGCCGGTGTCCGGCCCGGTCAACCTCAGCGCCCCGACGCCGGTGACCAACGCCGAGTTCACCGCAGCGCTCGGCCGGGTGGTGCACCGGCCGGCGGTGCTCCCGGTCCCCGGCGCGGCGCTGCGGGTGGTGCTCGGTGAGTTCGCCCGGGTGGGTGTGCTGGCCGGCCAACGAGCGGTGCCCGGTGCGCTGACCGCTGCCGGCTTCTCGTTCACCCACCGCGACCTCGAGGCAGCATTGCGGGCGGAGGTCCGGCAGGGCTGAGCCCGCCGGGCGCCACCGGCCCGGAACGACCGGGCGCCCCGGCCGTCGGACACCGGGCTCAGCTCCGCCGCGTGGCGTCGACGATGCGCCACCCCCGGTCGATGTGGTGCAGGGTCATCCGCACCTCGGCCGGTCCGCGACCGGCCACCTCCCGGGCCGCACGCCCGGGGTCCCGCGCCGGGACGAGGCGGTACCCGGGCACCTCGTCCACCAGGTCGACGACCACCGACCTGTCGTCGCCGGTCACCGCGGTCACCTGGCGCACGGCCGGCGCGAACCCCATGACCGTCTCTCCGGCCGCGGCCAGCGCAGACACCTGCTCGGCGTCCCGCCGCAGCAACGCACTGTCAACGCTGTAGACCTCGGACAGGGCGGCCGCGTCGCCGGCGGTGTAGGCACCGGAACGGCGCGCGTAGAGCTGACCGAGCAACGCCGCCCAACCATCCAGGTCCCCCGTGCCCAGCTCGCTGACGGACGTCGGTGTGCCCGACGGGGACGGCGCGGCCGGGGACGGCGCGGCCGTGCTCCGCACCGGCTCGGCCGTGGTCGTGCTGCCCGAGGCCGCGGGCCCGGGCGCCTGCCTCTCCACCCCAGCCATCTCCGCCGCCGGCACCGGGTCGATCCGGCCCCCACCCCACCCGGCGCCCAGCCAAGCCGCTCCCACCAGGGCCCCGGCCACGGCCACGACGGCAGTGAGCGTCACGGCGCAGCGCCGCAGCACCGGCCCGAGCCGCTCACGCACGGGCACCGGCTCGGCGGCGGTCCCGCCCCGGACCCGTGTGAGCGCCCGACGCGCGCCGGCCAGCCGGCTCGGGACCACCGGCGCGGCGTGTGCCGCCCCAGGGCGACGGCCGCCGACCTGGTGGGTCAGCTCTGTCCGGGGGCCACGTCCGGTCAATCCCAGCACCTCGTCCGGGACACCCGGGGCGGGCAGCCGGACCGGTTCCGGCCGGCACGCGTGCCGGAGGTCCAGGGCGAAGGCGGCCGCCGAGCCCCGCAGGTGCGGCTCCAGGGACAAACCACGCTCCACCACGCGCACCAGATCGGCGGGCGCATCGGGAGCCAGCAGCGCGAGGTCGGGCACCTCCCCCCTGGACGCCACGGCGAGGGTGCCGGCGGGGTCGGCGGCGTTCCACGGCGCGATCCCGGTCAACGCGTGGAAGGCGGCCGCCGCCACACCGAACACGTCGGAGGCGGGGCCGGGCGCACCGCCCCTGGCGACGACCGGATCGACGTACGCCGGCGTGACCTCGGCCCGGCCGACCTCCCCCACCACCCGTGCGGTGCCCAGGTCGGTGAGCACCGGACGGCCCTCGGCGGTGAACACCACGTTGCCCGGAGACAGGTCTCCGTGCACGACGCCGCGGCCGTGGGCCTGGGCGAGGGCCGCGGCCACCGGCGCGACCGTGGTGACCACCTCGCCGGGGCGCAGCCGGCCGCGGCGGGCCAGTAGCGAGGCCAAACTCCCGCCGGCCAGCAGGTCCAGCACCAGGGCGACCTCCGTGCCGCCACCGCGCACCTCGCGGCGCACCACCCGATGCAGCCGCACCAGGTGCGGATGGTTCAGCTCGCTGAGCATGGCCGCCTCGCGGACCTGGCGCTCCGGGTCGCCGCGGACGAGCACCTTCACCGCGACCGGCGCCCCACCACCGCGGGGGCGGGCCCGCCACACCTCACCGGACCCACCCCGGCCGAGCAGCTCCTCCAGGACGTAGCCGGGCACCACCGGAAACGGCCGGACCACGGGATCGACGGGCATGCCGGGGACGGTAGGGCGCACGGCCGACCTTGTGCCGGCGTCGTCCACAGGCCTGGTCGCCGTCCACAGGCCGGGACGCCCGGCAGGTCCCCGACCCACGGGACGCCTAGGTTCGGGACATGCCGCTGCCCGCCCGTGCCGAGGTCGTCGTCGTCGGAGCGGGCCTGGCCGGCCTGTCGGTGGCAACGCGACTGGCCGCCGCCGGCCGCGACGTGCACGTCGTGGACGCTGCCGCGCACGCCGGCGGACGGCTGTCCAGCGAGCGGATCGACGGCTTCCTGGTCGACCGCGGCTTCCAGGTTTTCAACACCGGTTACCCCCGGGTCGCCGACCTCGACGTCGACGCGCTGGACATGGGCTGGTTCGGGACCGGGGCGACCGTGTGGGCCGACGGCCGGGCGCACTCCGTGGTCGACCCGCGGCGGCACCCCGCCGGCACCTGGGAGACGGTCCGCTCGCCGCTGGGGTCCCTGCTCCGCAAGGCCGCCATCGCCGGCTTCTCCGTCCGGGCCGGCTACGAGCCGGTCACCCGGCTGTTGTCCGCCCGCGAGCGCAGCGCCGAGCAGGCGCTGCGCTCCGCCTGCGTCGGCGAGGTGGCGATGGAGCGGTTCTTCCGGCCGTTCCTGGCCGGCGTGCTGTTGGAGTCGGCGCTGGAGACCTCCAGTCGCTACCTCGACCTGGTCTGGCGCAGCTTCATCCGCGGCCGGGTCGGGCTGCCGGCCGCCGGCATGCAGTCGGTGGGTGAGCAGCTCGCCGGCCGACTGGACCCCGATCGGGTGCACCTGTGCGTCCGGGTGGAGCAGGTCGACGGGAGGTCGGTGCGCACCGCCACCGGGACGACGACCGCGGACGCCGTCGTGGTGGCCACCGACCCGGACACGGCCGCCGCGCTGATACCGGTTGTCGAGGCATCCGCGCCCCGTCAGGTGACCACGCACCTGCACGTGCTGCCGGCCTCACCCTGGCAGCACCCGCTCATCGTCCTGGGCACCCCCGGCGGGCGGCTGGTCAACTCCGTCGTGGTGTCCGACGCCCAGCCTGCCTACAGCCCCGACGGGCGCGCCCTGGTGGCCAGTTCCACGCTGACCCCAACCAGGGAAGCCGAGGTGCGGGAGGAGGTCGCCCGCGCCCAGGGCGTGTCGTCGGCCGATCTGGAGCACCTGACCAGCGTCACGGTGACCGGCGCCCAGCCGGCCGCCACTCCCCCGCTGCAGCTCCGCCGCCCGGTCGACCTCGGCGGTGGCCTGTTCGTGTGTGGCGACCATCGGGACACACCCTCGATCCAGGGGGCGATGGCCAGCGGCGCCCGGACGGCGCGGGCCGTTCTCCGCCGCCTCTCCCCGACCGCTGCCGTGCCGACCGGTGGTCCCGCCTGATGCCCGCCACCGCCCCCACCGTGTTGGCAACCAGCATCGGCTTCGACTCCCGCAGCCGCGGGCCCTACGACTGGGCGCCCGGTCCCGTCTTCGACCTGGCGTTCGAGCTGGCCGGTGCGCCGGGCCGGCCGAAGGTCTGCTACCTGGGCACCGCCACCGGTGACGACCCGGCGCGGGTGGGCGGCTTCTACGGTGCCTTCGCGGGCGGGGACGTCGCCGCCTCGCACCTGAGCCTGTTCAGCATGCCCACCGTGGCCGACGTCCGGACGCACCTGCTGGCCCAGGACGTGGTCTGGGTGGGCGGCGGCAGCGTGGCCAACCTGCTCGCGGTCTGGCGGGTGCACGGGCTGGACGAGGTGTTCCGCGAGGCCTGGCAGGCCGGGGTCGTACTGGGCGGGGTCTCGGCCGGATCACTGTGTTGGCACGTGGGCGGGACCACCGACTCCTTCGGCCCCGACCTGCGCGCGGTCACCGACGGCCTCGCGCTGCTGCCGTTCTCCAACAGCGTCCACCACGACTCCGAGGAGCAGCGCCGGCCGCTCTACCGGCAGCTCGTCGCCGACGGCATCCTCCCGGCCGGGTACGCCACCGAGGACGGGGTGGGCCTGGTCTACCGCGGCACCGAGCTCGCCGAGGCCGTCGCCGACCGCCCCGGCAAGGTCGCCTACCGGGTCGTGCCCGGTGCCGACGGCACGGTGATCGAGACCTGCATCGAGCCCCGCCGGCTCCGATGAGCCCGGCATAAGGTGGAGGTCATGAGCGAGCTGACCGTCGTGCGCGCGGGTCTGGTCCCCTACGAGCAGGCGTGGGCCAGGCAGCGCGAGGTCCACGAGCAGCGGGTCGCCGGCACCGGGCCGGACACCCTGCTTCTGCTGGAGCATCCCCCCGTCTACACCGCCGGAAAGCGCACGTTGCGGCACGAGCGTCCCTTCGACGGCACTCCGGTCGTCGACGTCGACCGCGGCGGCAAGATCACCTGGCACGGTCCTGGCCAGCTGGTCGGCTACCCGATCGTGGCGCTGCCCGACCCGGTTGACGTCGTCGCGCACGTCCGCCGGATGGAGACCGCGCTGATGGAGGTGTGCGCGGGCTTCGGGCTGGCCACCGAACAGGTGGAGGGCCGCAGCGGGGTGTGGGTGCGAGCCGACGAGCGGGGTCCCGACCGCAAGGTGGCCGCCATCGGCGTCCGGGTCGCCCGCGGAGTGACGATGCACGGGTTCGCCCTGAACTGCGACCCCGACCTGGCGGCTTTCAGCAACATGGTGCCCTGCGGCATCCCCGACGCCGGGGCCACCTCGCTGACCGCCGAGCTGGGCCGGGACGTGACCGTCGCCGAGGCGATCGACCCGGTCGAGGCGGCGATGCGCCGGGTGCTGGCGCCGGTCCTAGCCAGCTGAGCCCCGGGCGGAGGTGGCCGGCGCAGGCGACCTGCACCGGCGCCTCCTCCACGTTCTCAGCCCAGGACGAAGTTGACCAGCCGGCCCGGCACGACGACCACGCGTCGGACGGTCGCCCCGTCCAGGTATCCGGTGATCCGTTCGTCGGCCCGGGCGGCCGCCTCCAGGGCGGCTGCATCCGCGTCCGCGGGCACCGACACCTGCGCGCGCACCTTGCCGTTGACCTGCACGGCGACCTCCACGGTGTCGTCCACCAGCCAGCGCTGCTCGGCGACCGGGAACTGCGCCCACGCCACGGAGTCCGGGTGGTCCAGCCGCGACCACATCTCCTCGGCCACGTGCGGTGCCAGCGGGGCCAGCAGCAGGACCAGTGGTTCGGCCACCGAGCGGGGCACCGCCGTGCCGGGGCCGAACGCCTGGGTCAGGTGGTTGGTCAACTCGGTGATCCGGGCAATGGCGATGTTGAACCGCAGCGTCCCCATGCCGTCCCGCACGGCCTCGATCGCCCGGTTCAGCGCCCGCGAGGTGCCGGCATCCGGCTCGGTGTCGGCGACCCGGGGCTGCCCGGTCTCCTCGTCGACGACCACCCGCCACACCCGCTGCAGCAGGCGCTGCGAGCCGACGACGGCCTTGGTTTCCCACGGCCGGGACTGCTCCAGCGGGCCGGTCGACATCTCGTAGACCCGGAAGGTGTCCGCGCCGAAGGCCTCGATCATCTCGTCCGGCGTCACCATGTTCTTCAGGCTCTTGCCGATCTTCCCGTACTCCCGGTTGACCGGCTCGCCGTCGTGGAAGAACTGTCCGTCGCGCTCCACGACCTCGGCGGCCGGCACGTAGAAACGGCGCGCGTCGGTGTAGGCGAAGGCGGAGATGTAGCCCTGGTTGACCAGGCGGCGGAAGGGCTCCTCGCTGCTCACGTAGCCCAGGTCGAACAGCACCTTGTGCCAGAACCGGGCGTACAGCAGGTGCAGCACCGCGTGCTCCACACCACCGACGTACAGGTCCACCCCGCCGGTGTCCCCGGCCGAGCGCGGACCCATCCAGTAGCGCTCCAGCGCCGGGTCCACGAACCGCTCGTCGTCGGCGGGGTCGAGATAGCGCAGGTAGTACCAGCACGAGCCGGCCCAGTTGGGCATCGTGTTGGTCTCGCGGCGGTAGGTCTTCGGACCGTCGCCCAGGTCCAGGGTGACCGTGACCCACTCGGTCGCGCGGGACAACGGCGGTTCGGGCAGCGAGGTGTCGTCGTCGTCGGCGAACGTCTTCGGCGAGTAGTCGTCGACCTCGGGCAGCAGCACCGGCAGCATTGACTCGGGGACGGCGATCGGCAGGTCGTCGGAGTCGTAGACGATGGGGAACGGCTCGCCCCAGTAGCGCTGCCGGCTGAACAGCCAGTCGCGCAGCTTGTAGGTCGTCGTCGCCTCGCCGTGCCCGTGTGCGACCAGCCATTCGGTGACCGTGGCGATGGCGCCGGCCTTGTCCAGCCCGTCCAGGGACAACTGGTCGTTGGAGGAGTTGATCATCGGGCCGGAGCCGGTGTACGCGCCGCCGTCGAAGGCGGCCGGCGGCTGCACGGTGCGGACGACGGGCAGCCCGAAGGCCTGCGCGAACTCCCAGTCGCGGGTGTCCTCACCGGGCACCGCCATGATCGCGCCGGTGCCGTACCCGGTCAGCACGTAGTCGGCGATGAACACCGGCAGGTCGCGCCCGGTCAGCGGGTTCACCGCGGTCGCGCCCAGCCAGACACCGGTCTTCTCCCGGCCCTCGGCCTGCCGGTCCAGCTCCGAGCGGCGGGAGGCCTGCCGCTGGTAGGCGGCCACGGCCTCGGCCGGGGTCGCGGCACCGCCGGTCCACCGCGGGTCGACGCCGTCGGGCCAGTCGGCCGCGGCCAGCGCCTCGACCAGCGGGTGCTCGGGCGCCAGCACCAGGTACGTGGCGCCGAACAACGTGTCGGGCCGGGTGGTGAACACCTCCACCGATTCCGGCCCCACCGGGAAGGCGATCCGCGCGCCGGTGGAGCGGCCGATCCAGTTGCGCTGCATCTGCTTGAGCGAATCCGACCAGTCCAGCCGGTCCAGATCGCTCAGCAGGCGCTCAGCGTAGGCGGTGATCCGCATCATCCACTGGGTCAGCGGACGCCGGAAGACCGGGAAGTTGCCGCGTTCGGAGCGGCCGTCGGCGGTGACCTCCTCGTTGGACAGCACCGTGCCCAGCCCGGGGCACCAGTTGACCGGCGCCTCGTGCCGGTAGGCCAGCCGGTGGGCGTCGACCACCTGGCGACGCTCGACCTCGGACAGCTCGGCCCAGACCCGGCCCTCGGGCAGCGTGCCCGGCGCCGACTGACGCGTACCGGCGTCCAGCTCGGCGACCAGCTCGGTGATCGGGCGTGCCTGCCCGCGGCCACCGTCGGCGTCCGGGTCGAACCACGCCTCGAAGAGCCGGGTGAAGATCCACTGGGTCCACTTGTAGTAGCCCGGGTCGATGGTGGCGAAGGTGCGCCGGATGTCGTGGTCGACGCCCAGCCGCCGCAGCTGCGCCGCGATGGCCTCGATGTTCGCCTCGGTGGTCACCCGCGGGTGCTGGCCGGTCTGCACCGCGTACTGCTCGGCCGGCAGCCCGAAGGCGTCGTAGCCCATCGGGTGCAACACGTTGTGGCCGTCCATGCGCAGGAAGCGGCTGGTCACGTCGGTGCCCAGGTAGCCCAGCGGGTGGCCGACGTGCAAACCGGCGCCGGAGGGGTACGGAAACATGTCCATCACGAAGGCCTTGGGGCGGTCGGCGACCCGCTCGAACCCCTCGCTGAGCGCTCCGGTCGGGTTCGGCGTGTGGAAGGTCCCCTCACCCTCCCAGCGGTCCTGCCAGGCGAGCTCGATGGACTGCGCCAGGGCCGGGGTGTACCGGTGGGGAGGCACCCCATCGGCGGTCGGCTCGGTGGTCGGCTGGCTGGCCGGCTGGCTCATCTCGGGTGCTCCTGGGTCCTCGTACCGGCGGCGGGCAGAAAAAAACCCCTCACGCAGGAGGGGTCGCCGTGCTGTCTGATCGGATCAGGTCAGCACGGCCGGAGAAGGAGGAACCCGCCGGTCACAGCCCCCAGCCTACCGCGGGGACGGCGCTGCGCCGTCCCCGCGGTAGGCTGGGGGCGCGGGAGGTGGCCAGCGTCACCCGGCCAACCCCTTGCCACGGGCGGTCCCCGTCCGTACATCATGGAGCATCGGCGCTGTTCCTCAGCGTCGTTCCCGCCGCCGGCTCGCGAGACCGGTGGTGCCCGGGACGCACGACGCAGAAGAAGCGCCCACCCCGCCCGGCCTCCCGGCGCACGGTGTCCCCTTCCCTGCTCGGCGAGCACCGCGGCCGCGTCCCGCGGTCCGCGACGTGCCGCCCGGGCCGCGTCGCAGGCGCCCGGCGCGCCACCGTGGCAGCCACCGTCGACCGCCCCGTGGAGGACGCGCAGATGACCCACCGCACCCTGCTCGACCATCGCACGCTCGGCACGACGTCGCGGTGAAGATCGTCTGGAACAGCTTCTCGGGGCGCTACTCCGACAGTCCGCGGGCGCTCTACGAGGCGCTGCTCGGCCGGGGCGACGAGTTCTCGCACGTCTGGCTGGTCCGCCCGGACCGGCTGGGGGATTTCCCCTCCGACGTGGCGACGGTGGTGTATGGCAGCCCCGAGGGCCGGGCCGCCCTGGAGTCGGCCGACATCGTCGTCGCCAACAACGGCATCTCCCTCGACTGGGACAAGCAGCCGGGGGCGACGTACCTGCAAACCTGGCACGGCACGCCGCTCAAGCGGATGCACCAGGACGTCAGCTGCCCGCCGGCAGGCCGGCTGGCCGCCCTGGACGCCGACGTCGCCCGGTGGGACCACCTGCTGTCACCCAACGCTGCGAGCACCCCCCGGCTGCGGAGCGCCTTCGGCTACCGGGGGCCGGTCCACGAGACCGGCTACCCCCGCAATGACGTCCTCAGCTTCCCCGAGCGGGACCGGCTGCGCGCCGAGGTCCGGGCGCGGCTCGGGATCGCCGACGGGGTCACCGCCGTCCTCTACACCCCGACCTGGCGCGACGACCTCGTCCTGGCGGTCGGCCGGCCCGACCACGCCTTCCCACCCGACTTCGACGAGCTCGTCCGGGGCCTCCCGGCCGACCACGTGCTGCTCCTCCGGCTGCACACGATGGTGTCCGACCGCCCGGCGGTCGCCGAAGGCGCACCGGTCCTGGACGTCTCCGACCACCCGGACGTCCGCTACCTGTACCTGGCCGCCGACGTGCTGGTGACCGACTACTCCTCCACGATGTTCGACTTCGCCGTCACCGGGCGGCCGATCATCCACTTCACGTACGACATCGAGCACTACCGGGACGAGCTCCGGGGCTTCTACTTTGACCTGGCCGAGGCCGCGCCCGGACCGCTGCTGACCACCAGCGCGGAGGTCCTGGCGGCCCTGGCGGACGCGGACCGGGAACCGGCGGAGCGCACAGCCCGTTATGCGCGGTTCCGGCAGACGTTCTGCTCCCTTGAGGACGGCCGCGCCACCGACCGGGTCATCGCCCGTTTCTTCCCGCCGGCCGCCGCCGGACCGAACCCCCTGACCACCCCCGCACCGCAGACCGAACGAGGAGATGAGCATGCGCACCGCTGAGCCGATCTGGACCCACGGCCGTGATCGCCAGGCGCGCGCGCCGGTCACCCGTCCAGCACCCCGGACCCACCGCGTCCCGCAGGTGGTGATCCTGGCCGCGGGCATGGGCACCCGGCTGGGCCGCTCGCTGCCCAAGCCGCTGACCCCGTTGATGGACGGCCGCAGCATCATGCAGCAGCAGCTGGACGGCATCCGTGAGGTTTTCGGCCCCGCGGCCCCGGTCACCGTCGTCGTCGGCTACCGGAGCAAGGCGATCATGCGGGCCCAGCCGGACCTGCTGTTCGCGTTCAACCCTGACTTCGCCACGACGAACACCTCTCAGAGCCTGTTCCGGGCGCTGCGGACGTCGCAGCCCGGCGGCGTGCTGTGGCTCAACGGCGACGTGGTGTTCGACCCCGCCGTCCTGGACCAGACGACGGCACTGGTGGACGTCGACCAGAGCTTCGTCTGCGTGGACACCGCCACGGTGGCCGACGAAGAGGTCAAGTACACCGTCGACGGCGACGGCTTCATCGTCGAGCTGTCCAAGACCGTCGTCGGTGGACTGGGCGAGGCTGTGGGCATCAACTACGTCTCCGCGACCGACAAGCCCGCGCTCATTGAGCACCTCGCGGCCTGCGCGGACACCGACTACTTCGAGCGCGGCATGGAGACCGCCATCCAGCAGGCCGGGCTGCGCTTCCGCCCGCTGGACATCTCCCAGTTCTCCGCTGTGGAGGTGGACTTCGAGAGCGACCTGGAGCGGGCCAACACCTGGCTGAGCTCGCGGGCCAGGCTGGAGCCGCTGGCCGGCGGGTTCAGCTGAGCCACGCGGTGGCCGCCGATCCCGAGGGCGAGCTCACCGCGGGGGCTCGTTAGCCGGCCGCCAGATGGATCTCGCGGCGTGCCCCGCCACCCTGCCTGGCGGCGTACATCGCGGCATCGGCCTGGGCCAGAACCCGCTCCGGATCAGCGCCGGTGGGGGCGATCGCGATACCGGTGCTGACCGACACGATCAGACCCTCACTCGCCTCGCAGCAGGCGGCCACCCCGGCCTGGATCCGATCGGCAAGCGCCGTGGCCCCCGGCGCACAGGCGGCCGTGTCCTCGCAGACGATGACGAACTCGTCCCCGCCCCACCGGGCCACGGTGTCGGCAGGGCGGACCAGCCCGGCGAGGCAATCGGCGACCGCCACCAGTAGCCGGTCCCCGGCCTCGTGACCTGGCGCGATACGACCATGCGGGTGGTGCTGGAAGAGGGCGACCGGCTCGACATCGACAGAGACGTCTTGGAGGCCGCGGTCACCGTGGTGCAGAAGAGCTGCGATGCCAGCCTGGTCCAGATCAGGTAGTTCTTGGTGAGGTCGGTGAGGGAGAAGGAGTCGTCCACCGTCAGCCGACCGCTGCCGGCCAGCGCCTGCACCTCCTCGGGACTGGCACCGTCACCGGTTGCCAGGTACCGGCCGATCAGATCGGTACCGAGGCTGCAGGTGCGCCCGATGATCGGGACCACGTCGTCATACGTCAGGCCGTAGGACCAGCTCCGTCGCGACCAGTCCGCGACGACGGCAGCGCCCACCTCGGCGGCTCTGCTCTGGACCGCACGGCCCAGGGTCACCTGCAGCCGCGCGGAGGCGGCGAGGTGGACTACCCGCCGACCACCCTGTCAGCACTCGTCATGAGCGATACATCGGCGCGGACGGACCAGATTTGAACCAACCTCACCCCGCCGGGCGGGATGGAGCGCTGACTCGCCATCGGCCGGCCACGCCGACGCGAGCAGTGCATCAGCCCAGCTGCGGAGCCACCTCGGAGGTCGTCGCAGGGGGCGCCCATCTGGGGTTCGGTGAAGATCCGTAGCTGCACGGGGAGGAACGCTGACCAGCTCCGGCCCCGTCCCGCCGGGGACGACCCCGCCCCCGGGGTGTGCCCACCGCCGATGGCGGGCAGGATGATCGGGAGACGATCAACTCGGAGGTGCTTCCAGTGTTCCGCAACAAGAGCCGGGCCCAGGTCATCGGTGCCGAGTTCCAGGAGGGCTTCGCCCACATCGGCGCGGCGGTGACCGAGGCCGGGCGCGCGACGGCGGAGCACCTCGGTCCGCGGGTCGAGGCGGCCGCCAAGGCCGCCCAGCAGGCCTACGCCGCCGACCTCGCTCCCAAGGTGGAGGCGGCGGTCGCCGCCCTCGGCCCCCGTCTGGACGCCGCGCTGGAGGTGCTCGAGCCGCGCGTCGAGGCCGCCCAGAAGACGGTCGTGGCGGCGCAGAAGACCTTCGCGCCCCGCCTCGAGGAAGCTCAGAAGACACTCGCCCCACACCTGGAGGCGGCCCAGAAGGCCTACGCAACCGACGTCGTCCCGCGGCTGGAGGCGGCGAGCAAGACCGCGCGGGCGAACCTCGACGTCGCCCTCGCCGCCGCCGTGCCACGCATCGAGGCCGCCCGCGAGGCCGCCGGGCCCACGCTGGAGGCCGCTGCCCGGGCCACCCGGGCCAACATCGAGACCGCCGTCGCCAGCGCGGGTCCCCGGTGGGAGGTGGCCCGCGACGCTGCGGCACCCAGGCTCGCGGCCGCCGGTTCCGCCGCCGCCGCGTATGCGGCCCCGCTGGTCGCCGCGGCCCGGGAGGCCGCGGGCCCGGTCCTGGAGAACGCCCGGGGCTCGCTGACCAACGCAGCGACCCAGTCGGCGGCGGCCGGCACCGCGGCGCTCGCCGCCGCAGAGGCCGCCCGCGACCAGGCCGCCGTCAAGGCGGTCGCCCTGCGGGCAGCGGCCGAGGCCAATGCCCAGGTCGCCAGCGCCAAGGCCGAGCAGCTGGGCAAGAAGGCCGACAAGCTCACCACCAAGGCACGCAAGAAGCGCGTCGAGCTGGAGAAGGCGACCGCCAAGGCCCGCAAGCAGACCGCCAAGCGGGCAGCCGCCACGGCCACCACGGTCAAGCGCCGGGTGGGCATCGAGGAGCCGCCGCCGCGCCGCTGGCCGTGGCTGCTGGCGGTGCTGGCCATCGTCGCCGGGGTGGCCGTCGTCCTGCGGAAGAAGAACACCGACGACCCCTGGACACCGGCGCCGACCGGCGACGGCCCCGTTCCCAACTACCGAGAGGACCCCGTGCCCAGCGCCCCGAGCAACCCGTCCACCCCCGCCGGGGGGACCGCGAGCCCCCAGTCGCAGGGCGGCAAGGTCGTCTCCTCGGCCCAGTCGGCCCCCGGCGATGCCACTCCCCCAGAGACCGATCTCGGCACCCAGGAGGCACAGCTGGCCCGCGGTTCCGAGGCGCGCACCTACGACGACCGGCCCACCCCCGCCACCAGCACCCACAACGACCCCGACGCGCCGGTGACCACCGCGGGGCCCGCGGGTGGGTCGGTGACCGAGGGTCCCGACGGCGTCGACCCGACGACCGACGCGACCAACGTCACCGACACACCCCGCGGCCCGGCCGGTACGCCGGTGGCCGACCGCGGCGTCGAGCCCGGGGGCGGCGGCAACAAGGCCTGACCCGCAGGCCCGACGAAAACGGGCCCGGTGCTCCTCCCCGCGCGGGAGGCGGCACCGGGCCCGTTCGCGTTCCCGCCGGGAACGGCGACCGCCTCCGGCGACCAGCGGGCGGGCCGGCCCCCGGGAGTACCGTGCTGACCATGAGCGAGGCGTCGACGACCACCCCGGGGGGGGCGTCCCGGATCGAGCCGGCCGGCCGGAAGCTGCTGCGTCTGGAGGTCCGCAACAGCGAGACCCCCATCGAGCGCAAGCCCGCCTGGATCAAGACCAAGCTGAAGACCGGCCCCGAGTACACCGAGCTGAAGTCCCTGGTGCGCCGCGAGGGCCTGCACACCGTGTGCGAAGAAGCCGGCTGCCCCAACATCTACGAGTGCTGGGAAGACCGCGAGGCCACCTTCCTCATTGGCGGCGACCAGTGCACCCGGCGCTGTGACTTCTGCCAGATCGACACCGGCAAGCCCGCCGACTTCGACGCCGACGAGCCGCGCCGGGTGGCCGAGAGCGTGGCCACCATGGGGCTGCGCTACGCCACGATCACCGGCGTCGCCCGCGACGACCTGCCCGACGGCGGGGCCTGGCTGTACGCCGAGACGGTGCGGCAGATCCACGCGGCCGTCCCCGGCTGCGGTGTCGAACTGCTCATCCCCGACTTCAACGCCGAGCCCGACCAGCTGGCCGAGGTGTTCTCCTCCCGGCCCGAGGTGCTGGCACACAACGTGGAGACGGTGCCGCGCATCTTCAAGCGGATCCGCCCCGGCTTCCGCTTCGAGCGGTCCCTGTCGGTGATCACCGCTGCCCGCGAGGCCGGCCTGGTCACCAAGTCCAACCTGATCCTGGGCATGGGCGAAGAGCCACACGAGGTCGTGGAGGCGATGCAGGCCCTGCACGAGGCCGGCTGCGACCTGCTGACCATCACCCAGTACCTGCGCCCCAGCGTCCGGCACCACCCGGTGGTCCGGTGGGTCAAGCCCGAGGAGTTCGTCGAGTTCTCCGCCGAGGCGGAGCGGATCGGCTTTGCCGGCGTGCTGGGCGGGCCGCTGGTGCGCAGTTCCTACCGCGCCGGCCGGCTCTACCAGCAGGCCGCCGAGGCCCGCGGGCTCAGAGTCACCACCGCCTGAGCCCCTCGGCCCGCTGCAGGGGCCCGGCGCGAGCTCGCGAGTGGCGGGGGGCAGCGGGTCCTTTGACTATCCTCTACAGACATGGCACGCAGCAGGTCCACCGACACTCCCGCCCCCACCGGCAAGGCGGGCCGGGGTCCGGCCGGTGCGCCCGGACGGAGCACCGGCGCCACCGCCGTGGGCGCCGGCAAGGGCGCTCCCGGCAAGAGCGGCACAAAGTCGCCGAAGGCGGCGAAGCTGGGCAAGGACGGCAAGCCCAAGGTCGGCCGGGTGGCCAAGCTGAAGAGTCAGGTCGGGATGATCGGCCAGGCCTACAAGCTCACCTACAAGAACGATCCGAAGCTCCCCTGGATCATGCTGATCGCCTTCGTGGTGGTCGTGGCCGTGGTCGAGCTGATCGGCATCCTGCTCGACTCCCCGTTCCTGCTCCTGCCCATCGCTGTCCTGCTGGGCCTGCTGGCTGCGCTGATCATCTTCGGACGACGGGCGCAGGGATCTGCCTATCGTCAGGTGGAGGGCCAGCCCGGCGCCGCGGCATGGGTGCTCGAGGGCATGCGCGGCGACTGGCGGGTCGCCTCAGGCGTCGCCGGCACCCGCGAGCTGGACGCCGTGCACCGCGTGCTCGGCCGGCCCGGCGTCGTCCTCGTCGGAGAGGGCGCCCCGCAGCGGGTCCGCGGGCTGATCGCGGCGGAGAAGCGCCGCATCTCCAAGGTCGTCGGCGACACTCCCATCTACGACGTCAGCGTGGGCGACGCCGAGGGGCAGGTCCCGCTGAAGAAGCTCAACTCCCATGTGGTGAAGCTGCCCCGCAACCTCACCGGCGCCGAGGTCAATGCCCTGGCCAAGCGGATGTCCGCGCTCGGTGGCGCCCGTCCCCCGGTGCCCGGCGGACCGCTGCCCGGCGGCAAGCAGATGTCGGTCAGCCAGCGCCAGGTCCGCCGGAGGTAAGTCTCGAGCCCCGCCGAGCGTGCTGGGCTCCGTGGGACCGGCGCGGGGCCGCAGGCTCCCGACGGGAACGCGGGCAACGACTCAATGTCGGCCAGGACGGCACATGGACGCGGTGCGGCCCGGGGTCGCGGTGTGCTCAGCCCCTCTCCCGGACGACGGCGGTGTCGGTCAGCCGGTCGTGCAGGCCGCGCCCGTCACCGTCGACGACGAGGGCCGGCACCAGCAGGACCAGCAGCCCGGTCCGAACGACGGCGCGCCACGGCGCCAGCCGCCGTCCCTGCTGCGGGTGGGCCAGCCGCAGTCCCAGCAGCCGCATGCCCGGCGTCTGCCCGGTGACCACCAGGAAGACGACGGTCATCACACCGAAGGTCAGCAGGCTCCAGTTGCCCGGCAGATCCGGGGCGGTCACCAGCCCGGTCGCCAGCGCCGAAGCGAACGCGTCGACAACGAAGGCGCCGGCGCGCCGACCGAAGCCGGCCAGCGAGCCCGGGCCCTCCCGCGGCAGCCCCAGCGCTGCGCCGCGGACGCGGTGCTGAGAGGCTGGTACCGACTCGTTCGCCATGTCCGTCAGGGTAGGGCGCGATCCGCCGGCCCCCCGGCGGCGCGTGCTCCACTCCCGTCGGCGACACGCCGAAAGCCGACGTTACGGCGACGAAACACAGGGGTCACCCCTGAGCAACTCCCCGCTCGTAGTTTCCCGCTGAGCTGGCCGTCCACTCCCGGAGGATCGATGTTCAACAGTCCCGACGAGGTCACCGCGTACATCCGCGACAACGACGTGAAGTTCGTCGACGTCCGGTTCTGCGACCTCCCCGGCGTCATGCAGCACTTCACCATCCCGGCGGAAACCTTCGGCCCGGACACCTTCGCCGACGGCCTGGGCTTCGACGGTTCGTCCATCCGCGGTTTCCAGGCGATCAACGAGTCCGACATGCTGCTGCTCCCCGATGCCAGCAGCGCGTTCGTGGACCCGTTCCGCACCTACAAGACGCTGAACGTGAACTTCTTCATCCACGACCCGATCACGCGTGAGGCCTACAGCCGCGACCCGCGCAACGTGGCAAAGAAGGCCGAGGCCTACCTGGCCAGTTCCGGGATCGCCGACACCGCGTACTTCGGCCCGGAGGCCGAGTTCTACGTCTTCGACTCGGTGCGGCACAACACCAGCATCAACGAGGGCTACTACCACATCGACGCTATCGAGGGTTCTTGGAACTCGGGCTCGCTGACCGGGGAGAACGGCGGCCCGAATCTGGGCTACAAGACCCGGCAGAAGGGCGGCTACTTCCCCGTGGAGCCGGTCGACCACCAGAGCGACCTGCGGTCGGCGATGATGGTCAACCTGGCGAATGCCGGGCTGGAACTCGAGCGGGGCCACCACGAGGTGGGTACCGGCGGGCAGGCCGAGATCAACTACAAGTTCGACACCCTGCTGCGTTCGGCCGACAGCCTGATGCTGTTCAAGTACATCATCAAGAACACCGCCTGGGCGCACGGCAAGTCCGCGACATTCATGCCCAAGCCGCTCTTCGGTGACAACGGCTCGGGGATGCACTGCCACCAGAGCCTGTGGAAGGACGGCGAGCCGCTGTTCGCCGCCGAGACCGGCTACGCCGGCCTGTCGGATATGGCCCGGCACTACATCGGCGGCCTGCTCAAGCACGCCCCGTCGCTGCTGGCGTTCACCAACCCGACGGTGAACAGCTACCACCGGCTGGTTCCTGGCTTCGAGGCGCCGATCAACCTCGTCTACTCCGCGCGCAACCGCTCGGCGTGCACCCGCATCCCGATCTCGGGGGACAACCCGAAGGCCAAGCGCATCGAGTTCCGGGTGCCCGACCCGTCGGCGAACCCGTACCTGGCCTTCTCGGCGATGCTGATGGCCGGCCTGGACGGCGTCAAGAACAAGATCGAGCCCCCGGCCCCGGTCGACAAGGACCTCTACGAGCTGCCGCCCGAGGAGGCCCTCGGCATCGAGAAGGTGCCGGCCTCGCTGGACGCCGTCCTCGACCGGCTGGAGGTCGACCACGACTACCTGCTCGACGGTGGCGTGTTCACCTCCGACCTGATCGAGACCTGGATCGAGTACAAGCGGGAGAACGAGATCACTCCGATCCGGCTGCGCCCGCACCCGCACGAGTTCGCGATGTACTACGACCTCTGACGGAGTGCACCGTCTGACCTGCTGTTTTTC
This sequence comes from Modestobacter sp. DSM 44400, assembly GCF_900107175.1. Taxonomy (GTDB): domain Bacteria; phylum Actinomycetota; class Actinomycetes; order Mycobacteriales; family Geodermatophilaceae; genus Modestobacter. The sequence continues at coordinate 508 of NZ_FNOZ01000029.1, read as the reverse complement.
GTAGCCCTGATCCCGCTCCACCACGATGACCCGATGACCGGCCCTGCCGAGCAAGCCGGCCAACGTCGGACCAGCGATGCCCGCACCCGCGATCACCACCCGCAGCGGACGTCGACGCACTAACGGAACCGAACGCCGCGGCCCACCGCCGAGCACGCTGCAAGCTCGCAGAGCCACCGCGCTTCGTCCGATAGCCGATCGGCCAACGAGACGGGGGTGAGGGCTCTGACGTAGCTCAGCATGCGAGGCGGATGTCGACTTCGCGTTCCACGTAGTCCCACTCCGGGGTCGCGCGGAGCCGGGACACCAGCTCCTCGAACGCAGGCGCGTCTCGGGGGACGTACTCGAACCAGGTGAGGAAGTCGAAGGGCTCGTCCAGATCCCGGCCGTGGTAGAGCCGGCGGGCCACCGCAGGCAGGTACTGCATCCCGATGGCGATGTGGTGGGAGGTCTCCTCAAACAGCTCCCGCCGCTCGTCCTGGGCCAGAGCCCACCACGCGTGGGACTT
>NZ_FNOZ01000037.1 GCF_900107175.1 Modestobacter sp. DSM 44400 | reverse complement strand
CGTCGGCCTCCATCAGCGCGTTCATCACCTGCATCCCGGCGCCAACCGCCAGGGCCAGCAGCCCCTCCTGCATCGATTCGGCGATCTCAGCCATCGCCACGCTCACCCGCTCGGGCACGGCCACCCCGGGCGCGTCCGGTGTGTCGGTCTCGGTCTTCTGGTAGGTCTTGCTCACGGCGGTCCCCTGTTCGGATGGAGTCTTGGCGGACGCCCAACACCTACCTCACGGCCGGTGCAGGCGGGGGACCGCCACCTCAACTTCCACGAGACCCGGGACAACCTCGCTCCTGGCGGCCGTTCCCCGTCGTCCGCGCCACCGGCCGGTGCGGCCGCTACCCGCGGTAGCCGTCAGGATACGGGGAATCGGCCCAGGATCCGGGCGGGCGCGCGGACCAGCGCGTCGCGACCGTGCGCGCTCGTGCGGCGGAGGCCAGCCGGCGCACGTAGCGTCCGGCGGGTGAAGCTCCCGTTCCCCGGCCCCACCGACGTGTTCCACGCAGCCGGGGGCCTGCGGTCCGGCGTCACCGAGGCGCTCGCGCTGCTGCCCCGGGTGGCCGCCGCCGTCGGCGCCATGGAGGGCGTCGTGGACCGGGTCGGTGGACTGCTGGACCGCATCGAGTCCGTGGTGGAGCTCGCCGAGGTGGCCATCGCCGGAGTGGACGAGAGCCGTCTCCTGGCCGATCAGGCGATAGCCGACGTCGCCCAGTCCCGGGCCAGGGCCGACGAGGCGATCTCCAGCGTCGGGCAGACCAACCAGGCCGCCGACGAGGCGATCACCACCATCCGCGCCACCAACCACGCCGCCGACGACGCCATCACCACCATCCGGCAGACCAACCACGCCGCCGACGACGCCATCACCACCATCCGGCAGACCAACCAGGCCGCCGACGAGGCGATCACCACCATCCGCGCCACCAACCACGCCGCCGACGAGCTGGTCGCCGCGGTGGGCGGAACGACCTCGGCCGCGGACGGCGCGCTGGACCGGGCCCAGGCCATGCTGGACAGCGTCACGCCACTGCTGGATGCCTACCGTCCGGCGCTGGCGGCGTTCGAGCCCGCGATCACCCGCTTCGCCGCACAGCTGGACCCCGACGAGGTGCAGGCGCTCATCACCCTGGTCGACCGGCTCCCCCGACTGGTGGTGCACCTCGACGAGGACGTGCTGCCGGTGCTGACCACCCTGGGAGCCGTCGTCCCGGACGTGCACGACCTGCTGGACACGGTGCAGGACATGCGTCAGGTGGTGAAGGGCTTCCCCGGGTCCAAGCTGTTCCGCCGGCGGGGCGCCGAGGAGATCGCGCAGGAAGAAGCAGAGGACCGGGCCGACGACCACAGCGGCGACCGGTCCGGCGACTGGAACGCGCCGGACACCGACCGCGGCGAGGCGCAGGCCGACGAGCAGGTACAGCACTGGGCCGGCCACTGAGCCGGCCACCGGTCGAGAGCCCGGGTGGCGGTGCCGCCCGCCTGCGGGCGGCACCGCCGGCCGTTTGAATCAGCCCGCCGCACGGTGGCCGAGCCACACACCGGAGGTGCACTCAGGGCCGCCGCAGGCGTTCCGGTTCCCCACCGGAGTGCGTTCAGGTCTCGGTCGGGTACCCCAGCGCCCGCACCACGTCGCCGACCCGCTCGTAGACCTCGTCCGCGGGCAGCCGGGACAGTTCGTCGGCCACCGCGTCGGGAGCCCGGTGGTCGCGGGCGGCCTCGACCAGGACGGCGCCGGTGTTCGGGAAGTCGGCCCGGACCAGCCACCGTGCGAGTTCGGCTCGGGCCACCACTGCGTCCGGCGACATCCCGACCGGCACGCCACCGACCAGCGTGTCCGCCGGCGAGGAGTCGACGTCGGGCTCCCCCTCGGCGACCGGCTCCGGGTCGTTCCACTCCTCCGCGTGGGTCGAGCGGCCGGCGCGCACCATGCCCTCGACCTCGTGCTTGAGCTCGTCGTCCTCCCGTGCGCTGTGCTTGGTGCTCCGCGCGGACGTGCCCGCAAAGACGTCGTCGTTCTCGCTCATGGGGTCCTCCTCCTCCGGCCGGGGCCGGTCAGTCCTTGTCCAGTGCGTCAGTCCTTGTCCAGTGCGCTGGGCTTGTGGACGGCGGTCCTGCCCGTCTTGTCGCTCGCCACCTCGTACTGCGACTCGTCTGGACTGGCCCGCACGATGCGACCGGACGCCTCGGTGTCCTCGGTGATCGCCCGGGTGACGGTGCCCTCGACCTCGTTGCCGTGGCTCTGCCAGCTGACCTGGTCGCCCTTCTCCAGCTCGTCCGCCATCGTCGGCCTCCTTCTCGGTACGGACCTGCTGCCTGCCCGGCAGCGGAGGGACGCACACATGAGCGCGCCGGACGCCGAGTCGGTGCGCCCCCGGAGCACGGTCGGAGCGGATCGGCCACCTGAGCTCTCACCCGATCGGGGGAGTACGCCGTCCGGGCTGTGCCGACCGTCGATCGGTCACGTAGCGTGCGTGCTCTACGGGGTGTGCAGCACAGCTCCGCTGACCAGGGCTTCGGCTCCGTGACAGCGAGTGACCAGCCCGTCCGCGATCGCCGGCCCGGTCGGCCCCATTCCCCCGGGGCCGGTCGGGTCGGCCCGTTTACGCTGGGCTCCCGTGAGCACCCCCGAGGGCCTGCGCCCGGTCGACGTCCTGACCGTCGTCGCCGTGACGACCGTGACTCCCGCCGTCCGCCGGGTGACCCTGACCGCGCCGGCCGACGTCGTGGCGGCCGCCGGGCCGACCCTCTCCCTGCTCGTCCCCCGGGTGGCCGACCGCTCCCCCGTGTGGCCCCAGGTGGCCCGGGACGGCCGGATCGTCTGGCCGCAGGGCAGCCACGGCGTGAGCATGCGCCGGTACACCGCGAAGCGTCAGGACCCGCCCGCCGGCGAGCTGGACGTCGACTTCGTCCTGCACGGTGACGGGCCCGCGGCCACGTGGGCCACGGCCGCCCGGCCCGGTGACCTGCTGGGTGTGGCCAGCGCGGCGTCGCTGGGCGAGGCCACGGCCGGATGGGTGCTGCTGGTCGGCGACGAGACCGCGCTGCCGGCGATCGGCCGCATCCTCGGCGCCGCGGCACCCACGACCCGCGGGGTGGCGTTGGTCGAGGTGGCCGGGCCGGAGGAGCAGCAGCCCCTCCCGGCGCCGGCCGGGGTGGAGGTGCGCTGGCTGCACCGCGCCGGCGCCGTTCCCGGTACCGGCACGCTCCTCGCCGACGCCGTCGCCGCCCTGCAGCCGCCCGGCGGAGACGACGTATTCGCCTGGGTGGGCGCCGAGTCCGCGGCCGTCCGGGAGATCCGGGCGGACCTGCGCGGACGCTGGGGGCTGCGCCGCACGCAGCACCACGCCATCGGGTACTGGCGCCGCGGCCGGGCCGCCTCCGTCGCGGACTGACCCAGGTCCCAGCGAGCGCATCCCCAGCCTTCTCACAGGTAATGTCCAGGGCAGCCGCAGCCCCGCGCCCGACCGTCGACGCATGACGTCGACCGCCGCACAGGGTTCCTCGGGAGGGGCCGTGACCAGCAGCAGCCGCAGTGCCCAGACGCCGGAGGCCCGGCTGCTCGTGGTCGACGACGAACCGAACATCCGGGAGCTGCTGTCGGCCAGCCTCCGCTACGCCGGCTTCGAGGTGGCCACCGCGCCCGACGGCCAGCAGGCGCTCACCGTGGCTGCCGAGTTCCGCCCCGACCTGCTGGTGCTCGACGTGATGATGCCCGGGCTCGACGGCTTCGGCGTCGTCCGCCGGCTGCGCCAGAACGGCACCCACACGCCGGTCCTGTTCCTCACCGCGCGCGACGCCGCCGAGGACAAGGTCACCGGTTTGACCCTCGGCGGCGACGACTACGTCACCAAGCCGTTCAGCCTTGACGAGGTGCTCGCCCGGATCCGTGCGGTGCTACGGCGCAGCCAGACCGCGCAGCGCGCCAGCGAGGCCCCCCGCCTCACGTTCGCCGACATCGAGCTGGACGAGGAGTCCCACGAGGTCCTCAAGGCCGGGAAGCTGGTCAGCCTCTCCCCCACCGAGTTCAAGCTGCTGCGCTACCTGATGACCAACGCCGGGCGGGTGCTGTCCAAGGCGCAGATCCTCGATCACGTGTGGAACTACGACTTCAACGGCGAGGCCAACGTCGTGGAGTCCTACATCTCCTACCTGCGCCGCAAGATCGACACCACCGAGCCGCGTCTGCTGCACACCCTGCGCGGCGTCGGCTACTCGCTGCGGCTGCCGCGCGGGACGTGAACGAGCTCGCGGAGGACCGGGCGGTCAGCGCGGGCGCGATCTCCGACCAGCGCCGTCCGGACGACGATCCGCCGTTCCCCGGACCGGGTCCCGCGCCCTCACCGCGGGCTCCCCGCGTCCCGCTGCGGATCACCCTGGTCGCCCTGCTCATGGCGCTGGTGACCCTCGCCCTCGTCGTGACCGGCTTCGCCGCCACCTCGCTGCTGCGCGGGTACCTGGTCGGCCAGCAGGACGCCCAGCTGCGTAGCTCCGCCCAGGAGCTGGACCGCGACCCGTCCAGCACCGTGCAGAGCTGCACGATGCGGGTCTTCCAGTTCGGTGGCGGCTACGTTGCCTGCATCCCGCTCTCCGGTGACGCCCGGGTGTTCAAAGGCCCCCGCACCCCCGACGCCTCGCTGCCCGACGTCTCGGAGATCTCCCCGGCCACGGTGGACCAGTACGACGACGCGCCGTTCACCCTGCGCGCCGCCGACCGCAGCACGTCCTGGCGGCTGCTGGCGACCGAGGTCACCGACGGCCTGGTTGTCGCGGTGGGCATCGACCTGGCCGACGACAACGCCGTCCTCGGCCATCTGGTGACCATCGAGGTGGTCGTGGGGTTGCTGGTGCTGGCCGCGCTCGGCATAGCCGGCTATCTCCTGGTGCGCAACAGCCTGCGGCCGCTGGTCGAGGTGGAGCACACCGCCCAGGCGATCGCCGGCGGCGACCTGTCCCGCCGCGTGCCCGAGGGCGACGACCGCACGGAGGTCGGGCGACTGTCCACTGCGCTCAACGGCATGCTGGGCCGGATCGAGGGCTCGTTCCGTGCCCAGCAGGAGTCCGAGGAGCAGGCCCGGGCCTCCGAGAGCCGGATGCGCCGGTTCGTCGCCGACGCCAGCCACGAGCTGCGGACGCCGCTGACCTCCATCCGGGGCTTCGCCGAGCTGCACCGCCAGGGCGCGGCCTCCGGGCCCGAGGACACCCGCCGGCTCATGCAGCGCATCGAGTCCGAGTCCACCCGGATGAGCACGCTGGTCGAGGACCTGCTGCAGCTGGCGCGGCTGGACCAGCAGCGCCCGCTGACCCTGGCGCCGGTGGACCTCACCGAGCTGGCCGGGGACGCCGTCCACGACGCGCGGGCTGTGCAGCCGGACCGGCCGATCGGCCTGCATCTGGACGCCTCCCTCACCGACGCGCCGGTCGTGGTGGGGGACGAGGCCCGGCTGCGCCAGGTGCTGGGCAACCTGGTCACCAACGCGCTGACCCACACCCCGGTCGACGCCAAGGTCACCGTGCGGCTGTCGGAGGACCCGGCCGACCCCGGCACCGTGGTCGTCTCGGTCACCGACGAGGGTCCGGGACTGGCCCCCGCCGATGCCCAGCGCGTGTTCGAGCGCTTCTACCGGGCCGACACCGCCCGCACTCGCGCGGCCGGTGGCTCGGGCCTCGGCCTGTCGATCGTCGCCTCGCTGGTCGGCGCACACGGTGGCGGGGTAGACCTCACGACCGCACCGGGCGCGGGGGCGACGTTCGCCGTCCGGCTGCCCCGCTCCGGTCCCGCCGCGGCGCCGGCCGGCCCACCCGGCTGACCGGGCCGCACCGCCGGAGGTGTCCAATCCGGGGGTGGACACCCCCGGGACCGACACCGGCGGCGACGCCGACCTGCTGGCCGCCGTCACCGACCTGGGCAGCGCGCTGCGCGAACTGGTCGACGCCTCGGTGACGACCCAGGCGGACCCGGCCGCGCTCCGGGCGGCCGCCGCGGCCGCCCGGCAGGTCACCGCCGGGCTGAGCCGCACCCGCCGGGCTCGCACCGAGCTGCCCGCTCTGGACGACCCGGTCCGCTTCTTCCGTGTCTACAACCCGGTGTCGGGCATCGGCAGCGCCCTGGCCCCGCCGCTGGACGTCCGGGCCGAGGGCGACGGGGTCGTTGGCGAGGTGGTCCTGGGACTGGCCTACGAGGGGCCGCCGAGCTTCGTGCACGGTGGTGTCAGCGCGCTGCTCATGGACCAGCTACTCGGGGCCGCAACCATCGCCAGGGGCCTGTGGGGCATGACCGTGCACCTGGAGCTGGACTACCGCGGACCCGTGCCGTTGGAGACCATGCTGGTGCTGCGCGCCCGGGTGACCGAGGACGCCGGGCGCAAGACCGTGGTGACCGGCACGATCGCCGCCGCGGCCGAACCCGAGCGGGCGCTGGTCGCCGCCTCCGGGGTGTTCGTCGTCCCCCGGCCCGACCGCAGCGAGGCCCTGTTCGGCGCCATCACCGACGCCGTCGGGCGGCACGCCCCGCCGGGGCGCCCCACCGACGCCACCGCCGTGCGCCCGGCCGGGGACTGACGGCCGGCTCTCCACCGCCGGTGCCCATGCCGGACACTGGTGCCGGAATCTGCACCACCGCCGGTGGGTTGCCTGCGAAGGACCTGTCCTCCAGCCGGGTGGCCCCTGCCCGCCGACCTCCGGGAGCTCGCTGCGTGACCACCCCTGACTACCGGCTCACCCAGCTGCAGACGCTGGAGGCCGAGTCCCTCCACGTGATGCGCGAGGTCGCCGCCGAGTGCGAACGCCCGGTGCTGCTGTTCTCCGGCGGCAAGGACTCCCTCGTGATGCTGGAGCTGGCCCGCAAGGCCTTCACCCCGGCCCGCATACCGTTCCCGGTGATGCACGTCGACACCGGCCTGAACTTCCCTGAGGTCCTCGAGTTCCGCGACAAGCGGGTCGCCGAGCTCGGCGTCGAGCTGGTCGTGGCCTCGGTGCCCGACGCCATCGCCGCCGGCACGGTGCAGGAGGAGCCCAACGGCTCCCGCAATCGGATCCAGACCCCGGTGCTGCTGGACGCCGTGGAGGAGCACGGGTTCACCGCGCTGTTCGGCGGCGCCCGCCGGGACGAGGACAAGGCCCGCGCCAAGGAGCGGATGTTCTCCTTCCGCGACGAGTTCGGTCAGTGGGACCCGAAGAACCAGCGACCCGAGCTGTGGGACCTCTACAACGGCCGCATCCACCAGGGCGAGTCGATCCGGGTTTTCCCGCTGTCCAACTGGACCGAGCTGGACATCTGGGCCTACATCGCGAGTGAGGAGATCGGCATCCCCGGGCTGTACCTCGCCCGCGAACGCGACGTCGTCGACCGGGGCGGGATGCTCTACGCGGTCAACGAGTTCATCACCCCCCGCGAGGGGGAGCCGGTCCTGCGTGAGTCCGTCCGCTACCGCACCGTGGGCGACGCCAACTTGACCGCCGCCGTGCGCTCCACCGCCACCACGGTCGCCGAGGTGATCGCCGAGATCTCGGTGACCCGGCTGACCGAGCGCGGCGCGACCCGGGGCGACGACAAGGTCAGCGAGGCCGCCATGGAGGACCGCAAGAAGGAGGGGTACTTCTGATCGGTGCCGGTGCACCGGGGATCCACCGGCTGCGCCACTCAGGCTTGCACGGAGCACCGTACCCAGTCGACGACGAGTGAGGTCACCGGCGGCGTCGAGGCGTCCGGTGGACCCGGCAGGGTTCCTCCCACTGCCACGTTGAGCAACAGGTACTGCTGGCCGGGGAACGGCCAGACGTCGTCACCGGTGGCGTCGCGAGCGGAGACCACGCCCGTGGTGAGTCCGTCGATGCCGAAGACGACGCGGTCCGGGAACCACTGCGCGCTGTAGGTGTGAAAGCTCTCGCACAGTGGTCGCTCCACCGCGGTGGTGACGCCCAGCTGCCAGTGCGTGGCGTCCCGGTGCCCACCGTGCACGGTCTGCAGTGCGGTCGTGGCGTCCCCGACAGACTCGATCAGGTCGATTTCACCGCACGTCGGCCAACCAAGCTGGTCGATGTCCTCGCCCAGGGTCCATGCCGCAGGCCAGATGCCGACACCTGAAGGCACTCTGGCCCGGACCTCGTAGAGCCCGTGCCCCGAGGTGCGCTTGCCGGACGTGGTGATTCTCGCCGAGGTCCAGAGCACGTCACCCGACTCCGTGGTCGTGGCGCGGGCGCAGATGACGAGGTGCCCGTCCCCGTCCAGTGCCACGTTCTCCCGCGCGTCGGTGTAGGTCTGCAGCTCCCGATTGCCCCACCCTCCGCCGCCGAGCTCCGCCGTCCACACGGAGGGGTCGGGGAAACTACCAGCGGGGCCGTCGAAGTCGTCGTGCCACGCGAGGAGCCAGCCGCCGGTCGTCATGATGCTCCTCTCCACTCGCTCGCCACCTCTGGAGTGGCGCGGTCACTCGTGTCGTGCGAGGGCCACTGGGTCGGTGCTGGTCAGGCCTCGGGGCTGACCAGTACCGACCGACCCGGTTACGCGTTCGATCCGCTCAACCGAACGCCGGTTGCAACACGCCGGCCGGTTCGACGGTGTCCGCGCGCAGCGCGGCGAGCCGGCCGGCCGCCACCTGGACCATCGGCGTGAGGCAGATCGCCGCAGTCACCGCGGACCAGAACATCAGCGACCCGTTTGTGTGGTCCAGGAGCAACCCGGCCCCGATGGAGCCGCCTGAGACGGCCAACCACACCATGTGCGGACGGAAGGTCCGCCAGGTGTCGCCGGTGGCAGCACTGCCCTTGGCCGTCACCACGTACGTCAGCGGCCGACCGGCAAGCTGGGCCAACGCTGCCGCGATGTAGATCGGGAAGGTAACCGTGTCGAGCACCATCCCGGCCAGGCCCCAGCTCCGCCGCTCGTGCGCAGCGAGGTTGAAGCGGCGGAGGTACTGGGCGAGCGAGAATCCCAGCACCAGGTTGCTCCCCAGCAGCGTCACCCAGATGTGGAGGGGCAGTTGGGTGACGGAGATGCCACCCACCAGGTAGATCGCCCCCACCGAGACCCCGAACAGCCACGCGGGGGCGGTGATCGGGTAGTGCAGCTGCAGCGCCACGAAGGACAGCATCTGCTGCTTCGTCCCCATCTTCGGCAGCACCCGGGGGCTGTACTGCCGCACGATCTCCCAGACGCCGTACGCCCACCGCTTCTGCTGGGAGAAGTAGTCGCTGTACGTGGCCGGGCCCTCGCCCACCGCTAGGATGTCCGGGGTGTAGACGCCACGCCACGAGTTCCCGGTGTCCGGGTTGGTGTTGGTGTACAGCACGATGGACGTCAGGTGGTCCTCGATGATGCAGTCCTGGTAGCCGCCGATCTGGTCGAAGGCCGTCGGTCGGTAGAGGTGGTTGGTGCCGATGAGCATCGGAGCCTGCCGGCCGTTGCCGCCGCGCTGTACGACGCCGTGGAACATGTACGAGGACTCCGCCGCGCCACGGGCCACGAAGGACTGTTTCAGATTCCCATAGACCTGCGGGGCCACCACGAAGGCCGTGTCCGGGTCAGCGAAGTACCCGAGCGTCCGCTCCAGGAAGTGCGGGTAGGGAACGTGGTCCGGGTCCATCTGGGCCACCACGTCGTAGTCCATCTCGTGCTCGGCGCGCCAGCTGTTGTGGTTGCCGTGCTTGGTCTTGCGGCGGTACGGGCCGGTGTCGGTGTTCCACTCCGCCCGGCCCTTACGGCTGAAGTGCTTCACCCCGATCGCCTCACAGAGGCGTCGCACCTCGGGGTCGTTCCCCTCGTCCAGCAACCACACGTCCAAGAGCCCGTCGTGGCGGATGCGCTTCATCGCCCGCAGCGTGGTCATCACCAGCTCCACCGGCTCCTTGCCGGGCACGATGGTGGTGAGGACAGCCACCCTCTGCCCCGGCTGAGCCACCATGGGGATGGGGTCGCGCGCCACGCGCGTGTGGTAGGTGAGACTCCAGCTTCGCAATCCGGCGATCACCTGCAGCCCCACCATCATCAGAAGCCCTGCCACAGCCACCGCGGCGACGACCGGGTTGGAGCTGAGCTTCGGTAGGTTGGCCGGCAGGATCAGGAAGACCACCAGCGCAGCCGCGAGCGCCATGTGCAGCCCGCCCATCGCGGTCACCGTGATGCGCTGTCCGCGGGAGAGGTTGGAGCGGTAGCGCACGGTGGAGCTGGACGGCTGGAGCTCTCCCGCGATCGTGGACGGCTCCCGACCGTACAGCCGGCCGAGTTCTCGCCGCTCCGGCAGTGAGGCGGGTGGGGCCTGGGGGTGGACGTCGATGCTCATTCTGCGACCCTTCTGGTAGTGGGGAGGATGTGGCGGGAGACGAACGCCTGGTGCCATGCCGCGATGGCAGCTGCCTCGGTCTCGATGCGCCAGTCGATGTTCCGGGCGTCGTCCACGTGGTCGAACCACACGACGCCGGCGACATCTGGCCTGTGCTGCAGCTCGGCGAACGTGTCCGCCAGCCACTGCGCCTTGCTGCCTCCGCTGTTGCTGCTGCCGGTCTCGGCGATCCAGATCGGCTTGGCGGTCAGCGCCTGCAGCGCAGCGATGCTGGGATCGAACAGCGAGTCGAACGACTGCCACACCGTGGTGGAGTAGTCGTGGTGCTGGTCGCCCCAGTTGTAGTTGCTCATGCCGACGAGATCCACGTAGGCATCACCGGGATACAGGCCGGCCAGCGATGCACTCCCGCGGAAGACGCCGTTCGGGGCCCACATCCACGTCACGTTGCTGACGCCCAGAGCGGCGAACCGGTCGTGCACGTGTTGCCAGGCGAGCACGAACTGCCCCGGCTGGTTCCCGTTGACCCCGCTGCCCCACGGGTACCAGTTGCCGTTCATCTCGTGCATGAGCCGGATGGTCACTGGATGCGCGTAGCGCTGGATGGACTCGGCGAACATGTCGATGTAGGCGTCATGGTCGCCGTCGGCTATCGAGGCGAGGCTGTAGTCCGGCTGCGCGGTGTGCGAACCCGTGCTGTCCCACGGTTCCCAGGTGATCGACAGTCGCGCGCCCCGAGCCGCGACCGTGTCCGCGATGCCCCGCTCCAGCGGGCGGTCCAGTGACCAGCCCTCGAACACGTCGACCACCTCCGGGTGCGTGCCGGTCGCGGCGATGAACCGGTCGAGGTCGTCGGTCGTGGGCACCGAGATGCCCATGACGGGCTCCCGCACCGGCGTATCCGCACGCGGAGCCGTGCCGGTCGGCGGAGCCGTGACGGTCGGCGCAACCGGGGCAGGCTGCGCCGCCGTCGGCCCCATCGGAGTGGCCGTCCGGGGCCGGCCGGCAGGAGCCGCGGCGAGCACGACGTAGGCGATCAGCGCGATCAGTGCGGTGGCCGCCACGAGCAGGAACACCAGCCCGCCGTGTCCCTGCTGCCCGGGCGCCCCGCGCACGCCGTCTCGCCGGTCCACGACCCGCGCACCGGTCGGCGGCACCGTCGGTCCCGTCACGTGGTCGAGCCGCGCTGTGAGCGCCCGTCCACGGCGGAGCCCCCGCGGCCGATCGCCCGGCGGTCCCGGCGGCTCACCTGCGGGGTGATATCTGGCACGGTGGATGGTCACGTGAGCTCGCCCCCGACGCTGGTCCGATCGGAGGCGATTGCCCCCGACACCGGCCACTCTGGGCAGGCAACCGCACGCCCACCTGCGGGAATGCGCAAGGTTTGCGCACGATGTAGGCGCCGGTGCGCCTCCCGCCCAGTCGGGACGGACACCACCGGGTTCGCGGCGGGGCGCACCGGCCGCCCTGCAGGGCCAGGATCCGTCCTCTCCAGGTCGGGGATACTGGTTGCCATGTCGAGACCAGGAGCGTGCACGGGCGTGCGCACATGAGCACCGGGGCCGGCGTCCGGCTGAGTGGACCGCGCTCCACTTCGTCCGGGCACGAGGCGGAGGTCTTCAGCTGATGGGCGGTCTTCCCCGGCAAGCAGCGGTGGCCGAGCTGGCCGGCGCGCGCAAGGACATCCTGCGGATCGCCACCGCCGGTTCGGTGGACGACGGCAAGAGCACGCTGATCGGGCGGCTGCTGTTCGACAGCAAGGCGGTGTTCGAGGACCAGTACGAGGCGATCGAGCGGGCCAGCCGCGGCGACTACGTGGACCTGGCGCTGCTGACCGACGGCTTGCGGGCCGAGCGCGAGCAGGGCATCACCATCGACGTCGCCTACCGCTATTTCAGCACCCCGCGGCGCACGTTCATCCTGGCCGACACCCCCGGGCATGTGCAGTACACCCGGAACATGGTCACCGGCGCCTCGACCGCCGACCTGGCGATCGTGCTGGTCGACGCGCGCAAGGGGATGCTCGAGCAGAGCCGTCGACACGCCTTCCTCGCCTCGCTGCTGCGGGTTCCGCACCTGGTCGTCGCGGTGAACAAGATGGACCTCGTCGACTGGTCCGAGGAGGTCTACGAGCGGATCCGGGACGAGTTCACCGCGTTCGCCACCAAGCTCGACGTCCCCGATCTGACCGTCATCCCGATCTCGGCGCTGGCCGGGGACAACGTGGTGACCCGCTCGGTGAACATGCCCTGGTACGGGGGCACCTCGCTGCTGCACCACATCGAGCACGTGCACGTGGCCAGCGACCGGAACCTGGTCGACACCCGCTTCCCGGTGCAGTACGTGATCCGGCCGCAGACCGATGCCCACCACGACTACCGCGGTTACGCCGGCCGGGTCGGCGGCGGGGTGCTGCGTCCCGGTGACGAGGTCCAGGTGCTGCCCAGCGGCCTGACGACGACGATCGCCGCGATCGACGGTCCCGACGGGCCACTCGAGGAGGCGTTCCCACCCATGTCGGTGACCGTGCGGCTCACCGACGACCTCGACGTCTCCCGCGGAGACCTGATCTGCCGGCCGCACAACGCTCCCCAGGTCACCCAGGACGTCGACGCGCTGGTCTGCTGGATGAGCGAGCAGCCGCTGCGCCCACGGCAGCGGCTGGCCGTCAAGCACACCACCCGTTCGGTGCGGGCCGTGGTCAAGGAGCTGCAGTACCGGCTCGACATCAACACACTGCACCGGCAGACCGAGGCCGAGGGCGGCCTGGAGCTGGGGCTCAACGACATCGGCCGGGTGCGGCTGCGCACCACGCAGCCGCTGTTCGTCGACGACTACCAGCGCAACCGGGGCACCGGCCGGTTCATCCTCATCGACGAGGCCACCAACGCCACGGTGGGCGCCGGGATGCTGATCCCCGCCCGCTGACTAAGGACCCGCCCTCGGCTTAGGTATTGGAAGCTTTACCGGCAAGAAGCGGCCGCCCAGCTACCGGTAAAGCTTCCAATACCGAGGTGTTGCGGGCGGATCTCAGGCGGCGCCCGCGGCCGTCTCCAGCGCGCGCCGGGTGAGCAGCCGGGCGAGGTGCCGGCGGTAGTCGGCGTCGGCGTGCATGTCGGCGCCCGGCGAGGTGCCCTGGTCGGCGAGCTCGGCGGCCTCGGCGATCGAGGCACCGCCGGCCAGTGCCTCCTCGGTCGCCGTCGCGCGCAGCACCGTGCCCGCCATGTTGGCCAGCGCGACGCGAAGCGGTCCACCCGCCCCGCCACCCCGACTGCCGACGGCGGCGGCCGCCACGATCGGCCAGTCGTTCTCCCGCCGGGTGAACTTCTCATAGCCCCACCCGGTGGAGCCGGTGCGCGGCACCCGCAGCTCAACGACCATCTCGTCCGGCGACATCGCCGTCTCGAAGAACCCGGTCCAGAATTCGGTCACCGGAACCTCTCGGCGACCGCCCGGCCCCTGCAGCACCACGGTGCCGCCCAGGGCAAGCAGGGCGGTGGGCAGGTCGGACGCCGGGTCGCTGTGCGCCGTGGTGCCGCCGATCGTGCCGCGGTGCCGGACCTGGGGGTCACCCACCCGGCCGGCCACGTGCGGCAGCATCGGCACCTCGGCGCGGGCGACCTCGTCCCGCTCCAGCTCGTAGTGCCGGGTACCGGCACCGATCGCGACGATGGCATCAGCACCGTCACCCTCCACCCGCACGTAGGACAGGTCGGCGATGCCGCTGATGTCGATCAGCGCGCTGGGGATGGCCAGTCGCAGTTTCATGATCGGCAGCAGCGAGTGGCCACCGGCCAGCAGCTTGGCGTCCTCGCCGTGCTCGGCGAGCGCCGACAGCGCCTCGTCGACGGAGGCGACCTTGACGTACTCGAACGGGGCGGGAATCACTGGACGACCTCCTGCGCCTGCGGGACCTGCCCGGCGGCCGGCCCGGCCTGCGCCGCCGTCCGGACCGCCCGGACGATGTTGTGGTAGCCGGTGCAGCGACAGAGGTTGCCCTCCAGTCCCTCCCGGACCTCCCGGTCGGTGGGATCGGGATTGTCGGCCAGCACACCGATGGCGGCCATCACCATGCCCGAGGTGCAGAAGCCGCACTGCAGGCCGTGCTCGGCCCGGAAGGCGGCCTGCACCGGGTGCAGCTCGCCGTCCGACCCGGCCAGGCCCTCCAGTGTCGTGACCTGGGCGCCGTCGGCCTGCGCCGCCAGCACGGTGCAGCTCTTCACGGACAGCCCGTCGACCACGACGGTGCACGCCCCGCAGGACGTCGAGTCGCAGCCGATGTTGGTCGCCGTGAGCCCGCACGTCTCCCGGAGGTAGTGCGCCAGCAGCAGCCGCGGCTCGACCTCGTCGGTGCGCTGCTGGCCGTTGACGGTGATCGAGACCTGCATCAGTTGCCTCCCTGCTGGGCCTGCTGGATCGCCCGGAACACCCGCATCGGGGTGGTGGGCATGTCGATGTGCCGCACGCCCAGGTGGGCGACGGCGTCGATGACGGCGTTCTGCGTCGCCGGGGTGGACCCGATCGTCCCGGCCTCGCCGATGCCCTTGGCACCCAGCGGATTCATCGGGGTGGGGGTGGCCATCTCGACCAGCTCGAAGCTGGGCAGCTCGGTGGCCGAGATGAACGGGTAGTCGGCCAGGGTGGAGGTCGTCGGGTTGCCGTCGGAGTCGTAGAGGACCTCCTCCAGCAGCGCCTGGGCCACCCCCTGGGCGAAGCCGCCGTGCCGCTGCCCGTCGGCGAGCAGCGGGTTGAGGATCGTGCCGGCGTCGTCGACGGCGATCAGCCGCACGACCTCGGTCTTGCCGGACTCGACGTCGACCTCGACGACGACCACGTGCGCGCCGAAGGGGAACGTCGGACCGTTGGCACTGAACGTCGTCTGTACGAGCAGCTGCTCGTCGGCGGCCAGCTCGGCGAAGGTGATCCCGACGCCCGGTGTGCCGCGCACGGCCAGCCCGGCCAGCCCCTGGTCGACGACCAGGTCCTCGGGGTTGGCCTCGAGCTTCTCCGCCGCCCGCTTCTTGGCCAGCTCGACCAGCTCGCCGGCGGCCTGGTGCACGGCGGCGCCGCCCTGCTGGAGGCTGCGCGAGCCCATCGTGCCGCCGCCCCGGGGGATCAGGTCGGTGTCACCGTGCAGCACGGTGATCTTTTCCAGCGGGATGCCCAGCTGGTCGCTGGCGATCATCGCCCAGGCCGTGGCGTGACCCTGCCCGTGCGGGGACGTGCCGGTCAGGACGGTCGCCGTCCCGTCGGGGTGCACCTCGACGGTGGCGTTCTCGCTGGCCGCGCCGGCCTCGCCGCCGGCGCCGGTGATCTCCACGTAGACCGACAGCCCGATGCCGAGCTGGCGGACGTCACCGGCCTCCCGCCGGCGGGCCTGCTCGGCGCGCAGGTCGGCGTAGCCGGCCGCCTCGAGCGCCTTGTCCAGCGCCGCGGCGTAGTTCCCGGTGTCGTAGGTGGCGCCCATGGAGGTGGTGTGCGGGGAGTCGAAGGCCGGGATGACGTTCTTCCGGCGCACGTCGGCCGGGTCCATGCCGAGCTCGGCGGCGAACAGGTCGACCGCCCGTTCCACCGCGGCGGTCGCCTCCGGCCGGCCGGCACCGCGGTAGGCACCGATCGAGGTCGTGTTCGTGCCCAGCACGCGGGCCTGGGCATGCACCTTCGCAAAGGCGTACACCCCGCCGGCCATCAGCATGGTCAGCGTGGGCAGCACCACCCCGAGCCGCGGGTAGGCCCCGGCATCCTGGTCGACCACCAGGCTGTACGCCTCGACCGTGCCGTCGCGGCGGCCGCCGATGGTGACGACCTGGTCCTGCGCGCGACCGTGCAGCATCCCGACCAGGTTCTCCGAGCGGCTCTCCGACCAGCGCACCGGCCGTCCGACGATCTTGGCAACCTGGGCGATGAGCGCGAACTCGGGGTCGGCACCGATCTTGGCGCCGAAGCCGCCGCCGACGGCCGGGGTGATCAGGTGCACCAGCGAGGGGTCGAGCCCGAGCCAGGAGGCGATCTCCATCTTCGCCGCCTGGGCGCCCTGGTTGGAGCACCAGATGGTGACCCGGCCGTCCTCGCCCCAGACGGCCGCGGCCGCCCGGGTCTCCAGGGGCACCGGCGCCACCCGCTGGTTGACGATCCGCTGGGAGACCACGACCTCGCACCCGGCGAAGAAGTCCTCGGGGGCAGGTTCGCCGAACGCGGCGTACACGTTGGTGCCCACGTCGGGGAACAGCAGCACCTCGTCGCGGGCCGCAGCCTGGGTGCCCACCACGGCGGGCAGCGGGTCGATGTCGACCACGACCATCTCGGCGGCGTCCTCGCCCTGGTACCGGTCCTCGGTGAGGACGACGGCGATCAGTTCGCCGACGAAGCGCACGACGTCACTGGCCAGCCACGGCCGGATGACCGCCTTGTCGACGAACGGGAAGCCCGCCGGGATCGGCGCGAGGTCGGTGAGGTCCGTGGCGGTCACGACCGCCACCACCCCGGGCGCCTCGAGCGCCGCCGAGGTGTCCACGGACAGGATCCGGCCGTGCGCGACCTGCGAGCGGACGAAGGTCACGTGCAGCGCCCCGGTCAGGCGCTCGTCGGTCAGGTCGTCGGTGTAGACCGCTCCTCGGGTGAGGAACAGCGGGTCCTCCGTGCGGACGACCCGGGTGCCCAGGATGCTCATGCGCCTGCCCTCCCTCGTGCCAGTTGCGCACACTCAATCAGACCGTGTGACCATCCCCATAACCGCTCCGGTCAACGGTGGTGTGGTGTGCTGGTCGCGTGCAGCAGGGAGCCCTCCCCCGGGTCGACGACGAGGGCCCGGGCACGGGCCGTACTCGCGGCGCCACCCTGCTCCTGGGCACTGCGGTGGTCGTCGTCGCGCTCAACCAGCGCCCGGCCGTGGTGGGCATTGCCCCGGTGCTGCGCGACCTGCGGGCCGACACCGGGCTGACCAGCGCGCTGGCCGGCCTGCTCACCGCACTCCCGGTGCTGTGCTTCGGCGCGTTCGCCCCCTTCGCACCCCGGCTGGCCCGCCGCATCGGGCTGGAGACCGCCGTCGCGGGCTCGCTGGTGCTGCTGGCCGCCGGCATCGCCCTGCGGCTGCTCAGCCCGGTGGCCTTCCTCTACGCCGGCAGCCTCGTCGCCGGGGCGGCCATCGCGGTGGCCAACGTGCTGATGCCGGCCTACGTCAAGCGGGAGTTCCGCCGTCCCGGCACCGTGATGGGCCTGTACTCGGCGGCGCTGAACGTCGGCGCGGCGGCGGCGGCCGGGCTCACCGTGCCGATCGGCGTGGCGCTGGGGCTCGACTGGCGGCTCGCACTGGGCTCCTGGCTGCTGCTGGCCGTGGCCGGCCTGGCCCTGTGGCTGCCGGTGGCCGGGGTGCGCCACGACCGCACGCCGGCCGACCCAGCGGGCCCCGGGGCGTGGTCGCTGCTGCGCACCCCGCTCGCCCGCCAGGTCACCGTCTTCCTGGGTCTGCAGAGCGTGCAGTTCTACTCGATCGGCACCTGGTTGCCCACGCTGCTGGCCGACGCCGGGGTACCGGTCGGCAAGGGCGGGCTGCTGCTGGCGGTGTCGAACGTCGTCGGCGCGGCGGGGGCGCTGCTCGCCCCGACCCAGGCCGGCCGGATGCGCAGCCAGCGGCCGCTGGTGGTCGTCCTCCTGCTGGCCTACGTGGTCGGGCTGACCGGTCTGCTGGTGACGCCGTCGACGGGGACCTTCCTGTGGGTCGCCGTGTTCGGGCTGGCCCAGGGTGGTGGGTTCGCCCTCGCGCTGACCCTGATCGTGCTGCGCAGCGCGACCCCCCTGGTCGCGGCGGGGCTCGGCGGGGTGGCCCAGTGCCTGGGCTACCTGCTCGCGGCGGCGGGGCCGGTGGTGTTCGGCGCCCTGCACGACGTCACCGGCGGGTGGTCCTGGCCGCTCGCGCTCCTGCTGGTCCTGCTCCTGCCGATGGCCTGGGCCGGGTGGGGGGCCGCTCGGCACGCCGTCCTCGGGACCTGACCAGCCGGCTCACTGGAGTGTGACCGGGAGGTGCTCAAAGCCGCGGAGGGTCTGCAGCTCGCGGCGGACCGGGGCACCGGCGACCCGGAGCCCCGGGAATCGCTCGGCGAGCGTCCGCAGCCCCACCACCGCCTCCAGCCGCGCGAGCCCCGCTCCCAGGCAGTAATGCACGCCGCCGGAGAACGCCAGGTGCTCCCGGGCGTTGCCGCGCGTGACATCGAAGCGCGCCGGCAGGTCGAACGGCTCCGGGTCACGGTTGGCCGCCCCGAGCAGCAGGGTGACCCGCGTTCCGGCCCGCAGCTCGCGGCCGGCCACCTGGACGTCGGCGGTGGCGCTGCGCCCGGTGATCTGCACCGGGCTGTCGTGGCGCAGCACCTCCTCGACGGCCGCCGGCCAGCCGCTGGGATCGGCGACCAGCGCGTCCCACTGGCCCCGGTGCGCGTCGAGCAGGAACACCGCGTTGCCCAGCAGGTTGACGGTGGTCTCGAAGCCGGCGCCCAGCAGCAACATCACCGTGGCGTGCAGCTCCCGTTCGGTGAGCGCCTCTTCCCCGGTCAGGCCGACCAGCTGGCTGACCAGGTCGTCGCCCGGGTGCCGACGGAGCCGGTCGAAGTGGCCGCGGAGGAACCCGTGCATCTCGCGCAGCGCCCGCTCGGCGGCTGCGTAGCGGGGGAAGGGCAGCCCGGGGTCGAGCGTGGCGGCCGCGACGCCGCCCCACCGCAGGAAGTCCTCCCGCCGGTCGACGGGCACGCCGAGCATCTCCGAGATCACCAGGACGGGCAGCTGCGCCGCGTAGCCGGCGACCAGGTCGACCGGCCCGGTGCGGTGGGCGAGCCGGTCGAGCAGCGCGTCGGCCGTCGTCTGCACGAGTGGCTCGAAGGCCGCCGTCGCCCGCGGGGTGAAGGCCCGGCTGACCAGGCGGCGGTAGCGGGTGTGGTCGGGCGGGTCGACGACCAGCATGGACGGCGGTTCGGCGACGCCGCTCGCGTCCGGCTCATCGGCCATCCGCAGCCCCCACTGCAGCCAGCGGGGTGCCGCCGAACGGTCCCAGCCCACCCCGAAGTCACCAGAGCGCAGCACCTCGGTGGCGACCGCATGGGACGTGGTGACCATCCCCAAGCTGCTCGGGACCAGCCGGCCCCGCGCCCGCAGCGCCTCGTAGAGGGGGTACGGATCGAGCCGCTGGCCAGGGTCGCGCAGCAGGCGGCCGACGAGGTCACCACGGCGGGCGGCCCGGGAGAGGTACGCGGCCGGCAGTCCGTGCCGGATGCCCCAGCGCAGCGCCGTCCGGGGACGGGGCACGGATGCGGCCACCGACGCGAGTGCCATGCCGCACCTCTCTGCCGCTGCGCGGCCCGGCGCGGGGAGCGGCGGCGACTGCGGCGCAGCGTCAGCCGCAGTCTGACAGGCCGGCGGACCAGCCCCGCCGGCCGCAGGCGCCGCCCGGGGTGCGGACGGCGCCCGCCGGCGGGGAGGTCAGGCCTGGGGGTCGGGCGCCTGCGACGGGTCGCCGTCCCAGTCCTTGCCGGCCTCGGAGGCGTGCTCGGAGGCGCTGTCGGTCGAGCCGGCGACGGACTCGACCATGTCGGCGTCGGTCAGCTTCTCGCCGGCGGCTTCCACGTTGTTGCTGGGTTCGGTCATCGCGACGACTCCTTCGTCCTGCGGTCTCGGTCCCCCGAGCCCTCCCCGCGGCGAGCCGGCGGCAAACTCCCGGCGGCCGGCGGCCGGGACGTCAGGCCGAGACCCGGTCCAGCACCCCGTCGATGGCCTTGTAGATCCGCTGCTCGGAGACCGGCCGGGGCGTGCCGATGGCCTGCGCGAACAGCCCCACCCGCAGCTCCTCGACCATCCAGCGCACCCGGGCGACCGGGTCGTCCGGAGAGCCGCTGGCCGGCACCCGGGCCCGAAGCTGCTCGTACTCGGCGGTCACCGCAGCGACCTGGGCCATCCAGACCGCATCACGCGCGACGTTGACCGGCAGCTTCTCCAGCCGGTGGGCCATCGCGGTGAGGTAGCGGACCAGGTCCGGCAGCCGCTTCCGACCGGCCTCGGCGACGAACCCGCGGTGCAGCAGCCCGCCCATCTGCCGGCGCAGGTCGGCGATCGCGGCGTCCGGCACCCGTCGTCCCGGGGCCGCGCCGATGGCCACCGCCACCTCGCGGGCGGCGGTCAGCACGGCCTCCACCCGGCGCACCGCGTCCGTGGTCAGCGGCAGCAGTTGCTCACGGGCGGTCTGGACCAGCGCCGCGAAGGCCGCCTCGTCCCGCGGCGGGCCACCGGCGGCGGCGATGAGCTCGACGGCGGCGGCGTCCACGCAGTCGGCGACCAGGTCGGGGATCTCGCCGTCCGGGTTGAACTGCAGCGCCAGGCGGGAGCGCGGGGACAACGACTTCACCACCGGCCGGACCGGCGTGCCGGCGCTGAGCACGAGCAGCCGGCGGGCTCCGCGCCAGGTCAGCCGGACCGCCTCCACCTCGGTGGCGACCACCCGGACGCCGACCGTCTCCCCCTCGTCGACCAGCGCGGGGAAGGCGGTCACCACGTGCCCGCCGCGCCGCACCTCCACCGTGCGGGGCAGCGCCCCGATCGACCAGGAGGTCAGCCCGGTGCGCTGGACGTCGGAGGCGGCCCGGGCCAGGCTCGCCCGGCTCTGCGGCGCGACCTGCGCCCGCAGGGCCGCGAGGTCCTTGCCGGTGGCCAGCAGCTGCTGCCGGTCGTCGAGCACCCGGAAGGTCGCCCGCAGGTGGCCGGGGACCTGTTGGGGATCCCAGGCGTCCGGGGGGATGGTGACGGCGGTGGCGCGGCGCAGCTCCCGCTCCAGCGCCGGCAGCAGCGGCTCGGCCGGGTCGATGTGCGGCAGCACCGCGCGCACCCGGTCGGGAATGGGCACCAGCCCGCGGCGCAGCTGCTTGGGCAGCGACCGCAGCAGCTCGGTCACCAGCTCACCGCGCAGCCCGGGTACGGTGAAGGCCAGCGACTCCCCCGACGTCCGGGCCAGCGTGTCCAGCACGCCCAGCGGCACGTCGACGGTCACCCCGTCCTCGTCGGCACCCGGGGCGAACGCATAGCTCAGCGGCAGCGTCAGCCCCTGGGTGAGGCGCACCTCGTCCGGGTAGTCCTCGACGCGCACCTGCCCCGCGGCCGCCGCGTTGGTCAGCAGTTCCGGGGTGAACGTCAGCAGGTCCGGGCGCTCCCGACGGGTGGACTTCCACCACGCGTCGAAGTGCCGCGCCGAAACGATGTCGGCAGGCACCCGGGCGTCGTAGAGCTCGAAGACCGTCTCGTCGTCCACCCGGATGTCGCGGCGGCGGGCCCGCTCCTCCAGGTCGGCGACCTGCTGCAGCGCGTGGGCATTGTCGGCGGCGAAGCGGTGGTGCGTCGTCCACTCCCCCTGCACCAGCGCGTGCCGGATGAACAGCTCCCGGGAGACGACCGGGTCGATCGACCCGTACTGCACCCGCCGGCCGACCACCAGCGGCAGGCCGTAGAGGGTGACCCGCTCGGTGGCCACGACCGACCCGCGCGTGGCGTCCCAGCGCGGCTCGCTGTACTGGCGCTTCACCAGGTGCGCGGCCAGCCGCTCGACCACCTCGGGGTCGACCCGGGCCACCGTGCGGGCGAACAGCCGGCTGGTCTCCACCAGTTCGGCGGCCACCACCCAGCGCGGCGGCTTCCTCGCCAGCTTCGTGCCCGGGGCTAGCACGAAGCGGGTGTTGCGGGTGCCGAGGTACTCCCGGCCCGGCCGGCCGGGCTTGCCGGTGCGGTCCTTGACCGGTTCGGCCTGCATCCCGACGTGGGAGAGCAACCCGGCCAGCAGCGCGGTGGTGATGCCCCGCTCGTCGGGTGACTCGGCCAGCTCGCCGACGCCCATGCCCAGCCGCCGGGCGGTGTTGCGGAGCTGGCCGTGCAGGTCCTGCCACTCGCGGATGCGCAGGTAGTGCAGGAACTCACGCTTGACGGTGCGGCGGAACTGGTTTCCGGACAGGGCGTCCTGCTGCTCGACCAGGTAGCGCCACAGGTTGAGCAGGCCCAGGAAGTCGGAGTTCTCGTCGGCGAACCGGGCGTGCATCTCGTCGGCGGCCTGCTGGTGCTCGGCCGGGCGCTCGCGCGGGTCCTGGATCGTCAGCCCGGCGGCGATCACCAGGACCTCCTCCAGCACCCCGCGGCGGTCGGCCTCCACGACCATCCGCGCCATCCGCGGGTCCAGCGGTAGCGCGGCCAGCGCCCGGCCGGTCTCGGTCAGGCCGTCACCGGGACGGGCCGGACGCCCGCCGTCCGCAACCGGCTGCGACGCCTCCGGCGCGAGCGCGCCCAGCTCCTCGAGCAGCGCGAGGCCGTCGGCGACCGCACGGCGGTCCGGCGGGTCGATGAAGGGGAAGTCGGCAACCTCACCCAGGCCCAGGGCGGCCATCTGAAGCAGCACCGACGCCAGGTTGGTGCGCAGGATCTCCGGGTCGGTGTACTCCGGCCGGGACTCGAAGTCCGCCTCGCTGTAGAGCCGGATGGCGATGCCGTCGCTGGTCCGCCCGCACCGGCCGGCCCGCTGCCGCGCCGACGCCCGGCTGACCGGCTCGATGGGCAGCCGCTGCACCTTGGTGCGATGGCTGTACCGGGAGATGCGAGCGGTGCCCGGGTCGACGACGTAGCGGATGCCCGGCACGGTCAGCGACGTCTCGGCCACATTGGTGGCGAGCACGACGCGCCGGCCGGTGTGCGGCTGGAACACCCGGTGCTGGTCGGCCGCCGACAACCGGGAGTAGAGCGGCAGCACCTCGGTGCCGGGGAACGCACGCTCGTCGAGGGCGTCGGCGGCGTCGCGGATCTCCCGCTCGCCGGCCAGGAAGACCAGGACGTCACCAGGACCCTCGGCGACCAGCTCGGCGACGGCGTCGACGATCGCGCTGACCTGGTCGCGGTCGGGGTCCGCGGCGGGACTCCCCGCGGGGGCTTCCGGGTCGACGACCGGGCGGTAGCGCACCTCGACCGGGTAGGTGCGGCCGCTGACCTCGACGACCGGGACGTCGTGACCCTCTCTGGCGAAGTGCCGGGCCACCCGCTCCACGTCGATCGTGGCCGAGGTGATGATGAGCTTGAGGTCCGGGCGGCGCGGCAGCAGCTGGGCCAGGTAGCCGAGCAGGAAGTCGATGTTGAGGCTCCGCTCGTGGGCCTCGTCGATGACGATCGTGTCGTACTGACGCAGCAGCCGGTCCCGCCGCACCTCCGCCAGCAGGACCCCGTCGGTCATCAGCTTGACCAGCGTCGCGTCACCGACCTGGTCGGTGAACCGCACCTTCCAGCCCACGACCTCGCCCAGCGGGCTGCCCAGCTCCTCGGCGATCCGCTCGGCCACGGTGCGGGCGGCGATCCGGCGTGGCTGGGTGTGCCCGATCCTGCCCCGGACGCCCCGGCCGAGCTCGAGCAGGATCTTGGGCAGCTGCGTCGTCTTGCCCGAGCCGGTCTCACCGGCGACCACGACGACCTGCGAGTCGCGGATCGCGGCGGCGATATCGTCCCGACGTTGGCTGACAGGCAGCTCGGCGGGGTAGCTCACCACCGGGACGGCGGCGCGGCGGCGGGCGATGCGCGACTCGGCGACGGCGACGTCGGCGGCGATGCGCTCGCGCTGCCGGGCGCGCGCCTCGGGGTCCTTGGTGCGACGGGTGCCGTCGAGCCGGCGGCGCAGCTGGTGCTCGTCCTCGAGGGTGAGGGCGGACAGCCGGGAGCGCAGGTCGTCGTGCGGGGTGCTCACGGAGTACTCGTCGTCCTCTCGATGGGGGTAGCTCCCAGGGTCCCACCTGGCGCGCAAGCGTTGCCCAGTTCCCAGTCCGTGTACGGCGCAACTTGTTGCGTGGGCTGCGCAACGGCTTGTACCATGCAACTGTTCTCCGGCGCAGCGTCGCGCCCCTCGTCGACCTCCGGAGGCTCCATGCCGCCCCGCACCGACCTGGCGCCCTCCGCCGGTGACCTCGCTCCCGGAACTGCCGGCGCCTCGTCGCTCTCCGTCGAGCTGACCCGCCTGTCGCGGGTGCTCCACGCCCTCAAGGTGTCGGTCACCACGGGCTCGGGCAACGAGGACCGCGAGCGGGCGGCCCACCTGCTGCTCCTGCCCCTCACCCGGCTGGGGCCGCTGCGCCAGAGCGCCCTTGCCGAACTGGTGCACGCCGACCCCTCGACGGTCAGCCGGCACGTCACCCTGCTCGTCGAGCGTGGCCTGGTCCGCCGGGTGGCCGACGAGCTCGACGGCCGGGCGAGCCGACTGGTCGTCACGCCGGCCGGCGAGACCGTACTGACGGCCATGCGCCAGGAGCGCGACGGCCTGATCTACGAGGTCACCGCCGACTGGACACCCGAGGAGCTCAGCTCCTTCACCGGTCAGCTGCACCGCTTCGTCCAGGACCTGACCGACCACCTGCCCTCCCTCCGCTCCGCCGCCACCCTCCCCGAGAAGGACCGATGACCCAGACCACCGACCGTTCAGCCGCGCCGAGGCGCCGCGGCGCAGCGGCAGCGGCAGCGGCAGCCCCGGATGCCACGGGGACGTTCAGCCACCGGCAGATCATGACCATCCTGGCCGGGCTGTTACTGGGCATGTTCCTGGCCGCCCTGGACCAGACCGTTGTCTCCACCGCGATCCGCGTCATCGCCGACGACCTGCAGGGTTACGACCTGCAGGCGTGGGCGACCACGGCCTTCCTGATCACCTCGACGATCACCACGCCGCTGTACGGCAAGTTGAGCGACATGTACGGCCGGCGGCCGTTCTACCTGTTCGCGATCGCCGTCTTCGTGCTCGGCTCCATGCTGTGCGGGCTGGCGACGTCGATGTACGAACTGGCCGCCTTCCGGGCGTTCCAGGGCATCGGCGCAGGTGGCCTGATGTCGCTGGCGCTGGCGATCATCGCCGACATCGTCCCGCCGCGGGAGCGCTCGAAGTACCAGGGCTACTTCATGGCCGTGTTCGGCACCTCCAGCGTGCTGGGACCGGTCATCGGCGGCTTCTTCGCCGGGCAGTCGTCCCTGCTGTGGATCACCGGCTGGCGCTGGATCTTCTACGTGAATGTGCCGCTGGGCATCCTGGCCTTCGTCGTCGTCTCCAAGGTGCTGCACCTGCCGCACACCCGGCGGGACCACCGGATCGACTGGCCGGGCGCCCTGGCCCTGATCGTCTGCCTGGTCCCCCTGCTGATCGTGGCCGAGCAGGGCCGGACCTGGGGCTGGAGTTCGGGCCTGGCGATGGCCTGCTACGCGATCGGTGTCGCCGGGCTGGTGGGATTCATCCTGGCCGAGCGGGCATACGGGGACGAAGCCCTGCTGCCCTTGCGAATGTTCAACAACCGCACGTTCACCGTCAGCAGCGCCAGCAGCATCGTGCTCGGGGCCGGCATGTTCGGCGGCATTCTGCTGCTGCCGCAGTACCTGCAGATCGTGCACGGCTCCAGCCCGACGATCGCCGGGCTGCAGATGATCCCGCTGGTGCTGGGCATCATGATCGGTTCGATCGTCGCCGGGCTGACCATCGCCCGGATCGGTAAGTACAAGTTCTTCCCGCTGATCGGCGTCGTCTTCATCGTCGCCGCGCTGGTGTCGCTGTCCTTCGTGGTCGGCCCGGACACCCCGGTGTGGCAACTGGTTCCCTTCATGCTGCTGATGGGCCTGGGCCTGGGCTTCAACTTCCAGCCGGTGGTCCTGGCCGTGCAGAACGCCGTCTCCCCCCGGGAGATCGGCGTGGCCACCTCGTCGGTCACCTTCTTCCGGCAGATGGGCGGCACCCTGGGGACGGCGATCTTCCTGTCGGTGCTGTTCACCCGACTGCCGACCGACATCGGCAACGCCCTGACCTCCTCGGCGGCCAGCGATCCGCGGGTCGCCGCGGCGCTGCAGAGCGGGGCGATCAGCTCCAGCGGAAACCTCGACGACACCTCGTTCATCCAGAAGCTGCCGTCGTTCCTGGCGTTGCCCTTCAAGACCGGGTTCGCGAACACGTTGGACCTGGTGTTCCTCATCGCCGCTGTGGTGGTCGCGGTCGGTTTCTTCGTACTGATCTTCCTGCCGCAGATCCCGTTGCGGACGACCTCTGGGATCCAGGGGCAGCAGGAGGATGCCGGTGCGGCAGGCAATGATCCGTCCCTGGCGGCCGAGCACGCCGTCGGCGTGGCGGCCCCGACGTCGACGGCCCCGCCGGTCGCCGCCGACCGGAGCGACGCGGACACCCCGGCTGACCAGCCCAGCCCGGGCGGGTCCACGGCCGCGACGTCCCGGCATGCGGAGCCGGACGACGACGGGTCCGAGGGCGGCCGGCACGAGGCCGCGGCCGACCAGCCCACCGGGCTGGCCTCGCTGCCTGCCGACCACCTCCCGCAGGGAGCCGGTCACCCGCGCCACTGATCCGCCATGAGGACAGGCCCTCTCCCCGCGACCGCGGGGCGGGGGCCTGTCCTCGTCCGGGGACGGCCCCACCGGCAGCGTCGGCCTAACCTGGGAGTTCCGGACGCACCGCGGCGGCCGGCCCACCCCTGGAGGAGCCCGTGCGCCCGTCGCTGGTCCTGTCCCGCCCCGACCTGGACTTCCTGCTCCACGAGTGGCTGCAGGTCGAGACGCTGAGCAAGCGCCCGCGGTTCAGCGAAGACTCGCGGGACACGATCGACGCCGTCCTGGACCTGGCGGAGCAGATCGCCACGGAACACTTCGCGCCGCACACCCGCAAGGCCGACGAGAACGAGCCGTACGTCGTCGACGGCAAGGTCCAGCTCATCCCCGAGGTGGCGGCGGCGCTGGCGGTGTTCGCCGAAGCCGGGATGAACTCGGCGGCGCTGCCCGAGGAGCTGGGCGGCATGCAGTTGCCTGCCGTGGTGAACCAGGCGGTGCACGTGTGGTTCCAGGCGGCCAACATCGGCACCTCGGCCTATCCGTTCCTGACCATGGCCAACGCCAACCTGCTGGTGGCGCACGGCACCCCTGAGCAGGTGCAGACCTACGTGCCGCCGATGGCCGAGGGCCGCTGGTTCGGCACCATGGCGCTGTCCGAGCCGCAGGCCGGCTCGTCGCTGGCCGACATCACCACCCGCGCCGTCCCGCAGGGCGACGGCACGTACCGGCTGACCGGCAACAAGATGTGGATCTCCGGCGGCGACCACGAGCTGACCGAGAACATCGTCCACCTGGTGCTGGCCAAGGTGCCGGGTGGGCCGCCCGGGGTGAAGGGCATCTCGCTGTTCATCGTGCCCAAGTTTCTCGTCCGGGACGACGGGTCGCTCGGGGAGCGCAACGACGTCGTGCTGGCGGGCCTGAACCACAAGATGGGCTACCGCGGGACGACGAACACCCTGCTCAACTTCGGGGAGGGCGTGCACACCCCCGGCGGGCAGCCCGGCGCTGTGGGGTACCTGGTCGGCGAGGAGCACCGCGGCCTCACCTACATGTTCCACATGATGAACGAGGCGCGGATCGGTGTCGGGATGGGCGCCACCGGGCTGGGCTACACCGGTTACCTGCACGCCCTCTCCTACGCCCGCACGCGCACCCAGGGCCGCCCGCTGGTGGCCAAGGCTGCGCAGTCCAAGGACGCCTCCGCGCCGCCCGTGCCGATCATCGAGCACCCCGACGTGCGCCGGATGCTGCTGGCCAGCAAGTCCTACGTCGAGGGCGGCCTGGCGCTCGGCCTGTACTGCGCGCGACTGGTCGACGAGGAGCGCACCGCCGAGAACGAGGCCGACCGCGCCCGCGCCCGGCTGCTGCTGGAGGTGCTCACTCCGATCGCCAAGAGCTGGCCGTCCCAGTGGTGCCTGGCGGCCGACGACCTGGCCATCCAGGTGTATGCCGGGGCCGGGTACACCCGCGACTACCCGGTCGAGCAGTTCTACCGGGACAACCGGCTGAACCCCATCCACGAGGGCACGCACGGCATCCAGGGGCTGGACCTGCTCGGCCGAAAGGTGGTGATGTCCGGCGGAGCCGGACTGACGCTGCTGGTGGAGAGCATCGGTGCGACATCCGCCCGGGCGGCCGGCACGCCGTGGGCCGACCTGGCGGCCACCCTGGACGCCACGGCCGCGCGGCTGGTCGAGGTCACCACGACCCTGTGGGGCGCCGACGACCCGCAGGTCACCCTGGCCAACGCCAGCGTCTACCTGGAGGCGACCGGCCACCTGGTCGTCGGCTGGTTGTGGTTGGAGCAGGCCCTGGTCGCCGAGGGGCACACCGGGAACCTGTACACCGGCAAGCGGCAGGCCGCCCGCTACTTCCACCGCTGGGAGCTGCCCAAGGTCGGCCCGCAACTGGACCTGCTGGCCTCGCTGGACACCACGGTGCTGGAGATGCGTCCCGACTGGATCTGAAGAAGGACCCCGTCCTCCTCATCCCTCGCAAGCTCGGGACGAGCCTCGGGACAGGGCCCGACCGCTGCCCCCGCCCATCGCAGGCTCGCGACGGGACCCTGCAGCGGGGCCGAGGGGTCAGAGGACCGCGGGGGCTGCCACGGTGTCCGGCGCGGTGGAGCGGGGAGCCGGCCCGGAGGCCGCCTGCTTTTCCGCCTCGTAACGCGCCGTGGACTGTGTGCCCATGGCGATCACCAACGCCGTCAGCATGAGGAACCCGAGCAGGGTCACCGCCGGCCACAACACCATCCGTGTGCTCCACGTCCTCTTCGGGGCACCCGCCGGGGAAGGGCGGGCCGTTCGTCTGGCTCATGACTTCCCGGCTCCGGCGCCCGGCAATCCTGTACGGACGGAATTCTCCGGTGAACACTGGGTGACGAGCATCGCTACCGGGAGGCACAACCGGGGCCGCGCAGACCCCCGACGGGCGCGGCGTGGGTCTGCGCGGCGGCCCGACCGGCCGTTATCGGAATGCCGCCGCCGGGAGGAGTGCAGAAGCCGTCGCCGGGGCACGGTGCACCAGACAACCCCGCGATCCCCCCGGAGGCACCGATGGCCGGAGCAAGCAGACCCGACCCCGACCAGCGCGCACGGAGCGGGGTTCCCCAGGACGGCGCCCGGGACACGGCGCCCGACGACGACAAGATCAGCCGCGAGCGCGCCGACTACGCGCCGACCGGCGCCGACCCGAAGCCGACGACCGGCGGCACGCTCAAGCGCACGCTGAAGGAGTTCAGCGAGGACAACCTCACCGACTGGGCGGCCGCGCTCACCTACTACGGCGTCCTGGCGCTGTTCCCGGCGCTGACCGCCCTGCTGTCGATCGTCGGCCTGCTGACCGACCCGCAGCAGCTCAGCGATGCGATCACCACTGTCGTGCCTGCGCAGGCGGCCGACACCCTCAACCCGGTGATCCAGCAGATCGCCGGCAGCTCAGGCACCGCCGGCCTGGCGCTGATCCTCGGTGTGGCCGCAGCCATCTGGAGCGCCTCGGGCTACGTCGGCGCCTTCACCCGGGCCGCCAACGTCGTCTACGAGACGCCTGAGGGCCGCAAGGTCTGGAAGCTCAAGCCGCTGCAGCTGCTGATCACGTTGATCGGCATCCTGTTCGCCGCCCTCATCCTGGCGATGCTGGTGCTCAGCGGCCCGGTCGTCGACGCCATCGGGCAGTCCATCGGCCTCGGCAACACCGTGCTCACCATCTGGAACTACGCCAAGTGGCCGGTGATCCTCGTGCTGCTGGCGCTGATGATCGCCGTCCTCTACTACTCGACGCCGAACGTGAAGCTCCGCGGCTTCAAGTGGGTGAGCGCCGGCGCCGGCGTGGCGATCCTGGTAGCGGTCGTCGCCTCCGCGCTCTTCGCCTTCTACGTCGGCAACTTCGGCAGCTACAACAAGACCTACGGCGCACTCGCCGGCGTGGTGATCTTCCTCATCTGGTTCTGGCTGATCAACCTGGCGCTGCTGTTCGGCATCGAGCTCGACGCGGAGGTCGAGCGCACCCGGGAGCTCAAGGAGGGCGTCCCGCGCGCGGACAAGGAGATCCAGCTCGACGCGCGCGACGACCCGAAGCCCAAGCAGACCACCTGAGGCAAGGCCACGCCTCGGCTGCGCCGATCGCCCTCGCTGTTCCGCCCGAGCGACGCGGGATGCTCCGCATGCCGCACGCTCGGGCGGTCATTCGGCAGAGCGGCGCATAGACCACATCTGGGGTGGGCCGTTCGAACTGGGTGGCGACCTCCAGCTGACGTGCGGGGGCCCGAGCTCCTTGCGGAAGTTGCCGACCGTGGCCCGCGCGAGCTCCGGGTCCTTCGCCACCCGGCCGGCCAGCTCGAGGGCCCGGTCCTCGACCGCGGCGTCGTCCACGGTCTCTCACGCCAGGCCCAGCTGCACGGCGCGCTCCCCGTCGACCTCCTCACCGAACAGCGCCATCGCCGCGGACGGCGGCGATCGTCGGCGCCTTCACGTGGCCCAGCCGGTAGAAGGATTCGTAGTTGGCGCGCATGCCCCGCGTAGGCGTCCGACGCAGCCGGATCGCGGCCGCCGTCGGTCAGCGTCTGCCCGTACCCCCGGCGCGGAAGGACTTCCCGACCTTTCGCACCACGAGGGCACCCACGTCGTCCCGGGCGTCGACCTCGTCGAAGACCGCGATCAGCTCACCGGCCATCGACGGGGTGAGCGCGTTGCGCCGTTACGGCGCGTTGAGCGTGACGACGGCGACGCCCCCGTCGACTTTCAGCTGGACCTCGTCGGACTTGGGGCTCCCTCGGGTCGTCGGCCGGCGGCGGTGCCGGCGCGGTCCCTGCGATCAGAGCACGGGCGCGCACCCGGGGTTCAGCTGGTGCGGAAGCCGGCCCAGAGGTCGATGCCGGCGTCGACGGCGTGCGCGTCGATCGCGGTGAGCTCCTCGTCGGTGAAGTCCAGCCGGTCCAGCACACCCAGACTGTCGTCCAGCTGGGCGACGCTGCTGGCCCCGATGAGCACGGAGGTCACCCGCGGGTCGCGCAGCGCCCAGGCCAGCGCCAGCTGCGCGAGGCTCTGACCGCGCGCCCCGGCGAGCTCGTTCAGCGCCCGGACATGGCGCAGCGCCTCGTCGGTGAGCAGGTCGGTGGACAGCGACTTGTCCTGGCTGGCCCGGGACCCCGCCGGCACACCGTCCAGGTACTTGTCGGTCAGCATTCCCTGGGCGAGCGGGGAGAAGGCGATGCAGCCGGCGCCGGCCTCGGCGAGGGTCTCCAGCAGCCCGTCGGTCTCGATCCAGCGGTTGAGCATCGAGTAGGAGGGCTGGTGGATGAACAGCGGCGTCCCGAGGTCGGCGAGGATCGCAGCGGCGCGCGCGGTGTCGGTTGCGGAATAGGAGGAGACCCCGGCGTAGAGCGCCTTGCCGGCCTGGACTGCGCTGTGCAGCGCGCCCATGGTCTCCTCCAGCGGCGTGGTGGGGTCAAAGCGGTGGGAGTAGAAGACGTCGACGTAGTCCAGGCCCATCCTGCGCAGCGACTGGTCGAGGCTGGCGGTCAGGTACTTGCGGGAGCCGCCGCCCTGCCCGTAGGGGCCCGGCCACATGTCGTAGCCGGCCTTGGTGGAGATGACCAACTCGTCCCGGTAGGGGGCGAAGGAGTCGCGCAGGTGGCGCCCGAAGTTGGTCTCGGCGGACCCGTACGGCGGGCCGTAGTTGTTGGCCAGGTCGAAGTGGGTGACGCCTCGGTCGAAGGCGCGGTGCAGGATGTCCCGCTGCCGGTCGAAGGGCACGTCGTCGCCGAAGTTGTGCCACAGGCCCAGGCTGATCGCCGGCAGGTCCAGCCCACTGGCGCCGCACCGGCGGTAGGACATCGACTCGTAGCGGGACTCGGCCGCGCGGTGGGACATGCCGCTGATCGTGCCGTCCCCGCGGTAACGCTGCGCGCGGGGGTGGCGCTGCCCCGGCCCACCTCGTGCGGACCGGAGCAGCGGAGCAGCACGCCGGGCAGCACACCGTCACCGGGGCGACCGAGCTGCGGAGCCGGCGGGCGAGCCCGGCGACGCGCTCGGCCCCGCCGGACCGCGTCACCAGGTCGGCGCAGCAGCGGCCCGCGGCGGATCGGTGCAGGTCGGCTGTGTGTGCCGCGGCCAGCTGGATGATCAGGGTGGGTGCACGGGAGCTCCTCAGCAGCAGGCGGCGGGCACCGCTGCGTGGTCGGCGGCGGCGGTCGGGTCGGCGCAGCAGGTGCCGTCGCCGGCCACGGCGGACTCCTCGGCCGCCGTCCGGCCCTCGAGGTCGGGCCGCGCGTCTCCCTTGACCGTGTAGACCTCCCACGGCTCGCCGCCCGGGCCGGTGACCCAGACCTTGTCCTGCAGGGCGTAGCAGCAGGTGGTGTCGTCCTCGGGCCGGGTGGCCAGGCCGGCCGCGGTGAGCCGGTCGGTGGCGGCGGCGACGTCGGCGGTCGCGGCGACCTCCACGCCCAGGTGGTCCATCCGGGTGGGCTCCCCGGCCGCCCCCTCCAACAGCACCAGCTTGAGCGGGGGCTCGGCGACGGCAAAGTTGGCGTACCCGGGGCGGCGCTTGGCCGGGGCGGTGTCGAACAGCCGCGAGTAGAAGTCGATGGCTGCCTCCAGGTCGGCGACGCGGAGAGCCAGCTGGACTCGGGACACGGGATCACGTCCTCTCGATAACATCGACAGATGTCGATGTCTGCACTCTTAAAGGATCGATGTTTGTCAATACGATGCTGATCGCTATGATCTGTGCCGAAGCATTACGCCGAGGAGGAACCGTGAGCGACTCTCCCGACTTCGCCTGCTGCACACCGCTGACCGGGACGTCGATGAGCACCGAGCAGGCCGAGCAGGTCGCGCCCCTGCTCAAGGCGCTCGCCGACCCGGTCCGACTGCGGCTGGTGAGCCTCATCGCCTCCTCCGCAGGCGGCGAGGCGTGCGTCTGCGACCTCAACGAGGCCTTCGACCAGACCCAGGCCACGATCAGCCATCACCTGAAGGTGCTGCATGCGGCGGGTCTGCTGGACCGGGACAAGCGCGGGGTGTGGGTCTACTACGCCGTCCGGCCCAAGGCGCTGCCTGCGGTCGCCACCCTGTTCAGCACGCCGGCGCCGACCGGGGCGCGTGGGTGAGCGACGCCGTCCGGGAGACCGCCCGCCCCGAAACCTCTCTCCAGGCGCCGGTCCTGCAGCGGCTGCCCACCCTGGACCGGTTCCTGCCGGTCTGGATCATCGTCGCGATGGCCGTGGGCCTGGGGCTCGGCCGCCTGGTGCCCGGCCTGGACGACGCGCTGGACGCCGTCCGGGTCGGCGACGTCAGCCTGCCGATCGCCGTCGGGCTGCTGCTGATGATGTACCCGGTGCTGGCCAAGGTCCGGTACTCCGAGCTCGACCGGGTGACCGGCGACCGGAAGCTCCTCGGTGCCTCACTGGCGCTGAACTGGCTCGTCGGCCCGGCCCTGATGTTCGCCCTGGCCTGGCTGCTGCTGCCCGACCTCCCCGAGTACCGCACCGGACTGGTCATCGTGGGGCTGGCCCGCTGCATCGCCATGGTGTTGATCTGGAACGACCTGTCCTGCGGCGACCGCGAGGCCGCCGCCGTGCTGGTGGCCATCAACTCGGTGTTCCAGATCGTCGCCTTTGCCGCGCTGGGCTGGTGCTACCTGCAGGTACTCCCCGGCTGGCTGAGCCTGTCGACCACGTCGGCCGAGTTCAGCCTGTGGGCGATCGTGGTCAGCGTGCTGGTGTTCCTCGGCATCCCACTGCTGGCCGGCTTCCTCACCCGGATGATCGGGGAACGGGCCAGGGGACGCTCCTGGTACGAGAGCCGCTTCCTGCCGAAGATCGGGCCGGTTGCGCTCTACGGGCTGCTGTTCACCATCGTGATGCTGTTCGCGCTGCAGGGTGACGCGATCACCTCCCAGCCCTGGGACGTCGCCCGCCTAGCCCTGCCGTTGCTCGCCTACTTCGCCCTGATGTTCGGCGGCTCATTCGCGCTCGGGGTGCGCCTGCACCTGTGGTTACGCGAAGACCGCCACGCTCGCCTTCACCGCGGCGGGCAACAACTTCGAGCTCGCCATCGCCGTAGCCATCGGCACCTTCGTGGTCACCTCGGGCCAGGCCCTCGCCGGCGTGGTCGGCCCGCTGATCGAGGTCCCCGTCCTCGTCGGCCTGGTCTACGTCGCCCTGTGGGCCGCCCGGCGCTGGTTCCCCGGTGATCCCACCGTCCCCGATCCCCTCCGGAGCGCCCGATGAGCACCCCCAGCGTGCTGTTCGTCTGCGTGCACAACGCCGGTCGCTCGCAGATGGCCGCCGGCTGGCTGCGCTCCCTGGCCGGGGACTCGGTGGAAGTGCGCTCGGCCGGCTCGATCCCCGGCGACCAGGTCAACCCCGCCGCCGTGGCCGCGATGGCCGAGGTGGGCATCGACATCTCCGCCCAGCGCCCGAAGGTGCTGACCACCGACGCCGTCGAGGCCTCCGACGTCGTGATCACCATGGGCTGCGGCGACGCGTGCCCGGTCTTTCCGGGCAAGCGCTACCTGGACTGGGCGCTGGAGGACCCGGCGGGCAAGGGCGTCGAGTCGGTGCGCCCGATCCGGGACGAGATCGAGGCGCGCATCCGTGGCCTGCTCGCCGAGCTGCAGGGCCCGGAACCGGTCGGCTAGACCCGGTCGCTCAGGGCCGCAGCCCCGGCAGCGGCCGCCACGACCACTGTTAGGGCGGCGAACATGGCCGGGTAGCTCCCGATGGCCTCGGCGAGCGCGGTACCGCCCCAGGGAGCCAGTGCGGCAGCTCCGGTGACGGGCGCCGCGAAGATGCCGGACAGGGCACCGTAGTTGGCGGTCCCCCAGCGGTCCGCCACGACAGTGGCCTGCAACAGGGTGCCCGCGCCCCGCACGGCGCCCGCGAGCATGGCCAGGGCGACCAGCACAGCTGCCGGCCCGGGCACGGCGGCGAGCAGCGCGATCGCCACAGCCGATGCGACGACGATGACGATCGTCCGCGCCCCCGGGGTCGTCCGGGCGGCGAGCGGGGCGAACCCGATCCGCCCGACGAGCTGGCCGGCGCCCAGGAGCCCGAAGGTCGTAGCCGCGAGGGACGGACTCAACCCACGCCCGGTGAGCAGGGGGATCAGGGTGAGGCTCGCCGAGTAGAGCCCGAAAGCGGTCAGCGTGAGGGCGGCTGAGAGCAGCAGGAAGCCCGGGCTCCGGACGATGGGGCGCCTCGGGGCGGGCGCCACACGGTCTTGGCTGTGGACGGCGTGCCACGGCGGCGTCAGCGCCAGCGCGTGCAGCGGAATCGTGACCACGGCCAGGACGCCGGCCAGGACGACGTAGGTGGTCCGCCAGTCCAGGTGCTGCAGCAACAGACTCGTGACCGGGGCGAAGATGGTGCTCGCCAGGCCCGCCACCAGGGTGACGGTGGTGAGCGCCTTGACGCGGCGGGGCCCGTACCAACGGGTCAGGGCCGCGAAGGCCGCCTGGTAGAAGACGCCGGCCATCGCCACACCCACCACGCACCAGGCGGCCAGGAAGCACCAATAGCTCGGTGCCAGCGCGACGCCGACGATGGCCGGGACGGCGAGCAGCGAACCCGCCGTCATCACCCGCCGCGGCCCCCAGCGGTCCAGCCCGCGTCCGACGGGAACGCCGGCCAGCGCGGAGACGACGAGTCCGGCCGAGAAGGCCGCTGTCGTCGACGTCGCCGACCAGCCGGTGTCAGCGGTGATCGCGGAGAGGGCGACCGGAAAGGCGTAGTAGAGGACGCCCCAGCTGACGACCTCGGTGGCGCACAGCGCCGCCAGGGCCCGGCGGGGCGGACGCCAGCCGGACTCGGCGCCCGCGCCCGCATCGGCCGCCAGCGACGACTTCGGGCTCACGGGGTCGTCCCACCCGCCACCCCCGTCACTGACCGCCGACCCCGACCGCCGCCGGCTGGCTCGTTCCGCAGCAGCCGGTCACCGCGGGCTCCGCTGCCGACCAGCCGTGCGCACCTCCCGTGGCGAAGCCCACGCCGGCGGCCTCGACCGCCGCACGGTCGCCGAGGTCGACCGAGCACACGCCCGTCGCGGGCAGGTCGAGGCAGACGTGGCCGGCCGCCTCGGTGTCGCCGGCGAGCGCGGCCGCGATGGAACGGACCTGCTCGTAGCCGGTGGCCAGCAAGAACGTCGGCGCGCGTCCGTAGGACTTCATGCCGACGATGTAGAAGCCCGCATCGGGGTGGGCGAGCACGCTCTCACCGTGGGGCGGAACGGTGCCGCAGCTGTGCAGGTCGGGGTCGATCATCGGCCCGAGCTGGCGGGGAGCCTCGACTGCCGGGTCCAGCGACAGCCGAACCTCGCGCAGCATGTCCAGGTCGGGACGGAACCCCGTCGCACCCACCACGACGTCGACGAACAGCGTTCTCGCCACTCCGTCGCGCCCGGTGCCGGAAACGCCCAGCCGGCCATCCCCGCCGGGGGGCACGTCGAAGCTCACGAGAGCGAACTCGCGGATCAGCGTGATCGCCCCCGAGGCCACAGCCGCCTTCAGCTCCGCCCCCAGGAGGCCCCGAGCGGGTAGACCATCGGCGTCGCCGCCGCCGTAGAGCCGGGCGGGTGAGCGACCCCGGATGGCCCACGTGATCTCCGTGCCGGGCTCGTCCTCGCGCAGGCGCACCAGTGCCAGCAGGGTGTTGGCTGCCGAGTGGCCCATCCCGACGACCAGGCTGCAACGACCGGCGAACCGGCCCCGGTCCCGCCCGAGGACGTCGGGCAGCGGTCCGGCCAGCCACGGCATCGCGACGTCCTCCGCGACGGCGCCGAGCCCAGCGGGACCGAGCGGGTTGGCGTGGCCCCACGTGCCCGAGGCATCGAGGACCGCCCGGCCGAGCACGTCGACAACCCGACCGTCCCGCATGGTCCGCACAACGTAGGGGCGCCCGTCGCGGCCGACGGTGCGGGTCTTGTCCATGCCCTGCCGGGTCACGGCCAGCACCCGGGTGCCGGTACGGATGCGCGTCGACAGCTGCCGGGTCGCCGCCAGCGGCTCCAGGTACCGCTCGACCAACTCGGCACCGGTCGGAAGACCGTCGGGCGCGGGGGGCGTCCACCCGCTCTCCTCGAGGAGCCGCGCCGCAGCCACGTCGACGTCGTACCGCCACGGGGAGAAGAGCCGGACGTGGCCCCAGTCGCGTACCGCGGCGCCGACTTCGTCGCCGGCTTCGAACACCAGGGGCTCCAGCCCGCGCTCGAGCAGGTGGGCTGCCGCCGCCAGTCCCACAGGGCCACCGCCGATCACGATGACGGGCAGATCCGTGCTCATGGGCCTCTCCCATCCGTGTTCACCACGACGGAGAGAACGTAACAGTGGTCACTGTTGATAGCAACGGACGCCGTGGCATACTGCGCGCATGGCCCAGGACCTGGACGTGCGGCTGCTCGACGTCGACGACCTCACTTCGGCGGCCGACCGTGCCCGCCTGCTCGCCCCTGCGCTCAAGGCCCTCTCCGACCCGAACCGGCTGCACCTCCTCCTGCTGCTCGCCGACGGCCGCCGGTCCGTGCGGGAGCTGACCGAGGCCACGGGCATGAGCCAGACGCTCGTGAGCCACCATCTGACCCCGCTGCGCGAGCAGGGGCTGGTGACCGTCACGCCGCAGGGACGCAGCAACGTCTACGCGCTGTGCTGCGAAGCCCTGGCCGGGCCGGTCAAGCTCCTGGCCACGCTGGCGGCCCTGACCCCCGAGGGCGCCGACGCCTGCTGTTCCTGATCGCCTGCACGCCGGGCCCGTCCGTACGCACGACCGGGAGGGAGGACGCCGATGACCAGCCCCACCGACGCCGGAGCCGGCGCGCCGGTCGGCTGCTCACTCGGCGGTTCGGAGCAGTCGACTCGCATCGCGGAGTGGCACGCACTGCTCAGGCAGGGAACGCCGGTCGCGGCCGCCGAGGGCCGCGCCGTCGATCTGCCACGGCACCTGGCGCACGCGGCCTTCGAGCTGGTCCTGGCCGAGCAGGACTGCTGCCCGTTCTTCCGTTTCACTCTCACGCTCTCCGCGGACGGACTGCGCCTGACCGCCACCACCCCGCCGTCAGCCACGGTCCTGC
The DNA here is from genome assembly GCF_900107175.1 of Modestobacter sp. DSM 44400. Lineage (GTDB taxonomy): Bacteria > Actinomycetota > Actinomycetes > Mycobacteriales > Geodermatophilaceae > Modestobacter. The sequence goes on along the minus strand of NZ_FNOZ01000037.1, from coordinate 4,116 downwards.
TCGACGAGGTGTTCGGCGCGAGCGGTGAGCAGCCCGTGTCGACCGCCGTCTCCACCCTCGACTGCTGGCGGGGTGTCGATGCCCCTGCCCGGTCTACCCGCGAGGGCCTCGATCAGCTGGCGACGTAGGCCGCGAGGTGCTCGCCGGTGAGGGTGCAGCGGGCGGCGACGAGGTCGGCGGGTGTGCCCTCGAAGACGATCCGGCCGCCGTCGTGGCCGGCGCCGGGGCCGAGGTCGATGATCCAGTCGGCGTGCGCCATGACCGCCTGGTGGTGCTCGATGACGATGACCGACTTACCGGAGTCGACGAGTCGGTCGAGCAGGCCGAGCAGCTGCTCGACGTCGGCGAGGTGGAGCCCGGTGGTCGGCTCGTCGAGGACGTACACGCCGCCCTTCTCGGCCAGGCGGGTGGCCAGCTTGAGCCGCTGCCGCTCGCCGCCGGAGAGGGTCGTGAGCGGCTGGCCGAGGCTGAGGTAGCCGAGCCCGACGTCGGCCAGGTGGGTCAGGATCTTGTGGGCCGCCGGCGTCTTCGCCTCCCCGGTGCCGAAGAACTCGCCGGCCTCGGTCACCGACATCGCAAGCACCTCGCTGATGTCCTTGTCACCGAAGGTGTACTCGAGCACCTCGGCCTGAAAACGCTTCCCTTCGCACACCTCGCAGACGGTGGCCACTCCGGCCATCATCGCCAGGTCGGTGTAGATGACGCCGGCGCCGTTGCAGTTGGGGCAGGCGCCCTCGGAGTTGGCGCTGAACAGCGCCGGCTTCACGCCGTTGGCCCTCGCGAAGGCCTTGCGGATCGGATCGAGCAGTCCGGTGTACGTGGCCGGGTTGCTGCGCCGCGAGCCCTTGATCGCGCCCTGGTCGACCGACACCACCCCGTCCCGGCCGGACACCGAGCCCTGGATCAGGGAGCTCTTCCCCGACCCGGCCACGCCGGTCAGCACCACCAGCACGCCGAGCGGGATGTCGACATCGACGTCGGCCAGGTTGTGGGTGCTGGCGCCGCGCACCTCCAGCACTCCCGACGGTCTCCGCACGGACGGCTTCACTGAGGCTCGGTCGTCCAGATGCCGCCCGGTCAGCGTGCCGCTGCACCGCAGCCCGTCGACGGTGCCTTCGAAGACCACCTCACCACCCTCGGCGCCTGCGCGCGGGCCGAGATCGACGACGTGGTCGGCGATCGCGATCGCCTCCGGCTTGTGCTCCACGACCAACACCGTGTTGCCCTTGTCGCGCAGCTGCAGCAGCAGGTTGTTCATCCGCTGGACGTCGTGGGGGTGCAGCCCGATCGTCGGCTCGTCGAAGACGTAGGTGACGTCGGTGAGCGAGGAGCCGAGGTGGCGGATCATCTTGATGCGCTGTGCTTCGCCGCCCGACAGCGTGCCCGACGGGCGGTCGAGTGAGAGGTAGCCCAGCCCGATCTCGACGAACGAGTCGAGGGTGTGCCGCAGCGACGCGAGCAGCGGCGCAACGGACGGAACGTCGCGACCCCGCAGCCATTCGGCGAGGTCGCTGATCTGCATCGCGCAGGCGTCGGCGATGCTGATCCCCCTGATCTTCGATGACCGGGCCGCCTCGGACAGCCGGGTTCCGCCGCACTCGGGACACCTCGTGAAGGTCACCGCCCGCTCCACGAAGGCGCGGATGTGCGGCTGCAATGAGTCGACGTCCTTGGACAGCATCGACTTGCCGATCTTCGGGATCAGCCCCTCGTAGGTCAGGTTGATCCCGTCGACCTTGATCTTGGTCGGCTCCTTGTACAGCAGGTCATGGAGCTCCCGCTTGGTGAACGTGCGGATCGGCTTGTCCGGATCGAAGAAGCCGCAGCCGCTGAAGATGCGGCCGAACCAGCCGTCCATGCTGTAACCGGGGATGGTCAGTGCACCCTCGTCGAGGGACTTGCTGTCGTCGTACAGCGCAGACAGGTCGATGTCGGTGACGGAGCCCCGGCCCTCACAGCATGGACACATTCCGCCGGTGATGCTGAAGCTACGACGCTCCTTGACGGTCTGTCCGCCGCGCTCGATGGAGACTGCACCCGCTCCGCTGATCGAGGCGACATTGAACGAATACGCCTGCGGGGAGCCGATGTGCGGCTGCCCGAGTCGGCTGAAGAGGATGCGCAGCATCGCGTTGGCGTCGGTGGCGGTGCCGACCGTGGAACGGGCATTGGCCCCCATCCGCTCCTGGTCGATGATGATCGCGGTCGTCAGCCCGTCGAGGACGTCGACGTCCGGCCGCGCCAGTGTTGGCATGAAGCCCTGCACGAATGCGCTGTAGGTCTCGTTGATCATCCGCTGCGACTCCGCGGCGATCGTGCCGAACACCAGCGAGCTCTTGCCCGACCCCGAGACGCCGGTGAACACCGTCAGCCGGCGCTTCGGGATCTCGACGCTGACGTCCTTGAGGTTGTTGACGCGCGCGCCGTGCACGCGGATCAGGTCGTGGCTGTCGGCACCGTGCAGCGCAGGCGAGTGCGTGTCCGTCCTCGTGACCATGCTCATCGTGCCTCCATCTGTTGGGCGGGGCCCGCCTTCGCGGTCTCCATCGGCGTCGCCTGGGCTCGATCCGACCAGCTTCGAGCAGTACGTCTGGTTCTCCTTCGTCGGCGCGGCACCGGTCCGCTGTCTACCTGATCGGCGGTGTCGGCGGGGGTGGCGCAACGCCCGTCCGGCTGACGCTGGCCGGGGTCGCGCTCGGCGCAAGAACCAAGGCGTCCACGCGGCTTCGGCCCGTGGAGCCTCTGGACCCCGGCCACGCGGCGCGCCCGGCCGAGGCGTCAGACCAACCAGCGGCCGTCGCGCATCAGCTCGCGGTCGGGCCTCACGTTCACCTCGCGCCAAGCCTGGATGCGGCGCGGCGAGATGCGGGACCGGCGGTACGGCGTGGCCAGCGCATGCGGGTCGAAGCCGGTGTGCACGGGGAACCGGTCACCCCGCTCCTGCGGCAGCGCGTCGATCTCGAGGATCTCGACTTCGCCCTCGATCATGGACACGTCGCGGGTGTGGCCCAGCCCCAGCCGAACGGCTCGGGTGGCGGCCAGGTTCCTGCCGGTCGGGCTGTCCGTCGGCGTCGCCATCAGCAGCGCCTCGCCGTCCCAGTCGAAGGACAGCGGCATCAGGTACGGCGCACCGTCCGCCGAGGCACTGGCCACCCGGACATCGATGTCGTTGGTGAGCCGATGCTCGGTGTCGCGACGACGCTGAGCGCGGAGGGGGGCCGGCACTCAACGGTCGGTGAAGCAGCTCGGGGACGTTGCCATCGGGGTCGGTGACGGTGGCCACCAGGCGGCCGCCACCGACGTCGTGCGCGGGCTCCTTCACGGTGCGTCCGTGCAGGTCATGGCTGCGATGGCCGGACGGCTCAGCGCAGCTCCTGAATGCGGATCAGGTTGCCCGCGGGATCGCGGACGGCGCAGTCGCGAACCCCGTACGGCTGCTCGGTCGGCTCCTGGACGACCTCGGCGCCGCTGGCCTGCAGCGGCTCGAAGGTGCCGTCGAGGTCCTTGGTGGCCAGGAGGATGATGGCGTAGGTGCCCTTGGCCATCATCTCGACGATGGTGCGGCGCTCGTCGTCGGTGATGCCGGGGTCGGCGGCCGGCGGATGCAGGACGATGGACGTGCCGGGCTGGTCGGCGGGGCCGACCGTGATCCAGCGCATCCCGCCGTATCCGACGTCGTTGCGGACTTCGAAGCCGAGGGTGTCGCGATAGAAGGCCAGGGAGGCGTCCGGGTCGTCGTGCGGGAGGAAGCTCGCGTGAATGGTGATTTCCATGGCGGTCACGCTAGCCTCGATCTTCCGTGATCTTGATGCGGAGCATGATCATCGGCTTCTGGTCCCGTGTGGGCGTCAGGATGGCATTGGGGTGTGACGGATCGGCCGATGTCGCTCGGGTGGGCGCCGGTTCCACAGGCCGGTGGGTGTCCTTCGGGTCGTCGGGTCAGGTCGCCGGGGGTCAGCCGGAGGCGGCTGCCGGGGCGGCGAGCACCGCGGTGGCGTCGCGGAGTCGTGCAAGCCCGTCGCGGACCAGCGCGGCCCAGGGGTGGTGTTCGGCCAGGTGCAGGATCCGTCGGCGTCCGGTGCGGGCCAGCGTCGCCGGGGTGGTGAACAGGCGGGT
>NZ_FNOZ01000165.1 GCF_900107175.1 Modestobacter sp. DSM 44400 | reverse complement strand
TGACCATCGCCTCGGCGGTGGAGGAGCAGACCGCGACGACGAATGAGATGTCGCGGTCGGTGCAGGAGGCCGCCGGGGGGTCGACCGAGATCGCCACCAACATCACCGGTGTGTCCGCCGCGGCCAGCTCCACCACCCAGGCCCTGGGCCAGACCCGGGTCGCAGTCGACGAGCTGTCACGGATGGCCTCCGACCTGCGCACCACCGTGGGCCGCTTCACCTACTGAGCTGAGCACCGCTCGAATGGAGTTCCAGCGCAGCAGAAACCGCTGCGCTGGGACTCCATTCGCATGTCCAGGGACAGTGGAATGGTCGTGCGGTGGATTCCGGCGATGTCGACATGGCGGCTCGGGGGAACGGTCACCGACAATTCTAAATCCCATGTGCAACACGCACATCGACTCCGGTGCGGCGCGTTGTGGGAACGGCACCATGGTCCTCACACCACAGCTCGAGAAATGGCACCAGCACCCAGCTGGAGGTGGTGTTTCCTCCCCCGGCACGTCCACCACCCCAGGAGCACGTCATGACCACCGATCGAGCCACCGCCCCCCGTTCGCGCTCGCACTGGTTCGCCGACCGGCCGCTGGCGGTGAAGTTCGGCGCCGTGATCGTCGTGGTGATCCTCGCCCTCGGTGGCCTGCTCACCACACTGCTCGTCTCGAACGCCGCCGTCAGCGCGAGCACCGGTGAGTCGGCCCGGCTCAATGCCGCCGAGGCCCTGGTCCTCCAGCTCGACACCCGGGCCAGCGAGCTGAAGGTGGACGGGTTCAAGGCGTTGGTGCGCGACGACCCGCAAGCGCAGCTCACCGAGCTGGCCGATGACGTCGCCACCCCCACGGCACTGCTGGCCGAGCTCTCGGACATCCCCTTGACCGGGGACGCCGCCACGGCGGTCGCCGCCCTGACCGAGGGCTACGGGCAGTACGTCGACGCCATCTCTGCCTTCGTCGACAGCTCGGTCGCCGACCAGGCGGGGATGCGCGGCCGATGGGCGGAGATCCAGGCGGCCAACGACCTGACCGACAGTGCGGTCGGCGACGCGAAGGACACGCTGGCGGCCGCGAGCGACGCCGCGGAGCAGCGTCTGGCCGACGCCGTCAGCCGGGCCAGGATGCTCGCCGTGCTGGTCGCCGTCGTGGCCGTCGCCCTGAGCGTCGGCATCTGCCTGCTCACCATGCGCGCCGTCGTGGGGCCGGTGCGCCGCATCCAGCAGTCGGTCGAGGCCATGGCCGCCGGGGACCTGACCCGACCGACCGGGGTGGACCAGCGCGACGAGGTCGGCGTGATGGCAACGGCGCTCGACGAGGCGCTCGGCTCCCTCCGCACGGTGCTGGCCGGGGTGGCTGCGTCGGCGGATGCGGTGGCGGCGTCGTCGGAGGAGTTGTCGGCGTCGTCGGCGCAGATCTCGGCGTCGGCGGAG
>NZ_FNOZ01000001.1 GCF_900107175.1 Modestobacter sp. DSM 44400 | reverse complement strand
GGTTGCGCAGCTGCTCATCGCGCTCAGGGGCTGCGGCGCGCACCGCGGCGAACATCCGCACGTAGGTGCCGTCGTCAGACCAGCGACGGTGGCGTTCCCACACCGATTGCCACGCGCCGAAGTGATCGGGCAGGTCACGCCACGGCGACCCGGTGCGGTACCGCCAGATGATCGCCTCGAGCGTCAGTCGGTGGTCATTCCACGGCCGGCCCTGATGACCGCCGGCAGGCAGCACCGGCTGGATCAACTCCCACAACTCGTCCGGGATCTCGTCGGTACGCAACATTCGTCCAGCGTCGCCCACCAACCCGCCAATCTTTGGCAGACACGCTCTAGTCGGAGACGACCGCGACCTTCGCGCTGACCGCGACCCCGTGGGAGGACGTCGTCCGCACCTCGGTCGGAGAGGCCACCGCCGGGGCGCCGGCTGCCGGGGTGTGAGGCCGCGGATACGGTGGCGGCCATGGGTCTGGTCTCTGCCTGGGTGTTGATCACCTGCACTGTGCTGGCCGCGGCCGGCTGTGCCACCTCGGCGTGGCGGCTGACGCGCCGCGAGCGCATCGCCGACCGGTCGGGGCGCGCCCGATGAGGCGCTCGACAGCACGGCGTAGCCGTCCCGGCTTTGCACCGGAGGTGGGTCGATGAGCACGCCGCCCGGGCTCCCCGAGGGGCCGGCCACCGGACCGACCGAGCTACCGGTCGAGGACACCGTCGACGTCCGGGTCGGTCCCGAGGTCGCGCACGAACTGCTGTCGGTGCTCCCACTCCTGGGTGAGTGGCACGGTGAGGGCCAGGCGGCCGGCGCGGGCGACCACCGCTTCGGCCAGTGGGTCCGCTTCGCCCACGACGGGCGCGGTTTCCTCATCTACGAGTCCCGCACCTGGCGGCTGTCCGACGACGGCACAGTGGCCGGCCCGGACCAGCGGGAGTCCGGGTTCTGGCGCCCGCGCGGCGAGGACGAGGTGGAGCTGCTGGTGTGCTCCCCGGACGGCCTTGTGGAGATCTACGTCGGCACCGCCCGCACCACCACCAGCTGGGAGCTGACCAGTGACGTCCTGGCCCGGACCCCGGACCACCCCGACGTGAGCCGGGCCGCCCGGCTCTACGGGATCGTCGAGGGCGCGCTGATGTACGCCGTCGACCGGGCCGCGGGCGACGCACCGCTGCGGCCCACCATGTCCGCCCGACTGGAGAGGATCCGCTGACTTCCGTGAGCACCCCCACCCCGACCACGACCAGCCCGCGGCAGGTGGCCGACGCCTACGTCGACGCCGTCTGCGAGCTCAACCCGATCGTCGCCACCTCCCTCGGCCAGACGCCGGCCAGCGACGGGCTGCCCGACCTCAGCCCGGCCGGACTCGAGGCTGAAGCCGCGCTGCAGCGGTCGACGCTGGCCGAGCTCGACCGGGTGCTGGCAGCTGACCCGGCGCTGTCCGAGGACCTCGTCGAGCTGCGCTGCGCCCGGCTGCTGCGCGAGCGGCTGACCGCGAGCCTCGACCAGCACGAGGCCGGCGAGGGGTTCCGGGAACTGTCCAACCTGTTCTCCCCGGTGCACTCGGTGCGCCAGGTGTTCTCGATGATGCCCACTCAGACCACCGAGGACTGGTCGGTGCTCGCCCGCCGGCTGGCGCGGGTGCCCGAGGCCTACCGCGGCTACGTCGCCACGCTCACCGCGGGCGCGGCGCAGGGCCTCTTCGCCGCGCCGCGTCAGGTACACACCGTCGTCGGCCAGCTCGACGAGTGGCTGGCCGGGCCGTACTTCGCCGGCGTGGTCGCCGCAGGCCCCGATGAGCTGCGGGCCGAGCTGGACGCCGCGGCAGCCGCCGCCGACGGTGCGGTGGCCGAGGTCCGCGACTTCCTGCGCGACACCTACGCACCGCAGGCCGAAGGCACGCCCGACGCCGTCGGGCGGGAGCGGTACGCGCGCTTCGCGCAGGCCTGGAACGGCACCGACCTGGGCGCTGAAACCGGCCTGGAGGACGCTTACGCCTTCGGCTGGGCCGAGCACCTGCGCATCCGCGAGGAGCAGCGGACCGCCGCCGGGCAGGTGCTCCCCGGCGCCACGCCGATGGAGGCCATGCGCTGGCTCAACGAGCACGGCGAGGCCGTGGACGGCGTGGAGCCTGTGCGCGTCCGGCTGCAGCAGATGATGGACGAGGCGATGGATGCACTGGACGGCGTGCACTTCGACCTCGCCGAGCCGATCCGCCGGGTCGAGGCGATGATCGCCCCGCCCGGCAGCGCCGCCGCCCCCTACTACACCCGCCCCGCGCAGGACTTCTCCCGGCCCGGCCGCACCTGGCTGCCGACCCTCGGCAAGGAGCGCTTCCCGCTGTGGGACCTGGTCTCGACCTGGTACCACGAGGGCGTTCCGGGCCACCATCTGCAGCTGGCCCAGTGGGCGTACGTCTCCGGGGAGCTGTCGACCTACCAGACGTCGCTGGGGTCGGTCGGCGCGAACGTCGAGGGCTGGGCGTTGTACGCCGAGCGGCTGATGGACGAGCTCGGCTTCCTCACCGACCCGGGCACGCGGCTGGGCTACCTGGACGCCCAGCAGATGCGGGCGGTCCGGGTGGTGGTCGACATCGGCATGCACCTGGAGCTGCCGATTCCCGACGACGCCGACGGCGCGCTCGCCGAGCACCGCGGCCAGCCGTGGACCCCGGAGCTGGCCCGCGCGTTCTTCGGCGAGTACTGCGGTCGGGACAGCGCCTTCCTGGACAGCGAGCTGGTGCGCTACCTGGGTATGCCGGGGCAGGCGATCAGCTACAAGCTGGGGGAGCGGGCGTGGCTGGCCGGGCGGGCCGCGGCCCAGCAGGCCCGTGGGGCCGGCTTCGACCTCAAGGCCTGGCACATGGCGGCGCTGTCGCAGGGGAGCCTGGGCCTGGACGACCTCGCCGCGGAGCTCGCCCAGCTCTGACCGGCTCCTCGGGGGCCAAAATGGCTATTTTGGCCCCCGAGGTGGTCGCTCCCGGGTGGGTGGGACCGGCCAGAATGGCCATTTTGGCCGGTCAGTCGGGGGCGTCAGCTGGGGGCGGGTTGACCTGGTCGGCGTCCCAGGTGACGCGTTGCTTCGGCTCGGCCGGGAACGCCTCCAGGTCCGGGCGGGCGAGCAGCTCGGCGATGCAGGCGGCGGTGCCGCCGACGTAGCTGGACACCAGGTCGATGTCGGTCGCCACCAGCCAGGCGCGGTCGGCCGGCCACCAGAGGTTCGCACTCTGCTCGAACGGCTCGGCGGCGAAGTTCACGGTGGCCAGCTCGATCGAGCCGTTGATCAGCCAGAACTCCCGGTCGCCCAGGGTCAGGGTGGGATGGTCGGCGATCACCGCGCCGCCCTGCCGCACCCCGAACCAGCAGACGTCCGGGGTCGTGGTGTGCGGAGCCAGCACCTCGATCAGCCGAGCGGCGACGGGCACCGGGAGGTGGCCACGCGCTGGGGCGCCGTGCCAGAGCGGTTCCTGGTCGTCGTTCTCGAAGTACTCCATCGAGCCGGTGACCGACCCCCACTGCATCAGCGGGTGCGCGACGGTGCTGTTGGCATCGGCGACGGAGGCCCAGGGCACCTCCACGTCGTCATCGCCGACGTAGCGGACGGCGGGGTGGAAGACCCGCGCAACGGCCTCGAAGCGGGCCGGGACGAGGGAGGCGACCGTGTCGAGGGGCGGCGGGCGAAGGCCTCGGTGAGCCAGGCGCCGGCGGAGGTGTCCAGCGCCACGGCGCGGCCGGCGAACTGCACGGCGTCTCCCCTCGGACTGCCGCGAACACGTGCGAGAGGACGGACAACCCCCGGGCTGTTCCGCGGCGCTCGGCCCCAGCGTATGGGGTCGAGCGACTCGCGGGCCGACTGGACATTGGTCGGCGGCCCGGGGGTCGGGTGACTGTCCGTTTCTCGCCCGCCGCCGTACGACGGACGCGCGGGATGCCGTCGCTCAGGCCCTGTCGAGATCGAGCAGAGTCTGAACGGGCGGCCCATCTGGACGGCGGCTAGCGGACAGCCACCTCACGTGTCCTGGACGTATGCAATTTCGGACCACCTCCTCTCTCGTGTGTCTCGACGGTACGACGGCTCCGAGCGGTCGGCAACGCCGTTTTCTCAGCTCTCGGCGGACGGCTGCTGGTAGACGTCAGGGACCCCGTCGGCGTCGACGTCCCGCTCTTCCTCGGCGGCGATCCGGCGGTACCGGCGGTCGCGCAGCCGCAACAGCACGGCGGCCAGCAGGGCGGCGGCCACCGTGCCCACGAGGACCCCGACCTTTCCGTGTTCGTCCCGCAACGATCCGGGGCCGAATGCCAGCTCGCCGATGAGCAGCGACACGGTGAAGCCGATGCCGCCCAGCAGGGAGACCCCGACGACGTCGGGCCAGCCGAGGTCCTCGTCCATCTGGGCGCGGGTGAACCGCTGGACCAGCCAGGTCGAGGCGGTGATGCCGAGCGCCTTGCCGACGACGAGGCCGACGACGATGCCGAGGGCCACGGTGTCGCGCAGGGCGGCGCCCAGGCCCGACAGGCCTCCGATGGTGACGCCGGCGGCGAAGAAGGCGAAGACCGGAACGGCGAATCCCGCGGAGATCGGCCGGAAGCGGTGCTCGAAGTGCTCGGCCAGACCCCGGCCGGCATCAGGACCGCCGGCCGCATCGCTGCGCATCACCGGCACGGTGAAGGCCAGCAGCACGCCGGCCACGGTCGCGTGCACACCGGACTCGTGGACCAGCACCCAGGTGGCCGCCGCGAGCGGGAGCAGCAACCACCACCACCGGATGCGCCGCTGCACCAGGAACCCGAAGAGGGACAGCGGCAGGAGGGCCAGCAGGAGCGGGACGATCGACAGTGCCGTGGTGTAGAAGAGCGCGATGATCGTGATGGCCAGCAGGTCGTCGACGACGGCGAGGGTCAGCAGGAAGGTCCGCAGCGCGCTCGGGAGATGCGTGCTGATCACCGCGAGGACGGCGAGGGCGAATGCGATGTCGGTGGCGGTGGGGACCGCCCAGCCGGCCAGCGCGCCGTCGCCGGCGCCGAGGTTGACCAGCGCGTACAGCAGCGCGGGCACGGCCATGCCGCCCACCGCCGCCGCGACCGGGAGTGCGGCCCGCCGCGGGTCCCGTAGGTCGCCGGCGACGAACTCGCGCTTGAGCTCCAGGCCGGCGACGAAGAAGAAGAGCGCGAGCAGACCGTCCGCCGCCCAGGTGCCCAAGGTGAGGTCCAGGTGCAGCGATCCGGGCCCGACCCGGGCATCGCGCAACGAGTCGTAGGTGCCGGCCCACGGAGAGTTGGCCCAGGCCAGCGCCAGGACAGTGGCGGCCAGCAACAGGGCGCCGCCGACGGTTTCCTTGCGGAGCACCGCGCTGATGCGCGTCACCTCGGGGTAGGAGCCGCGGCCGAACAGGCGGGGAGGGGTGGTCACGAGGCGGCTCCGGGGTGCGGCGTCGGGTCAGGAGTTGCCGACCAGACTTCCCGGCGCACCATGGGCCAGCGTACCGGCGACCTGCCCCGGCCGCCGGATGGGCGACGGGCCGGCGCCGGGCCGGCGGCTGCCCGGAGGCCTAGGCTGACCACGTGTCTGGGAAGCGTGGCGCTCCCGGCCTCGCCGGCCGGCTGCGCGCCGAGGGCCTGCGGCTGACCAGCCAGCGCGAACGCGTGCTGGCCGCGGTGGCTGTGCTGGAGCACGGCACCCCGGAGGAGATCGGCGCCCGGCTGCGCGCCGAGGCCGGCCCCGTCGGGGCCGCGCCGGACACCTCGACGGTCTACCGCACCCTCGAACTGCTGGAGCGCCTCGGCCTGGTGTGGCACACCCACCTGGGCAAGGGCGCGCCGGTCTACCACGCCGCCGAGCACGCCCACCTGCACGTGGTGTGCCAGGTCTGCGGCGAGATCACCTCGGTGGACCCCAGCCTCATGGAGGCGGCGGCGGAACGTCTGGCCACCGACCTGGGTTTCACCGTCGACGTGGGCCACGTGGCGCTGTCGGGCACCTGCCGTGCCTGCGCCGAGAAGATCCGGACGGAGCACTCATGACCACCCCCCCGCCCACACAGCACCCCGGCCTCCTCCCCGCCGCACCGCCGCCCAGCGACGCGACCGCCGGCCCACCCATGGGCTCCGCGCCCAGCTCCCCGCTGTTGTCCCGCCCCGGGGCGGTCGCGCCGTCCCTGACCGGCGGCGGCACCGGGCCGGTGGCCGCTCACTACGGCGACCCGCTGCCCGAGCAGCGCCGGCTGGCCGAGGGCGCCGGCCTGGTCGACCGCAGTGACCGCGACGTCCTGGTCGTGCCGGGCGCCGACCGGCTGAGCTGGCTGCACAGCCTGACCAGCCAGCACCTCGAGCGGCTGGGCGACGCCCGCGGCACCGAGGCGCTGGTTCTCTCGCCGAACGGGCACGTCGAGCACCACGTCGTCCTCACCGAGCTGGCCGACACCACCTGGGGTGACGTGGAGCCGGGCACCGGGGCCGCGCTGGTCACCTTCCTGGACCGGATGCGCTTCATGCTGCGGGTCGACCCCGCGCTGGTGACCGACCAGTGGGCGCTGCTCTCCCTGGTCGGCCCGCGCGGGGACGACGTGCTCACCGCCGCCGGGTTGCCGGTGCCCGAGGGCACTGGTGCGGTGGCCGCGCTGAACGGCGGCGGCTGGGTCCGCCGGATGCCCGCGCTGGGCGACGGCAGCGCCGCCGTGGTCGACCTGTTGGTCCCGCGGGCCGAGCTGGCCGCCCGCGCCGACGCGCTGCTGTCCGCCGGTGCCTCGCTGGCCGGGTTCGACGCCTACGAGGCGCTGCGGGTCGAGGCCCGCCGCCCCCGGGCCGGCGTGGACACCGACCACCGCACCATCCCCAACGAGGTCTCCTGGCTGCAGACCGCCGTCCACCTGGAGAAGGGCTGCTACCGCGGGCAGGAGACCGTCGCCCGGGTGCACAACCTGGGCCGCCCGCCGCGCCGCATGGTGCTACTACACCTGGACGGCATGAGCGAGGTGCTCCCCGCCCCCGGGACGCCGCTGTCATCGGGCACCCGGGAGGTCGGCCGGATCGGCACCGCGGTGCGGCACCACGAGTTGGGCGTCATCGCGCTGGCGCTGGTCAAGCAGTCGGTTCTGGGTGGGCAGGGTGGGTCGGAACCAGTCGAGCTGCGGGTCGGTGAGGCGGTGGCCGTCATCGACGAGGACGAGGCCGCCGGACAGCTGGACGACGCGCAGGTGGCGGCCCGGGAGCGCGTGCGCGCGGTCCGGTCTGGGACGATCCGCGGGTGACCCGCGGCACGCTCATCACCCTGGCACCCACCGGGGCCGAGTCGGCGAAGGCCGACGTCCCCGCACTACCGGTGACGGTCGAGGAGGTCGCCGCCACCGCCCGGGACGGCCAGGCGGTGGGCGCCGCCGTCCTCCACCTGCACGTGCGGGACGCCGACACCCGTCCGACGCTGGACCTGCCGCGGGTGCGCGAGGTGGTCGCCGCCGTCCGGGAGAGCTCGGACCTGGTGGTGCAGCTGTCCACCGGCGGCGCGGTGACCGACCCCGCGGACGCCCGGCTAGCGGTGCTCGACGCCGAGCCGGATGCCGCCTCGCTGTCACTGGGCACGGTGAACTTCGGCCGGGACGTGTTCAGCAACCCCTGGGACCTCATCGTCGAGCTGCACACGCAGATGCAGCAGCGCAGCATCATCCCCGAGTACGAGGCCTTCGACCTGGGCCACCTGGCCACCCTGACCCGGCTGCTGGACCGGCACGGCCCTCCGGCCGGCGGGCACGTGCACGTCGACCTGGTGATGGGCGTCCCCGGCGGCATGCCCGGGACGACGGCCGCGCTGGCCGCCTGCCTGCCCGCGCTGCCGCCCGGCGCGACCTTCGCCGCCACCGGGGTGGGCCGCACCTCGCTGCCGGTGATGCTCGCGGCGCTCTCGGCCGGCGGCCACCTGCGGGTGGGCATGGAGGACACGCTCACCTACGCGCCCGGCGAACCGGTGCGCGACAACGCCCAACTGGTGGCCCGTGCCGCCGGCCTGGCGCGGATCGCCCAGCGCCCACCACTGTCGACCGACGAGGCCCGGCGCATGCTGGGCCTGACCCCGAACCCCGTGGAGGCTGTCCCGTGAGCGAGCTCGCGAGCGAACGCAGGAGCACAGCACCGCTGGGAACGCGGCCGACGAGCGTCAGCGAGGAGGGCAAGTGAGCGTCCCGACCCCTGCGCCCGCCGGCGGCACCGCCGTCGACGAGTTGCTGGACCCGGCCTTCCTGGACGGCGTCGAGAACCTCTCGATGCCCGACGTGCGCGCGCTGCGCCAGCAGGCCGAGCAGGCGGAGGTCAACCTCTCCTACACCCGGCGTCTCCTACAGGGCCGGCTGGACATCGTCCGACGCGAGCTGCAGCGCCGCGCCGAACACGACGGGCGGTCGCTGGTCGACCTGCTGCCGGAGATCCTGTCGGAGAAGGGGCGGGGCCCGGCGCACGGGCTGGGGCGCCACCAGACGGTGCAGCCCTCCGCGCCTGAGCGGCTCGAGCACTGGGTCACCTCGCTCACCCCGGCTGACGACCTGTCCGACGTGCAGGCGCTGCCCGACGACCAGCTCGAGCGGGCCGCCCGCGCGCTCGGCGACGGCGAGCGGGGCCTGTCCCAGCGCCGCCGCGGCGTCCAGCAGGTGATGGACGCCCTCGCCGGTGAGCTCGGCCGCCGTTACCGCGAGGGCCTGGCCGACGTGGCCCAGCTGCTCGCCGACGAGTCCCGGCACTGAGCACGACCACGGTGTCCGCTCCCTCGCAGGCTTCCTCCGCCCCCTGGCCGGACGCGCCGGTCCTCGTCGAGGCCTGGCGCTCGGGCTTCCTGGAGTCGGTGCACCGAGGCGCGCTCGTCGTGCTCGGCGCCGACGGCGAACCGCTGTTCTCGGCCGGCGACGTCGGGCGCCCGGTGCTGCCCCGCTCGTCGAACAAGCCGGTGCAGGCCACCGCGCTGCTGGCCGCCGGCTGGCAGCCGCGCGACGACCGGGAGCTGGCGATCGGCGCAGCGTCGCACAACGGTGAGGACGGCCACGTCGAGCTGGCGCTCAGCCTGCTGGACGCCGCAGGCCTGGGCCCCGACGACCTCGGCTGCCCGCCGGCGCTGCCGATGTACGAGGACACCCGCGCGCACTGGCTGGTGTCCGGCCGGGCTCCCGAGCGGGCGGCGATGAACTGTTCCGGCAAGCACGCGGCGATGCTGTCCGCGTGCGTGGCGGCCGGCTGGCCGACCGGGGGGTACCTGGACCGCGCGCACCCGCTCCAGCAGCTCATCGAGGCGCGGCTGGGCGAGGCAGCCGGCGAGCCGGTGTCGGCCGTCGTCATCGACGGGTGTGGCGCGCCGCAGCACGCCCTCTCGCTCACCGGGCTGGCCCGGGGTCTGCTGTCCCTGGTGCAGGCCGCCCCCGGCACCCCCGGACGGCGGGTCGCCGACGCCATGCGGGCCCATCCGTGGCTGGTGGCCGGCACGGGCCGCGAGGACACCGACCTGATGCAGGCCGTCGACGGGCTGCTGGTCAAGGGCGGTGCGGACGGTGTGCACGTGGCGGCGCTGCCCGGCGCCGGCGCGGTGGCGCTGAAGATGGACGACGGCGGTGACCGCGGCCGACTGCCGGCGCTCACCGCGGGGCTGCTGCGGCTGGGGGTTTCGGCCGAGGTGCTGGCGCGCTGGGTGACCACCCCGGTGTCCGGCGGTGCGGGCGTGGTCGGCGAGATCCGGGCCAGCGCCGTCCTCGCGGACTGACGGGTGTCACCCGCCGGACCGAGACCTGCGTCACTGTGCTAGCACCGCGCTTGCAAGAGCTAGCACCCCTGGTTACGGTGGGGACGTGCAGAAGCCCACAGAGTTCGTCCGCGGACAGGTGAGCTCGGTCCGGGACACCGTTGCCACCGCCGCGGCCAGCGCCGCCGCCGAGGCGGGCACGGTCTCGGACACCGTCACCTCACAGGTCGGTGACTTCATCCGCGCCCAGCGCGGCGCCGCCCAGGTCTCCCTGCGGGAGCTGGCCCGCGCCGCCGGGGTGAGCAACCCCTACCTGTCGCAGGTCGAGCGGGGCCTGCGGAAGCCCTCGGCGGAGATCCTCTCGTCGATCGCCCGCGGGCTGAAGATCTCGGCCGAGACGCTCTACGAGCAGGCCGGGATCCTCGACCGCCGCTCCGGCACGGCCGGCACGGTCGCCGCGATCCGCGCCGACGAGGCGCTGTCCGAGCGGCACAAGGCCGTCCTGCTGGAGCTCTACGAGACCTACGCCCGGGACGCCGCCGTCAGCGCCCCGATGGCCACCGTGCCCACACGCACCGCACCGTTCACCGCCACACCGTCCACCACCACACAGGAGGAGCTGGCATGAGCCGCACCGACACCCTGAAGCACTACACCGAGACCGTCGTCGAGTCCGGCCGGACCGGCTTGCTGGCCGCCATCGGCGCCGGTGACGTCGCCGTCGACCGCGCCCTCGCGGCCGTCGGCACCGTCCGCTCCCGCGCCGAGGCGCTGCCCGGTGACGCGCAGGTCCAGGCCGACCTGGCCGTCAAGGAGGCGCGGGCCCGTGCCGAGCTGGCCCGGGGGCGCGCCGCGCAGGCCGCTGCCGAGACCCGCGCTCGCGCCGCCTCCGCCGCCGAGCAGGCCGGCGACGCCGCGCACTCCGCCCGCAGCGCCGTCAGCACCGTCGCCGCCACTGTGCGGCCGGAGACGGTCCTGGGCACGGTGACCTCCCTGGTCGGCGCCGCCCGCGCGCAGGCCGTCAGCACGCTGACCGAGCTGGCCGGCCGCGGCGAGAAGGTCGTCGAGGAGCTGCGCAGCCAGCCCGTCGTCCGTCGGGTCGCCGGCCGCACCGAGCAGGCCGTCGACGTGGTCGCCGACACCGTCGAGGAGACCCTGGCCGAGACCGCCGAGACCGTCGGCGAGGCGTCGGACCGGGTGACCTCCGTGGCGCAGAAGACCAAGGCGCGCGCCGACAAGGCCGTGCAGGAGGCCGAGCAGGACACCGAGGTCGCCGCCGACACCGCCAAGCGGAGGGTGCGCTCGACCACCCGGCCGGCCGTGAGGGCCCCGAAGAAGCCGGCCGTCGAGGTGACCGCCGACAATGGTCCGGCCCGCACGACCACCGTCGAGCAGTCGGCCACGGTGACGCCCGCGGCGTCGACCAGCACCCCGGTGCCGAACCCGACCGCCGTCCCGGCCGAGAGCACCACGGTCACCGACTGACTACCTGTTCCTGCACCGGCCGACGGCCCGGCCACCCGATTCGGGTGGCCGGGCCGTTCGCTGTCGTCGTGCCGGGCCCGTCCGCGGGTAGCCTTCCGGGCATGGGCACTTTTGACGGTCTGGTGATGGAGGTCGTCCGGCTGGGCGTCCTGGCGCTGGCCGTGTGGGCCTTCGTCGACGCGCTCGTCCGGCCGGCAGCGGCGTTCGTGGCCGCCGGCAAGCTGACGAAGCCGGGCTGGCTGGCGATCACCGCCATCGCCACACTGCTCCTGTACTTCGTGGGGCCGCTGAGCTTCCTCGGCCTCCCCGCCGTGATCGCCGCGATCGTCTACCTGGTCGACGTGCGCCCGGCGATCCGCGGGCTCCGCCGGGGTAACAGCAGCTGGTGAACGGTCCGGGCCTCGCGGACGCGGAACTGCTGGACCCAGCAGTCGAGGCGCGCGTGCGGGCGAGCTTCGCCCGCCAGACGATGCCCCGCACACTCGGCGCAACCATGGTCGAGGTCGGCCCCGGCAGGGTCGTCCTGGAGATGCCCCGCGACCCCCGTTTCGGTCAGCAGTTCGGCTACACCCACGCCGGCGCGGTGACCACCCTGGTCGACACCGCCTGCGGCTACGCCGCGCTGACCCGGATGGCGGCCGACCGCGAGGTGCTCACGGTCGACTTCGCCGCCAACTTCCTGGCGCCGGCGGCGGGCGAGTGCTTCCGGGCGACGGCCACCGTGCTGCGCGCCGGGCGAACCATCGTGGTCACCCGCGGTGAGGTGCACGCCCTGGACGGTGCGGGAACGTCCCGACTGGTCGCGGCCATGCAGGCCACGATGATGGCCGTGCCCCCGCCGCCGGCCAGCCCGGACGTCCCGGCGGCCTGACCGGCTCAGTACGCGTCGTCGGACGGCATCAGCACCCACAGCACGAGGTAGGCGATGAACTGCGGGCCGGGGAGCACGCAGGAGACCACGAAGGCCGCCCGCAGGCCGGTACGGGACAGGCCGAAACGGCGGGCCAGACCGGAGCAGACCCCGGCGATGACCTTGTGCCGGGTGTCGCGGGTCAGACGGCGGTATGCGGGGGAGGTCATGCCCCGACCCTACGGTCGGTGCCGAGCCGACGGTGCCCGCTCAGAGGCCGAAGATGCCTGCCGGCGGCTGCGGTGAAGGTTCCGACGCCGCGTCGGTCACCGGCTGCGCCTGCCCGAGGAAGGCGATGAGGTCGTCGCCGGCCACCACCCGCGAGGGCATCGGGTCCCCGGCGCACCGGCGGATCAGCGCGGCGACCGGCAGCTCGGTGTCCGACGCCACGGCCACGGTGTTGCCGAACCGCCGGCCGCGCAGCGTCCCGGGCTCGGCGAGCAGTGCGACGTGCCCGAAGACGGCGGCCAGGGTGGCGGCCTCCGCGCGGACGAAGCGCAGCGGTGGTCCGTCGGAGACGTTCCAGACGGTCACGCCGCCGGGCGTGAGCACCCGGGCGATGTCGGCAGCGAACTCCAGCGTGGTCAGGTGGGCGGGGGTGCGGGCGCCGGCGAAGACGTCCACCACGACGACGTCCGCGCTGGCGTCGGGCAGGGTGGCCAGCCCCGCACGGGCGTCGTCCGCCCGGACGCGCACCCGGGCGGACCGGGGGAGCGGCAGGGAACTGCGGACCAGGTCGGTCAGCGCCTGGTCGACCTCCACGACCCGCTGTCGGGAGCCCGGCCGGGTGACGGCGACGTAGCGGGGCAGGGTCAGCGCGCCGCCGCCGAGGTGGACGACGTCCAGCGATGCCCCTGTCTCCCCGACCAGGTCCAGCACGTGCCCGATCCGGCGGACGTACTCGAACTCCAGGTACGGGGGGTCGGCCAGGTCGACGTGGGACTGGGGCACCCCGTCGAGCAGCAGCTGCCACGAGTCCGGCCGGTCGGCGTCGGCGAGCAGCTCGGCAGTGCCGCCACCGACCCTGGTTCGGCCCGGGACCGCCAGTGCAGCAGCGGTGTGGTCGGCCCGGGCGGGGGACCTCCGTCGCCGATTCACTCACCCATCGTGCCCGCCGGCATCCAGCTGACACGGCGGGGCGGGTGCGGCGCGGGCTCAGGCCGGCGCGACGGCCGGCCAGCGCACGGTGACCTCGCCGTGCCTGGCCCGCCGGGTCGACCCGACCAGCGGCCAGCCGTCGTCGGCCAACGCCTGCACGGCGGCGGTCCAGCGCTGCTTCGGGCCGAACGTCGACAACCCGGCGGCGGCGGCCCAGGTCCGGTCGAACGCGGCGAGGAACTCGTACACCGGCTGCCCCGGCACGTTGTGGTGGATCAGCGCCTTCGGGAGCCGCTCGGCCAGGTCGGAGGGACGCTCCAGGTCGCTGGCCCGGGCGGCGAGGGTGAGGGCCAGCGGCCCGTCCTCGTCCAGGGCCACCCAGCTCGCCCGTCGTCCCCACTCGTCGCAGGTGCCCTCGATCAGCAGCCCCCCCGGCGCCAGGGCTCCGCACATCGTCTCCCAGGCGCGGGCGGCGGACTCCTCGTCGTACTGGCGGAGCACGTTGAACGCGCGCACCAGCACCGGCCGTAGCCCGGCCAACTCGAAGCCGCCGAGGCGGAAGTCGACCCGGGGCGGGTCGTTGTCCCCGGCGACGGCGGCGACCCGGGACGGGTCGATCTCCAGCCCGACCACCTCCAGCCGGGGGACGACGGGGGCGAGCCGGTCGGTCAGTTCCAGCGTGGTGACCGCGGAGGCGCCGTACCCGAGGTCGACGACCAGCGGCCGAGCGGCGTCGCGGAGCCGGGGGACCTGGGTGGCCAGCAGCCAGCGGTCGACACGGCGGAGCCGGTTGGCGTTCGTCGTTCCCCGCGTGGGGAGGCCGAGGGCCCGGGCGCGGCCGGCGGCGAGCCGCGGAGCGCGGCGCACCGGGGCGAAGGTCGCCCGTGCGGTGTGGTCCCGGCCCGACTCGCTCACCGTTCCGCAGGGTAGTCCGGTCGACGGTTAGCGTGGGTGTGTGCTGGTACGCCGGAACGCCTCCCTGGCCGAGCTGACCACCTTGCGGGTCGGCGGCCCGGCTGACCGACTTGTCGAGGTCACCACCGCCGAGGAGCTGGTCACCGCCGTCCGCGACGCCGACGCCGCCGGCCGGCCGCTGCTGGTGCTCGGCGGCGGATCCAACGTCGTCGCGCCCGACGAGGGGTGGGCCGGCGACGTCGTGCTGGTGCGCACCCGCGGGCTGTCGTACCGCTGCGCGGCCCGCACCGTCGAGGTCGAGGTGCAGGCCGGGGAGTCGTGGGAGGAGTTGGTCGCGGCGACGGTGGCCGACGGGCTGGCCGGCGTCGAGACGCTGTCCGGGATTCCCGGGTCGACCGGCGCGACCCCGGTGCAGAACGTCGGCGCCTACGGCCAGGAGGTCGCCCAGACGATCACCGCCGTCCGGGTGTGGGACCGGGCCGCCGGCCGGCAGCGGGTCCTCCGCCCCGCCGACTGCGGGTTCTCCTACCGGAACAGCCGGCTCAAGCAGCGCCCCGGTGAGCTGGTCGTGCTCACGGTGACCTTCGGATTGTTCCCGGGTCGCCGGTCGCGGCCGGTCACCTACGCGGAGCTGGCCACCACGCTGGGCGTGGACATCGGCGACACCGCGCCGCTGGACGACGTCCGCGCGGCCGTGCTGCAGCTGCGTCGCGGCAAGGGCATGGTCTGGGACCCGGCCGACCGCGACTCCCGCAGCGCCGGGTCGTTCTTCACCAACCCCGTCGTGCCGCACACCGCCGCGGTCGAAGGCTGCCCGAGCTGGCCGGCCGGCAAGGGCCGGGTCAAGCTCAGCGCCGCCTGGCTGGTGCAGAACGCCGGCTACGGTCGGGGCACCCGTGAGGGCCGGGTCGGGACGTCGTCCAAGCACAGCCTCGCGCTCACCACCGAGCCGGGCGCGACCGCGACCGAGTTGATGGCCTTCGCGGAGAAGGTCATCGCCGGCGTGCAGGAGAGGTTCGGGGTCACGCTGGTCCCGGAGCCGACGGCCGTCTCGGTCTGAGCTGGCCCGTGCGGCCGGCCGCGCGAGCGGCCAGGAGGAAGGCCACCCCACCGGCGACGAACCAAGGGTTCCGGAGCACCAGGGACCAGTGCCGTTGTCCGGCCGTCATCGCCGCGTTGCCGTCGTGGGCCCCCGGCGAGCAGGAGCAGTTCGATGCCCAGCCCGCGCAGTAGGAGGAGCAGCCCGACGGCGGCGCCGAGAAAAACGAGGACGCGGCCGGCGACCACCGACCGGCGCAGTGCGACGCCCAGGCGTGCGGCGATGATCAGCAGGGCGGCGACCCCCCCACAGTCCGAGGGTCACGAACCAGCCCGGACGGTCGGCCGCCAGCTGTTCGCCAGCCGAGGTGGCGAGCCCGGCGGCACCACCGAGGGCCCAGTAGACGTACGCACCGCGAAGGCTGCGGCCCAGGCGGCGGCGAGCCGGCCCCAGCTCATCGCAGCTCCCGTCGGGTGGTCGGCCGCGGCGGCGGTACGGACCTCGACGTCCTCCGGCGGGGTCATCAGCCCACTCTGGCGATTCGTTGCGGCCGGATCAAGATCCGGTCGGTCGACGTTCAGGTGGCCCCAGCGGGGAGCGCCGATGTGGTGCCGGCGGTCCGCAGGATCGCCGTCCGCAGGGCCGCGCCGATCACGTCCGCCCCCGCCTCGTCGGGGTGCACGCCGTCCTCGCTCATGCCGGGCAGCCAGCCACCGTCGGCGCCGCGGACCCCGGCCATCGCGTCGACGAGCTCCCAGCCGTGGTCCCGGGCGAGGACCCGCAGCCGGCGGTTGAGGTCCTGCGTCTGCTGCTCGTACCCGTCCTCCGGTGGGACGGTCGACAGCAGCACGCGCGGCACCTCCGCCTCGGTGGCGATCGTGACGAGGCCGTCCGCGATCCGGGTGACGGCGACGTCGGCGTCGAGGTCGTTGCTGCCGGCCATCAGCACCAGGACGTCGGCGTCGAGGGCCCGCACACCGGCGACCATGTCCGCGGTCGTCGCCCCGCCGTGCGCCCATCCGCCCACCACTTGGACCGCTCCACCCTCGGCCCGCCGGGCCCAGGAGCCGGGGCCGATGTCGCCGTCGTCGAAGTCGAGACTGTCCGCCTCGGTGATCGAGTCGCCCACGACCGCCACCCGCACCACTCCGGGCGCCGGGGAGGGGGCGACCGCCGACGTCTGCCCCGCAGCGGAGGCGGCGCACCCGGTGACGCCCAGGCTGACCAGGGCGCCGAACGCGGTGATGAGCCGCCGGGTCATCGCGTGCTCGCGGAGGTGCGCAGCGGCGTATCCCGGCCCACCGTCGTCGGACCGGCCCCGGGTGCGCCCGGCGCCGGCCCGGTGTGCAACCCCGTGCGCGGCCGGGCGTGCGGCCGGGCGTGCGGCCGGGCCAGCGCCCGGGCCAGCCGGACCGCCTGCCGGACCGAGACGTGCGGGAGGTAGGCGTGCGAGACGGCCGCGGCGATCCGCGGCAGGTCGGTCGGGGCGGTGTAGAGCAGCCACAGCGGGCGCAACTGCGGGGAGAACTTCGCCTTGAAGGCCATCAGCGATCGGAAGCCGTAGACGGGCTCCATCGCCCGGCTCGCGGCCTGTAGCAGCCGGGCCAGCGCGTCGACGTCCGCGATGGGACCGCCGGGCAGCGCCAGCGGCGCTCCGGACAGGCTGACGAACAGCGCGCCCTCCTCCTGGAAGGTCAGCGCCGCAGTGGCGATGAGCAGCTCGACGATCCCGGGCGGGCAGCCCGGTGTTCGTCGCATCAGGTCCAGCGTCCAGCCGACCGGGGTGTCCTGCCGACGGGCCGGCAGCCAACTGGTCAGGCCCAGCACCGCGCCGTCGGCGTCCAGGGCGACCAGGCAGCGGACGGCCGGGTCGGTGAGCTCGTCAAGGCCACCGAGGGTGAACCCCATCTCCGGCAGCCCCTTGCCCGCCAGCCAGGCCTCGGACGCCAGGGTCAACTGCTCGCGCAGCGCCAGCGGTGCGCTGTGCCAGTGCACCCACTGCGTGGTAGTGCCCTCGCGGGCGGCGCGGTTGAGGGCGGTGCGGACGTCCTGCCACTTCCTGCCCACGAACGCGAGCTGCCCCAGGGGCAGCCACGTCTCGGTGGCCACCTGCACCCGGCGCATCCCCGGCAACGCCTCGGCGACGGCGTCGGTCACGCTGTACCAGCACGGGGCCCAGCCCCGGCCGGAGCACCAGGCGGTGAACTGCCGGACGGTCGTCGCGGTCTCCTCCGCCGGCCCGACCGGGTCTCCCGTGGTCAGCGCCACCCCGCCGACGACCCGGTAGGCCACCATCGACCGCCTCCCGGCGGTGAACCAGTACCGGTTGCCGGTCCAGGTCGTCATGAACGACAGCGCGCCGTCGCCGTACCGCCGCACCAGGTCCCGGGCCCGGACGAGGTCGCCGGCGGGTGCCGCCGGCCGGACGACCCGCCAGGCCGTGACCATGAGCACCGCCCAGCACGCCACCCCCGTCCAGTCGGCGAGCAGGCGTGCGACGCCGTGCAGGCGAGCGCCCCGGGGCACCACCTCACCGAGGTAGCCCGGCGGCACCAGCCGGGCCGGCAGGTCCAGCAGCAGCCGGCCCGCCCCCGGGCCGGCCGGGTGGCCGCTGGTCAGTACCAGGCCCGCGGCGAGGTACGCCGCCACGACGACGGTGATGCCGCCGACGGCCAGCGCGGCCCATTGGCGGCCCGCACCGGGTGCGGCCCGGACCTCGAAGCGGCTCCGGGTCACCAGCAGCAACCCGAGGACCAGCCCGGGGGCGACCACCGGGGCCCACAGCGACATCGTCGGCAGGCTGCCCGGGCGAACGGCGAGCAACGGCAGCTGCTCGCCGGGAACGTGCAGGACGAGGGCCACCACGACGGCGCCCACGGCGGTCAGTGTCCCGGTCAGTACCACGGCGCCGACCCACGCCGCACGTCGTCCGCGACGCAGGCCTTCCGCCAGCACCAGCTGCAGCAGCACCGGCAGCACGGACGCCAGCGCCGGGCCGAAGCCGGTCAGCCGGAGCCGGTCCTGCAGGGCCTGGCAGTCGGCGGCGTCGCCACCGGGGCCGCACACCGCGCGGAGCACCTCCGCGGGTGGCCGGCCGGAGACGAAGAGGTGGGAGACGACCGACCACGGCCCGTCCGGGGTCCGGGACAGTGCGGCGACCAGCGGCCCCACCGCGGTCGCGGCGACCAGCAGCGCGATCAGCGCGCGGCTCTCGCGGCGGCTGACCACGCCGTGTTCGAGAACGGCCGCCCGGGCGGGTACCGGCCGCCGACGGGCGGCGAGCACCGCACCGGTCGCCACCCCGATCCCGAACCCGGTCCATCGCAGCACGTCGCCGAGCTGCCCGGAGTACAGCAGCAGCAGGGTGAGCACGACGCCCAGACCCAGCCGGACCCGGCGCCGCCACAGCGGTGACCAGCCGGCCGAGGCCAGTCCGGCGACGGTGAGTGCCGCAGGCAGCGGACCGGCGGCGGACGCGCCGGCGAGCAGGTGGGCCCACCGGTGGCCGGTGGTGCCCAGCAACGCGACCGGGCCCAGCCCGGCCGCGGTGGCGACCACCTGTGCGGCCACCAGGCACAGCGCCAACCGGCGCGACCCCCAGCGGCGCTCCACCGGGACCAGCAGCGCCAGGACGGCGACCGCTGCCAGACCCGCCGCGAGACGTCCGGGCACCACGAGGCCACTGGTCAGCACGGTGTACCACCGACCCGCGGACAGTGCGCCGACACCCGTCGACAGGGCAGCGGGCGCGGTGCTGCCGGCCAGGGCCGTGACCAGCGGGCCCGTGGTCAGCATCGCCACCAGGAGCCCGGCGGTGACCGGGCACCGGCGGGCCGCCGCGGCGAGGCGGACGACGGTGGCGGCGCAGCGCCCGGACGACGCCGCCGTGGCAGGGCCGGTCATCCGGTCAATCCGATGCGCTGAGCGAGCGCCGGGACGGCCTGGCGCAGCGCGGCGTTGGCCAGCGTCCACGAGTGGTCGCCGGGGAGCTCGGCGTAGCTCACGTCGACGCCCGCGGAGACCAGGGCCGACCGCACCGTGGCCGCCTGGCGCCCGAACTGGCTGTCGTGGGCGCCGACGAGCATCAGCGCCCTGCTGCCCGGGAGGCGACGGGTGGCCAGCTCCTCCAACGGGTCGACGGCGGCGAAGGCGACCTGGTCACCACCGAAGGTCGAGGCAACGGTGCCCACCGGGTCCCCGAGCGTGGGGGCCTGCTGACCCGCGATGTCCAGCATGGTCGGGAACAGGTCGGAATGGGCGACGGCCAGCTGCAGCGCGCACGTCCCGCCGTAGGAGAAGCCACCGACGGCCCAGTGGGCACGGTCCGGGTCGATCTGGAGCGCGCCCTCGATCCAGGCCGGGACGTCGACGGACAGGTAGGTGTCGGCCTTGCCCAGCCGGGAGTCCATGCACAGGGGGTTCGCAGTCTCCGCGCCCAGGGCGTCGGGCATCACCACGACCGGGGCGAGGCCCGAGTGGGCGGCGGCGAAGGCGTCCATGGTCTCGGCCACCCCGCCGGCGTCGATCCAGTCGCGAGGGCTGCCCGGCTGCCCGCTGATCAACACCAGGACCGGGAGCAGCGGCCGTTGCGCCGTCAGGTACGCCGGCGGCACGTAGATCCAGGCAGGACGGGCGGTGAATCCGGAACGGGACGCGGGGATCGCCACCTCGGTGACGGCCCCGTTCCCGGGCATGCCGGCCGGAGGCCGCCAGCGCGCCTCCAGCGGGCGACCGTCGGCAAGGGGGACGGCGGCCGCCGCGCCCGCCAGCGCGTGGCCCGGCAGGATGCTTTGGGCCTGGACCTCGTCGTGCGGGGGCAACTGCAGGGCGGCGGCGATCGTGGGGAACGGCGCGTAGACGCGGTCGACCTGGTCGGCGGCCGCCGCGACGACGACGAGCAGCGCGAGCGCGGCGGCGACGCGGCGTGGCCAGCGCTGCCGCCGCCAGCCGGCCGCGGCCAGCGCCAGGGCGAACAGGGCGGCGGCGACCCACGCCGAGATCCTCCGCGGCAGCCGGTCGGGGAACGGGTGGGCCACCGCCAAGGCCACCTCGGCGGCCGCCAGCAGGACCAGCGCCGCCACGACCGCCAGCGGCACCGACCGCAGGAACCACGCGCGCGAGCGGCGCGCGGTGCCCAGCACGAGCAGGCCGAGGACGGCGCCCCCGGTCAGGAGCGGCGGGATCGGCCCCTGCACGAGCGACAGCCCGGTGACGTGACGCCACAGGTCACCCACGTCGTGCTCCTCGCCGTCGCCCAGCCGGTACGGCGACGACTGTGCAGGCAGCAGCTGGGAACTCGCTGACGATCTCCGGAACCCCCGCTGTCCGCTTCGCCGGGGAGCGTCACTCCTCGCGGGCCACTTTGTGCTGGGCCGCCTGCGCCCGCGGGCGCACGACGAGCAGGTCGACATTGACGTGATGCGGGCGGGTGACGGCCCAGGCGATGCAGTCGGCGACGTCCTCGGCCACCAGCGGCTCGCGCACGCCCCGGTAGACCGCGTCCGTCTTCTCCTGCGAGCCCGTGCGGTTGAGCGTGAACTCCTCGGTCTTGACCATGCCGGGAGCGATCTCCACGACCCGCACCGGGGAGTACACCAGCTCCAGCCGCAGCGTCCCGGCCAGCGTGTGCACCCCGTGCTTGGCCGCAGTGTAGGACGCCCCGCCCTTGTAGCTCACCAGCCCGGCGGTCGATCCGACGAACACCAGGTCGCCGGCGCCGGAAGCGATCAACGCGGGGAGCAGCGCCTTGGTCATCGCCACCGAGCCCAGCACGTTGACGTCGAAGGCGCGCCGCCAGGAGTCGAGGTCGGCCTCGGCCACCGGGGCTGCGTCGAACGCACCGCCGGCGTTGTTGACCAGCACGTCGACCCGGTCCAGGCCCTCGGCGAACGCCGACACCGAGGCGGGGTCGGTCACGTCCAGCGGCACCGCATGCCCGCCGATCTCCTCGGCGAGCGCGGTCAGCCGGTCCAGTCGCCGCGCGCCGAGGACCACCTCGAAGCCGTCCGCCGCCAGCCGCCTAGCGGTCGCCGCGCCGATCCCGCTGGAGGCGCCGGTGACGACGGCGACCCGACCTCCGCCGTGGAACGGGACGGCGGCGGACGGCGGGGCGGTGGGGCTGGACATGTGACCATCCTGGCGCTGAGGCAGACTGGGACGTCGATAGGGTGCCCGTTGCAGGTGCCAACCACATGCCCGCGCGGGAGGAGGCACGTGCTCGTTCGCCGGCACCCCCGTCCTGCCTGGCGCACCGAGACGGCTCCACTGCCGTCCCTGCTGCCCCACCGCGTGGCCACGCTCTCGGTGCACACCAGCCCGCTGGACCAGCCCGGCGCCGGTGACGCCGGCGGCATGAACGTCTACATCGTCGAGGTCTCCCGCCGCCTGGCCGCGCGCGGCATCGCCGTCGACGTCTTCACCCGAGCCACCTCCAGCGACCTCCCCCCGGTGGTCGAGATGAGCCCGGGCGTGACCGTCCGGCACGTCAGCGCCGGCCCGTTCGAGGGCCTGGGCAAGGACGACCTGCCCGCCCAGCTGTGCGCGTTCACCGCCGCCGTGCTGCGCGAGGAGGCCCAGCACGAGCCCGGCCACTTCGACGTCGTCCACTCCCACTACTGGCTATCCGGCCAGGTCGGCTGGCTGGCCCGCGACCGCTGGGGCGTGCCGCTGGTCCACTCCGCGCACACCCTGGCCAAGGTCAAGAACGCCGCGCTCGCCGAGGGCGACGCCCCCGAGCCGCGGGCCCGGGTGATCGGCGAGGAACAGGTCGTCGCCGAGGCCGACCGGCTGGTGGCCAACACCGCCGACGAGGCCGCCCAGTTGGTCCGCTGGTACGACGCCGACCCGCGGCGCACGCTCGTCATCCCGCCGGGGGTCGACCTGCAGCGCTTCAGCCCCGGCGACCGGCAGCGAGCCCGGCAGCGGATCGGGGTGCCCGCCGACGCCGTCGTCCTGCTGTTCGTCGGGCGCATCCAGCCGCTCAAGGGCCCCGACCTGCTGCTGCACGCCGCCGCCCGGATGCTCGCCGACGACCCGCCGCTGCGCGCGAAGCTCCAGGTCCTCGTGGTCGGGGCCCCCAGCGGCTCCGGGCTGGCCGAGCCCCAGCGACTGCAGGAGCTCGCGGTCTCCCTCGGCGTCCGCGACGTGGTGCGGTTCCTGCCACCGCAGCCACCCGAGCAGCTCGCCGAGCACTACCGCGCCGCCGACGTGGCCGTCGTCCCCAGTCACAACGAGTCCTTCGGTCTGGTCGCGCTGGAGGCGCAGGCCTGCGGCACGCCGGTCGTGGCCGCTGCCGTCGGCGGCCTGCACACCGCCGTGGACGACGGCGTCTCCGGCCGGCTCGTCGCCGGCCGGGACCCTGCCGACTACGCCGCGGCGATCCGAGGGGTGCTCGCCGGCCGCGAACTGCTCGCCGCCGGCGCCCGGCGGCACGCCAGCCGGTTCGGCTGGGACCGCACGGTCGACTCCCTCGTCGACGCCTACGCCGCGGCGATGGTCGAGATGGCGCAGCAGCCCCCGGTCGGCAGCCGGGAGCGCAGCGCCCGGGACGCCGTCCGGCTGCTGTCCGGCGGCAGCGCTGCGCGATGAGGCGTCTGACAGCACGGCATCGCCGTTCCGTTCCGGCACCGGAGGTGGGTCGATGAGCGAGCGCAGCGTCGCCGAGCTGGCCGCGGTCGTCGAGGGAGCGCTGCGGAACGCCGAACTCGAGTACGAGCAGACCGCCCCCGGCCGCTTCGTGGTCACGCTGCCCGGGGTCAAGAAGCTCAAGACGGTCGTCGGGCTCATCGTCGGCGAGCACGGCTTCCGGATCGAGGCGTTCGTCTGCCGGCAGCCCGACGAGAACCGCGAGCAGTTGTGGGCGTGGCTGCTGCAGCACAACTCGCGGATGTACGGGGTCAGTTACTCCATCGACGGCGTCGGCGACGTCTACCTCACCGGCCGGCTCGGGCACGGCGCCGTCACCCCAGAGGAGATCGACAAGCTGCTGGGGTCGGTGCTCAGCTACGCCGACGAGCACTTCAACACCATGCTCGAGATCGGTTTCGGCACCTCCATCCGGCGGGAGTGGGCCTGGCGGGTCAAGCGCGGTGAATCGCTGCGCAACCTGGAGGCCTTCGCCGCGTTCGCCGACCCGGATGGCCAGGCAGGCCGGACGACGGAGGAACCGTCATCGCAGTGAGCGGCTCCCACGCGGTCGGCTGAACCCCCGCGGCTGGGCCGCGCGGGCGGCGGTCGTCGTCCTGGCCTGGATGCCCGGTGGCGGACGCCGGCCACCACTCCGTAGCCCGCGGTAGAGCCGTCCCGTCGCTGCCCGGGTGACGTCCGGGGCGTCACTCGTGAGCCGCGCCGTACCTGCCCGGATGACCCTCGGGCGACGTGCCGCCGACGCGTGGACCACGCAGCGTGAGGGTGGACAAGCTGACGGGGAGTGGCCGCGAGCGTCGCGCCCGCAGGCGGGAGTCGCCGTGCCCGACGGCCGCACGATCTACCCGGTCCCGTCCCTGCCGCACCCGACCGGCCGCCGGGGCCCTTTCGGATCGCTGATGGCCAACAGCCGGGCCGAGGCGTTCCGGCAGCACGACCGGGCGGGCGTGGCGAGCCATGCGGTGCCCGCGGCCGGTGCCCCGCTGCCGGAGACACTGTTCGCGGACGGCCGGACCCGGGTCGACTTGGGACGCAACAACTACCCGGGCCTGGCCGGCGACCCCCAGATCATCGGGGCCGCGGTCGCCGCGCTGCGCCGCTACGACACGAGCTCCTCCGGAAGCCGGGTGCTCAACGGCACCACCCGCCTGCACCTCACGCTGGAGGAGGAGCTCGGCGACCACGCCCGTACCGAGGCCGCGGTGCTCACCTCCTCCGGGATCAACGCCAATCTGGCGGTGCTGTCCACGACCGGCGCCCCCGGGGACGTGCTGCTGGTCGACACCCACGCACACGCCAGCGTCCACGCCGCCGCCGCGGCCAGTCGCGCCACGGTGGTGCGCTTCCGGCACAACTCCCTCGAGTCGCTGGTCTCCCGGCTGGAACGGCTGGACCCCGCGGCGGGTCTGGTCGTCGTCATCGACGGGGTGTACTCGATGACCGGGGAGACCGCCCCGCTGGCCGAGCTCGCCGAGTTGCGTGACCGCTGGTCGGCACGGCTGGTCGTCGACGAGGCGCACGGCTTCGGGGTCGGCGCGACCGGCCGGGGTGCGGCCGAGGCGGCCGGCGTGGACGGCCGGGTCGACGCGACGACGATCGCCGTCAGCAAGTCCCTGGCCAGCGTGGGCGGTGCGGTGCAGACCCCCGGGGCTGTGACCGACGGCGTCCGGGCCAGCGCGCTGCGCTACGTCTTCAGCGCGGCCAACGACCCCGCCGCGGTGGCCGCCGCGCCGGCGGCACTGCGCGTGCTGCGGCGCGAGCCGGAGCGGATGGGCCGCCTGCGCGCGAACGGGGACCTGCTGCGCCGGGTGCTCACCGAGGCCGGGCCGAGACCGCCTCCGTGCCCGGCAGCGGCGCCGCGCTGGCCGTGCCGACGGGGAACGACGACGCCACCCTGGCCGCGTGGAGTGCCGCCCATCGGGCCGGGGTCTACACCAACGCCGTCGGCCACCCGGCGGTGCCGCGGGGCTCCGGTGTGCTGCGGCTGTCCGTCATGGCGACCCACACGGAAGAACAGCTCCGGCGGGCCGGCGAGGTGCTCGCGGCGGCCGTGCGGTTCACCCGGGCGGAGACCCCGGGCCGAGAGCGTCGCCTGAGCCCCTCACGCCGTTCCCGGCCACCACCACGTCGTCCCGGTGCTCGGCCGGTCGTCGGGGAGCCGGACGAGAGCGGCGGCCACCTCGGCGTCCCGGGAGGCCGGCAGGCACAACCGGCGACGGGTGAACGCGAGCACGTCGGCGGCGGAGGCGTCCCGCCAGGGATCGGTGCGCGGCCACGTCCGGAACTGCGCCTCGAGCCCCAGCTCGGCGAGCACCGCCCCGAACAGGTCCGCGGTGGGCCCGGTGGGGCGCTCCTGGCCGTGGAAGTGACGCCACATCCCGGCCATCGACGTCCACGGGTGGGTGTCGGTGAGCTCCACGACCACTCGGCGGCGCGCGTGCCCGGTCAGCCCGGTTACGAACGCGGCGATGTCCGGGACGTTGTAGACGACGTTGGCGGCGACCACGACGTCGGCGGCCGGAACCTGGTCGGCCACGTCCGGCCAGCGCCCGCGCCAGGTGCGGGCGCCCGGGGCGGCGGCTGCGAACCGGGCCAGCAGCTCCGCCGACTCGTCCACCCCGAGCAGCTCCGGGGCGCCCACCGGGATGCTGGCCGCGCCGCCGCCACAGCCGACGTCCAGCACGCTGACCGGCTGCAGCTCGGCGACGGCGCGGTGGGTGGTCGCGGCTCCGCGGTCGGCGCCGAACAGGCCGGCCGGGAACCCGTAGGGCGACTCGGGCGCGGCGGCGAGCAGCTGTGGGTCGATGGCCCAGGCAGCCAGGTCGTCGGCCCAGTGGGTGGCGGCGCTCATGGGCCGATCCTGCCCTGCGGCGCTAGCGTGTGCCCCGATGCCGGATCCTGCCGCACCGCAGCGCCGGGTCCGGGCCCTGATGGGGGTCGTCGCGGCCTCGGCGCTGGCCTACCCGCTGCTGCTGTGCGCCGTGGAGCTGGTGTTCGCCCAGCTGTACTTGATCCGGACGGGCGCCGTCGTCGCCTGGGGGGGCCTCGCCGTGCTGTGCTGCGTGGGCGTGGTGGCCGCCGTCCGCTGGGGCGCCGCCCGGCCGGTCCGGAGTCCGTGGTTGCTGGCCGGGCTGGCGCCGCCGGTGCTCTACGAGCTGTGGCTGGTCTGGCCACTGCTCACGCGGTGAACCACTCGGGCAGGATGCACCCGTGACCGACACCGGGACCCTCGTGCTGCTCCGCCACGGCGAGAGCGAGTGGAACAAGGCCAACCTGTTCACCGGCTGGGTGGACGTCGAGCTGTCGCAGAAGGGGCGGGCCGAGGCCACCCGCGGCGGGCAGCTCCTGACCGAGCACGGGCTGCTGCCCGACGTGCTGCACACCTCGCTGCTGCGCCGGGCGATCACCACCGCCGAGCTGGCGTTGTCGGCGGCCGACCGGCACTGGATCCCGGTGCGGCGGTCGTGGCGGCTCAACGAGCGGCACTACGGCGCACTGCAGGGCATGGACAAGGCCGCCACCCTCGCCGAGTACGGCGAGGAACAGTTCATGACCTGGCGCCGCAGCTACACGACGCCGCCGCCGCCGATCGAGCCGGGCAGCGACTACAGCCAGGACGCCGACCCGCGCTACGCGTTCCTGCCGCCGGAGGCCCGCCCGCTCACCGAGTGCCTGGCCGACGTCGTCGTCCGGATGCTGCCCTACTGGTACGACGCGATCGTGCCGGACCTGCGCAGCGGCGCCACCGTGCTGGTGACCGCGCACGGCAACAGCCTGCGGGCCCTGGTGAAGCACCTGGACGGCATGGGGGCGGAGGAAGTCGTCGGCCTGAACATCCCGACCGGCGTCCCGCTGCGCTACGACCTGGACGCCGACCTGCGGCCGGTCAAGACCGGCGGCGAGTACCTCGATCCCGACGCGGCGGCTGCCGCCATCGAGGCGGTCAAGAACCAGGGCAAGGGCAAGAAGTGAGGAGAGGCCTCATCCGGTGGGCCATCGGGTGAGGCATCTTTCGTACTGGGCGACGCGCTGCGCCGCAAGGCGCTGATTCGACGGCGCGGGGGCCGGAGGCTCCCCGCCGTCGGACCACGAAACGGCTCAGCGGACGTCGGCAGGGCACCTGGCTGGGGTTGGAGCCCGAAGGGCGACGGTCCTAAGCGGGCCGTTCGCCGGTGACCAGGTAGACCACCCGCCGTGCC
Organism: Modestobacter sp. DSM 44400; assembly: GCF_900107175.1. Classification (GTDB taxonomy): domain Bacteria; phylum Actinomycetota; class Actinomycetes; order Mycobacteriales; family Geodermatophilaceae; genus Modestobacter. The sequence goes on along the minus strand of NZ_FNOZ01000001.1, from coordinate 423,351 downwards.
ACGCTCACCGCGTGGTCGGCGAACCGCTCGTAGTACCGGCCCAGCAGCGTGATGTCGATGGCCGACTCGATGCCGTGCCGCCAGTCCTCGCTGAGCAGCTCGCGGAACAGTTGGGCGTGCAGCCGGTCCATCAGGTCGTCGTCGGCCTCCAGCTCGACGGCGGCCGCGACGTCGCGCTTGGCGATGATCGTGCCGGCCTTGGTCACCAGGCTCTCCGCCACGTTGCCGGCGTCGAGGAAGATCGGCCGGACCTCCTGGGGCACCGCCGAGTCGGGGAAGCGCATGCGGGCGACCTTGGCAATGTGCGCGGCCAGGTCGCCCATCCGCTCCAGGTCACCCACGATCCGCATCGCGGTGGTGATCATGCGCAGGTCCGTCGCGACCGGCTGCTGGCGGGCCAGCAGGGTGAAGCAGCGCTGCTCGATGCTCTCCCGCACACCGTCGATGTGCTCGTCGCCGGCGATCACCAGGTCGGCGAGAGCGACGTCGGCGTCCAGCAGGGCGGTGGTCGCGGTGCTCATCGCCGAGCCCACCGAGTTGGCCATCTCGACGAGGCAGGACGTGATGTCGTCCAGTTCTCCACGGTAACTCTCGCGCATGGTGTGTCCCTCTCCGTTGCGGCGCCGTCGTCGCCGCAGGTCACCCAGGGTGCCGAGCCGCCCGCCGGGCAGCCGGTGAGGCCGACGCTAGACAGCCGGCCGTGGCCCCAGGGGGCCGGCGAGTGAACGGACCGGCACGCCCCGGTGAACAGTTCCTCCTCGGTCGGGTGAGGCCGCCCGCAACGGCTGGTCAGGCATCCGCGGCGTTCTAACATCGACGGCGTGGACCCCGTGCTCGCCGGACTGGTGGGCCTGGTGCTCGGCCTGCTGCTCGCGTCGGCGGCGCTGGTGACCGGGCTCCTCTGGCGCGCCCGGGGGCGCCCGGGTGGAGCCACCGGTGCCGGGACCCCGCGCGACGAGCGCGACGACGGCGAGGCGGCTCTCAGCCGGCGGCTGCTGGACCTGATGGACCCCGCGGTCGTCCTGCTCGGCCCGGACGAGTCGGTGCTGGTGGCCAACCCCTCCGCCCGTGCGCTGGGCATCCTGCGCGGCGAGCGGCTGCTCGTGCCGGGGCTGCTGGAGGTCGCCCGCACGGTGCAGGCCGGCGGCAGCCGCCGCGCCGATGTCGCGCTGCCCGGCGACCTGGTCGGTGGCGGGCCGCGGATGGTGGGCGTGCACGGGGTGCGGCTGGCCAGCGGCCCTCCGCTGACCCCCGGCCCGGTCGCCCTCGTGCTGCAGGACGTCACCGAGACCCGCCGGGTGGAGGCCGTGCGCCGCGACTTCGTGGCCAACGTCGGACACGAGCTCAAGACCCCGGTCGGTGCGCTGGCGCTGCTCGCCGAGGCGGTCGCCGGGGCCGCCGACGACCCCGAGACGGTGCAGCGCTTTGCCGCACGGATGAGCCACGAAGCCGACCGGCTGTCCCGGCTGGTGCGCGAGCTGATCGACCTCTCCAGGCTGCAGGGCGCCGAACCGCTGCCCGACCTGACCCCGGTGAGCATCGGCCGGGTGGTCGCCGAGGCGGTCGACCGAACCCGGGCGGCGGCCGCGGCCAAGGACATCCACCTGGCCGTCGGTGCCCAGCCCAGCCTGGTGGTGCGCGGGGTCGAGGCGCAGCTGGCGACGGCGCTGACCAACCTGCTCGCCAACGCGGTGGCCTACAGCCCCCCCGGTACGACGATCGCCGTCGGCGCCCGGGCCCGCTCAGGGTTCGCCGAGATCGCCGTGACCGACTCCGGCATCGGGATCCCGTGCCCGGACCGGGCCCGGGTCTTCGAGCGCTTCTACCGGGTTGACCAGTCCCGGGCCAGTGCCACTGGTGGGACCGGCCTGGGCCTGGCCATCGTCAAGCACGTGGCCAGTAACCACGGCGGCTCGGTGTCGGTGTGGAGCGAGGAGGGCCTGGGCTCGACGTTCACCCTGCGGATCCCGCTGGCCGCCGGCGGCGACCGGCCGGTCGAGGAGGGCGGCGACGACCGGCCCCCGGTGCCGCCGCTGGCCGCGCTGCGCGGCATCCCCCGCGCCCTTCCCGACGCGGCGGCCGTACCCGACCACGGCCCCGCAGGGGCCGCGGCAGACGACGGCCCTCCCGGGGTCGCGAGGAGAGGACGGTCATGACCCGAGTGCTCGTGGTGGAGGACGAGGAGTCCTTCTCCGATGCCCTGTCGTACATGCTGCGCCGGGAGGGCTACGAGACCGTGGTCGCCGCCGACGGGCCGGGAGCGCTGGCCGAATTCGACCGGGGCGGGGCCGACATCGTGCTGCTCGACCTGATGCTGCCCGGCCTGTCGGGCACCGAGGTGTGCCGGACATTGCGGGCCAAGAGCTCCGTGCCGATCATCATGCTGACCGCCAAGGACACCGAGATCGACAAGGTCGTGGGCCTGGAGCTGGGCGCGGACGACTACGTGACCAAGCCGTACTCCGCCCGGGAGCTCGTCGCCCGGATGCGGGCCGTGCTGCGCCGGGGCGCCGAGGGCGAACCGGGTGCCGACTCGACGCTGGCCGCCGGTCCGGTCCGGCTGGACGTCGACCGGCACGTGGTCGCCGTCGACGGCCAGCCGGTGTCGCTGCCGCTCAAGGAGTTCGACCTGCTAGAGCTGTTGCTGCGCAACGCCGGCCGGGTGCTCACCCGCGGGCAACTGATCGACCGGGTGTGGGGCGCGGACTACGTGGGGGACACCAAGACCCTCGACGTCCACGTCAAGCGGTTGCGCGCCAAGATCGAGCCCGACCCCGCCAATCCGCGCCACCTGGTCACGGTGCGCGGCCTGGGCTACAAGCTCGAGGCCTGACCCACTGTCGGCCTTCGGCCTCCAACCGCGGCCAGGAAGCAGCTCACCGGGCGCTGGGCCGCTTCCCGTCACCTCGGGCGTGGACCCTGCGGGCCCGCCGCCCGAGACGACCGCCTGCGGCGTCCGTACCGGCGACTCACTGACCGCGGCCGGTCTCCTCCTGGAGCTCGTCGATCTTCCGGGAGGCGTCGGCCTTGTTGAGGTCGTCGGGGACCTCCTCGCCGGCCTGGCGGGCCAGCGTCTCCAGGTAGCTGTGCTGGGCGCCGGTGGCCGGCTCGCCCCCGGTGACCCAGTCGGAGGGGTCCTTCTCCGCCGTGGGGTCGCCCGCCTGTCCGCTGTTGACCGGTGTGTTGGATTCGCTCATGTGTTCGAAGCTACGCCGGTACGCCCACTCGCGCAGCTCCAGCCGCGACCCGCGTCCGGGCCTCCTCGAACCGCCGTCCGGTGCGGTAGACGTGCACCGCGCCGCACGCACCGGGACGGCGGTCAGGCGCAGTTCATCGACGCACCGGTGGCCCGCTGCGAGGACGACCTGCTCGGCGTCGTGCTGGACTGGGCGCGTGGGCACCTGGCGGAGGAGATCACCGTCGACCTGCTCGCCCGCCGGACGCTGATGAGTCCGCGCAGCTTCGCCCGCCGGTTCCGGGCGACCACCGGGACGACGCCGCACGCCTGGCTGCTGGGCCAGCGGCTGGCCGCCGCGGAGGCGTTGCTCGAGGACAGTGACGCGCCCGTGGAGGAGGTCGCCTGGCTGGTCGGCTTCGGGACGGCGGCCGGCCTGCGCGAGCAGTTCGCCCGCCGTCGCGGCGTGTCCCCGCGGGCCTACCGGCAGACCTTCCGGGCGGCCGGGGGACAGCAGTCGTCCTCAGTCGGGACGACGTCGGTGCAACTCCACCGGCACTGGCCGGGGGCTGGCGGGATGCGGGGCGACGAGGCCGGCGTCGAGGCCGGCCTCGGCCAGCCGGCGTAGCTCGGCGTAGGCGGGCGCGCCCAGCAGGGCGACCAGCTCCGCGGCGTAGGTGGCCACCAGGGGCTCGGCCGCGACGTGCGCGTTCGGGGACCCGGTGCACCACCAGTGCAGGTCGTGCCCACCGGGACCCCAGCCGCGCCGGTCGAACTCCCCGATCGTCGACACCAGCACCCGGGTGTCGTCGGGGCGGTCCACCCACTCCTGTTCCCGCCGCAGCGGCAGTTGCCAGCACACGTCGGGTTTGGTCTCCAGCGGGTGCCGGTGGGTCCGCAGTGCCATCGCGTGCAGCGCGCAGCCGATGCCGGCCGGGTGGCCGGGACGGTTGAGGAAGAGGCACGCCCCGTCCACCACCCGGGTGCGCAGGACCTCCTCTCCCGGCTCGCCGTCGCCCGGGTCGGGCTCGGGAGGGGTGCCGGCCTCGGTCCAGTCGGCCCGCCACTGCGGTCCGAGCTGCCAGTCGGCGTCGGTCAGCTCCGCCACGGCGGTCCCGACCCGGATCAGGTCGTCGGCGTCGGTGAAGAAGGCGCCGTGGTTGCAGCACCCGTCGGCGGCCCTGCCCTCGACGACGCCGGCGCACCCGCGGCCGTAGATGCAGGTCCAGGCCGAGGTGAGCCAAGTCAGGTCAGCCCGCACGAGATGCCCGGGATCGGCCGGGTCGAGGAACTCGACCCACTCGCGGGCGAAGTCGAGCGGGACCTCCGCCGGCGGCGCGGACGGGTGCTCAGGTGCCACCGGCGCAGCGTAGGCGCCGGACCCGGCAGACTCTGCGGCATGCGGCTCGGTGTGCTGGACGTCGGATCGAACACCGTCCACCTGCTCGTGGTGGACGCACACCGTGGGGCGCACCCCACCCCCATGCACGACGACCGCTCGGTGCTGCGCCTGGCCGAGCACGTCGACGAGGACGGCAAGCTGTCCAAGGCGGGGGAGAGGGCGCTGCTCACCGCCGTCCAGCGGGCCAAGCAGCAGGCCGCCGAGCAGCGGTGCGACGACCTGCTCGCCTTCGTCACCTCCGCGATCCGGGAGGCGGTGAATGGCGCAGCGGTGCTGCGCCGGATCCGCGAGCAGACCGGCGTGGACCTGCAGGTGCTCAGCGGAGAGGACGAGGCCCGACTGACCTTCCTGGCCGTACGGCGGTGGTTCGGCTGGAGCGCCGGGCGGTTGCTGGTCCTCGACATCGGTGGCGGCTCGCTGGAGCTGGCCACTGGGATCGACGAGGAGCCGGACGTCGCGCTCTCGGTGCCACTGGGCGCCGGGCGCATGACCCGCCGGTACCTCCCCGACGCCGAGACCGGTGGGCGCCCGGACCTCGCGGCGCTGGAACGGCTGGACGAGCACGCCCGCGAGCTGCTGGAGCCGGCTGGTGCGAAGTTGCGGGCCGCCGGGGCGCCGGACCTGGTGGCCGCCACCTCCAAGACCTTCCGCACCCTCGCCCGGCTCGCCGGTGCGGCGCCGTCGGCCGCCGGCCTGCGCGCCCCGCGCGAGCTCAGCCGCACGGGGTTGTCCCAGGTGCTCGGCTTCGTGTTCCGGATCGAGTCCTCGGCGCTGGCCGAGCTGCAGGGCGTGTCGCCGCAGCGGGCGCACCAGGTCCCGGCCGGCGCCGTCGTGGCACAGGCCGCGATGCGAGCGGTGGACGTACCGTTCGTGCGGATCTGCCCATGGGCGCTGCGCGAGGGAGTCATCCTCCGCCGCCTCGACTGGCTGGAAGGGGCGTGATGGCGCAGTCGGGGGACACCGGGGAACACAGCGTTCGCTCGCTCGCCGAAATTCTCCAGGAGCACGGTCTGGAGACCGAGCTCGGCACGCGCCCTGGTCGCCGGCGGCGGGACAACGAGCCGAAGGCCGACTGGCCCGCCCGCCCGGCACCGGAGGACCAGCCCCGCAGCAAGTTGCGGCCGCCTGGTGATCCCTCCCCGCGCACCACCCCGCCCCGCTCGACGCCGTCGCAGTCGGCTGCCCCGTATGCCGAGATCCTGCGCGAGCACGGCCTGGAGTCGGAGTTCGGCACGCGACCGGACCGCCGGCGCGACGGCGATCGCCGGGCCGGCTGGCCCGCCCGTCCCGCGCCGGAGGACCAGCCCCCGAGCCGGCTGAAGCCGGCGCCGGAGGCCGCCGTGTCCCGCGAGGCGAGCATGCCGGCCGGCGCCGGCCCCCCAGCGCCGGCCGGGGACCTGTCCGGGCGTACCACCCCGCCGCGGAACACCCCCGGACGCGAGGTCCCCGCGCGGACCCCTCCGCCGCGCAGCCCCGGAATCGCGTCCACCGCGGCCGCCGCGACTCCCGTGGCACCGGCTCCCCGCACGCCGGTGTCCCCCGATGTGCCGGTGCACGGCCGGCGCAGCACGGATGCCTCGCTGCCACCTGGGCTGGTCCCGGGCGCCATGCCCGGGCCCTCGGGGCCGAGCACGGCGGCGATCCCCGCGCTGCAGGGTTCCCGCAGCCGGGGGGCGTCCGGCGGCGCCGATGACCTCGACGTCGGGGGGGACGGCGCCCCGGCGCCGAGCGGCCCGGCTGGCATCCTGGCGTGGGCCCGGTTCGCCGGGGAGCTGGTGCTGGCCGTGGGTGCGGGCATCGGAATCTACTTCGCCTTCACCGTGCTGTGGGAGCTGCTGCCCTACGTGGCCGTCGTCGCGGCCCCGCTCACCGTGACCGCGCTGGTCGCCGGGGTGTCGGCCTGGCGGCACCGCCGCGGCCAGTCGGCCCTGGGCGTCCCCCTGCTCGCCGTCCTGCTGTTCGCCGCGACCCTGCTGGTCATCGCGCCTGCTGCGGCGTTGCTCGCCGCCGGCTGACCCGGCGGCAGCCGGTCCGGGCCGGTCAGCCGCGGGCGACGATCGTCGTGCTGAAGGCATCGAGGTCGTCGGGCCTGCGGCTGGTGGTGAGGGTGCCGTCGACGACGACCTCCTCGTCCACCCAGTCGGCGCCGGCGTTGCGCAGGTCGATCTGCAGCGAGGGCCGCGACGTCATCCGCCGGCCCCGCACCGCGCCGGCCTCGATGAGCACCCACGGGGCGTGGCAGATCGCCCCGATCGGCTTGCCCGCGTCGACAAGGGCCCGTACGGACGCCACGGCGACTTCGTCCGCGCCGACGAAGTCGCCGTTGATGACGCCGCCGGGCAGCAGCAGCGCGTCGAAGGACGCGGGGTCGGCGTCGGCGAGGGTCAGGTCGACGGTCTCGTGTCACCGGCCTCGATGTGGTCGCAGGCGGTGATGGTGCCGGCCCCGAGGTTGACGAGCCGGGGTTCGGCGCCGGCGTCGACCAGTGCCTGCCAGGGCCGGTCCGGCTCGACCTGCTCGACTCCGTCGGTGGCCAGCACGGCCACCCGCTTCCCGCTGAGTTCATCCGTCACGGCCGGCGGCTACCCCAGGCCCCCACGGGGCACACGCCCGGCACTACGGTCGCCGCCGTGACCACAGGCGGACGCTCGGGACTGGCCATCGTCGGCGGCGGCAAGATCGGCGAGGCGCTGCTCGCCGGGCTCGTGCGCCAGGCGCGGGACGGCGGGACCGGCCCCGGCGCCGGGGCCATCGCGGTGGTCGAGCGGAGTCCGGCCCGGGCCGCGGAGCTCGCCGAGCGCTACGGCGTGGACGCGGTGGACCTCGCCACGGCGGCCCAGCGGGCGCGGGTGCTGCTGCTGGCCGTCAAGCCCCAGGACATCGATACCCTGCTGGGGCTGCTGTCCCCGCACGTCACCTCACAACACCTGGTGGTCTCCGTCGCCGCCGGCGTGCCCACCGCGCGGATCGAGGCGGCGCTGCCCGCGGGCACGCCGGTGGTGCGGGTCATGCCCAACACCCCGGCCCTGGTCGACGAGGGGATGAGCGTGCTCTCGGCCGGGGCGCACGCCACCGAGGCGCACCTGGACGAGGCCGAGGCGTTGCTCGCGCCGGTCGGTCAGGTGCGGCGGGTCCCGGAGAGCCAGCAGGACGCCGTCACAGCGCTGTCGGGCAGCGGGCCGGCCTACTTCTTCTTCCTCGTCGAGGCGATGATCGACGCCGGCATCCTCCTCGGCCTGCCGCGCACGGTGGCGGCCGACCTCATCGTGCAGACCGCGCTCGGCGCGGCGGTGATGCTGCGGGACTCGGGGGAGCACCCGGTGCAGTTGCGAGAGGCTGTCACCAGCCCCGGCGGAACGACGATCGCGGCCATCCGGGAGCTCGAGCGGCACGGTGTGCGGGCGGCGCTGATCGCGGCCATCGAGGCGGCGCACGACCGTTCGGTGGAGCTCGGCCGGGCGGACTGAACGCCGTCGGCGGGCCGTCTCGTCCAGTGCGTTGCGTGACCCCCGGACGGCGCTACGTCAGGCCGCGCGGACGGCGAATGCGGCGTGTGGTGGCCGTGTGACCCACCGCGCACCATGCGAATCACATGCAGGTAGTTCTCCACAGAAGCCTGTGGAGAACCGCCATGTCGACTGATGAGCTTGTGGACAACACGCGGTCACAGGAGTGTCACGCTGTGTTTCTGTCCACTTGTGCCCAGGACGGACCGGTCCGCCTGTCCGTTTCACCCATCGCTTCTGTCACTCCGGTCCCCCTAGGGTTCTCAGCAACAGCACGTGCGTGTCCCGTCCGCCGGTGGGGAAGCCGGTGGCCCGACTCGTGCTGAAACCGGAGATGATCGACGTGTCCATGCCCCAGCGCGCAATCGTGCAAACCTCTCGCCCGGGTGTCCCGGTGCCGCGGCCTGTCGGCCGGCCGATGTCCGCCGCCTCGCTCGGCCGGCCCATCCCGGCCGCCCACCCGGCTGCCGTCCCGGTCGGTCAGCGCACCGCCGTCCCGGCGCCCCGCGCGGCCGTCCAGTTCCTCACCGTTGCCGAGGTCGCCGCCCTCATGCGGGTCTCCAAGATGACGGTCTACCGCCTGGTCCACGGGGGCGAGCTCTCCGCCGTCCGGGTCGGCCGTTCCTTCCGCGTGCCGGAGCGTGCGGTGCACGAGTACCTGCGCGACGCGTACACCGACATCGCGTGACGACAGCGTCGGGAGCATCGCCCTGGGCCGCCGAGCGAGGAGCGGACCGGCGCGCGCAGTCGCGCCGTCGTCATCGCGTAAGTCACGCCACCGGCATCGCCTGAGTCCAGGCTGGTCCCGGACGCCGGGTACGCTCGGGCGCCGAGCGATGCCGCCCCCTTCGCCGGGGGCGGCCCGCGCACGAGCTGTTCACCCCGCGTGGTGCCCGGCGGGACCGATCCCGGTTCCCCGCCCCGGCCGCCACGCGACCACGACGTCGGGAGTTCGACATGGGTTCGGTCATCAAGAAGCGCCGCAAGCGGATGGCGAAGAAGAAGCACCGCAAGCTCCTCAAGAAGACCCGCGTCCAGCGACGCAACAAGAAGTGAGCTGACGCTCGTGCCGCCCGCGGTTGTGCTCGTCACCGGTGTCAGCCGGTGGCTGGGCGGTGCGCTGGCGGCCGAGCTCGCGGCCGACCCGACGATCGAGCGGGTCATCGGGGTGGACACCGTCCCCCCGGGCCCGGAGGTGCTCCGTCGCCTCGGCCGCACCGAGTTCGTCCGGGCCGACATCCGCAACCCGCTGATTGCCAAGGTCATCGATTCTGCGGCGGTCGACACCGTGGTGCACATGAACATCAGCGCCACCCCCGGCGGTGCCGGCGGCCGGGTCCCGATGAAGGAACTCAACGTCATCGGGAGCATGCAACTGCTGGCTGCCTGCCAACGGGCGACGTCGGTGCGCCGCTTCGTGCTGAAGTCCACCAGCGCGGTCTATGGCGCCAGCCCCCGCGACCCGGCCGTGTTCACCGAGTCCATGCAGGCTCGGCGGATGCCCAGCGGCGGTCTCGGCAAGGACAGCCTGGACATCGAGGGGTACGTGCGTTCCTTCGCGCGCCGCCGTCCCGACGTCGACGTCGCCGTCCTGCGGTTCGCCCACTTCATCGGCCCGCGGATCGACTCCCTCCTGACCAGCTTCTTCCGACTGCCCGTGGTGCCCACGGAACTGGGCCGGGACGCCAGGCTGCAGCTGCTGCACGAGGACGACGCGCTCGCCGTCCTGGCGCGCGCCACGACCGGGAACTTCACCGGCACGGTCAACGTCGGCGCCCCCGGCACCGTGCTGATGTCCCAGGCCATCCGCCGGCTCGGCCGCATCGCCGCCCCGGTCCCGGGTCCGGCGGTCGGCTCGCTGTCGCGCCTCACCCGGCGTACCGGTCTGGTCGACTGGTCTCCGGAGCAGATGCACCTGCTGCACTCGGGGCGGGTCTTGGACACCCGGGTGCTGCGCGAGGAGTTCGGCTACTCGCCCCGCTACACCACCTCCGCTGCGCTGGCCGACTACGGCCGGACCCTGGCCCCGGTGGTCGCCGCCGAGCTGATCGGCAGCGTCACCGGCGGCGCGCAGTCCGTGGTCGCCCGGTTCGCCGGCGGAATGGCGGCCGGCCGGTCCCTGCTGCACCGGCGCGACCCCGCGCCGGTGGTGCCAGGACTGCGTGCGGTGCGCGACCTGTGACCGATCGACGGGTGACCGGTGCCCGGGGAAAGGAGGTGCCCGGTGCCTGAGGCGCGGGTGATCCCACTACGACCCGAGGACGACGAGTCACCGGGGCCGCCCTCCTCGGCGGACTGGGACGAGCAGCTGGCCGGGGCGCTGGAGTTCCTGCGCGGCCGACTGACCGGCGACTACGACACCGACGAGTTCGGCTTCGATGCCGACCTCACCGACCACGTGCTGCTGCCGGCGCTGCGGCCGTTGTTCTCCCGGTGGTTCCGGGTGGAGACCCAAGGCCTGGACAACGTGCCCGACACCGGCGGCGCCCTGGTGGTGGCCAACCACTCCGGCACGATCCCGGTCGACGCGCTGATGGCGACGGTGGCGCTGCACGACGAGCACCCGGCGTCCCGGCGGCTGCGACTGTTGGGCGCCGACCTGGTGTTCCAGCTGCCGGTGCTGGGGTCGATGGCCCGCAAGATGGGCACCACGCTGGCCTGCAACGAGGACGCCGAGCGCCTGCTGGGGGCCGGAGAGCTGGTCGGGGTCTTCCCCGAGGGCTTCAAAGGCGTGGGCAAGCCGTTCAGCGAGCGGTACACGCTGCAGCGCTTCGGACGGGGCGGGTTCGTCACGGCGGCACTGCGCACCGGGTCGCCGATCGTGCCCTGCGCGATCGTCGGGGCGGAGGAGATCTACCCGATGATCGGCAACGCCAAGACCGTTGCCCGGCTGCTCGGACTGCCGTACTTCCCGATCACCCCGACATTCCCGCTGCTGGGCCTGCTCGGCGCGGTCCCCTTGCCCTCGAAGTGGTTCATCGCCTTCGGCGAGCCGATCGAGACGGCGTCCTACGGCCCCGCCGCTGCCGACGACCCGATGGTGGTGTTCAACCTCACCGACCAGGTCCGCGAGACCATCCAGCACTCGCTGTATCGACTGCTGCTCGAGCGCCGCTCAGTCTTCAGTTGAAGGACCTCGCTGCCCCCCACGCCTCGCACGCTCGGCGCGGGCCCCTGCAGCGAGGCCGTCCAGCTCAGAACGGCCAGCGGTTGCGACGCCGCAACGCGACCAGGCCGCCGACGACGCCGCCGGACAGCGCCGCCACGCCCATGGTGGGGACGCCGATCCTGGCCACCTTGCGGCCGGTTCGGAAGTCCTTGACCTGCCATCCCCGGGAGCGCGCCACCGACCGCAACTCGGAGTCGGGGTTCACGGCCACCGCGGTGCCGACCTCGGTGAGCATGGGCAGGTCGTTGGTGGAGTCGCTGTAGGCGGTGCACCGGGAGAGTTCCAGGCACTCCCGCTCGGCGAGGGCACGCACCGCCCGCGCCTTGGCCTCGCCGTGCATGAGCTCGCCGACCAGCCGGCCGGTGAATCGCCCGTCGACCACCTCGGCGACCGTGCCGAGGGCGCCGGTCAGGCCGAGCCGGTGGGCGATGATCGAGGCCAGCTCGACCGGGGTGGCGGTGACCAGCCAGACCCGCTGACCGGCGTCGAGGTGTTGCTGGGCGAGCAGTCGGGTGCCTGACCAGATGCGGTCGGCCATCAACTCGTCGTAGATCTCCTCACTGGCCTGCTCGATCTCCTCGACCGGGCGGCCGGCGACGAAGGCGAGCGCGTTGTCGCGCACGGTGTGCATGTCGATGCTGCTCTCGGTGCCCGCGACCCGGAACTTGGCCTGCTGCCAGACGAACGAGGCGACGTCACGACCGGTGAAGTACTCGCGGGCGGCCAGTCCGCGGGCGAACCAGAACAGCGAGGCGCCCATCATCATCGTGTTGTCGACATCGAAGAACGCCGCCGCGGTGCGGTCCGGCGCCGGGGCGGCGGCCACGTCGGTCTCCGCGGCGGCGGCCGACGCCTCGCCGGCGACCTGGGCGCGCGTCTCCTCGTCGACCAGGTCGGACGGCATCCGCGCCGACCTGCCGCGGAAGCGCACTCTCACCATTCTGTGCACCCCAGGGGCTACGGCGACGGGACCGGGGGCAGCCGGGGCCCCCGGCCCGACCCTAGTGCCGCCGTCCTAGGCCCCGATGCAGATCGCCCCGATGCACACCGGCGTGGACCGCGGGGGCACCACCGGCAGCGGGATCTGGATGAGCGGCGGGGTCGTCGACGTGGCCGTGCCGGTGGGCAGCGGCGGCAGTGGCAGGCCGCCCGAGCCGGGGACGCCGATGCTGGGCGGTGCCGGCAGGCTGCCGCCGCTGCCGGGGAGCGCCGGGGTGGTCGCGGCTCCGCCGCCGGACACCGGCAGGCTGTCTCCCGAGGAGGGCGCGGGAAGGCTGGGCAGCCCGGCCGCACCCGGTGGGACGACGTCGGTCGTCGGGATGGCGGCCGTGCTGCCGGTGCTGCCCGTGCCGGGGGCGGTCGGCGCCGTGGTGCCGGACGGCACGGCCGGCGGCGGGCAGGGCGCGGGCACCGGTCCCAGGTCGTCGGTGCCGTCGACGGCCGGCCCGCTCGCGCAGGTCACCGCCTCCTCCAGCGCGACACCGCGCGTGGCGACGGCGGCGATCAGGTCGGCGGACGCGGTGAACGCCTGCTCGGCACTGGCCGGGATCGAGGTGCCGAGATCGGCCAGCCCGGTCGACTGCCCGCGCGCCCAGCCGATCAGCGTGCTGAGGGCCGCGGGATCGGGGGACCGCACCGCCTGGGTGGTGAACCACCAGGTGCCCTTGGTGGTCTGGTCGTCCATGGTGCCGAGGGTGTCGACGACCACCGCGACGTCCGGACCGGCCGCGAGCAGCGTCTGCCCACCGGAGGAGGGGACGCCGGCCGCGGGCAGCGCCGAGGCGTCGGCCCGGGCGAGCTCGGTGAGCTCCTCCAGCCGGATGGTGGCGAAGTTGAGCAGCGTGAGCCCACGGGTGGAGTCGCTGGCCAGCGCCAGCCGGGTGTGCTCACTGCCGACCTTGAGGCCGTAGAGCAGGTCGCCGGGGCGGGCGTCCTGGGCGACGGCGAGCATTCCCCCGAGCGCGGTGACGGTGAGCGCGGCACCGGTCAGGCCGGCCGTGAGCCGACTCCGCCGGTGGGCGACTTCGGAGCTGGGCGCGAGCAGTCGGCGGAGCACGCCGGGCGAGCTCTGTGGACGACGGACAGCCCCAGTCTCCGGCGTGCGGACCGCGGCCATGGCGACCAGACGGCTACGGGCGGCGGCCCGGTACACCTCGTCGGGCCGGGCGGCCAGTTCGGTGGACAGGGCGCACAGCCGGTCGAGCAGCGCGTCCTCGACCGCGCAGCCGGAGCGGCCGGTCGCTCTGTGGTGCCGCAGCCTCACCGTGCTCCCCCGGTCCTCGCCGTCCTCCGGCCGGGCTCCTGCCCGGTCCACCGGTGCCGCCGCGAGTTGCGGAGTGCGCCGTTCGGTGGGTCAACGACGCGGCGTTCCCGTCGTTACGGGGTACCGGCCGGTAATTACCGGCGCGGGGACACCAGCCGGCCCGGCGGTCACAGCAGCCCCTCCGGCAGCAGGGTGGCCAGCCGCCGCACGGCCCGGTGCTGCAGCGCCTTGACCGCGCCGTCCTTCTTGCCCATCGCGGCGGCTGTCTCGGCCACCGACAGGTCCTGCAGGAACCGCAGCACCACGCACTCGCGCTGCTCGTCGGACAGCTGGGCGACCCCGGCGAGGAGTTCGGCGTTGGTGAGGCCCTGCAGGACGGCGTCCTCGGGGCCGTCGGTGGCCCGGTCGGCGTCCCGCATGTCGGCCGTAGTGACCTCCAGCCGGTACCGGCTGCTCTTCACGTGGTCGAGCACGATGTTGCGGGCGATCGTGATCAGCCAGGCGCCGACGTCGCGGCCCTGGAAGGTCAGCGAGTCGATCCGGCGCAGCGCGCGGACGAAGGTCTCGCTGGTGAAGTCCTCGGCCGTCGCCGAGTCACCGACCCGGTGGTAGAGGAACCGGAACACCACGTCGACGTAGCGGTCGTAGAGCTGACCGAAGCCCTCCGCGTCACCGGTCTGGGCGCGGCGGACCAGCTCCCAGACCGCGACCTGCTCGGCGTCGTCGGCGGCGACCTCAGCCGGCTGCGGCTCGACGACCGCCGGGGACGGGTCGGGCGCCGGCGCGGGCCCGGCCTCGGGGGCCGGCCGCGGCCGCGGGCTGGGCCGCCGACCGGCGGGCGCCTGCGGACCCACCCGGGGGGTGGGTACCGGCCGGATCGTCCCCCGCTCCGACGTGTCCGAGGCAGCCCGGGACGCCACGGGCCGCGGACGGGTCATGCGGTATCGACCTCCTTGTCCGCCCCCCGAGCCCCCGGCTCGGACCACCGCGCGAACGACGCACGCTGCGGGCCGGAGCCCATGGTGACAACATCGTGCCGCTGCGTCCACGCGTGGCCCCGTCGGCCGCGCACTCCTGGAGGTACCGGTGACCGCTGGCGCGCCCGAGGGGAACGCCCGGACCTTCGACGGCCTCGTCCGTCGCGCCGCGGAACGGGCCGGAGCGGCCCCCGCGCTGGTACACGGCGAGCGGCGGCTCAACTGGGCCGAGCTCGACGCGCTGGTCGACCGCGCGGCCGCCGGCTACGCGGCGGAGGGGCTGTCGGCCGGCGACCGGGTGGCCGTGCAGCTCCGCAACGGCGTCGACTGGGTGGTGGCCACGGTCGGGGCGATGCGCGCTGGGCTGGTCGTCGTCCCGGTCAACACCGCCTACACCGACCCCGAGGTCAGCCACCTGCTCACCGATTCCGGCGCCCGGCTGCTGGTGGCCGCTCCGGGGCGCGTCCCGATCGCCGGCGTGCCGGTCTGCGCCGGTCCGCCCGCGGGCGACGGCCCGCCGCCGGCAGCTCCGGACGACCCGCAGGTCCTGGCCCTGCTGGCGTACACGAGCGGGACGACGGGCCGGCCGCGCGGCGCGATGCTGACCCATGCCGCGCTGCTGGCCAACCAGCGGCAGTGTCTGACGATGGAGCCGCCTCCGGTGCGCGCCGGTGACCGGGTGCTGCTCGTCCTGCCGCTGTTCCACGTCTACGGCTTCAACGCCGGGCTGGGCCTGGTCGCGGCCACCGGTGCGTGCGCCCTGCTGGTGGAGGAGTTCGACCCGGTGGCGGCCCTGCGGCTGATGGCCGAGGAGGAGGTCACCGCCGTCCCGGGGGCGCCACCGATGTACGCCGCCTGGCTGGCCTCGGCCACCGCCGCGGGCAGCGACGCCGCCCTGCGCCGCGCGTTCGCCGCCGTGCACATGGCGTCCTGTGGCGCGGCGCCGCTGCCTGGTGAGGTCTTCGCCGGCATGCGGGACCGGGCCGCCGTGACGGTCTGGGAGGGCTACGGGCTCACCGAGGCCTCGCCGGTCCTGGCCAGCACGCTGGCCACCGGCCGCGCCAAGCCGGAGTGCATCGGGGGTCCGCTGCCGGGTGTGGAGCTGGTCCTGCGGGACACCGCGGGCGGGCCGGCCGCCGGGCCCGACCCGGGCAGCCGGGTCCGCAACGACGTCTTCGGCGACCCGTTCGGCGACGACGACCCCGACTCCGCCGGCGAGCTGTGCGCCCGCGGCCCCAACCTGTTCGCCGGGTACTGGCCCGACGGCGCCGACGGGCCGGACGCCGACGGCTGGCTGCTGACCGGGGACATCGCCTACCGCGACGCCGACGGTGACCTCCGGCTGGTCGACCGGCGCCGCGACCTGGTGCTGGTCAGCGGCTTCAACGTCTACCCCGGAGAGGTGGAGCGGGTGCTCGACACCCATCCCGGCGTGGCCGAGAGCGCGGTCATCGGGGTGCCCGACGCCCGCACCGGTGAGGCGGTGCACGCCGTCGTCGTCCGGACGCCGGAAGCCACCGTCACCGACGCCGAGCTGCGCGAGCACGCCGCCGCGTCGCTCGCCCGGTTCAAGGTGCCCACCGGCGTGCACTTCGTCACCGAGCTGCCGCACTCGCTGGCTGGCAAGGTCAGCCGCGCCCGGCTGCGCGAACTGGGGCTGGAGCGGGCCGCGGCCGCGGCGGCCGCCGCCGAGCAGCAGGACGGCGGGAAGACCTCCGATGTCTGAGGCGCGGCTGCAACTGCTCACCCGGGCCGGCTGTCACCTGTGCGAGGTGGCCGCCGAGACGGTGACCCGGCTGGGCGCCGAGGCGGGCCTCACCCCGCAGCTGGTCGACGTGGACGCCGAGGACGAGCTGCGCACCGAGTACGGCGACCGGGTGCCGGTGGTCCTGCTCGACGGTCGCGAGCACAGCTACTTCACCGTCGACGTCGACCGGCTGCGCAGGGACCTCGGCACCGCCTGAACACCGGCGGAAGGGCATCCTCAGGGTGTCGTCGGACACAGCGTGACCGCTCGACCTGCGTGGGCGCGGTCGGCGACTTTGTACCTGCGTTCACAAGCGGTTACCGTGGCATTGCCGGGCCAGCCGCGCCCGCGCCGTCGAAGTCTCCCGAACGCCCCGGCGACCCGCCGGGCCGTGTTCGGATCGCTGTGGAGTCTGCTGGTGACTGAGTCGCGGCCCCGGATCATCCCGGAGGCCACCGTTGCCCGGCTGGCCGTGTACCTCCGGGTGCTGGCCGGCCTCGCCGGCGACGGCTGCGGCCACGTGTCCTCCGGCGAGCTGGCCGCTGCCGCCGGGGTCAACCCCGCAGGCCTGCGCAAGGATCTGTCCTACCTGGGCCCCTGCGGTGTGCGGGGCGTCGGGTACTCGGTGTCCGGCCTGCGGGAGCGGCTGACCGCGGCGCTGGGCGGGGAGCGGTCCCGGCCCTGCGTGCTGGTCGGCATCGGCCGGCTCGGAGCGGCGCTGGCCGACTACGCCGGCTTCGCCAGCCGGGGCTTCCAGTTCGTCGGCCTGCTGGACGCCGACCCGGAGCGGGTCGGCGACCGGGTCGGCGGCTGCACGGTCCGCCCGATCGCGGACCTGGAGAGCGTCGTCGCCGACACCGAGGCGGCCATCGGGGTCATCACGACACCGGCCGAGGTCGCCCAGTCGGTCTGTGACCGGCTGGTCGCCGCCGGGGTGAGGAGCATCTTGAACTTCGCTCCGGTGGCGTTGACGGTCCCCGGGGGCGTCGACGTCCGGAAGGTGGACCTGTCCGTGGAGCTGCAGGTGCTGGCCTTCCTGGACCAACAGCGTGACGGTGGCCGCCCGCCGGTGACCGTGCCGGTCCCCGCGGCACTGGGAGCGCAGCGATGAGGCGCTCCGCTCCTGCACCGGAGGTAGGTCGATGAGCCTGCTCGCCGTCGGCATCAGCCACCAGACCGCGCCGGTCGCCCTTCTCGAGCAGGTCAGCATGAGCGGCGACGACACCGTCAAGGCGCTGCACGAACTGCTCGACAGCGACCACGTCAGCGAGGTCATCGTGCTGGCCACCTGCAACCGGGTGGAAATCTTCGCCGAGGTCGACCGCTTCCACGGCGGGGTCACCGACGTCAGCCGGGTGCTCGCCCGGCACGCCGGCGCGACCGTCGAGGAGCTCTCGCCCTACGTCACGGTCCACTACGAGGATCAGGCGATCGGCCACCTGTGCACCGTCGCCGCCGGCCTGGACTCGATGGTCGTGGGGGAGACCCAGGTCCTCGGCCAGCTCCGGTCGGCCTACGCCCTCGCTCAGGCGGAGGGCACCGTCGGACGCGAGCTGCACCCGATCGCCCAGCGCGCGCTGCGCGTGGGCAAGCGGGTGCACGCCGAGACCGGCATCGACAAGGCCGGCGCGTCGCTCGTCTCGGTCGCCCTCGACCGGGTGACCGACCTGCTCGGCGAGCTGGCCGGGCGCCCGGTGCTCGTGGTCGGCGCCGGGTCCATGGGCGCACTCGCCGCCACCACGCTGGCCCGCCGTGGCGCCGAGGTCACCGTCAGCAGCCGGACGCCGGCCAGCGCTTCCCGGCTCGCGGAGTCCATCGGCGGCCACCAGGCCGACCTGGAGCAGCTGCCGGCCGAGCTGGCCGCCGCCGACGTGCTCGTCACCTGCACCGGCGCGACTGGCACCGTCATCGGCACTGAGGTCGTCACCGCGGCGATGGCCGGCCGCGAGGGCCGGCCGCTGGCCATCGTGGACCTGGCACTGCCCCGCGACGTCGAGGCCGCGGTCGCCGGCCTGCCCGGCGTGCACGTGGTCGACCTGGCGATGCTGCAGGGCGAGGGGGCCGCGCACCCCCGGCGTCCGGTCGCCGGTTCCGTCGCCGCCGACGACGTCGCCGCCGCGTATGCCCTGGTCGAGCTGGAGACCTCGCTGCTGCGCGCCGAGCGGCAGGCCGCCGCGGTGGCGCCCACCGTCTCCGCGCTGCGCAGCCAGGCCGCCGAGGTCGTCGACGCCGAGCTGCTGCGGCTGTCCACCCGGCTGCCCGACCTCGACGCCCGCGCGCGCAGCGAGATCGCCCGCACGGTGCGCCGGGTGGTCGACAAGCTGCTGCACGAGCCGACGGTGCGGGTGAAGGAGCTGGCCAGCGTCCCGGGCGGCACCGACTACGCCGACGCGCTGCGGGCCCTCTTCGGCCTGGGCATCGGCGAGGGGCTCGCCGGCGACACCGCCACGTTGTCCGACGCGGTCACCGTGGACCCGGAGCTGCCGGCCGGCACCCGGCTGTCCGCGCTGGACCTGCGCAGCGCCGGCGAGGAGGTCTCGTGACGCAGACCGAGGTCCGACGGCAGACGCTGCGGCTGGGCACCCGGGCCAGCCAGCTCGCGCTCACCCAGTCCCAGCACGTCGCCGACGCGCTCACCGCCGCCAGTGGCGTCCCGGTCGAGCTCGTCCACGTCAGCACGTACGGCGACCGCTCTCAGGCCGCGATCAGCCAGCTCGGCGGTACCGGCGTCTTTGTGACCGCGCTGCGCGACGCCCTGCTCGCCGGGGACGTCGACCTGGCGGTGCACAGCTTCAAGGACCTGCCCACCATGCCCGCCCCCGGCCTGACGATCGGCGCGGTGCCGCCGCGCGAAGACCCCCGCGACGTCCTGATCGCCCGCGACGGACTCACCCTCGGCGAGCTCCCGCCCGGCGCCCAGATTGGCACCGGCGCCCCGCGCCGGATGGCCCAGCTGCGGGCCCTCGGCCTGGGCCTGTGCGTGGTGCCGATCCGCGGCAACGTCGACACCCGGATGGGACGCGTCGCCGGGCGCGGGGACGGCCCCGGTGACCTGGACGCCGTGGTCTTGGCCCGGGCCGGTCTCTCCCGGCTTGGCCGGCTGTCGGCGGTGACCGAGGTGCTCGATCCGATCCAGGTGCTGCCGGCCCCCGCGCAGGGTGCCCTGGCCGTGGAATGCCGGACCGACGACACCCGGGTCCGCGACCTGCTCGCCTCCCTCGACGACCCGGCCGCGCGTGCCTGCGTCGCCGCCGAGCGTGCGGTGCTGACCGCCCTCGAGGCTGGCTGCAGCGCCCCGGTGGCCGCCTACGCCGAGCTCGCCGAGGCCGAGGACGGCACCGCTGAGCTCTACCTCCGCGCCTCGGTCACCGCGCTCGACGGCAGCGACGGCGTTCGCGGTTCGGCGTCCGGAGCCGCGTCGGACGCCGTCGAGCTGGGGCGCGCCCTGGCCGACGAACTGCTCGACCGCGGCGCCGCCTCTCTGATGGCGGCCAGCCGGTCTGAAGGCGGCCAGCCGGTGAGCGCCCCCCACCACCACCCCCACCGTCCCGACACACCCGCAGCGACCCCCTCCGGGGGCAGGAACAGGAGCACGCGATGACGCGCTCACGCAAGCAGACCGGCCGAGTGGTCTTCGTCGGCGCCGGCCCCGGCGACCCGGAGCTGCTCACCGCCCGGGCGAGCGCCGCACTGGCGGCCGCCGACCTGGTGCTGGCCGACCCCGACGTCTCCGGCGCGCTCGTCGAGGCGCTCCGGGACCGGCACCCGGAGCTCGAGCTCACCACGGTGAGCGGCGAGCCGGCCGAGGTGGCCAAGAACGCCGTGGCCGCGGCGAAGAACGGCAGCACCGTCGTCCGGCTGGTCGCCGGTGACCCCTTCACCACCGACGCAGTGGTGAAGGAGGCGCTGGCCGTCACCCGGACCAGCGTGCCCTTCGACGTCGTGCCCGGCGTCGCGGTCGGCACCGCCGTGCCGGCGTACGCCGGCGTGGCCATCGGGGCGGCCTCGGTGCAGGCCGACCTGCGCTCGCAGGCCGGTGGGGAGGCGACTCCCGACCTCGGGGCGCTCGCCGCGGCCGCGAGCGGCACCGGCAGCCCGTTGGTGCTGCAGGCCACCGCCGAGCAGCTGCCCACTGTGGCCGCCGGGCTCGTCGAGGGCGGCCTGTCGGGCAACACCCAGGTTGTCGTCACCGTCGAGGGCTCGGGCACCGCGCAGAAGAGCGTCGTCGCGAAGCTGTCCGCGGTGGCCGAGAAGACCGCCGGGCTGGACGCGTTGTCCGGCAACGTCGTGGCCACCGTCGGCGCCGTGGTCGACAAGCGCGCCAAGCTGTCGTGGTGGGAGAGTCGCCCGCTGTTCGGCTGGCGCGTCCTGGTGCCGCGCACCCGGGAGCAGGCCGGCGAGATGAGCGACCGGCTGCGCGCCTACGGCGCCGTCCCGGTCGAGGTGCCGACCATCGCCGTCGAGCCGCCGCGCAGCCCGGCCCAGATGGACCGCGCCGTCAAGGGCCTGGTCACCGGCCGGTACGGCTGGATCGTGTTCACCTCGACCAACGCGGTGAAGGCGGTCCGGGAGAAGTTCGCCGAGCTCGGCCTGGACGCCCGCGCCTTCGCCGGGGTCAAGGTCGCCTGCGTGGGCGAGCAGACCGCCGACGCCGTCCGCTCGTGGGGCATCGTGCCCGAGCTCGTGCCCAGCGGGGAGCAGTCGAGCGAGGGTCTGCTCGCTGACTTCCCGCCCTACGACGACGTGTTCGACCCGATCGACCGGGTGCTGCTGCCCCGTGCCGACATCGCCACCGAGACCCTCGCCGCGGGCCTGAAGGACCGCGGCTGGGAGATCGACGACGTCACCGCCTACCGAACCGTGCGCGCTGCGCCGCCGGCCGCCGCGGTCCGCGAGGCGATCAAGGGCGGTGGCTTCGACGCGGTCTGCTTCACCTCCTCCTCCACGGTGCGCAACCTGGTCGGCATCGCCGGCAAGCCGCATGCCCGCACGGTGGTCTCGGTGATCGGCCCGGCCACCGCCGCCAGCGCCACCGAGTTCGGCTTGCGGGTCGACGTCCAGCCGGAGACCGCCGCCGTCGGGCCGCTGGTCGATGCGCTCGCCGCCTTCGCCGAGGCCCGCCGGGCCGAGGCCGAGGGGGAGGGCGAGAAGTGACCAGCGGGGGTGCCAACCCCGGGTTCGCCCGCGGACGGCGGCTGCGCTCGACGCCGGCGATGCGCCGCTGGACCGCGCAGACCCGGCTGACCCCGGCCGACCTCGTGCTGCCGGTCTTCGTCAAGCAGGACATTCCCGATCCGGTGCCGATCAACTCCATGCCCGGCGTCGTGCAGCACTCGCTGGACTCGCTGCGCAAGGCCGCGCACGAGGCCGCCGAGGCCGGCATCAGCGGGCTGATGCTGTTCGGGATCCCGGCGGAGAAGGACGCCGCCGGCTCTCAGGCAGACGCCGCTGACGGGGTCGTCAACGTCGCCCTGCAGCAGCTACGCGCCGACCTCGGCGACGAGCTGGTCCTGATGGCCGACCTGTGCCTGTGCGAGTACACCGACCACGGGCACTGCGGGGTGGTCACCCCGGCCGGCGTCATCGACAACGACCCGACACTGGACCGCTACGCCGCGGTGGCGATCGCCCAGGCCCGGGCCGGGGCGCACGTGATCGCCCCCAGCGGGATGATGGACGGCCAGGTGGCCGCGATCCGGGCCGGTCTGGACAGCGCCGCGTTCACCGAGACGCCGATCCTGGCCTACGCGGCCAAGTACGCTTCCGGCTTCTACGGCCCCTTCCGGGAGGCCGCCGAGGGTGCGCCCCAGTTCGGCGACCGGTCGACGTACCAGATGGACCCGCCCAACGCCGATGAGGCACTGCGCGAGGTCGCGCAGGACCTCGCGGAGGGCGCGGACGCCGTTATGGTCAAGCCGGCGCTGCCCTACCTGGACATCGTCAGCCGGGTGGCCGAGGCCGTCGACGTCCCGGTCAGCGCGTACCAGGTCAGCGGTGAGTACGCGATGGTCGAGGCTGCTGCGGCGAACGGCTGGATCGACCGCGAGCGGGCCATCCTGGAGACGCTCACCGCCATCCGCCGCGCGGGTGCCGGGTCGGTGCTGACGTATTGGGCGGTCGAGGCCGCCCGCTGGCTGCGCTGACCCGCCCATGACGGCGGCCGGCGACGGGACGTACCTCGAGCCGGGCGGCTCGTGGCGGTCGATCTGGCTGGTCGCCGCGGCGCTGGCGGTGCTGCTCGTGCTCGACGCCGTGCTGCCCGGTCCCGACGTCCCCGCGTTGCTCTGGATGCTGTTCGGCGCGCTGGTGCTGGGCGGGGTCGGCGCGGGCTGCCTGTCCGCCCGCCGGATCTGGACCGTGCGGGTCGACGGCCGCGGCGAGGACGCCGCGCTGACCGTCGGCCGCGACCGGGTGCCGCTGGCCGAGGTGGACGCCGCCCACCTGCGCGGGGTCGTTGCCGGCACCGCCGGCGTGGACGCCGGGGCCGCGGTGCTCGGCGGGGGCTGGTCGGTGCCCAAGGGCCGCACCGGGCTGCCGCTCAAGCGCACCGACGGGCAGACCCTGCTCGTCCCCACCCGGGTTCCGCGGGCGCTGACCGAGGCGATCCTGGCCGCCCACCCCGCCACCCCACAGGTGGAGCAGGGAGACTGACTCCGTGATGACGCCGTACCCCTACCAGGCCCCGGCCTCCGCGCAGCTGTTCGACAGGGCCGGCCGGATCACCCCCGGTGGGGTCAACTCCCCGGTGCGGGCCTTCCGCGCCGTCGGCGGCACCCCGCGCTTCATGGCCGAGGGCAGCGGCGCCTGGCTGACCGACGTCGACGGCCGTCGCTACGTCGACCTGGTCGCCTCCTGGGGCCCGATGATCCTGGGCCACGCGCAGCCCGAGGTCGTCGCTGCCGTCACCGCCGCGGCGCGGCGCGGCTTCAGCTTCGGCACCCCGACCCGCGGCGAGGTCGAGCTCGCCGAGGAGATCGCTTCGCGGGTCGCACCGGTCGAGCGGGTGCGGCTGGTCAACTCCGGCACCGAGGCGGTGTTGTCGGCGATCCGGCTGGCCCGGGGCGCCACCGGCCGGCCGCTGGTCGTCAAGTTCGCCGGGTGTTACCACGGCCACGTCGACGCGCTACTGGTTTCGGCCGGCTCCGGCGTCGCCACACTGGCCCTGCCCGACACCCCGGGCGTCACCACCGGCGCCGCCGCGGACACCGTCGTCCTGCCCTACAACGACGTGGCCGCGGTCGAGGCGGTGTTCGCCGAGAAGGGCGACCGGATCGCCTGCGTGATCACCGAGGCCGCGCCCGGCAACATGGGCGTCGTCCCGCCGCTGGACGGGTTCAACGCCCACCTGCGCCGGATCACCGCCGCGCACGGCGCGCTGCTGGTCGTCGACGAGGTGATGACCGGCTTCCGGGTGTCCCGCTCCGGTTGGTACGGGCTCGAGCCGGTCGAGGCCGACCTGTTCACCTTCGGCAAGGTGATGGGCGGCGGGCTGCCGGCCGCGGCGTTCGGTGGCCGCGCCGACGTCATGGAGCAGCTCGCGCCGGCCGGGCCGGTCTACCAGGCCGGCACGCTGTCCGGGAACCCGGTCGCGGTCGCCGCCGGGCTGACCACGCTGCGGCTGTGCACCGAGGAGGTCTACGCCCGTTGCGACGAGGTGGCCGCCGTGCTACGCGGTGCGGCCAGTGCGGCGCTGTTCGCGGCCGGGGTGAAGCACCGGATGCAGCAGGCCGGCTCGATGTTCTCGGTCTTCTTCGTGCCCGACGAGCGCCAGGTGCGCGACTACGACGACGCCCGCAGCCAGGACATCGCCCGGCACACCGCCTTCTTCCACTCCATGCTCGCCTCCGGCGTGTACCTGCCCCCCTCGGCCTACGAGGCCTGGTTCGTCAGCGCCGCGCTGGACGACGCCGCGGTCGAGCACGTGCTCGCTGCGCTGCCGGCCGCCGCCCGGGCCGCCGCGGCCGCCGACCCGACCCTGTCGCCTGCCCGCGATGCAGCGGCCAACGACGCGCAGGAGCTGTCCCCGTGACCTCGAACGACCAGCCGACCGACGGCCGAAGTGGCCAATGTGCCCGGCAGGTGACCACCGTCGTCCACGTGATGCGGCACGGCGAGGTGCACAACCCGACCGGCGTCCTCTACGGCCGGCTGCCCGGTTACCGGCTGTCCCCCGGCGGGGAGGACATGGCCCGGACGACCGCCGGGTGGTTCCGCGGCCGCGACGTCACCTACCTGGTGGCCAGCCCGCTGGAGCGCGCCCAGCAGACCGCCGCCCCGATCTCCGCGGCACTCGACCTGCCGATCGCCACCGACGAGCGGCTGATCGAGGCCGGCAACGACTTCGAGGGCAAGACCTTCGGTGTCGGTGACGGCGCGCTGCGGCGACCGGCCAACTGGTGGCGGTTGCGCAACCCGTGGCTGCCGTCGTGGGGCGAGCCGTACCGCGAGATCGCCGCGCGGATGGTCGGCGCGGTCGCCAGTGCCCGGGACGCTGCCCGCGGGCACGCCGCGGTGTGTGTCAGCCACCAGCTGCCGACCTGGACCCTCCGCCTGCACCTGGAGGGCCGCAGCTACCTGCACGACCCCCGCAAGCGGGAGTGCGGGCTGGCCAGCGTCACCTCGCTGACCTACATCGGCGACCGGCTCACCCGGATCGACTACGCCGAGCCCGCCGGGGCCACCGACCCGGACGCGGTGCCCGGTGCGTAGTCCCGGGGTGCGCAGGGCGCTGCTCGTGTTGGCTGCCCTCGGCGCGCTCGCGGGATGCACCACGGGCGCCGGGGCGGTCGACGTCGCCAACGGCGGGGAGTTCCGGTTCGTCGCGGGTACCCCGGCCGGGAAGGTCATCCCGGCCGGCGAGCGGGCCGCCGCACCCGCGTTCTCCGGCACGCTGCTGGACGGCGGGGACTTCGACTCCTCCTCGCTGGCCGGGGACGTCGCCGTCCTGAACTTCTGGGGTTCGTGGTGCGCGCCCTGCCGGGTGGAGACGCCGCAGTTCCAGGAGGTCTACGCCGACGTGCAGGACGACGGGGTGCAGTTCCTGGGGCTCAACGTCAAGGACGTGCAGCAGCTCGCGACCGCCTTCGTGGAGAGCAAGGGCGTCACGTTCCCCTCGCTGTTCGACCCGAAGGGCGAGGTCGCGCTGGCCTTCCGCGACTACCCGGCCACCGCCATCCCCTCGACGATCGTGCTCGACCGCGAGGGCCGGGTCGCCGCGGTGTACACCGGTGAGGTGCAGCAGGACGACCTGCGCGCGGTGCTTGACCTGGCGCTGGGGGAGGACTGAGGTGGGGGAGACCTTCGCCGGGCTGGTCGCCGACGGGCCGCTGCTCGTGGCCGCCGCCGTGGCCGCGCTGGTGGGGCTGATCAGCTTCGCCTCGCCGTGCGTCCTGCCGCTGGTGCCCGGCTATCTCTCCTACGTCACCGGCCTGGTCGGCACGGGCGCCGGGACGACGGCCAACGTTCCCGTCGGCACCGGTACCGGCACCGTCGGCGGTGCCGGCGCGACCGCCACCGCCGTCCGGGAGATCACCGACGAGCGCTCCCCGCGTGGGCGGATGGTGCTCGGCGCGGTGCTGTTCGTGCTCGGTTTCACCGCGGTGTTCGTGGCCGCCGGCACGGCCTTCGGCGGGCTGGGCCGGCTGCTCCTGCAGTACGACGACGTGCTGACCCGGGTCTTCGGCACGGTCACCGTGGTCGTCGGGCTGGGTTTCCTCGGCTGGCTCCCGCTGCTGCAGCGCACCAAGCGGATGAGCGCCCGGCCGGCCGCGGGTCTGGCCGGCGCGCCCCTGCTCGGCATCGTGTTCGGGCTGGGCTGGACCCCGTGCCTGGGCCCGACGCTCGCCGCCGTCTTCTCCCTGGCGGTCAACGAGGGGACGGCGGCGCGCGGTGCGCTGCTGTCGGTCGCCTACTGCCTGGGCCTCGGCGTTCCGTTCGTGCTGGTGGCCATGGGGGCCCGCTGGGCGATGGGTGCGACGTCCTTCCTGCGCCGGCACGCCCGCACGGTCACCCGGTTCGGCGGCGTGGTGCTCGTGCTGGTCGGTCTGCTGCTGCTCACCGGCGCGTGGACCGAGATGATGCAGTGGCTGCGCAGCTGGCTGGCCGCCACCGGGTTCGGGGAGTCCGCGCTGTGACGGGGCGAGAGCTGTGACCACGACGGCCCCGCCGAGGCCGGCCGCGCCGACCATCCCGCCGTCCCGGCCGTCGTTGGTGCGTCGGGTCGGCGGCCGGCTGCTGCGCTGGTGGCGCCAGCTGACCGCGATGCGCACCGCGCTGATCCTGCTGTTCCTGCTGGCCGTGGCCGCGATCCCGGGATCGCTGCTGCCGCAGCGCTCGCTGTCGCAGTCCAACGTCACCCGGTACTTCGCCGACCACCCGACGCTGGCGCCGGTCCTCGACAAGCTCTACCTGTTCGGCGTCTTCAGCTCGCCGTGGTTCGCGGCCATCTACCTGCTGCTGTTCATCTCCCTGATCGGCTGCGTGCTGCCCCGCGCCGCCGAGCACGCCCGCAACCTGCTGTCCTCGCCGCCAGCGGCCCCGCGGCACCTGCAGCAGCTGCCCGAGTCCACCGAGCTCACAGCGAGCCTGCCGCCGGTCGCCGCGCTGGACGTGGTGGAGGAGGAGCTCCGGGTCAAGCGCTTCCGGGTGGTCCGTCGGGAGGGCCGGGCCGGACCGGAGCTGTCGGCGGAGAAGGGCTACCTCCGCGAGACCGGGAACCTGCTGTTCCACCTGTCGCTGCTGGCGCTGCTGCTCGGCCTGGCCGGCGGCAAGCTCTGGGGCTACGAGGGCAGCATCCTGGTCACCGAGGGCGGCGGCTTCTGCAACTCCTTCCAGCAGTACGACACCTACTCCGCCGGTCCGCTGGTGAGCCAGTCCGACCTCACCCCGCTGTGCGTGGACCTGACCGACTTCCGGGCCGAGTACGAGGCGAACGGCACCGCGGCGTCCTTCACCGCCGACCTCGACTACGGCCTGGCCGGGGCGGCGATGCGGGCCACCACCATCGGGGTGAACCACCCGCTGCGCGTGGACGGCGACCGGGTCTACGTCACCGGCCACGGGTTCAGCCCCAGTTTCACCGTGGTGCTGCCCGACGGCCGGTCCTTCGACGACGTCTCGGCGCCGTTCCTGCCCACCGAGACCGCGACGATGGCCAGCGAGGGCGCGCTCAAGCTGCCCGACCTCGGCGCCGGGGCCACCGACCAGCTGGCCCTGCAGGGCTTCTTCGCCCCGACCGGGTTACTGCAGGGCAGTGTGCTGGTCTCGACCGACCCACGGCCGCTGAACCCGCAGGTCGCCATCTTCGTTTACCGGGGCTACCTGGGTCTGGACTCAGGGCTACCCCAGTCGGTGTACTCGCTGGACCAGACCCAGATCGACCGTGACCAGCTGACCAAGGTCGGCACGGCCAACCTGTCGGTCGGAGAGTCCACCACGCTGGACGACGGCACAGTGGTCACCTTCAGCGGCCTCAAGGAGTTCGCCGCCCTGCAGCTGTCCCACGACCCCGGCCAGGGCTGGGTGCTGGCAGCGGCGATCTCGCTGCTCGTCGGGCTGCTCGGAATGCTGCTGGTGCGTCGCGAGCGGGTGTTCGCCCGGGTCGGGCCGGCCCCGGACGGCGGGGGTACCGTGCTGTCGATCGGCTCGCTGACCCGCGGCAGCGCCGACACGGCGCCGCGGTTCACCGCACTGACCGACCAGGTCAGGACGGCGCTGGCCGACCGCAACCGCACGTCCGCACCTGACGCCGCCGCACCGTCCGCGCGCGGTGGCGCACCGGAGAAGGAGATCCCGTCCTCGTGATCGACCCGTCGCTCGCCGCGCTGTCGGACAACCTGTTCTCAGTCGCCGTGGTGCTGTACTCGCTGGCGGTCGTGGCGTTCTGTGCCGAGCTGGCCTTCGGCAACTGGCCGGCCCGGTCCCGCGAGCTGGTCGCCGTCGGCGCCGGGGCGCCGACGGTGGTGCAACCGGGCGCGCTGGACGGCCCGCCCGCCGAGTCGCCGGGGGCGCGGCGGCTCGGCGGGGTGGCGATGGCCCTGACCGTGCTGGGCGGGGTCGCCCACGCCGCGGTGCTGGTGACCCGCGGGATGGCCGCCGACCGGCTGCCGTGGGGAAACATGTACGAGTTCGCCACCGCCGTGGTGCTCGTGGCGGTCGTGGCCTACACGGTGCTGGCGCTGCGGGCGCCGGTGCTGCGGCACATCGGTGCGTTCGTGCTCGGCCCCGTCGTCCTGGCGATGGTGCTGATCGGGCTGTTCCTCTACGCCTCGGCCGGCCCGCTGGTCGCGGCGCTGCGGTCGTGGTGGCTGGGCGTCCACGTGACGACGGCGATCCTCGGCTTCGGCATCTTCTTCGTCAGCGGCATCGCCAGCGTGCTGTACCTGCTGCGGTCCCGGTACGAGCAGAAGGCCGCTGCGGGGCTGGCGCCGTCGTCCTCGCTGCTGGCCCGGTTGCCCAGTGCCGCGGCTCTGGACCGCACCGCCCACCGCACGGCGGTCTTCGGCTTCCCGATCTGGACCTTCGCCGTGATCGCCGGCGCGATCTGGGCGGAGAGCGCCTGGGGCCGGTTCTGGGGCTGGGACCCCAAGGAGACCTGGGCCTTCATCGCCTGGGTGGTCTACGCCGCCTACCTGCACGCCCGCACCACCGCCGGTTGGCGCGGCCGGCCCTCGGCCTGGGTCAACGTCGTCGGGCTGGCTGTGATGGTGTTCAACCTGCTCTACGTGAACATGGTGTCGACCGGTCTGCACAGCTACGCCGGCGTCAACTGAGCTGGATTCCGTCGCCCGACCGATCACCCTTAGTCACTGGATCGGGTGGTTCTGCCTGTCAGACGTCGCGGAACCGTGTCGCTCGCTGCCGAACGTGGCATCCTGGCCGCATGACTGATCGCGGTGGAGCTCACCGTGGGTAGGCACGCGGCCGACGAAGGCGCCGGTGTCCACCCGATCGTGGCGGCTGCTCTGCAGCGCCAGGCCCCGGAGTCGCTCGGCGGCCTCCGGCACGCGAGCGGCCGGCGCCCGGCCACCGCGGCCGACGGCGGCCTCGGCTGGCCCGGCTCGCCGCCGGACGGGACCGGCCTGGGCTGGCCGGCCGACGCGCAGATCGACCGCACGCCCGCCGGAACCGGTGCGGTCGCCGTCCTCCCGGAGGAGCCGACGCGGCGCCGGGCCGGCTGGCGGCGGTTCTTCGGCGGCGCCGCCGTGGACAAGCCGCGGGGCAGCAGCGCCGCCTGAACCCCCCACCTCCGGTGTAACAGCGGAACGGTTACGCCGTGCTCAGAAGCACTGCAGACGATGGCCTACGGGCCGCCCGATGAATGGCTCCGCGATTGATCGGGCGGTCAGCTCGCGGCGCCGTCGTCCCGGCGTGCCCGCCGCTCGAGCTCCCGCAAGAATTCCGGGTCGTCGTCGGGCGCCAGCGGCCGGATCGGCCGGGCCACCCGGGGACGCCGGGCCGGGCGCGCCGGCCGGGTGGTCACGTCCGGACCCCCCTGCGCCGCGGCGGCCCGCATCGCCAGCACGACCACGCCTACAGCGATCGCCATCATGACCAGAACGACCATGCCGGTTCCCCCCTCGTCGGACTCCAATGTAGCTCGGCAGCGATACTCGGGGGCGGGGATCTGAGTCCCACCCGGGGCCGGACCCGACCGATCCCGAACCGGAGGGCGTCATCGACGCGGTGGACGAGCAGTTGATCGGCCTGCTGCGGGCCAACGGCCGGGCCAGCTACGCCGAGCTCGCGCGGCAGGTGGGCCTGTCGGCTCCCTCCGTGCACGAGCGGGTGGGCAAGCTCGAGGGCTCGGGGGTGATCACCGGTTACCGGGCGGTCGTCGACCCGGCCTCGGTGGGCCTGGGCGTCACCGCGCTGGTCGGGGTGATCGAGAGCGACTCGGTCGACGACACCGGCCTGGAGGAGGCGATGCGCGAGCTGCCCTACGTCGAGGACTGCTGGCGGGTCGCCGGGAGCGAGGGCTACGTGCTCAAGGTGCGCGTGTCCGACATCGCGGCACTGGAGGACACCATCAGCGCGTTGAACCGGATCAGAGGCGTCGCCCGAACCCGGACGACCGTTGTGCTGTCGACCAAGTGGGAGGGCCGTCATGGCTGACCGGTACGCGAACACCACCCCCGAGCCCGGTCCTGCCGCGGTCGGCCCGACCGGCGGGCCGGCGCAGGCGCCCAAGGTGCTGCCCTGGGCGCTGGCCTACAGCCTGGGCCGGGTCGTCATTGCGGTCGCGCTCGTCGCGCTGCTGTGGCTGGTCGGACTGGGCAGCTTCCCGGGCGTGCTGTTCGGCCTGCTGCTGTCGATGCCGGTGGCCTACGTGCTGCTGCGGCCGGCCCGCGGCAAGCTCACCGAGGCCCTGGCCACCCGCAGCCTCGCCAAGCAGGAGCTGCGGGCCCGACTGCGCGGCACCGACGCCGACGACGCCGCCGCCTGAAGGAGGCCCCGCTGCAGGGTCCCGCCGCGAGCCTGCGAGCGGCGGGGGGCAGCGGGTCCTTGCTCAGCTCAGCGCGAGCCCGACCGCGAACAGCACCCCGGTGACCAGCGTCAGCCGACCGGTGGCCTTGAGCGCCCCGATCAGCACCGGACCGCGGCCGCCGCCCAGCACCCGGCGCACCGGCGGCACGGCCAGCGGTACGGCCAGCAGCCCCAGTAGCGCCCACGGGCGGGCGCTGCCGATGACCGCGATCAGCATGAAGGCGACGAGCAGCAGGACGGTGTAGGCCCGCCGGGTGCCCTGCTCGCCCAGCAGCACGGCCAGGGTCCGCTTGCCGACCGCGGCGTCCCCGTGCACGTCGCGCAGGTTGTTGACCACCAGCAGGGCCACCGACAACAGTCCGATCGGGACGGCCGCGGCCACGGCGAGGGAGTCGAGGTGCCGGGTCTGGGCGAACGTGGTCCCCACCACGGCGACCAGGCCGAAGAAGACGAAGACGAACACCTCGCCGAGTGCCCGGTAGCCGTAGGGAAGCGGGCCGCCGGTGTAGGTCCAGGCGGCCAGGATGCTCACCGCGCCCACGGCGACCAGCCACCAGCTGGACAGCGCGGCGAGGCCGAGGCCGGCGACTGCGGCCACCGCGAAGGCGATCCCGGCGGCGACGAGCACCTGCCGGGGGCCGGCCGCACCGGAGCCGACCAGCCGCATGGGGCCGACCCGGTCGGCGTCGGTGCCCCGCTTTCCGTCGGAGTAGTCGTTGGCGTAGTTCACCGCCACCTGCAGGGCCAGCGCCACCACGAGCGCGAGCACGGCCGGGCCCAGCCGGAACCCGTCCAGGGCGGCCGCGGCGCCGGTGCCGACGAAGACCGGCGCGAGTGCGGCGGGCAGGGTCCGGGGGCGGGCGCCCTCCAGCCACTGGGCGGGGGTGGCCACTACTGCTCTCCGCTGGTCAGCTGCGTCGCGACCGAGCGGCGGTCGGGCTTGCCGGTGTGCAGCGTGGGGACGGCGGCGATCTCGTGCAGCTCGCGGGGGGCGGCGGCTGCGCCGAGCCGGGCGGTGACCCAGGGCCGCAGCTCGGCCAGGGTGGGCGTCGCGCCGGGCGCGGGGACGACGGCAGCGACCACCCGCTGGCCCCACTCCGGGTCCGGTCGACCGGCGACGACGGCGTCGGCGACCGACGGGTGCTCGCGCAGCACCGCCTCCACGGCCTGCGGCGCCACGTTCACCCCGCCGGTGACCAGGACGTCGTCCAGCCGGCCGTGCACGGTGAGCCGGCCGTCGGCGTCCAGCGAGCCGGCGTCCCGGGTGCGGAACCAGCCGTCGGCGCCGAAGACCGCCGCCGTGCCAGCCGGGTCGAGCCGGTAGCCGTGCGCCAGGGTCGGGCCGGACAGCTGCACGCCCTCGTCGTCCACCCGGACGCCGACGCCGGCCAGCGGCACGCCGTCGTAGACGCAGCCGCCGGCGGTCTCGCTCATCCCGTAGGTGGTGCGCACCGCGACCCCGGCGTCCCGGGCCCCCTGCAGCAGGGCGGCGTCGGTGGCTGCTCCGCCGACCAGGACGCCGTCGAAGGTGGCGAGCGCGTCGGGCTCGGTGGCCAGGAACCGGCGCAGTTGGGTGGGCACCAGGGAGGTGTACCGCCGGTCGCCGGCCGGCAGCCGGGCCAGCGCCGAGCCCAGCGGCTCGTGTCGGCCCAGCACGGCGGGGGCGCGGCCGGCCAACGCGCTGCGGCAGAGGACCTGCAGGCCGCCGACGGCTGAGAGAGGCAGCGCCAGCAGCCAGCTCCCCGGGCCACCCAGCCGGTCGAGCGTGGCGGTGGCCGAGGCGCGCAGCGCGCCGGCGGACAGCAGCACCCCGCGACCGCCGCCAGTGGACCCGGAGGTGACCACGACCAGGTCGGTGCCCGGCTCCAGCGGCTGGTCCGGGCGGAGCACCGCACGGGCGGTGCCGGCCGGCCCGGTGCCGGCGGGCAGGACGGCCAGCGGGGCGTCGCCGTCCAGGCAGGCCTGCAGCGTTGGCCAGACGGTGCCCAGCACCGCGGCGGCGTCGTCCGGGCCGGGAGCGGGCACGAGGGTCAGCTGCCGGGCCACGGGGAGCGAGCCTACGGCGGGGGCGCCGGCCGCTCAGAACAGGTCGGGAACCAGGGCCAGGACGACGAACCGGATGGTGCGGCCGACCAGGCACGCCGCCAGGAAGCTGCGCACCTTCATGCTCGAGCTGCCCGCGTAGAAGGCGATCGCGAGCAGTGGAGGCAGCCCGACCGCGCCGCTGACCAGCACGACCACGGGCCCGGCGCGGCCGGACAGCAACCGGGTGCCGACGGCGTTGGCGTGCCGGGTCCAGACGCCGAGCCGCTGCAGGCCCCGGCGGGTCCGCCCGGCGGGGGCGTCCTCCCGCGCGCCGTCCCCGGCGGTCACCTCGGCGGCCGCCTTCGCGCCCCGTTCGCGCAGCCGGCGCAACCACCGTGACTGGCCGGCCGAGCGCGCGGCGCTGAACAGCACCAGCTTCCCGGCGGTCTGGCCCAGGGCGGCGGCGACGGCGCCGGCCAGGGCGATGCCGGTCGCATGGGTGACGGCCAGGCCGATCACGTACGCCTCGACCGGCAGGAACGGGGTCACCGCCGAGACGGCGCCGAACACCAGGCCCAGGGCGATGAGCCCGAGGGGCCCGGCGTCAGGCACGGGCGGGAGCGCTCCGCACTGCCGCGGCGGCGGGCGGCGTCACGTGCGCCCGGTCGGCGGGCAGCCGCAGCCGCAGCACGCGGACCAGCGAGAAGACCTTGATGCAGAGCACGGCGCTGGCAGCGACCAGGGCGACCCGTTGGTCGGGCACGAAGACCAGCAGTAGGACGAGCAGCGTCGTGTTCGTGACCTTGGCGACCACGTGCCAGTTCAGGGTGTACGCCAGCCGGTCGACCAGGAAGAAGTAGTTGGGGGAGAGCACCGGCCAGCGCATCGGCAGCAGCGTCAGCGGCAGGTCGACAACGACGAACTGGAACAGGAATACGGCCACCGGTAGTGGCGCCGGCACGAACATCAGCAGCACGAGCGCGCAGCTGGTGCAGTTGATCCGGTCGCACACCACGTCGAACACCGCGCCGAACCGGGACTCCTGGCCCCGCCAGCGGGCCAGGCAGCCGTCGGCGGAGTCGCCGACCCAGTAGGTGAGGTAGGCGGCCAGCAGCAGCGGCCAGGAGTGCTGCACCGCCGCAAGCGTCACCAGGATCAGTGAGGCGACGGTCCGGACGACGGTGACCGCGTTGGGGCCGTTGAGCAGTTGCCGCCGGTCGGCGCAGCAGCAGCCACGCACCCCGCAGCCACGCATTCCGCAGGACGCGACCGGGGTCCCGGCGGTAGGCGCGGAGCTGCGGTGCAGGATCGAGAGGGCCACTGCGGACTCCGGGGTTCGCGGCTGGGTGGACGGGCGACGGCGCGGGTGCACCGTAAGCCAGACCCGGTATGCAGGACATGGATCGGCGCGGTGTGTCCGGGCCGCCCACCTAGGCTGTCGGCGTGGTCGATGCCCTCTCCGCCGGTGCCGGGCCGGCGCTGGAGGCGCACGTGTACCGGGTGCCGCTGCGCACCCGGTTCCGCGGCATCGACGTCCGCGACGGGGTACTGGTGCGCGGCCCGGCGGGCTGGGGCGAGTTCTCCCCGTTCTGGGACTACGACATCGCAGAGAGCCGCCGCTGGTGGGCGTGCGCGCACGAGGCGGCGGTGCTGGGCTGGCCGGACCCCCTGCGGGCCAGCGTGCCGGTGAACGTCACGGTGCCGGCGGTCGGTCCGGAGCGGGCGCACGCGATCGTCACGGCGTCGGGCTGCCGGACGGCGAAGGTGAAGGTCGCCGAGCCCGGGCAGTCCCCGGCCGAGGATCTCGCCCGGGCGGAGGCGGTGCGCGACGCACTGGGGCCGGCCGGCGCCATCCGGGTCGACGCCAACGCCGCCTGGGACGTCGACACCGCGGTGGCCCGGCTGCGTGAGCTGGACCGGGTCGGGCTGGAGTACGCCGAGCAGCCGTGCCCGACGCTGGCCGACCTGGCCGCGGTGCGCCGGCGGGTCGACGTCCGGATCGCCGCCGACGAGGTGGTGCGGCGGGCGGCCGACCCGCGCCGGATCGACCTGACCGCCGCGGCGGACGTCGTCGTCCTCAAGGTGCAGCCGTTGGGCGGGGTGCGCGCGGCGCTCGAGGTGGCCGAGGCGCACGGGTTGCCCTGCGTCGTCTCCTCGGCGTTGGAGAGCTCGGTGGGCATCGCCGCCGGGGTCGCGCTGGCCGCCGCGCTGCCCGAGCTGCCGTTCGCCTGCGGGCTGGCCACCGTGGCGCTGTTCACCGCCGACGTCGCCAGTGCGCCGCTGCTGCCGGTCGATGGTGCGCTGCCGGTCGTCCGGGCGGTGCCCGACCGGCTGGCCGAGGTCCGCGCCGACGCCGACACCGACCGCCGGTGGCGGGAGCGGCTGGCCGCGGTGCTGGCCGCCGGGGTGCCCACGTGACGACCGGCGTCGCCGACGAGCCGAACCCGGCCACCGCCTTCGCGCGGGTGCTCGTCGACGAACTGGTCCGCGGCGGCGTGACCGACGCCGTGCTGGCCCCCGGCTCCCGTTCCGCGCCGCTCGCGCTCGCGCTCGCCGACGCCGAGGCGACCGGGCGGCTGCGGCTGCACGTGCGCATCGACGAGCGCACCGCGGCCTTCCTCGCCCTGGGCCTGGCGAAATCGTCCGGCCGGCCGGTGCCGGTGCTGACCACCTCCGGTACGGCGACCGCACATCTGCACGCCGCGGTGCTCGAGGCCTCGCACAGCGGCGTGCCGCTACTGGCGCTGACCGCCGACCGGCCCCCCGAGCTGCGCGACACGGGGGCCAACCAGACCGTGCAGCAGGCCGGTCTCTACGGCGGCGCGGTGCGCTGGGCGGCCGACGTGGGCGTCCCCGAGCCCGGCCGGGCCGCGGCGCAGAACAAGTACTGGCGCTCGGTGGTGGCCCGTGCCCTGCTCGTCGCCCGCGGTGCACTGTCGGCCGACCCAGGACCGGTGCACCTGAACCTGGCGCTGCGGGAGCCGCTGCTGCCCGGGGACGGCGTCCCCGGCGTCCGACCCGGCCCGCCCACCGGGCCGTGGGCCGGGCGCCCTGGTGGCGCGCCGTGGACCCGGGCCGCCGGGCCGGCGGTCTCCCGCGGCGTCGGCCTGGCCGCGGCGCCGGCCGGGTCCGGACGCATCCTCGTCATCGCCGGTGACGCGCCGCCAGCGGTCGGCCGCGGCGCCGCCGTCGTCGCCGACCAGCGTGGCTGGCCGGTGCTCGCCGAACCCAGCAGTGGTGCCTGGGGGGCATCGGGCGCCGTACGCGGGGCGGCGCTGCTGCTCGGCGTCCCGGAGTGGCTTGCGGCCCACCGGCCCGACCGGGTGCTCGTGGTCGGTCGGCCGACGCTGTCCCGGCCGGTCGCCGCGCTGCTGGCCGACCCGCAGGTCGAGGTGGAGGCCTACGGGCCCAGCCCCCGGTGGGCCGACCCGAGCCGGGAGAGCATCACGGTGGGCGGCGTCGCGCTGGACCCGGGGATGGTGCTGCGCGACCCGGCAGCCCGTGCGGCAACCGGTGAGTGGGCCGCCGCCTGGAGCGCCGCCGCCGCCCGGGTGGGCGCCGCGGTCGACGCCGAGCTGGACGACGTCCCCCCGCGCGGGCTCACCGCCGCCCGGCTGGCCCGCGACGTGGTCGCCACGCTGCCTGCCGGGGCGCTGCTGGTGCTGGGCTCGTCCACCCCGGTGCGCGACGTCGACCGGCTGGCCGTGCCGCGGCCGGGCTTGACCGTCCTGGCCAACCGGGGGGTGGCCGGCATCGACGGCACGATCTCGACCGCGATCGGCGCGGCGCTGGCGCACCAGGGCGGCGGCGGGGGACCGGCGTTCGCGCTGATGGGCGACCTGACGTTCCTGCACGACCTGACCGGCCTGCTCACCGGCGAGGGTGAGCCGCTGCCGAACCTGACCGTCGTCGTCCCGGACAACGACGGGGGCGGGATCTTCGTCCAGCTCGAGCCCGGGCAGGCCCGGTACGAGGCCGGTTACCGGCGGGTCTTCGGCACGCCGCACGGGCGCGACCTGGTGGCGATCGCCCGGGCGCTCGGGTGGGCGGCGACTGCGGTCGGCGTCCCCGGCCAGCTGGTCGCCGCGCTCGGCGCAGGCGGGCCGCGGGTGGTCGTCGTCCGCACCGACCAGCTGGCCGAGGCCCGGCTGGCGACCCGGCTGCGCGACGTCGCCGCGGCGGCGCTGGGCTGAGCTGGCCGGTCAGTCCGCCCGGGCCGCGCCGGAACACCCGTCGCTGAACACGCATGTGGCGCCTGGTCCGGCCTGCTGACCGTGTCGCGTCTGTTGCAGCCGCGGGAGCGGGCGGCCGTTCCAACCCACCCGCTACTCGCGGATCTGGGTCAGAGCACAACGAGCCGGAGGACCTGTCCGGCAGCTGGCTCCGTCAGCCCGGCGAGGTCACCTCGAGGGGTCAGTCCTCCAGCGCGGCCTGGAACGCGGCCAACTTGGCCTGGGTCTCGGCGAGCTCGGCGATCGGGTCGGAGCCGGAGACGATGCCGCAGCCGGCGAACAGCCGGGCCTGCCGCCCGTCCTCCGCGCCGGTCAGCTGGGCGCAGCGCAGGGCGAGGCCGAACTCGCCGTCCCCGCGGGCGTCGAGCCAGCCCACCGGCCCGGCGTAGCGGCCGCGGTCCATGCCCTCGAGCTCGACGATCACCCGGGCCGCCGCGGGGGTCGGGCTGCCGCAGACGGCGGCGGTGGGGTGCACGGCGCCGACCAGTTCGAGCAGGCCGGTCCCATCGTCGTCCCGCTGGCGGCCGTGCACGTCGCTGGCCAGATGGCGCACGTTGGGCAGCGTGAGCACCTCCGGCTGCGCCGGGACGACGAGCTCCGCGCAGAAGGGCCCCAGCGACGCGGCGAGCGAGTCGACGGCGTAGGCGTGCTCCGCGTGGTCCTTGGCCGAGTGCGCCAGGCCCTCGGCGAGCCGGTGGTCGTCGGCTCCCGCGCCGCGCGGGGCGGTGCCGGCCAGCACCCGGGCGGACAGCTCCCGGCCGGTGCGGCCCAGCAGCAGCTCGGGAGTGGCGCCGAGAAGTCCGTCGACGGCAAAGGTCCAGCAGTCGGGGAAGCGCTCGGCCAGCCGCAACAGCAGTCGTCGTGGGTCCAGCGGCCGGTCGGCGGTGACCAGCAGGTCGCGGGCGAGCACGACCTTGTCCAGCTCGCCGGCGTCGATGCGCCCGACGGCCGCCGCGACCGCGCCGCACCAGGCCACCGGGTCGAGTGCGCCGTCGGCGTAGGCGAGCCGGCCGATCGAGGTGGCGGCGTCCTGCGGGGAGGTCTCGACGACCGCCGGGCCGCCGTCGCCGGTCATGGTGACCCACGTGCGCCCGGCCCGCCGCCCGACGACCACCTCGGGGACGACGAACACCGACGTCCCGGCGACCGGGTCGAAGGCGATGGAGGCGAAGACGAGCGGCCCCGAGCCGGGGATGCCGAGTGGGTCGGTCACCTCGCTGCGGGCGCAGCGCTCGGCCCACCATGCGGCGGCCGTGGCCAGCGCATCCGGACCGGACACCTCCAGCCGATCGGCCTCGCCCCAGCCGACCAGGCCCTCGCCGCGCCGCACCCAGGCCAGGGCGCCGTCGGCGGGCAGCAACGTCAGCAACGGCGTGCGCCGGGCGCCCAGCGACGTGGTCGTGACCGTCGCCGTCCTGGTCGTCGACGGGAGGGCTGCCGTGGTCACCGCTCCAGGGTAGGAGGCCCGCCGGTAGCGTCAGCCACGTGGCGACCGGATCACCGACCGACGGCGTGCGCGCCGACCTGCAGAAGCGGCCGGCCGAGGTGGCGGCGATGTTTGACCGGGTCGCCGGGCGCTACGACCTGACCAACACGGTGCTCTCCGGCGGGCTCGACGCCGGCTGGCGGCGGGCCACCCGGGACGCGATGGGCGCCCGGCCCGGGTCGACCGTGCTGGACGTGGCCGCCGGCACCGCGGTGTCGACGGTGGAGCTGGCCGCCGGCGGTGTGCGGGCCATTGCCTGCGATTTCTCGCAGGGGATGTTGCGCGCCGGTGCGGCGCGCGCCGTACCCAAGGTGGCCGGCGACGCGATGGCGCTGCCCCTGGCCGACGAGAGCGTGGACGGCGTCGTCATCTCCTTCGGGCTGCGCAACGTCGCCGACCCACGGGCGGCGTTGCGGGAGTTCGCCCGCGTCACCCGGCCGGGCGGGCGGCTGGTGGTCTGCGAGTTCTCCAGCCCCACCTGGTCGCCGTTCCGAACCGTCTACACCGAGTACCTGATGAAGGCGCTGCCCCGCATCGCCCGGGCGGTGAGCAGCAATCCCGAGGCCTACGTCTACCTGGCCGAGTCGATCCGGGCGTGGCCGGCGCAGGCGGAGCTGGCCGGGTGGCTGCAGGGCGCGGGTTGGTCCGACGTCGCCTGGCGCAACCTGACCGGGGGCGTCGTCGCGCTGCACCGCGGCACCCGCGGCACCCGCGGCTGAGTCGCCGACCCTTTCCCGCCCACCCGGATCACGCGAACACCGGACATGGACCATCTGGCCGCACCAGCCAGGCGCCGGCCGGACCGCCAGACTTGCTCGACGAATCACCACCCTCCTTTCGGTGGCCCTCCAGGGCCGCCGGAGTGACAGGGTGCAGGCGTCCCCCGAGTCGAGGAGCTGGATCCCGCCCGCGTCGCCGTCATCCTCATCGACCTCCAGGCGGACTTCTGCGACCCGGATGCGCGCGGCCAGACCGCCAACGTCGCCACGGCGCAGCGCGCTCAGGCGTTCGCCGGTGAAGCTGCCGCGCTCGGCGCTCGCGTCGTCTACACCCGCCAGGTCCTCGACCCGCTCCACCTGACCGCTCGCCAGCAGCGGGCAGCCGCCGGCGAGCAGCTCTGTCGGGCCGGTACCCCGGGCGCAGAGTTGGCCGTCGCACCGTTGCATGGCGCCGCGGTCGTGACGAAGCACCGCTTCGACATCTGGCAGAGCGACGAGTTCACCCGACAACTCGACGACTGGGGCATCGAGGGGCTGGTCCTCGGCGGTGTCGAGATCGCCTGCTGCGTGCTCTACGCCGTCCTCGGCGCCGCCGAGCGTGGCTACGACTACGCCGTCCCGCTGGACCTCGTGTCGGGTCAGGACGTCACTGAGGGGACGGACAATGCGGCTGCCCGCAACCTCCTCCGGCACAATCACGCCGACCGGGTCGTCCACTCGTCAGCGGAGCTGCTCGAAGCCTGGCGCTGCCGTTTCGCGCCAAGCCACGAGGGCACCGCACGCGGCATGACCTCCCCGCCGGTCCCGCAGCCGCAGCCCCCCTCGCCGTCGCCGTCGCCGGTCGACCCCGTACCTCCGCCGACCCCGGCGCCCGTGCCCCAGCCGACCCCCAGCGACCCCACCGTGCCGCCGCCCACCCCCTCGCCCGGCCCGGTCTGACCGTTCCGCAACACCCGAGGACCCCCGGCGATCCGATTTCTCCGGGGGTCCTTGGGTTCTGTCCGCCCTCGGGCATAGGCTTCGACCGCTCGGCCTTGTGAAGATGTTCACAAGCTCATCCCGGCTACGGCCGGTGCGGATCGGAGGTGGTCGACGTGCCCAGCCCAGTCCCGGCTGCCAGCGGCCACACCGCCGACGTGCTCGTGGTCGGTGCCGGCCCCGCCGGGTCCTCGGCTGCCTACTGGCTGGCTGCCGCCGGGCTGGACGTCGCGGTCCTGGAGAAGGCCTCCTTCCCCCGGGAGAAGGTCTGCGGTGACGGCCTCACCCCGCGCGCGGTGGCCGGCCTCGACGCCATGGGCGTGGATACCTCGCCCGCCGCCGGCTGGGTGCGGCACCGCGGCCTGCGCGTGTACGGCGGTGGCCAGGTCATCGAGGTCGACTGGCCGCAACTGCACCGGTGGCCCGACTACGGGCTGATCCGCAGCCGCCGCGAGTTCGACCAGCTCCTCGCCCGGCACGCTGTCGCCGCCGGCGCACGGCTGCACGAGTGCGTCACCGTCACCGAGCCACTCCTCGACGACGCCGGCCGGGTCGTCGGCGTGCACGCCACCGCCGGCGACGACCGGAGCCCGCAGACCTGGCGCGCGCCCCTGGTGGTGTCTGCCGAGGGGCTGTCCGGGCGGCTGGCGAAGTCGCTGGGCCTGCTCCGCCGCGAGGACCGGCCACTGGGCGTCGCCGTCCGCAGGTACGTGCGCAGCCCCCGCGGTGAGGACAACTACCTCGACATCTCCTTCGACCTGTCCGAGACCGGCCCGACGAAGGAGTCGATGCCCGGCTACGGCTGGGTCTTCGGCATGGGCGACGGGACGGCGAACGTCGGCTTCGGTCTGCTCGACACCCGCTCGGCCGGCGACGTCGACCACCGCGCGGTCCTGCGCCGCTGGCTGGCCTGTCTGCCGCCGGAATGGGAGCTCGACGAGGAGCACGCGGTCAGCCCGCTGCGCGGGGCCGGCCTGCCGATGGGCTTCCACCGGCAGCCCGCCTACACCCGCGGGCTGCTGCTGGCCGGTGACTCGGCGGGCGCGGTCAACCCCTTCAACGGCGAGGGCATCAGCTACGCGATGGAGACCGGCCGGATGGCGGCCGAGACCGCGATCGAGGCGCTGGCCGCGGCCGAGGGCCCGGCCCGCGAGGTGGCGCTGCGGCGGTACCCGCAGCGGCTGGCCGACGAGTACGCCGGTCACCACCGCCTCGGCGCCGGCTTCCTGGCGTTGCTCAGCCATCCGGAGCTGGTCCGCTTCGCCACCGCCCACGGCCTCAAGCGGCCTGCACTCGTGCGCGCCGCCCTGCGGTTGATGGGCAACCTCACCGACGGCAGGGAAGGCGACGCGGTCGACCGCACCGTGCACGCCCTCACCCGGCTGGCGCGGGTGGCGTGATGCCGACACGA
Source organism: Modestobacter sp. DSM 44400 (assembly GCF_900107175.1). Taxonomy (GTDB): domain Bacteria; phylum Actinomycetota; class Actinomycetes; order Mycobacteriales; family Geodermatophilaceae; genus Modestobacter. The sequence goes on along the minus strand of NZ_FNOZ01000001.1, from coordinate 381,777 downwards.
CCGTGGGCTCCGTCACCACCCGGTGTACGGAAAGTGACGTCGACCACCGTAGGGTGCCGCTGATGTTGTCGCTGTACGTGCCGTTGCTGGGCCTGGGTGCGCTGGCCGCGGCCTTCGCGCTGTTCTCGGTGACCGCGGCGCCGTTCATCGGCCCCCGCCGGTACAACCGGGCCAAGCTCGAGGCGTACGAGTGCGGCATCGAGCCGGTCGACCAGCCGCTGACCGGCGGCCGCTTCCCGGTCAAGTTCTTCCTGACCGCGATGCTCTTCATCATCTTCGACATCGAGATCGTCTTCCTCTACCCCTGGGCCGTCGCCAACGACGCCCTCGGCGTCTTCGGCCTGGTCGAGATGGCGGTCTTCCTGGTGACGGTCTTCATCGCCTACGCATACGTGTGGCGCCGCGGTGGGCTGGAATGGGAATGACGCGCCACCGCGGACCCGGCCGTCCCGCACCCGAGCACAAGGACAGGGAGGCCTGACATGGGGCTCGAGGAGAAACTGCCCGGCGGCGTCCTGCTGACCACGGTGGAGAAGCTGGTCAACTGGACCCGCAAGTCCTCGTTGTGGCCGGCCACCTTCGGGCTGGCCTGCTGTGCGATCGAGATGATGGCCTCCGGCGCCGGCCGCTACGACCTCGCGCGCTTCGGCATGGAGGTCTTCCGGGCCTCGCCGCGGCAAGCCGACCTGATGATCGTCGCCGGCCGGGTGAGCCAGAAGATGGCCCCGGTCCTGCGCCAGATCTACGACCAGATGCCCGAGCCCCGCTGGGTGCTTGCCATGGGCGTGTGCGCCAGCTCCGGCGGCATGTTCAACAACTACGCGATCGTGCAGGGCGTCGACCACATCGTGCCGGTCGACATGTACCTGCCCGGCTGCCCGCCGCGGCCGGAGATGCTGATGGACGCGATCCTCAAGCTGCACCACAAGATCCAGCACGAGCCGCTGGGGCCCAAGCGGGCCAAGCAGCTCGCCGCCGCTCGCGCCGACGGCACTGCCCCCGACCTGCACCTCGAGATGCCCTCCAGCGTCCGGGCCGACAAGGCGGCCCGGCAGGCGTACGAACAGGCCGCCGCGGCCGGCCGCACCGGGCAGTTCGCCATCGAGCAGCGCGGTGGTAACGCCGTCCTGTTGCCTGGTGCGGGGGACCGGCGATGAGCGACGGGAAGGTGACGCGCGAGCGAGCATCGCAGGGAGCGCCAGCGACCGAGGAGCGGAACGAGTCCGGAGTCGACCGATGAGCGACGAGGCGGGCTACGGGGCGGCCACCGGCCCTGGCGGAGGCTTCCGCAAGGGCGCGTTCGGGGTCAGCGGGAGCGGTGACACCTCCGGCTTCGGTGGCCTGGTCCGGGTGGAGCCGGGTGGCGCGGTCGCCCTGCACTCCACCGAGCGGCCCTACGGCGGCTGGTTCGACGAGGTCACCGACGCCCTCATCGAGGCCGTCGGCCAGGCCACTTACGACGCGGCCGTCTCCCGCGTGCTGGTCGACCGCGGCGAGATCACCTATTTCGTCGCTCGCGAGCACGTGCTGACCTTGGTGCAGGCGCTCCGGGACGACGACGCCCTCCGGTTCGAGCTCTGCAGCAGCGTCTCCGGCGTCGACTACCTCGACAGCGGCGGCCCGGCGGCGAGCCCCGGCCGGCCTCGGCTGCACGTCGTCTACCACCTGACCTCGATGACCTACCGCCGGCGGATCCGCCTGGAGGTCGCGGTCACCGCCGAGGACCCGCACATCCCGTCGGTGACCCGGGTGTACCCGACGGCGGACTGGCACGAGCGGGAGACGTGGGACATGTTCGGGGTTGTCTTCGACGGCCACCCGGCGCTGACCCGCATCCTCATGCCCGACGACTGGGACGGGCACCCGCAGCGCAAGGACTACCCGCTGGGCGGGGTGCCGGTCGAGTACCACGGTGCCCAGATCCCGCCCCCCGACGAGCGGCGGAGCTACCGATGACCGGAGCAACCCGATGACCACCACCAGCGACCCGTACGCCGGTTCCCGGCAGACCACCGAGGGGCGGGTCTACACCGTCACCGGTGGCGACTGGGACGCCACTCTCGGCGCCGATCCGCACACCGAGGAACGGCTCGTCGTCAACATGGGCCCGCAGCACCCCTCCACCCACGGGGTGCTGCGCCTGGTGCTCGACCTCGAGGGTGAGACGGTGACCAAGGCGCGGGTGGTCATCGGTTACCTGCACACCGGTATCGAGAAGAACGTCGAGTACCGCACCTGGACGCAGGGCACGACGTTCGTGACCCGGATGGACTACCTGGCTCCGCTGTTCAACGAGACCGCCTACTGCCTGGCCGTGGAGAAGCTGCTGGGCATCGAGGTGCCGCAGCGGGCGCAGACCATCCGGGTGCTGGTGATGGAGCTCAACCGGATCGCGTCCCACCTCGTCGGCATCGCGACGTTCGGCATGGAGATGGGCGCGCTCACCGGGATGACCAACGGGTTCCGCGAGCGGGAGCTCGTCCTCGACCTGCTCGAGGAGATCACCGGGCTGCGGATGAACCACGCCTACGTCCGCCCCGGCGGCCTGGCGCAGGACCTCCCCGAGGGCGCGGTCGAGCACGTCCGCGAGTTCCTGGCCGTGATGCCGGGGCTGATCACGACGATGCACCGGCTGCTCACCGGCCAGCCGATCTGGCAGCGCCGGCTCAAGGACGCCGGCTACCTCGACGTCACCGGCTGCCTCGCCCTCGGCGTGACCGGCCCGATCCTGCGGTCCGCCGGTCTGCCGTGGGACCTGCGCAAGGTAGAGCCGTACTGCGGCTACGAGACCTACGACTTCGAGGTGCCGACCGCCGACAGCGCCGACGCGTGGGGCCGCTACCTGGTGCGGGTGGCGGAGATGAGCGAGTCGCTGAAGATCGTCGAGCAGGCACTGGACCGGCTCGAACCCGGCCCGGTGATGGTCGAGGACAAGAAGATCGCCTGGCCGGCTCAGCTGTCCCTCGGCGCGGACGGTATGGGCAACTCACTGGAGCACGTCCGGCACATCATGGGCCAGTCGATGGAGGCGCTGATCCACCACTTCAAGCTGGTGACCGAGGGCTTCCGGGTGCCGGCCGGGCAGGTCTACTCGGCGATCGAGTCCCCCCGCGGCGAGCTCGGCTTCCACGTGGTCAGCGACGGTGGCACCCGTCCCTTCCGCGTCCACGTGCGCGACCCCAGCTTTACCAACCTGCAGGCGACGGCGGCGATGAGCGAGGGCGGCATGATCGCCGACGTGATCGCCGCGATCGCCTCGATCGACCCCGTGATGGGAGGAGTCGACAGGTGAGTGCTCTTCCCGGTTCCTACGAGGGGACGGCGGTCACCGGGCTGGACTCCAGCCCGGTGGACTCCACTCCGGAGACGGTGGCCGCGTTGCCGCCGCTGACCGCGCAGAACGAGGGGGAGGCGCGCGAGATCATCGCCCGCTACCCGGAGCCGCGCTCCGCTCTGCTGCCGATGCTGCACCTGGTCCAGTCGGTGCAGGGCTACGTCTCGCCCGAGGGCACGGGCTTCTGCGCGCGCATCCTGGGGCTGACCAAGGCCGAGGTCGGCGCGGTCGCGACCTTCTACACGATGTACAAGCGGCATCCCACCGGTCGGCACCTGGTCAGCGTCTGCACCAACACGCTGTGCGCCGTCCTCGGCGGGCAGGCCATCTACGACGCCGTGGCCGAGGACCTCGGGGTGGGCCACGACCAGACCACCGCCGACGGCTCGCTCACCCTCGAGCACGCCGAGTGCCTGGCGGCCTGTGACTACGCCCCCGTGGTCACGGTCGACTACGAGTTCTACGACCAGCAGGACGTCGAGAGCGCCCGCGAGCTGGTCGCGGCGCTGCGCCGCGGTGAGAAGCCCGCGCCCACCCGCGGCGCCCCGCTCACCGACTTCTGCGGCATCTCCCGGCAGCTGGCCGGGTTCTCCCAGCACGCCGACGCCGCCGCCGAGCGGGCCGCGATCGACGGTCCGTCGGCCGGCGAACCCACCCTGATCGGCGTCCGGCTGGCTGCCGAGCGCGGTGAGTCGGCTCCGCCGATGGACGAGGCTCAGCAGGCGGCCACCCCCGAGCCCACGCCCGAGCCGGCGATCGCCGGCGGGGGCACACCTGCCGCGAAGGCCGGGGACGCCACGGTGGCCGCGGCCGGCAACCCGGCCGAGAAGGCCGGTGCCGCCCAGGTGCACACCGACGCTCCGGAGCCCGCAGGCCGTCAGCCGGCGGAGCGCGGCAGCGACGGCACCGACACCCCACCCACGCGGAACCCCGGCGCCTCCGGCCAGGGCACCTCCGTCGAGCGAGAGGCCTGACCGATGCCGCTCACCCCCGTGCTCACCCAGCGCTTCGCCGCCGAACGCTCCTGGACGCTGGAGAGCTACGAGTGCCTGGACGGCTACCGCGCCCTGCGGCAGGCGCTGGCCATGACCCCCGACGAGCTGGTCGGTCTGGTCAAGGACTCCGGCCTGCGCGGCCGCGGCGGCGCCGGCTTCCCGACCGGCATGAAGTGGAGCTTCATCCCGCAGCCCAAGCCGGGGGAGACCCCGACCGGCCCGGCCGCGGCGCCCAAGTACCTCGTGGTCAACGCCGACGAGGGGGAGCCGGGCACCTGCAAGGACATCCCGCTGATGATGGCCGACCCGCACTCCCTCGTGGAGGGGGTGATCATCACCGCCTACGCGATCCGCTCGCACTTCGCCGTCATCTACGTCCGCGGTGAGGCCGTGCACGCCCACCGGCGGCTGCAGGCCGCCGTGGCGGAGGCGTACGCGGCCGGTTACCTCGGCACCGACGTGCTGGGCTCGGGCTACGACCTGGAGCTGGTGGTGCACGCCGGCGCCGGCGCCTACATCTGCGGGGAGGAGACAGCGTTGCTGGATTCCCTGGAGGGATACCGGGGTCAGCCGCGGCTCAAGCCGCCGTTCCCCGCGGTCGCCGGTCTCTACGGCGCGCCGACCGTGATCAACAACGTCGAGACGCTGGCCAGCGTGCCCTTCATCGTCCGGGGTGGAGCCGGCTGGTTCAAGCAGTTCGGACCGGAGAAGTCGCCCGGACCGAAGATCTACTCGTTGTCGGGCCGGGTCGTCCGCCCAGGCCAGTACGAGGCCCCGATGGGGACGACGATGCGAGAGCTGCTGGAGATGGCCGGCGGCGTCCGTCCCGGGCACCAGCTCAAGTTCTGGACGCCGGGGGGCTCGTCGACGCCGTACTTCACCCCCGAGCACCTCGACGTCCCGCTGGACTTCGACTCGGTGGCCGCGGCCGGTTCCATGCTCGGCACCACGGCGCTGATGGTCTTCGACGAGACGGACTCGATCGTCGAGGCGACGCTGCGGTTCACCGAGTTCTACGCGCACGAGAGCTGCGGCAAGTGCACCCCCTGCCGGGAGGGCACCTACTGGCTGGTCCAGATTCTCGAGCGGCTGGTGCACGGCCGAGGCACCGCTACCGACCTGGATCTGTTGCTCGACACCTGCGACAACATCCTCGGCCGGGCCTTCTGCGCGCTCGGCGACGGCGCCACCAGTTGCATCGCCAGCTCGCTGAAGTACTTCAAGGACGACTACGTCGCTCTGCTGCCCACCGACGAACAGGCCCGCCTCGGTCGCTCGCTGCGACTGGAGCCGGTTGGAGCCGCCTCGTGACTGCCACGCAACCCACCCCGGCCACCCCCGCGCCTGCACCCGCCGCCGTGCCGGCGGTGCCCGGGCCGCAGACACCGCCGGACGCCGTGCACTGCACCATCGACGGATTCGAGGTTGCGGTCCCGAAGGGGACGCTGATCATCCGCGCCGCCGAGCAGATGGGCGTACAGATCCCGCGGTTTTGCGACCACCCGTTGCTGGACCCGATCGGCGCCTGTCGGCAGTGCCTGGTGGAGGTCGAGGGCCAGCGCAAGCCGGTTGCCTCCTGCACCACCCCGGTGACCCCGGACATGGTCGTCAAGACCCAGCTGACCAGCGCAGTCGCGGACAAGGCGCAGCAGGGCAACATGGAGTTCCTGCTGATCAACCACCCGCTGGACTGCCCGGTGTGTGACAAGGGCGGCGAGTGCCCGCTGCAGAACCAGGCGATGAGCAACGGCCGCAACGAGAGCCGCTTCATCGATGTCAAGCGCACCTATCCCAAGCCGCTGCCGATCAGCAGCCAGGTGCTGCTGGACCGAGAGCGCTGCGTGCTCTGCGCCCGCTGTACCCGGTTCAGCGAGCAGGTCGCCGGCGACCCGTTCATCCAGTTGTACGAGCGCGGTGCCCTGGAGCAGGTCGCCATCTCCCCTGACGAGCCGTTCGAGTCCTACTTCTCGGGCAACACCATCCAGATCTGCCCGGTTGGCGCCCTCACCAGCGCGACCTACCGCTTCCGCTCCCGTCCGTTCGACCTCCGCAGCGAGCCCAGCGTCTGCGAACACTGCGCCAGTGGCTGCGCCCAGCGCACCGATTACCGCCGCGGCGCGATCATGCGCCGGCTGGCCGGTGAGGACCCGGCGGTCAACCAGGAGTGGAACTGCGACAAGGGGCGCTTCGCCTTCCGCTACGCCGCGGCCAACGAGCGGCTCACCACCCCGCTGGTCCGCCGGGACGGCGAGCTGCAGCCCGCGTCCTGGCCCGAGGCCTGGGCGGCCGCGGCCGCCGGGCTGCGTGCCGCGCGGGCGGCCGGCGGAGTGGGCGTGCTGCCCGGCGGACGGCTCACGGTCGAGGATGCCTACGCCTACGCCAAGTTCGCCCGCGTCGCCCTGGGCACGAACGACGTCGACGCGCGGGCGCGGGCCCACTCGGCCGAGGAGCTGGCCTACCTCGTCGCACACGTCGCCGGCACCGCGCCGGGCGCCGGGGCGGTGACCTACGACGACCTCGCCGCCGCTCCGACCGTGCTGCTGGTTGGCTTCGAACCCGAAGAGGAGTCGCCGATCGTCTTCCTGCGGCTGCGCCGCGCGGTCCGCACCCGGGGCCTGCAGGTGTTCGACATCGCCCCGTTCGTGAGCCGGGCGGCCGACAAGCTGTCCGCCAGGCTGCTGCCCACCGTCCCGGGCCAGGAGGCCCAGGTGCTCCGCGCCCTGGGCGCCGCGCCGGCCGAAGGGTTGCTCGCCGAGGCCGCGGCGGCGTTGTTCCGTCCCGGTGCGGTGGTCCTCGCCGGTGAGCGACTGGCCGAGGTGCCCGGTGGCTTCTCGGCGCTCGCCGCACTCGCCGCCGCGACCGGTGCCCGGGTGGGGTGGGTGCCGCGCCGGGCGGGGGAGCGGGGCGCGCTGGAGGCCGGCGCTCTGCCCGGTCTGCTGCCCGGCGGCCGCACGGTCACCGACGCCGCGGCGCGGGCCCACGTCGCCCAGCGTTGGGGGGCCGACGTCCCGGGGACACCAGGCAGGGACCTCACCGCGATTCTCACCGCGGCGCGCGACGGCGCCCTGGGCGGGCTGCTGGTCGGCGGCATCGACCCGGCCGACCTCCCTGACGCCGGACTGGCTGAGGCGGCGCTGGCCGCGGCCGGGTTCGTGGTCAGCCTGGAGCTGTTCCCCAGCGCGGTCACCGCGCACGCCGACGTCGTGCTCCCGGTCGCCGCTGCGCCGGAGAAGGCCGGCAGCTACCTGGACTGGGAGGGCCGGGTCCGGTCCTTCGACGCCACGCTGCATGGCACCGGCCAGCTTCCCGACGGCCGGGTGCTGCACGGACTGGCCGAGGAGCTGGGCGTCGACCTGGGCCTGGCCACTGTGACTGCGGCCCGCGCCGAGCTGGTGGCCCTCGGCGGTGCCGGCCAGGCTGCGACACCGCGCGGGCTCACCGTCCGGCCGGCCCCCGCACTGGCGCTCGGCGAGGACGAGGTGGTGCTCGCCTCCTGGCGGCAGCTGCTGGACGTCGGCACGCTGCAGCGCGACGAGCCGGCCATGGCCGGCACCGCCCGACCACCGGTCGCCCGGCTCGGCAAGCACGCCGCCCTGCGGCTCGGGGTGGCCGACGGTGACCCGCTCACCGTCACCGGTCCGGCCGGCGCGGTGACCCTGCCGGTGGCGGTGGTCGACATGCCGGACCAGGTGGTCTGGCTGCCGATGCGCTCCCCGGGCTGCGCGGTCCGCACCGACCTCGGCGCGGGCCCGGGCACGGTCGTCCGGCTCTCTGCCGGGCCGCCGGCCCCCGGCGCCACCGCCGTGTCGAGCCTGAGCGGAGGTGCCTCGTGACCGAGCTTGCGAGGTCACGCATGGGCACAGCATCGTCGGGCGCGGTGCCGCCGAGCGCCAGCGAGGAGGACCAGTGATCGACCTGATCGCCGCCCGCGACCAGCCGACGCTGGAGGACTTCGGGCACGACGTGTGGTGGATCGTACTCATCAAGATCGTCGGCGTCTTCGGCCTGCTGGTCGTGATGACGCTGTTCGCGATCGTCTTCGAGCGCAAGGTCGTCGCCCGCATGCAGCAGCGGATCGGCCCAAACCGGGTCGGCCCGCGCGGCTACCTGCAGAGCCTCGCCGACGGCCTGAAGCTGGCCTTCAAAGAAGACATCATGCCTACGCTGGCCGACCGGCCGGTGTACTTCCTCGCCCCGGTGATCGCCACCATCCCGGCGTTCCTCGCCTTCTCGGTCATCCCGCTCGGCCCGACGGTGAGCATCTTCGGCCAGCGCACGCCGCTGCAGCTCACGGATGCACCGATCGGCGTGCTGATCGTGCTGGCCTCCTCGGCGATGGGCGTCTACGGCATCGTGCTGGGAGGGTGGGCGTCCGGATCCACCTATCCGCTGCTCGGCAGCCTGCGCAGCGCCGCGCAGATGGTCAGCTACGAGATCGCCATGGGGTTGTCCATCGTCGCGGTGTTCCTCTACGCCGGGTCGATGTCCACCTCCGAAATCGTCGCCGCGCAGGCCAACGGCACCGCGCTGAGCTTCTTCGGCGCGGACTTCACCGGCCCCAGCTGGTTCGCCGTCCTGCTGCCGGTCTCCTTCGTCATCTACGTCATCGCCGTGGTCGGGGAGACCAACCGAGCACCGTTCGACCTCCCCGAGGCCGAGAGCGAGCTGGTCGGCGGCTTCCACACCGAGTACTCGTCGCTGAAGTTCGCGCTCTTCTTCCTCGCCGAGTACGTCAACATGGTCACCGTCTCGGCGCTGGCGGCCACCCTGTTCCTGGGCGGCTGGCGGGCGCCGTGGCCGATCTCGATCTGGGACGGCGCGAACACCGGCTGGTGGCCCCTGCTGTGGTTCTTCGCCAAGGTCGTGGTCGCGCTGTTCGTCTTCATCTGGCTGCGCGGCACGCTGCCCCGGCTCCGCTACGACCAGTTCATGCGCTTGGGGTGGAAGGTGCTGGTCCCCACCGCGCTGGTCTGGATCCTGGTGGTCGCCACGATGCGCACCGTCTCCCGCGAGGCCGACCTGGACGGCGGGGAGATCGCCGTGTTCGTCGGCGTGCCGATCGCCCTGGTCGTGCTCGCGGGGCTGCTGGTGGCCTCCCGGGTCAGCAACCGGTCCACCCGGATCGCCGCGGCCAGGGCCGCGGCCGGATCGATCAACCCGACCGAGCCCGAGGTGCTGCCCGCCGCAGGACCGCGCCGCGGATCGGCCGGCCGCACCGGACCCAGCCGGTCCGAGGGCGGGTTCCCCATTCCACCGATGGACCTCGCGGTGCCCCCGTCGCCCCGGCTGCGCAGCCGGGAGTCGGTGGTCGTCGGCACCGGACGGCGCAGCTCCGCCCCCACGCTCGAGGAGGACGGCGATGTCTGAGCCGACGACCGGCTCCACCCCTGCCCGACGCGACGGCGCCATCCCTCTTCGCGGGAGCGGCGCCGACGTCGAGCGCCCTGCCGAGACGGGTGCGCCACCGGCCAAGCGGGCCAGCTGGCTGCCCGGCCCGGCCCAGGGCTTCGGCGTCACCTTCGCCACCATGTTCAAGAAGGTGACGACCGAGAAGTACCCCGACGTCCCCAAGCAGACCAAGCCCCGCTACCACGGCCGACACGTGCTCAACCGGCACCCCGACGGCCTGGAGAAGTGCGTGGGATGCGAGCTGTGCGCCTGGGCGTGCCCGGCCGACGCGATCTACGTCGAGGGCGGGGACAACACCGAGGAGGCCCGGTTCTCCCCGGGTGAGCGCTACGGCCGCGTCTACCAGATCAATTACCTGCGCTGCATCTTCTGCGGCCTGTGCATCGAAGCCTGCCCGACCCGCTCGCTGACCATGAGCAACGACTTTGAGCTGGCCGACGACGACCGGCAGGCGCTGATCTACACCAAGGAGCAGCTGATGGCGCCGTTGCTGCCCGGCATGGAGGCCCCGCCGCACCCGATGCGGCTGGGCAACGACGAGAAGGACTACTACCTGCGCGTCCCGGAGACGTCGTCGGCCGCCGAACCGGTCATCGGGGAGCAGGTATGAGCGCGCTTGCCGCGGCCGCCGACACCGGCGTGCAGCTCGGCACCGGCGAGGCCGTCGCGTTCTGGATCCTCGCGCCGATCGCCGTCCTCGGTGCCCTCGGCATGGTGTTCAGCCGCAATGCCGTCCACTCGGCGCTGTTCCTGGTCAACACGATGCTGGCGCTGGGCATCTTCTACGTCGTCCAGGAGGCGCCGTTCCTCGGCGCGGTGCAGATCATCGTCTACACCGGCGCGATCATGATCCTTTTCCTGTTCGTGCTGATGCTGGTCGGCCGCGACACATCGGACTCCGTCGTGGAGACCCTGCGCGGACAGCGGGTCGCGGCCATCGTGCTCGGCGTCGGTTTCGCCGGGCTGGTCGGCGCGGGCATCGCCCGGGCCACCGAGGGCACCGTGGTGCGCGGCCTGGACGCCGTCCAGGGCGGCAGCGGGGACGCTGCCGACGGCAACATCGAGGCAATCGCCCGGCTGCTGTTCACCCGGTACCTGCTGGCCTTCGAGGTCACCAGCGCGCTGCTCATCACCGCCGCGGTCGGCGCGATGATCCTGGCCCACACCGAGCGCGAGCCCGGTAGCCGGCAGAGCCAGAAGGAGCTGTCCCGCGCCCGCTTCCTCACCGCCGACCACCCGCAGACGCTGCCCGGACCCGGTGTCTACGCCCGGGCCAACTCCATCGCCGCCCCCGGCCGGCTGCCCGACGGCACGCCGTCGGTGGCCAGCTTCAGCACCGGCATCGAGCCCCAGGACGTCGACGAGCTCCCGCCGGCCAGCCTGGGGGCCGAGCGCGCCGGTATCCCGCACCGCGGCGGCACCGACGCCGCCCTCGGGACGCTGGACGGTACCGGTTCGAGCCGGGAAGGGGACCCGTCATGACCATCGCGAACTACCTGGTGCTGGCCGCGGTCCTGTTCACCATCGGCGCCGTCGGCGTGCTGGTGCGGCGCAACGCCATCGTCGTGTTCATGTGCGTCGAGCTGATGCTGAACTCGGTCAACCTGACACTGGTCACGTTCGCGCGCTCCACCGGCACGCTCGACGGTCAGCTGATCGCCTTCTTCGTCATGGTCGTCGCCGCCGCCGAGGTGGTCGTCGGCCTGGCCATCATCATGTCGATCTACCGGACCCGCCGCTCGGCGTCCGTCGACGACGCCAACCTGCTGAAGTACTGAGCGAGACGGGACCGACCGACGTGTCTGAGACGCTGCCCGCCACCGGGCTGCTCGCCGCCTCCTGGCTGCTGATCGCGCTGCCGCTGGCCGGCGCTGCGGTGTTGCTGCTGGGCGGGCGGCGCACCGATCGCTGGGGCCACCTACTGGGCACCGGCACTGTGGTGGCCGCATTCGTGCTGGGGCTGGCCTGCACCGTCCAGCTGGCCGGGGTCGACGGGCGGTCGGTGGACGTCGACCTGTTCACCTTCATCCAGACCGGCTCGCTGGACGTCGGCGCCGGCCTGCTGTTCGACCCGCTCTCGGCGGTCTTCGTCCTGCTGATCACCGGGGTCGGCGCGCTGATCCACGTGTACTCGATCGGCTACATGGCCCACGACCCGGCCCGGCGGCGGTTCTTCGCCTACCTGGACCTCTTCGTCGCCGCGATGTTGCTGCTGGTCCTGGGCAACAGCTACGTGGCGCTCTACGTCGGTTGGGAGGGCGTGGGCCTGGCGTCCTACCTGCTGATCGCCTTCTGGTACACCCGCCCGGCCGCGGCCACCGCGGCCAAGAAGGCGTTCGTCATGAACCGGGTCGGCGACGTCGGCCTGGCGCTCGCGGTCTTCGTCATGTTCGCCCAGCTGGGCACCACGTCCTACGCGGGCGTCCTGGGCAACGTCGGGCTGCTGGCCGGCGGCACCGTCACCGCGCTCGGGCTGCTCCTGCTGCTGGGGGCCTGCGGCAAGTCCGGGCAGTTCCCGCTGCAGGCCTGGCTGCCCGACGCCATGGAGGGCCCCACCCCGGTGTCGGCGCTCATCCACGCCGCGACCATGGTGACCGCGGGGGTGTACCTGATCGCCCGCAGCGCCCCGATTTTCGACGCCAGCCCGAGCGCGCGCACCGTCGTCCTGGTCGTCGGCGCCATCACCCTCATGATCGGCGCGATAGCGGGCTGCGCGCAGGACGACATCAAGAAGGTGCTCGCCTACTCCACGGTGAGCCAGATCGGCTACATGTTCCTGGCCGTCGGGCTCGGCCCGGTGGGCTACGTCGCCGGCCTGGCGCACCTGCTCACCCACGGCTTTTTCAAGGCCGGGCTGTTCCTCGGCGCCGGCTCCGTCATGCACGGCATGGGCGACCAGACCGACATGCGCCGGTACGGCGGTCTGGCCGGGAAGATGAAGACCACCTTCGTCACCTTCGGCCTGGGTTACCTGGCACTCATCGGGTTCCCGCTGCTGTCCGGCTACTGGACCAAGGACGCCATCATCGAGGCGGCCTTCGACCGCGGGGGCGTGTCGGGGTGGCTGCTCGGTGGCGTCGCCGTGCTGGGTGCTGGGCTGACCGCCTTCTACATGACCCGGCTGATGCTGCTGACCTTCTTCGGCCGGCCACGCTGGGACGACGGGGTCCATCCGCACGAGTCACCCGGCGTCATGACCGTCCCGATGGTCGTGCTGGCCGTCGGGTCGGTGGCCGCCGGCTTCCTGCTGGTCGAGGTCTTTCCGCTGGCCGACTGGCTGGCGCCGGTCTTCGGCGAGCCCGCGGAGGCCGCGGCGCACGCGATCCCGCCGCTGTTGGTGAGCGTGCTGGTCAGCCTGGTGGTCCTCCTGGGCGCTGTCGTCGCGTGGTTGTTCGTCGGCCGGCGCGAGGTGCCGGTCACCGCACCGGCCCGGGTCTCGCCGGTGGTACGGGCCGCCCGGCACGCGATCTACGCCGACGCGGTCAACGAGTCGCTGCTCATGCGACCGGGGATGTGGCTGACCCGGGCACTGGTGTTCGTCGACAACCGAGGAGTGGACGGCGTGGTCAACGGGACAGCCGCGGCGCTGGGCGGCTCATCGTCCCGGCTCGGCCGGGCGCAGACCGGTTTCGTGCGCAGCTACGCGCTGGGCATGCTGGGCGGCGCGGTTCTCGTGGCCGGTGCGCTGGTGGCGGTGACGGCGGGATGAGCGACTTCCCGTGGCTGCTGGCCATGATCGTCGTCCCGGCCGCCGGTGCCGCCGTCGTCGCGGCCCTGCCCCGCGGCCGTGACCTGCTGGCCAAGCAGGTGGCCCTCGGTGTCAGCCTGCTGGTCTTCCTGCTCGCCGTGCTGGCCACCGTCGCCTTCGACACCGGCGGACCGCGCTTCCAGCTGACCACCTCGGTGTCCTGGATCGCCGACTTCGGGGTCAGCTTCGCCCTGGGCGTCGACGGCATCGCGCTGGTCATGCTGCTGCTGATCGGGCTCCTGGTCCCGGTGGTGCTGGTGGCCTCCTGGGCCGACACGATGCCGGCGCACCGGTCGATGCGCTCCTACGTCGCCTGGCTGCTGCTGCTCGAGGCGATGATGGTCGGGGTCTTCGCCGCCACCGACGTCTTCCTGTTCTACGTGTTCTTCGAGGCGATGCTCGTCCCGATGTACTTCCTGATCGGCAGCTACGGCGGCCCGCGCCGGCAGTACGCGGCAATGAAGTTCTTCCTCTACAGCCTGGTCGGTGGGTTGGTCATGCTGGCCTCGGTCATTGGCCTCTACGTGGTCAGCAACTCCCAGCTGGGGCAGGGCACCTTCGCCTTCGACGCCCTGCGCCAGTTGGACATCGACCCGGGCGTGCAGAAGCTGCTGTTCATCGGCTTCTTCGTCGCCTTCGCCATCAAGGCCCCGCTGGTGCCCTTCCACACCTGGCTGCCCGACTCCGGTGCGGAGGCGCCCATCGGCGGTGCGGTGCTCCTGGTGGGCGTGCTGGACAAGGTCGGCACGTTCGGCTTCCTGCGCTACTGCCTGCCACTGTTCCCCGACGCGTCGCGCGACCTCGCACCGTGGATCCTGGTCCTGGCGGTCATCGGCGTGCTGTACGCCGCGCTGCTGGCCATGGGACAGAGCGACATGAAGCGCCTGGTGTCCTACACCTCGATCGCGCACTTCGGTTTCATCGCGCTGGGCATCTTTGCCTTCACCACCGAGGCGGCCACCGGCGCGGTGCTCTACATGGTCAGCCACGGCATCGCCACCGGCCTGCTGTTCCTGGTCATCGGCATGCTGATCGCGCGCGGCGGCTCCCGGCACATCCGGGACTACGGCGGTGTCGCGGCGAAGGCGCCGCTGCTGGCCGGCGTGTTCCTCATCGCTGGGCTGGCCTCCCTGTCGCTGCCGGGCACCAGCAGCTTCGTCAGCGAGCTGCTGGTGCTCATCGGCGCGTTCCCGACCCGCCCGGTGTTCACCATCCTGGCGACCACCGGCATCATCCTGGCCGCCCTCTACATCCTGATCATGTATCAGCGCACGATGCACGGCCCGCCGCGCGGCGTGCTGCTCGCCGATGACGAGCCCGCTGCGGCGGTGCCGGCCGGGACCTCCGGCGGGGCCACCGCGGTGATGGACGCCCCGGCGCGCACCCGCTCTCTGCGGGTGCAGGACCTCTCCCGCCGCGAGCTCGCCGTGGTCGCGCCGCTGGTGGCACTGATCGTGGCGCTCGGGGTCTACCCGCAGCCGCTGATCGACCTGGTCCGGCCGGCCGTGGCGGCCACGATGGACGACGTCGGCTCCGATCCCGGCGGCATCACCCCCACCCATCCCGGCTCCGAGGGGACCAACTGATGGGCGCCATCCAGGCCCCCGACCTGTCGTTGGCCGCGCTGGCCCCGCTGCTGTTCGTCTTCGGCGCCGCAGCCGTCGGGGTGCTCGTGGAGGCGTTCGCCCCGCGCGACGTCCGGCACCCGGTGCAGGTGACCCTCGCCCTGGTCGGCATGGTGGGCGCGTTCGCCTCCACCATCCTGCTGGCCGGCACCAGGGAGGTCACCGCCGGCCGGGCGCTGGCCGTCGACGGCGCCGCACTGTTCCTGCAGGCCATCATCGCGGCGCTGGGCGCGCTGTCGGTGCTGCTGTTCGCCGAACGGTCCCTCGACCCGGCCCGTTCGGCGTTCGTCGCCTCCGCGGCCGTCCCGGCCGGCAGCCTGCGCGACGTGGAACTGGCCACGTCCGAGCGGGTGCAGACCGAGGTCTACCCGCTGGCGTCCTTCGCCGTCGGCGGGATGATGCTGTTCACCGCGGCCAACGACCTGCTGATCATGTTCGTGGCCCTCGAGGTGCTCAGCCTCCCGCTGTACCTGATGTCCGGGCTGGCTCGGCGCCGCCGGCTGCTGTCCCAGGAGGCGGCGGTCAAGTACTTCCTGCTCGGCGCCTTCGCCTCGGCCTTCTTCCTCTACGGCCTGGCGCTGGTCTACGGCTCGACCGGCAGTGTGCAGCTGGCCGACATTCGCGCCGCGTCGAGCGCCGACGGCACCGACACGCTGCTCGTGCTCGGTCTCGGCCTGCTCGTCGTCGGGCTGATGTTCAAGGCCAGCGTCGCGCCGTTCCACACCTGGACGCCGGACGTCTATCAGGGTGCTCCCACCCCGGTCAGCGCCTTCATGGCCGCGGCCACCAAGGTCGCTGCGTTCGGCGCCATCCTGCGGTTGCTCTACGTGGGCTTCGGCACCGCCGACTGGACCTGGCGGCCGCTCGTCTACGGCCTGGCCATCGTGTCCATGGTCGTGGGTGCGGTGCTGGGGCTCACCCAGACCGACGTCAAACGAATGCTCGCCTACTCCTCCATCGCCCACGCCGGCTTCCTGCTCACCGGGGTCATCGGGCTGAGCAACGACGGCTCGGGGTCGGGGCTGGCGGCGACGATGTTCTACCTGCTCACCTACGGGCTCACCACGCTGGGCATCTTCGCGGTGGTCACCCTGGTCCGCGACGGTGACGGCGAGGCCACCCACCTGTCCCAGTGGGCCGGCCTGGCCCAGCGCTCGCCGCTGACCGCCGGGCTGATGACGTTCTTCCTGCTCGCGCTGGCCGGCATCCCGCTCACCAGTGGGTTCACCGGGAAGTTCGCCGTCTTCCGGGCGGCCATCGAGGTCGGCGCCTGGCCGCTTGCGGTCATCGCGCTGCTGGCCAGCGCCGTCGCGGCCTTCTTCTACCTGCGCCTGGTGGTCCTCATGTACTTCTCCGACCCCGCGCCCGACGGGCCCACCGTCGGGGTGGCCGGCCTGCCGACCACGACCGTGCTGGCCGTGACCGCGGCCGCCACGCTGGTGCTGGGCATCGTGCCCGGCTCGGTGCTGGACCTCGCCCGGTCCGCCGCGGTGCTCGTGGGTTGAGGGCCGAGCGGGGACGGCGGTGGAGCCCGGTGCTCGGGTGGACTCGCGCGGCCGCTATCTTCGTCGGTTGATGAGCGGAGCCGGCACCACCAGCGCACGGGGCAGCGGGGGCGACGCCCAGCTGTGGCACCGGCCTTCCACTCCCGCCTCGACCATCGGGGCCTGGCTGCCCGAGGGGGAGCTCGGCGAGTCCCTCGCCGACGGCCTCGCCCGGGTGGAGGCCGCCCTGACTTCGTCCGTGGCCAGCGAGCACCCCTTCGTCAGCGAGGCCGCCGGGCACCTGATGGCCGCCGGCGGCAAGCGCTTCCGGCCCATGCTGGCGCTGCTGGCCGCGCAGCTGGGCGACCCGCGCGCCCCGGGGGTGGTCGAGTCGGCGGTGGTCTGCGAGCTGACCCACCTGGCCACGCTGTACCACGACGACGTGATGGACGAGGCGTCCGTGCGCCGCGGCGCCCCCAGCGCGAACAGCCGCTGGGGCAACAGCGTCGCCATCCTGACCGGCGACTTCCTCTTCGCCCGCGCGTCGGACCTGCTCGCCGATCTGGGGCCCGAGGCCGTCAGGGTGCAGGCCCGCACCTTCGAGCGGCTGGTCACCGGGCAGCTCCGGGAGACCGTGGGAGCCGGCCCCGGCGAGGACCCGATCGCCCACTACCTGGCCGTGCTGGCCGACAAGACCGGCTCGCTCGTGGCCACCTCGGCCCGCTTCGGTGCCTCCTTCGCCGGCGTCGACGACGAGCTGGTGACCGCGCTGACCGCCTTCGGCGAGGAGGTCGGGGTCGCCTTCCAGCTCTCCGACGACCTGATCGACATCGTCAGCGAGAGCACTGCCTCCGGGAAGTCACCTGGCACCGACCTGCGCGAAGGCATCGCCACCCTGCCGGTGTTGTTCGCGCTGGCCGGCGACGACCCGGCCGAGGCGCGGCTGCGGGAACTCGTCGCCGGCCCGGTCATCGATGACGACCTGCACGCCGAGGCGCTGGCACTGCTGCGATCCTCGGCGTCCCTGGCCCGGGCGAACGAGGTGCTCGGCGAGTACGCCGACCGTGCCCGGGGCCGGCTGTCGGCCGTGCCGGACGGGCCGGTGCGCCAGGCACTGTCGTCGCTGTGCACCTATGTGGTCACCCGCACCAGCTGAGCGTCGCGCATCCTGGAGGAGTGCGCCGCCTTTCCGTGCCCCTCGCCGGTCTGACCGCCGTCCTCGTGCTGTCCGGCTGCGGGGGCGGCGCCGTCGCCGGCGTGCCCTCCGGCTCCTCCCTGACGGCCCCGCCCGCCGGCGCGCCCGGGCTGCAGGTCGAGGTGGTCGCCTATGGCCTGGACCACCCCTGGGACGTCGCCCAGGCCCCCGACGGCACGCTGCTGCTCGACGAGCGCCCCGGCGGGCTCACCGCCGTGCTGCCCGACGGCACCGTGCAGCCGGTGGCGGCCGACTTCGGTGACCTGTTCGCCCGCGGCGAGACCGGGCTGATGGGCCTGGTCCTGGACCCCGGTTTCGCCGTGAACCGGCGGTTCTACACCTGTCAGGGCGTCACTGACGGCGGTGCGGACGGCGGGCCGGGCATCGAGCTGGTCGCCTGGGCCGTCGATGCCCAGTGGACGGCGGCCACGCGGGTGGCCGATCCGCTGCTCGGCGGCATCCCGGTCAACGCCGCCTCCGGACGGCACGGCGGGTGCCGGCTGCGCTTCGACCGGACCGGCGCCCTGCTGGTAGGCACCGGAGACAACGCAGTAGGCAGCAACGCGCAGGACCTCGGCTCGCTGGCCGGCAAGGTGCTGAGGATCGATGCTGCCACCGGGGGACCGGCTGCCGGCAACCCGTTCGCCGCCGACGCCGGCCCCCGGACCCGGCTCGTGCTCAGCTATGGGCACCGCAACGTGCAGGGCATCGCCGTCCAGCCGGGGACCGACGCGGTCTACACCGTCGAGCAGGGCACGGGCCGCGACGACGAGGTGAATTCCTCGGTCGCCGGCGGGAACTTCGGGTACGACCCCGACGGTGCCCACGGTGGCTACGACGAGAGCGTCCCGATGACCGACCTCGACCTGCCCGGGGCCGTGCCCGCCGTGTGGTCGTCCGGGGACCCGACGATCGCCACCTCCGGCGCCACCTTCCTCGACGGGGAGGAGTGGGGGAGCTACGAGGGACTGCTACTGGTCGGCGTGCAGAAGGACACCGGCGTGCTCGCGCTGCGGATCGGTCCGGACGGGGCGCTCGTGGAGCAGTTCCGCTTGCCGGAGGTGGAAGACGACTACGGCCGCATCCGCAGCCCCCAGCTGGGCAGCGACGGGGCGCTGTACCTCACCACCGACAACGGGGACGGCGAGGACCTGCTGCTGCGGGTGACGCCGCACTGAGCACATCGTCATCCGGATGCCCCCGTGTTGCGTGACCGCAAAGCGGGTCACGCCGAGCGGAGGGCCGGAGGCCCTCCCGAGGTGGCACAGGAAACGGCGCTGTGCAGCCGGGGCACGGCACGTGGGCGCAGTGTCATCCGTGAGGATGACGATGTGCTCAGCTCACGGTCCAGCTGTCGCCGCCGGCCAGCAGGGCGGCGAGGTCGGCCGGCCGCTCGGCGCGGGCCTCCTCGAGCTGGTCGGCCATCATCCGGTCGTAGACCGGCTTGTCGACCGAGCGGAACACACCCATCGGGGTGTACCGGAGATCCTGGGAGGACAGCCGGGACAGCGCAAAGGCGTAGGAGGGGTCGTTGCGGTGCGCGTCGTGGACCACGATCTCCGAGGCGTCGACCTGGTTGCGCTCGGCGATGCGCAGCCCGCCGACCTCGTCGCGCACCACGCAGGACGCCCCGCCCGGGCCGAAGACCAGGGGCTCGCCGTGCACCAGCGGGATCGTCCACTGGGTGCCCGTGGCCGGGTCCTTGAGCAGCTCGAACGCGCCGTCGTTGAAGATGTTGCAGTTCTGGTAGATCTCCACCAGCGACGTGCCCTGGTGCTCCGCCGCCTGGCGCAGCACGTCGGTGAGCCCCTTGCGGTCGGAGTCCATCGCCCGGCCGACGAACGTGGCGTCCGCGCCCAGCGCCAGCGACACCGGGTTGAACGGGTGGTCCAGCGAGCCCATCGGGGTGGACTTGGTGACCTTGCCGATCTCGCTGGTGGGGGAGTACTGACCCTTGGTGAGCCCGTAGATCCGGTTGTTGAACAGCAGGATCGTCAGGTTCACGTTGCGGCGCAGCGTGTGGATCAGGTGGTTGCCGCCGATCGACAGCGCGTCGCCGTCCCCGGTCACCACCCACACCGACAGGTCCGGCCGGGAGGCGGCCAGACCGGTGGCGATCGCCGGCGCGCGGCCGTGTATCGAGTGCATCCCGTAGGTGTTCATGTAGTACGGGAACCGCGAGGAGCAGCCGATCCCGGACACGATGACCATGTCCTCGCGGGCGATGCCCAGGCTGGGTAGGAAACTCTGGACGGCGTTGAGGATGACGTAGTCACCGCAACCGGGGCACCAGCGGACCTCCTGGTCGGTCTTGAGGTCCTTGGCCTTGAGCGCGGTTTGCTTCTCCCCGGAGACGGCGACCGAGTCCGCGATCGCAGCGGAGATCGGGTTGCCCGGCATGCCGAGGTCGTGGACGTGGGCGTTGGTGGACTCGATGGCGGTCACAGGGCCGCTCCCGTCTGTGCAGGGGTGTCGGAGCTGCTGTCGGAGGTGGCGACCGTCCCGGTGGTGCCGTCGATGACGTCCTGCAGGACGGCGGCCAGCTCGGCGGCCCGGAAGGGCAGGCCGCGCACCTGAGTGTGGCTCTGCACGTCCACGAGGAACTTCGCCCGCAGCACCATGGCCAGCTGCCCGAGGTTCATCTCCGGGCAGACGACGCGGTCGTAGCGGGCGAGGATCTCGCCGAGGTCGGCCGGCAGCGGGTTGAGGTGCCGGAGGTGGACCTGGGCGATGGACCGACCCGAGGCCCGGATCCGACGGCAGGCGGCCCCGATCGGCCCGTAGGTCGAGCCCCAGCCGATGACGGCGACGCGGGCATCCCCGTCGGGGTCGTCGACCTCCGTCGGCGGGAGGGAGGCGGCGATGCCGTCGACCTTGGCCTGGCGCGTGCGCACCATGAAGTCGTGGTTGTCGGCGTCGTAGGAGATGTTGCCGGTCTTGTCGGCCTTCTCCAGGCCGCCGATGCGGTGCTGCAGACCCGCGGTCCCCGGGACGGCCCAGGCGCGCGCCAGGGTCTCCGGGTCGCGCAGGTAGGGGAGGAACTCGCCGTCCTCGCCGTTGGGCTCGGTCGCGAAGTCCACCCGCAGGTCGGGCAGCTCGTCGATGATCGGCACCGCCCACGGCTCGGCACCGTTGGCGAGGTAGCCGTCGGACAGCAGAATCACCGGCGTCCGGTAGGTCAGCGCGATCCTCGCTGCCTCGAGGGCGGCGTCGAAGCAGTCACCGGGGGACCGCGGCGCGATCACCGGCACCGGGGCCTCACCGTTGCGGCCATAGAGCGCCTGCAGCAGGTCCGACTGCTCGGTCTTGGTCGGCAGGCCGGTCGACGGCCCGCCGCGCTGCACGTCGACGATGACCAGCGGAAGTTCGGTCATCACCGCCAGGCCGATGGTCTCGGACTTGAGCGCCACGCCGGGACCCGAGGTCGTCGTGACGCCGAGCGCGCCCCCGAAGGAGGCTCCGAGCGCTGCGCCGATTCCGGCGATCTCGTCCTCGGCCTGGAAGGTCCGCACCCCGAAGGCCTTGTGCTTGGACAGCTCGTGCAGCACGTCCGAGGCGGGCGTGATCGGATACGCGCCCAGGAACACCGGCAGGCCGGAGCGCTGCCCGGCCGCGACGATGGCCAGCGCGAGCGCCTGGTTGCCGGAGATGTTGCGGTACTTCCCCGGTGCCATCGGGGCCGGCTTGATCTCGTAGGAGACCGCGAAGGCCTCGGTCGTGACGCCGTAGTTGTAGCCGGCCCGGAACGCGGCGATGTTCGCCGCGGCGATCTGCGGCTTGCGGCGGAACTGTCGCTCCAGGAAGCGGATCGTGCCCTCGGTCGGCCGGTGGTACATCCACGACAGCAAACCGAGGGTGAACATGTTCTTGCTCCGCTCGGCCTCCTTCTTGCCCAGGCCCGAGTCCGCGAGCGCGTCGGTCGTCATGGAGGTCAGCGGCACGCTGACCAGCTGCCACCCGTCCAGCGACCCGTCCTCGAGGGGGTTGCTCGCGTAGCCGACCTTGGCCAGGTTCCGCGGCGTGAACTCGTCGGCGTCGGCGATCAGGAGGCCGCCACCGGGCAGGTCGGGCAGGTTGGCCTTCAGCGCGGCCGGGTTCATCACGATCAGCACGTCGGGGGCGTCCCCGGGGGTCATGATGTCGTGGTCGGCGAAATGCAGCTGGAAGGAGCTGACGCCGGGCAGGGTTCCCGTTGGCGCCCGGATCTCGGCGGGAAAGTTCGGCAACGTCGATAGGTCGTTGCCGAAGGTCGCCGTCTCGCTGGTGAAGCGGCCGCCGGTCAACTGCATGCCGTCGCCGGAGTCACCGGCCAAGCGGATGACGACCCGGTCGAGGGCGACGACGCTCTTGACCAGTCCGCCGGGGGCGGAGCTGGGGGCGTCGACGGCCGCGCCGGCGGGGGCGGTGCTGCCTGGTGTGATGCCAGTCATCTGTTGTGGACCTCCGACCGGTCAGGTTACGTGCGCGTTGCCGGGTGTGACTCGCCGCTGTGCCAACGTGAGGGACGGGACACAGGAGAGAGCCTGCTCTTCAGTGGGCAGCACCGCCGGGGCCGCGTCGATTCCCCCGGTGCTGCGCCTGGTCGCGTGCGCTGGCTCTCACCCGCCGGTCGTCGGGCCCGTCGGGGGAACGGGCGTCGGCAAGCGGGCGTTGAGCGGGCGTGCACCGCTGGAACAACGCTCTGAAGACCGCTCTGCTGCTGGGCCTGATGGGTGGGGTCATCCTGGCCGTCGGCGCGCTGATCGGCGGACGCGGCGGCCTGTTCATCGCGCTGGTCATCGCGCTGGCCGTCAACGGTTACGCCTACTTCAACTCGGACAAGCTGGCGCTGCGGGCCATGCGTGCCTTCCCGGTCACCGAGACCCAGGCGCCGCAGCTTTACACGATCGTCCGGGAGCTGGCCACCCAGGCCCGCCAGCCCATGCCCCGGCTCTACGTCAGCCCCACCGACCAGCCCAACGCCTTCGCCACCGGGCGCAACCCGCGCAAGGCCGCCGTCTGCTGCACGCAAGGCATCCTCGAGCTGCTCGACCGCCGGGAGCTGCGCGGCGTGCTGGCCCACGAGCTCTCCCACGTCTACAACCGCGACATCCTGATCAGCTCCGTCGCCGGGGCGATGGCCACGGTGGTGACCTACCTGGCGCACATGGCGATGTTCGCGTCGCTGTTCGGTGGGGGTCGCTCCGACGAGCGGGGTGGAGGGAACGCCATGGGTGGACTGCTGCTGGTCTTCCTGGGGCCGGTGGCCGCCGGGCTGGTGCAGATGGCGGTCAGCCGCAGCCGCGAGTTCCAGGCCGATGCATCCGGTGCCCAGCTCTCGCAGGACCCACTCGCGCTGGCCGGGGCGCTGCGCAAGCTGGAGAGCGGCGTCGCCGCCCGGCCGCTGCCGCAGGAGGACCGGCTGGTGGCCCAGAGCCACCTGATGATCGCCAACCCGTTCCGCGGGGCCGGGATGGCCACCATGTTCGCCACCCATCCGCCGATGCCGCAGCGGATCGCGCGACTGGAGGAGATGGCCCGGGACCTCGGCCAGCGGTGAACGCCGGCGGCGCCCGGCGGCCCGCCGGGCGCCCTTGGGACGTCAGCGGTAGTCGTCGAACTGATTCTCGGCGTATTGCTGGAGCGGACGTCGGACGCGGTGACCGAGGCGGTCATCGCCATGCGGGCCGGGGAGCCGGTGCGTGAGCCGGGCCAGGTCGCCGTCCTGGGGCGGGCGATCCGGCAGCTCGAGGACGACCTGCGCAATCACCGGCCGCCCGACGACGCCGAGATCCACGCCGGGGGCGTTCGCGGTCCGGTCGCCCGGGAGGTGGACACGGCCCGGCGGCTGGTCCGCCAGACAACGCCCGGGCGGC
Organism: Modestobacter sp. DSM 44400; assembly: GCF_900107175.1. GTDB lineage: Bacteria > Actinomycetota > Actinomycetes > Mycobacteriales > Geodermatophilaceae > Modestobacter. Next base: position 358,132 of record NZ_FNOZ01000001.1, on the reverse strand, counting down.
GGGGCGACCCGCGCGCCGACGCCTGAGAGCGGGGCCGGGCAGAGTTGTCCCCCGGTCGGCCACTCCGACCCGCCGAGTGGCCTGCTTGTGGGGAATGCTGAAGGTTGCTTTCGACCTGCGGATCGACCCACGGTGGCCAGTCAGCACCTGTTCAAGCTGCGCCTTGCCGGCGTGGTCGACGGACCCCGAGACGGGCGTCGAGTGCTCTACCGCCTGCGAGGTGGCCACGTGCGCAACCTCCTCAACGAGGCCCTCTTCCACGCCGACCATCACGTCAGCGGTCAGCCCGTCCACGATTGACTCGGGACGTCGTCGGCTTCACTGCGCAGGCTTCTCCGCAGCCACACGCCTCAGGGGTGTCGTTGGATGCCGCCCTACTGAAGGCGTTGGGTGCGCAGCAGCTTTCGCCCCTTTCGGCTTCGCGGCCTTCCTCGACGGCCAGGGCATCAGCGATAACTGCGGTGAGCCGAGGCGGCTGACGGTCAGCTGGCCCCCTGTCACGCGAAAGCCTGTGCGGAGGAAGTCGATCCTTGCGCATACCCCCGGGGGTATCTACAGTGGAGCACGTGGACATCCCCCAGGGCGAGCTCGGCGACGTCGTGAAGCGCCTCAATCGCATTCAGGGCCAGATCGGCGGCGTCGTCCGGATGATCGAGGACGGCCGCGACTGTGCCGCCGTGGTCACCCAGCTGGCGGCCGCGTCCAAGGCGCTGAACAAGGCGAGCTTTGCCGTTGTCAGTACCGGGATGCGGTACTGCTCGATCAACTCCGAGGAGGAGACCCGCGAGGTCGATCTCCGCGAACTCGAGCGCTTGTTGCTCTCGCTCGCCTGATGTTCACGACACCTACGACGACTCGAAGGAAAACTCATGGCAACGATCCCACAGCTGACGCCGACCCAGGTCGCCGCAGAGACTTCTGCCCGCGTGCTCGACGTGCGTGAGCCTGATGAGGTCGCAACCGGCGCGATTGCCGGCAGCACCAACATTCCTCTCGGCGAGCTGGCCGCCCGTCAGGGCGAGCTGGACACGGACACCCCGATCATCACCGTGTGCCAGAGCGGGCGGCGTAGCCAGAAGGCCGCCGAGGCTCTGTCGGCTGCCGGCTACGAGGTGTCCAACCTCGACGGCGGCATGAACGCCTGGACCGAGTACGGCAAGCCGGTCGCCTGAGCGACCGCAACGCCGACGCTTTCGTTCGGCTGCTTTGTACCCCTACCCCGTACCGTACCTGGGACTGAACCGTGCAGATTGACATCATCGAGACGACCAGCCTCGGGGACCGCAGTTACCTGGTCAGCGATGCCGGGGTGGGCGTGGTCATCGATCCCCAACGCGACATCGACCGGGTCCAGGCGCTGGCTGCTGACCGGGGCGTCACCATCAGCCACGTGCTCGAGACCCACGTGCACAACGACTACGTCACCGGCGGGCTCGAGCTGGCCCGGGTGACCGGTGCGGCCTATGTCGTCCCCGCCGGGGACAGCGTGTCCTACGAGCGGGTTCCGGCCTCCGACGGCGACGTGCTGGTCGCCGGCCCGATGCGCCTGCAGGTGCTGCACACGCCGGGGCACACCCATCATCACGTCGCCTACGTGCTCGCCGACGCCGAGGGCAGTGTGCAAGCGGTCTTCACCGGCGGCTCGATGCTCTACGGCGCGACCGGGCGCACCGACCTGCTCGGCGCCGAGCACACCGACACGCTCACCCACGCCCAGTTCCACTCGGTGCGGCGCCTGGTCGACGAGCTGCCGGCGGGCACCGCGGTGTTCCCCAGCCACGGCTTCGGCAGCTTCTGCGCCGCAACGCCGACCAGCGGGAACTCCTCCACAGTCGGCGAGCAGCGCAAGGTCAACCCCGCGCTCACCCAGGATGAACAGGCCTTCGTCGACCAGCTCATCGCCGGCCTCGGCGCCTACCCGGCCTACTACGCCCACATGGGGCCGACCAACGCCGCTGGCCCCGATCCGGTGGACCTGTCCACCCCGCGAGCGGTCGACCCTGAAGAGCTGGCCACCCGGCTGGCGGCAGGTGAGTGGGTGGTCGACCTGCGGGCTCGCACCGCCTTCGCCGCCGGCCATCTGCCCGGGGCGTTGAACTTCGAGCTGAGCAACAACTTCGTCACCTATCTGGGCTGGCTCTACGACTGGGGCGCCCCACTGACGCTCATCGGGGAGTCCGAGCAGCAGGTCGCCGACGCCCGCCGGGAGCTGGTCCGCATCGGCATCGACCGCCTCGCCGGTGCCGCCGTAGGCAACCCGGACGAGCTGGCTGCGGGCCGGGAGCTGGGTTGCTACCCGGTGACGGACTTCGCTGGCCTGGCTGCTCAGCTCGACAATCACGACGACACCGTCGTCCTGGACGCCCGCCGCGACGACGAGCGCGCCGCCGGCGGGGTGCGGGGTTCCATCCACATCCCCATCCACGAGCTCTCCGGCCGGGTCGACGATGTCCCGGCCGGCGAGGTCTGGGTCTACTGCGGCTCGGGCTACCGCGCCTCGATCGCCGCGTCCATCCTCGCCCGCACCGGCCGTCGACCCGTGCTGGTCGACGGCGGCTACGGCGACCCCGACACCGGCTCGGCTGCGGCCGGGCTGCACATCGCCTCGGTCTCGATCTGAGGAGTCGAGGCTCCGATGTGTCGAGCAGTTGCCTCTCGAACCTGCCTGACCACCTGGGCCGGCTGTGGTCGGCACGTCGACCGGGTTCCCGCCGGCGTCCCGTCCGCCCAGCGCTGCCCCGGCCATGCCTTCGCCGATACATCCACCGGTGGGGGCCGGCTGCGCCGGCTGCTGCGCCGCTTCTGAACTCCGGCCGCCACCGGTCCCCCCACCCGGTGGCGACCGGCCCCTTCCTCGAACAGAGAGAGACACCACCCGATGACCAGCCCTGTCCTCATGGCCCCCGACGCCGTGGCCGCCCAGGTCGACGATCCGGTCGCCCCGACCCTCGTCGACGTCCGCGCTCCCGCTGAGTACGAGACCGCGCACGTGCCTGGCTCGGTCAACGTCCCCCTGCCGCTGGTCCACGAGCACGCCGAGACCCTGGCTGCCGCTCTCGACGACCCGGTCGTGCTGGTCTGCCAGGCCGGCAACCGCGCCCGCACCGCGGTGGGCACCCAGTACGCCGCGGCCGCCGGCGCTGGGCACTCGAGCGCCAGGTCCGCCTGGTCGCCGGCGGCCTCGTCGCCGGAAGCGTCCTGGCCTCCATCCGCTTCCCCAAGGCCCGCTTCCCGGCCGGCGGCATCGGCGCAGGTCTCACCGTGGCTGCGGTGACCGGCACCTGCGCCATGGGCGCGGCCCTCTTGGCCCTGCCCTACAACCGGGGCAATCAGTCGGTCCGCCTCGACGACGTCCTGGACGTGCTGCGTACGGCCACCACCAGGCCGACCCGCGACACCACTAGCTCGTGATCGCCGCAGCGATCTGCCTCGGCCTGGTCATCGGCGTCCTCGTCGGACTCCTCGGCGGGGGCGGGTCGATCCTGGCCGTGCCCGCCCTGGTCTACGTCGTCGGGCAGCCGCTGCCCCAGGCCGTGGCCACATCGCTGCTGGTCGTCGGCATCACCGCCGTCGTCGCCCTGCTGCCCAGACTGCGCGCCCGCCAGATCGCCTGGCGGATTGCACTGCTCTTCGGCGCAGCCGGGGTGGCGACGGCCTTCGCCGGGGCCGGGGTCAACCGACTGCTGCCCGACGATGTCGTGCTTGCGGTCTTCGCGTTGCTGATGATCGCGGCCGGCGTCCGGATGCTTCAGGACAAGCCCAGCACCGGCGCCGCCTGCGCCACTGACCACGGCACCGTCAACTGGCGCCGCTGCCTGCCCCGCACCATGGCCGGTGGACTCGTCGTCGGGTTCCTCACCGGGCTGCTCGGCGTCGGCGGCGGGTTCTTGATCATCCCCGTGCTGGTGATCGCGCTCGGCCTCCCGATGACCACGGCCATCGGCACCTCGCTTGTGATCGTGGCCGTCAACTCCGCAGCAGGATTCGCCGCCCACGCCAGCGACGCCCCCATCGACGTCCCCATCACTGTCGGCTTCACGGCAGCCGCAGTCGTCGCCGCTCTCGTCGCCGGGCGCCTCGGCGCACGGCTGGACACCGGCCGACTCAAGCGCTGGTTCGCCTGGCTCGTCTTCGCCGTAGCTGCTCTCGTGCTCGGACAGGTCGGCATCAGCGCCGCTTCGGGCTGACTCCGCGCTCACGCTCCGGCTCGAGCACCAAGCGACATGGATAACGTCCTGAATCTACGGGTGGTTGATCCGTTGAGCGGGGGGCTCGACCTGTACGTCAGCTGGCGTGAGACACCTCGGGTAGTTCTTCTTCCCTCTGCACTGCACAGGGTGAGACAGGTTGACCACGAATGACGATGACGGACGCAAAGCTGCACGCGGTGGTGGCCGCCGACTATGGTGCGGTGAGTCCTCGAGCCGAGCGTCCCCGACGGCGTTCCTTCGCCGCTGAGTACAAGCTGAAGGTGCTGGCTGAGTACGAGGCCCCGCAGCCGCCGAGGACCCGCACGCCCGCCGCAGCGGGCGACCTCATGGCCGCCGCGCTGGGCGCTGGTGCGGACCCAGTGCGGACCAACGAGCTCTGACACGCCGCTGATTGCGGAGATACGCTCAATCAGCGGTAGTTGTCGAACTGCAGGGCGATCTCGAAGTCCCGGCTCTTGAGGAGCTGCTGCACGGCCTGCAGGTCGTCCCGCTTCTTGCCGCTGACTCGCAGCTGGTCGCCCTGGATCTGGGCCTGCACTCCTTTGGGTCCCTCGTCGCGGATGGCCTTGGCGATCTCCTTGGCCTTGTCCGAGGCGATGCCCTGCTGGATCCGCGCCGACAACTTGTAGGTCTTGCCCGAGGCCTGCGGCTCGTCGGCGTCCAGCGCCTTCATCGAGATGCCGCGCTTGACCAGCTTCTCCCTGAAGACGTCGAGCGCCGCGGCGACCCGCTCCTCGGTGTCGGCCTGCAGCATCACGCCCTCCTCGCCGGCCCAGGCGATGCTGGCGTTGGTGCCCCGGAAGTCGAAGCGCTGCGAGAGCTCCTTGGCCGCCTGGTTCAGGGCGTTGTCGACCTCCTGGCGGTCGACCTTGCTCACGACGTCGAAGGACGCGTCGGCCATGTCCGTTCCTTCCTTTCGCGCGGGTGGACCCGCATCGCCCGAGGACCCCCCCGAGTGGGAGTCCGTCGTCTTGTACGCTCTCCCGGTACCAAACGCGGCGGGTTGCCCGAGTGGCCAATGGGAGCGGACTGTAAATCCGTCGGCTTAGCCTACGAAGGTTCGAATCCTTCACCCGCCACACCCGGTACGGACGGCCCCCGACCTGCATGGTCGGGGGCCGTCTGCCGTCCGGGCTCAGGGTGCCGTGGGCGCGCGGGCGCTGGCCACCGCGGTGCGTTCGAGCGGCTGGCCGGCCAGGAACAGCCAGGAGAAGGCGATCTCCACCGACCGGGTGCACGAGACTGTCACCTCCACGCCGTCGGTGGTCGCCGACCAGCGATCCAGCCGGGCATCGGCGTCGGCAAGCTGGTCGGCCACCGCCGCCTCGGCAGTGGCGCGGGTCAGCGGGAGCTGAGCGCCCACTCCCTGGGTGTAGACGGCGGCCTCGTCGGCCTGGTCGGCAGCGGCCAGCGCGGCCCCGTCGCAGACCGCCTGCACCCGTTGCTGCTCCAGGAAGGCGTCGGAGGCCGCGATCGCGCCGAAGACCATCAGTGCCGCGACCAGCCAGCAGACCAGTACGAACGGCAGCGTCGAGCCGCGTTCGCGGCCGGCCGGCCGGGGCTCGAGGTCGGACACCCGCGCAGGATAAGTCCGCCGGCGCGGATCGGCTCCCGTCGTCCACCGGTTGTGGACGACGCCTGTGGACGGTGTGGACCGCGGGGGTGCGGAGGCCGCCCTGCATCGGTGTGCCTGTGGACGACGCCGCCGCGGTGTCCTCCGGAGCACGCAGACTCCCCGGCATGCCGATCGAGGTGGTGCCCGCCGAGCTGTACTCCCTCGCCGGTGTCCTGCAGGCCGCGGCCGACTCCGGCGACCGGATGGCGGCGGCGGTGCCTGGCGACCCGGTGGCCGGAGCGGTGGGCGAGGCGCTGCAGGCCTTCGGCGAGACGCTGCGGACGGCGGCGGGCTGCCTGGCCGGGGAGCTGCGGTGGCTCGGGACGGCCGTGGCCGGTGCGGCCGACTCCTGGCTGGGGCTGGACGGCTCGTTGCTGTCCGGCCGCGACGCCGGGGTGCCCGAGTGAATCGCCGGTGAGCGCCGTCCTGCCGCCGCCCGTCCCGCTGCCGGACCCGCCGGGCTCCGCAGCCGGTCTGCTGTCCGCGGTCGGGGAGCTGACATCGGCCGGTTTCTCCGCGGGGGTGCTGTGCCACCAGCTGGAACCGGTCGCGGTGTTGCGTGGCTGGCGAGGAGCCGACGCCGCGCGAGCGGGGTCGGAAATGGCTGCGGCGACGGCGGTGGCCGGCGACGTGCACCGTGCGGTGACCAACGCGGTGGCCCGGTTGCAGGCGCACGCGGAGGCCTGGCTGCTGGTCGAGCGACGGCTGGCCGTGCTGCGGGCCCGCCAGCAAGAGCAGTACGCCGTGGCGGCGCCGCGGCTGGCCGCACTGGTCGGAGAGCCGGGCCCGCTCGACGCCGGCCCGCCGCCGGAGGCCGCGGCGCTCCTCGCCGACATGGTCGCCGCGGAGGCGGCCCGGGCCGCCGAACACCGTGCTCTGCTGGCGGAGCTGGCCGACGACGCGCAGCGCTCGGCTGCGGTGCTGGCCGCGGCCACCGGTCCGCTGGGTGGCGTGGGGCGACCGGGGGAGGCGCCGCGGGTGACCGTGCGGCTGGCCACGGTGCTACCCGGCTGGGGAATGCAGGCCATGACCGGGCTGGGGCTGGACGCCGCGACGGCACTCACCGCACCCCGCAACTTCGCCGGGATCGACGCGACCGCCGGCCGCTACACCGCCTACGCGGACATGCCCGCCTTCGCCGAGGCCCTGGCCCGGGGGCTGGGCCCGGAGGGGACCACCTACCTGCTGGCGGTGCTCGGCTCGACGGCCGACACCGGCGAAGGGAAGGAGCTGGCCGCTCTGCTCGCGCGCACGCTGCACGGCGACGGGCCGGCCGGTGGGCTGCTCGATCCCCGCGCTCCTGACGGAGGCGTGGACGTGGTCGCCGTCGGCATGGGCGTCGTGCTGGCCGCCCCGGGTGCCGGCCCGCGGCTGGCGGCCACCTGGGGGCGCGCGATGCTCGAGCGCGAACGCGTCCAGGGCGTCAGTGCCGTCGACCGGACGACGGGGACGCCGCCCGACCCGGTGGACGCCGCGTTGCACGTGCTCCTGCGGGCGTCCGACGGCACGGCCGCCGCCGATCTGCTGGCCACCCCGGCGGCCTGGGGTGCGGCGCTGGCGCGGGACTGGCCGGACGGAGGGGCGGCGCTGTCTGGGGTCATCGACCTGGGGGCGGCCGTGCCGGAGGGTGCTGGTACCGCCCTGGCTGGGCTCGAGGCCCTGGGGCGGGGCTTGGCCCCGGGCTCCCGCAGCCCCGCGCTGGACGACCGGGCGCTCCTCCCCGCCGTCCGCGACGCGACCGGTGGGCTGGTGGCCGCCCAGGTCGGCGGCCCGGTGGCCGGCGCACTCCGGTCGGCCGTCGGCGGTGGAGCCCTCGACGGCGCCACGGACGCCGCCCTCCGCGGGCTGGGGTTTCTGCTGAGCCAGCCGGGCCAGGACGCCGTGGTCACCGGCGCCCTCACCGCGGCGCTGCGCAACGGGCCGGAAGGTGCGGAGGTCGGGGAGGTGGCCGGCGCCTACGTCGCGGTGCAGGAGTACGGGATGCGGGTGCGGCACGCCCTCGACTGCGCCCGTGAGTTCGCCAACGCCGTCGACCGGCAGCTGAACTGGACGGTCGCGGTGACGCTGCCCTCCCTCGCGGTCCAGGGTCGGGCCCGTCCGTTCCTGGTTGCGTTCGAGGGGTTGGCGGCCCGCGCGTTCCGGGCCGACAGCGAGGTGGTGGTCCCCCGGGACACCCGCCCGGTGCGTACTGCCGCCGACGCGGCCCGGCTGGCCGACGAGGTGGTGCCCGGAGGTGGGGCCGCGGGGCGGGTGGGGTTCGGCCGGGCCGCCGCACTGCTGGGCGTGCCCGAGCTGCCCGTGACCTCCTCGCCGTTCGACCCGCTGGACGACGTCGACATTCCGGACCGGCAGCGCCCGAAGGGAGGGCGGAGGACTCGGCGCCGGTGACAGGCCGCTGCCCGGGCCCCTGATGGTGTCACGGAGTCACCCGTCGGTAACAACGATATGAATGTCGAACACGGAGCGTGATGACTCCCCCGAGGAAGATCACGCTCCGGTGTCAGCGCTTGCACCGTGTGGGTGACAGGCTGCACTCTTCTGAACGCGGTCTGTTGCCGGACGACGCTCTGCCCCCGCGTGGGCGGCTGCCGCACGTCACGCAGTCGAACCATGCCTGAGGAGGCGTCATGACCCGCACCATCGCTCTGGACACCCGCACCGCCACCGCGCGCAGCACCTGGAAGTGGGGCCGCACCTGGAAGTGGGGTCGCTGACCTCCGTTCCCTCGTGGATGAGGCAGCCTCGATGTAAGGCTGCCTCATCGGGGTGAGTTGCCCCGCAAGGGTCCGGCGCACTGTTACTTTCGGTTGACGCCTCCCCCTTACAGACAGGCTGACGTTGGCCGAGCCCCTGGTCCCCGGGTCCCCGGGGCCCCTCCTGATGCGGCAACCGTGGACGATCGCCAGCCTGGCGGTCGCCGTGGCTGTCGTCGTCGGCGTCCCCGCGCTCTCCACTACCTGGGCGACACCGCCCTGGTGGGCGGTGCTGGGGCTGCTGCTGATCTTCGTCCTCACCGAGTCCGTCCAGTTGGACCTCGAGTTTCGCAAACAGACCATCTCCGCCTCGCCCACCGAGATAGCCATCATCTTCGGCCTGGTCGAGATCGGCGGCTTCTGGACGGCGGTGGCCTGGGTTGGCGCCATCGCCGTGGTCATGCGAGTGCAGGGCTATCCGTTGGCCAAGCTGGTGTTCAACGGCGCGCTGGCGGTCACCGAGCTCGCCGCCGGGGTGGCCGTGCTGGCCCTGTTCCCGCCGGTGGACGTCAACCGCCCGCTCACCTGGCTCGCCCTGGTCGTGACAATCCTCGTGGTGTGGCTGGTCAGCGTGATCGGCGTCGGCGCCGCCATCAGCCTGGCCGACGGTTTCCCCGGCTGGTCGTTCTTCCTCGCCGCGCTGCCCAATGCGGTGGTCGGCCCGCTGGGCGTCGTGGTCGCCGTCATCGCCCTGCTGCTCACCGCGAAGACCACCTGGGCGTGGGCGCTCATGGCCCCGCTGCTGCTCGGTGTGTTGGCCATCTTCCGCCAGTCCGCCCGGGCTGTGCGTGAGCGGCGCACCGTGCAGCGGGTCTACGACTTCGCCCGTCGCGTGGAGCTGGTCAGCCCGGACGAGGCCGGTACCCGCGAGATCGTCAGCGCCGTCCGCGAGCTGCTGCACGCCGACCGGGTGGCGCTGTGGCTACCGCCGTACCTCGACGAGGGGCCGAGGCTCGTGGTGGACGCCGCCGACGGCGAGCTGGCCTGGTACGACGGACCGGGCGACCCCGACGACCCGCTGCGCCGTCGGGCGCTGGCCGGCGGGGTCACCGGCCCGGTCCTGGTGTCCGCCGGCCGGTCGCACGGCGCCGAGGCCGCCGCCCTGGAGCGCCGCGGCGCCCGCGAGGTGCTGGGCGCGCCCGTCACCACCGCCGCCGGTGAGCCGGGCTATCTGGAGGTCTGCGACCGCCGGGGCGACGTCGTCTCCTTCGCCGACGGCGACCGGGGAGCTCTGGACTCGATGCTCACCCACGTCAACGCGGCGATCCGCCAGCAGCAGCTGCTCAGCCAGATCCGGCACGACGCCGACCACGACCGGCTGACCGGCCTGCCCAACCGGCAGCGGCTGGGTGCCGAGATCGACGCGCTGCTGCTGGCCGGTCCGGCTGACCGGGTGGGCCTGGTGCTGGCCTCGCTCGACGGCTACACCAACGTCACCGACACCCTCGGCCACGCTGCCAGCGACGAGCTGCTCCTGGTCACCGCCGGGCTGTTGCGTGAGCACGCACCGCCGCAGGCCGTGGTCGCGCGGATGGAGGCCGGCCAGTTCGCCGTCCTGCTGCCCTCGCTGTCCCTGGCGGCGACCGAGCGCGCGGCCCGCCGGCTGCGGGAGGCGGCCTCCACCCGCGCCCGGGTGGCCGGGCTGGACCTGGAGGTGTCGCTGACCATCGGGGTCGCGGCCGCCCCGGTGCACGGATCGGACTCCGGCACGCTCATCCAGCGCGCCGACGTCGCCCTGCTCGCCGCACAGAACTCCGGCGGGGTGGCCACTTACCACCCGGTGCTGGACCAGCAGAGCCTGCGCCGGCTGCAGTTGGGCGCGGAGCTGGAGACGGCGATGGCCGAGCGGCAGATCACTGTGGTCTTCCAGCCGATCGTCGACACCCGCACGTCCGACATCGTCTCGGTCGAGACGCTGGTCCGCTGGGCACACCCGCGATACGGCAATGTCCCGCCCGACGACTTCATCAGCCTGGCCGAGCAGATCGGCCGGATCGGCTCGCTCACCGACTACGTCCTGGACCGGGCGCTGGACCGCTGCCGCCGCTGGCTGGACCAGGACATCGCCCTGTCGGTCGCGGTGAACCTGTCGGCGCGCTGCCTGTCCGAGCCGGACCTCGTCGACCGGGTGCGCCGAGCGCTCCGGCGGCACGGGGTACCCGGTGAGCTGCTCACCCTAGAGCTCACCGAGGGCAGTGTGGTCGATGACACGGTGCGCAACGGCACGGTGCTGGCCGACCTGCACTCCCTGGGTCTGCGACTGTCCATGGACGACTTCGGCACCGGGTACTCGTCGCTGTCCCAGCTCCGCCAGCTCCCGATCGACGAACTGAAGATCGACAAGTCGTTCGTGCTGGGCATGTCCACCAGCCAGAATGAGTCCTTCATCGCCCGGTCGATCGTCGAGCTGGCGCACAACCTGGGGTTGCGGGTCGTCGCCGAGGGCGTCGAGGACGAGGTGACCCGCGACCTGCTGGCCCAGATGGGCTGCGACAAGGTGCAGGGCTTCCTGGTCAGCCGCCCGTTGCCGGAGGACCGACTGGAAGGCTGGCTGCTCGCCCGCACCGGCGTCCGCAGTGCCGCGCCGGGCGCCATCCACCGGCGCCTGTTCGTCCGGACCTGACCGGCCCACCTCCGGTGCAGGGCGGAACGGCTACGCCGTGCCGCCACCTGACCGACCCACCTCCGGTGCGGGGGACAACGGCTGGCCGCGCAGCCGACTGTTAGAGTCTTCCTGCGCCCGGACGCGCGGGGCTCGACCCCGGCGACACCCACCGTGTCTCCGCCAGGTAGAGTTTCCACTCGATCCGAGCATGCCCCTTTAGCTCAGTCGGCAGAGCGTCTCCATGGTAAGGAGAAGGTCTACGGTTCGATTCCGTAAAGGGGCTCCGACCACCGGTCCTGTCGCGAGACCGGGCCGTTCGGTCACCCGGCGGTGTAGCTCAGACTGGTAGAGCAAGCGGCTCATAATCGCTGTGTCACCGGTTCAAGTCCGGTCACCGCTACCCCAGACGGACCCCGGCACCGGGGTTTGTCGTCGCGTCCGGCACCCGCTGGACACGGCAGCATCCGAGAACGACAAGGCGAGGAAGCTCATGGCAGCCACTGACGTCCGTCCGAAGATCACCCTGGCCTGCCAGGAGTGCAAGAACCGCAACTACATCACCCGCAAGAACCGGCGCAACGACCCCGACCGGATCGAGCTGAAGAAGTACTGCCCGACCGACCGGAAGCACACGGTCCACCGCGAGACCCGCTGACGCAGGCGGTCACCGCGAGACGAGCAGGGCGAGAGGGCGGGGAGCATGGCGCTGGACGCAGGACTGGTCGGGCGCAGCTACCCGCCCTCTGCCGTGTACGAGGTCGGCCGCGAGAAGATCGCCGAGTTCGCCACGGCGCTCGGTGACCCCGACCCGCTCTACCGCGACCCGGTCGCGGCGCGGGCGGCCGGTCACCCGGACGTGATCGCCCCGCCCACCTTCGCCATCGTGCTGAGCCTGGGTGCCGGCGACGTGGTAGTCGATGACCCCGACGTGGGCATCGACTACAGCCGGGTGGTGCACGGCGAGCAGCGCTTCACCCACCACCGCCCGATCACGGCCGGCGACCGGCTGGTCGCCACCGCCTCGATCGACGCGGTCCGCAGCGTGGCCGGCAACGACATGCTCACCACGCGCGTCGACCTGGCCACCGAGGACGGCGAACCGGTGTGCACCACCACGTCCATGCTGGTCGCCCGGGGCGCGGCGTGAGTGCGGCCGTCGGGCTGGCCGACGTTGCGGTCGGCACCGAGCTCCCCGAGCAGGTCTCCCGCGTCACCCGTGCCGACCTGGTCCGCTACGCCGGCGCGTCGAGGGACTTCAACGTCATCCACTGGAACGAGCGGGTCGCCCGCGAGGTCGGCCTACCCGGCGTCATCGCCCACGGGATGCTGACCGCCGGCCTCGCCGCCCGCGCCGTCACCGCCTGGGTCGGCGACCCCGGGGCGGTCGTCGACTACCAGGTCCGGTTCAGCCGGCCGGTCGTCGTCCCCGACGACGACGCCGGCGCCGAGCTAACCGTCCGCGGCCGGGTGGCCGCGCTGCTCGAGGACGGCCGGGTCCGGATCGACCTCACCGTTACCAGCGGCGGCGCGAAGGTGCTCTCCCTCGCCCGGGCCGTCGTCGCGCTGAGCTGACCGCACCGGTGTCCCGGCGACGCGGCCTGGCCGGGATCGTGCTGCTGCTCGCCGTGACCACCGCCGGCTGTGAGTCGGGCAGCCCGCCGTCCCCCGACGCGGGAGCCACCGGCACCGCCGTCCCCAGTGCGTCGTCGCGCAGCGCGCCGTCGGACGACCCGCACTCCAGTGCGGGACCGTGGACGGGCGCATGCCCAGCCGAGCGGGCGGCACCGGACCCGGACCGGCCGGTGGTGGACGTGGACTTCTCCCTCTCCGACGACGGGCGCACCGTCACCGGCTCCGAAAGCGTCGTCTTCACCCCCGACCTGCCCACCGGCGAGCTGGTCTTCCGGCTGGTGCCGAACGGGCCGGGGTCCAGTGAGAAGGGCAACCGGCTGACCGTCGACCGCGTCCGTGGTGACGACGTGACCCGCGGCCACTACGAGCCCGCTGCCGCCGGCCCGCCCGGCGGTCGCTACGTGCTGCCGCTCACCCGGCGGCTGGCGGCGGGGGAGTCCACGGAGGTGCTGCTGGACTTCACGCTGGCACTGGGCGAGGGCGCCTTCGACCGGGTCGGGACCGCCGACGGCGCCTCCTGGTGGGCCAGCGGTGCGCCTCTGCTGGCCTGGGAGCCCGGCGTCGGCTGGGCACACGATCCCTTCGCCGGCCTGCTGGGCGAGACCGCCATCAGCCCGGCCGCCGACACGACGCTCTCGGTCGAGGTCCCCGCGGGGATGACGGTGTTGATGACCGGTGACCAGGCGGAACCTTCCGCGCCCCGGGACGGGCGGCGCACCTGGACGTCCAGCGAGCCCGCGGCCCGCGACGTAAGCGTCGCGGCCGGCGACTTCACCACCGCCGAGACCATCGTGGACGGCGTCCGGGTCACCGCCGGCGTGCTGCCCGCCGGCAACGACGGCGGGGACGGGGCGGAGACCCGGGCGCAGGCGTTGACCGACGCCACCGCGGCGGCCCTCACGGCGCTGGTGGACCGGTTCGGGGCGTTCCCCTACCGCACCCTCACCGTGCCGCAGCTGACGATCCTGGGCGGTGGCATCGAGTACCCGTCCTCGATCCTGCTGCTCGGCCCGCCGGCCGGGGTGCTGGTGCACGAGGTGGCCCACATGTGGTTCTACGGGATGGTCGGCAACTCGCAGTTCCGCGACCCGTGGATGGACGAGGCCTTCGCCAGTTACGCGGAGTCGGTGGTCACCCCGGTCGACCCTCCGGCGGTGGCGACCGTGGTGGCCCGGGCAGGCGACGTCGGCGCCTCGATGGAGGAGTTCCCCAGCAACGGCAGCTACGTCACCGCCGTCTACGGCAAGGGTGCGGCCATGCTGCTCGCCGCCCGGGAGGCGGCGGGAGCGGCGGCGTTCGACGCCGCCGTCCGCTGCTACGTCGACGCCCGGGCCTGGGCGATCGCCACCCCCACCGACGTCGCGACGGCGCTGGCCGGCCTCCCCGCGGCCCGGGACGTGCTCGTCGCGGCCGGCGCGTTGGACGTCGACGACCTGCCTGGCTGAGCCGGCCACCACCTCGCGCCGCCCAGCAGCCGCTCGTCCGGCGGCGGCCCCTGACCAGGTCGTCGTCCGCATCCTCCGGCAGCAGCTCGGCTGGCACCGCGCTGGCGTGCGTGGTCCCCCCGCCGATCTCACGCAGCATGGGCCCGGTGGTGCCACCGCTGGTCGAACGCGGCGCGCATCACCGGGTACGGGGCGGTCATGACCTCGCCGGGTCACAAGGGCCCCGGGGCCCGTCGGAGGCGCCTCGGGGGCCTCGGTGACCTGGCGTGTTGGCTGCCGGTCCATGCGGTCCCGTACAGTCGACGCCCTGGGGCCGTGGGACCCCGCCACCGGCGTGCCCGGGGCCCTGTGCAGGAGCCCGGTCGTGCCATGGCGCGCCCCGCGTCCCGGAGGGTCCTGACCGGGTGTACGCACCCGACCGGGGCACTAGGGGTGTAGCTCAATTGGCAGAGCAGCGGTCTCCAAAACCGCAGGCTGCAGGTTCAAGTCCTGCCACCCCTGCCACCTCAGGGAACAAGCGACACCGAGAGACCGACACCGGGCACGACCGAGACGAGCGAGGCGCTGTGAGCGAGGACAAGCCGGGACATGGGGACGAGCCGACGCGCCCGTCCGGTCCCGACGGCGCCGGTGCCGACGGTGAGCTGAGCGACGAGCAGATCGACCGCGAGGCCCCCGGCGTCGAGGACGTCGAGGAGCTCGAGGCGGCCGAGGCGGAGGTGGCCGAGGAGGCCGAGGTCGACGAGGACAAGGTCGTCGCCACCCCGACCCGCCGTCGGCGGGCGGGCAGCCGTCCGGCCGGCCGGCCGGACGACTCCCCGCGCAGCGGTGAGAGCACCCGATCGCGGGCCGACGCCGAACGGGCCCGCGCGGCCGAGCTGCGGGACAAGCGCAGCCTCGGCCGGTTCCTGCGCGAGGTCGTCGCCGAGCTGCGAAAGGTCATCTGGCCCGGCCGCAAGGAGCTCATCACCTACACGACGGTGGTGATCGTCTTCGTGGCGGTGATGGTGGCGCTCGTCGCCGGCCTGGACATCGCCTTCGCCAAGGGCGTGGTCGCCGTCTTCGGCTGATCCGCCCCCTGCGACTGCACCACACCCGAGAAGGAAGAGACCCTGTGACCGACCCCCGCGAGCCCTTCGACACCGACAGCGACGTCGAGGCGATCGACCTCGACGACGCCCGGTTCGACGAGCGCGGCACTGCCGACATCGAGACCGGCGCCGACCAGCCCGGGTCCGCCGAAGGCTCCTCCGACACGGCGGACCAGGACATCGCCAGTGGCGTGGCCGACGTGGTCCCCGACGCCGACAACGGGAGCCGCGACCCGCTGGTGAGCGATCCGGCGGCCGCCCCGGCCCCGGACCACGATCCGCTGGTCGCCGAGACCCTCGCGGCCGCCGAGGAGGAGGACGAGGACCCGGCCGAGGCGCTGCGCAAGGCCCTACGGACCGCGCCCGGCGACTGGTACGTCGTGCACTCCTACGCCGGTTACGAGAACAAGGTCAAGACAAACCTCGAGTCCCGCATCACGTCGCTGGACATGGAGGACTACATCTACCAGATCGAGGTGCCCACCGAGGAGGTCACCGAGATCAAGAACGGCAAGCGGACGCAGGTCAACCGGAAGGTCTTCCCCGGCTACCTGCTGGTCCGGATGGACCTCAACGACGAGTCCTGGGGTGCGGTGCGCAACACCCCCGGGGTCACCGGGTTCGTCGGGGCCACCTCCCGTCCCTCGCCGCTCACCCTCGACGAGGTCGTGAAGATCCTCGTTCCGCCCACCGCGCCCAAGCAGGCCGCCGCGGCCGAGGCCAGCACGGCCACCGGCGGCACCGCTGCGGTCGTCGAGTTCGAGGTCGGCGAGTCGGTCACCGTCATGGACGGGCCGTTCGCCACCCTGCCGGCCACCATCAACGAGATCAACGGCGAGCAGCTGAAGCTGCAGGTGCTGGTCTCCATCTTCGGCCGCGAGACGCCGGTCGAGCTGTCGTTCAGCCAGGTCCAGAAGATCTGACTCCGTCCGTCCCACCCAGCTCCCCTCAGAGCCACCACCAGGTACACAGAAGAAGGAAGTCATGCCCCCCAGGAAGCGGTTGACCGCGGTCATCAAGCTCCAGATCAACGCCGGTGCGGCCACCCCCGCGCCGCCCGTGGGCCCCGCCCTCGGTCAGCACGGCGTGAACATCATGGAGTTCTGCAAGGCCTACAACGCCGAGACCGAGCCGCAGCGCGGCAATGTCATCCCGGTCGAGATCTCGGTCTACGAGGACCGGTCGTTCACCTTCGTCACCAAGACGCCCCCGGCAGCCCGCATGCTGCTGAAGGCCGCCGGGGTGGAGAAGGGCTCGGGCGAGCCGCACAAGACCAAGGTCGCCACGGTCACCCGTGACCAGGTCCGGGAGATCGCTCAGACGAAGATGGCCGACCTGAACGCCAACGACCTGGATCAGGCCGAGCGGATCATCGCCGGCACCGCCCGGTCGATGGGCATCACGGTCAAGTGAAGGACCCCGGTGCCCCCCAGCCCTAGCTCCGCTCGGGCCGGGTCCCTGCACCGGGGCCGTTCCAGCAAGTCACGAGTGGGAGGGCCTCGCCAGGCCCGTTCACCACACGATCGCCGTCCTGAGGACGGCCGAGAGGAATCACCATGGCGAAGCACGGCAAGAACTACCGCAAGGTCGCCGAGCTGGTCGACGAGGCCACGCTGTACAGCCCGCTGCAGGCCGCAGGCCTGGCGAAGAAGACCTCGACCACGAAGTACGACGCCACGGTCGAGGTCGCGATCCGCCTCGGGGTCGACCCCCGCAAGGCCGACCAGATGGTCCGCGGCACGGTCAACCTGCCTCACGGCACCGGCAAGACCGCCCGCGTCATCGTCTTCGCGACCGGTGACAAGGCCGCCGAGGCCGAGGCCGCGGGCGCCGACGTCGTCGGCTCCGACGACCTGATCGAGCGTATCCAGGGCGGCTTCCTGGACTTCGACGCCGCGATCGCGACGCCGGACCAGATGGCCAAGGTCGGCCGCATCGCCCGCATCCTCGGCCCCCGTGGCCTGATGCCGAACCCGAAGACCGGCACCGTGACCCCCGACGTCACCAAGGCCGTCAACGACATCAAGGGCGGGAAGATCAACTTCCGCGTGGACAAGCAGTCGAACCTGCACTTGGTCATCGGCAAGGTCAGCTTCGACGAGTCCAAGCTGGTCGAGAACTACGCCGCCGCCCTCGACGAGGTACTGCGCGCCAAGCCCTCGGCTGCCAAGGGTCGGTACGTCCGCAAGGTGACCGTCTCGACGACCATGGGCCCCGGCATCCAGGTCGACCCGAACCGGACGCGCAACCTGCTGGTGGACGAGCCCTCCGCCTGACGACAGGCCCGGGAGCATCGCAGCGAGGAACGAGCGAGGAGCGGACCGGGCCGCGGAGTCGGGCCGTTCCACTCCGCCTGACGACAGGACTCCGCAGAACGGCCCCGCAGCGTACGCTGCGGGGCCCTTCTGGCGTCTCAGGGCCCTCACCGTCTCCGGGCCCGGGGCGGCAGCGGCACGAAGCCGCTGGTCCGCTGCACGTACTCGGCGTAGCCGCGGCGCGAGGTCGCCATCCGCTTCTCGGTCAGCGGCGCTCCGGTGCCGCGGGCCAGCGTCCAGGTCATCAGCGCCGGGGCGCACACGAACACCCACCCCGACCAGTGCCGGGCCGACAGCAGAAACAGCCCCCACCACACGCAGGCGTCACCGAAGTAGTTCGGGTGCCGCGTGTACCGCCACAGACCCCGGTCGTTGACCCGCCCAGCGTTGGCCGGATCGGCGGTGAACCGGGCCAGCTGCGCGTCGCCGACCGCCTCGAAGAACAGCCCGACGGCCCAGAGCAGGATCCCCAGCACCATGACCAGCAGGGCCCAACCCGAGGTCAGCGGCCCCTCCTGGTGGGCAGCGACCTGCAGCGGTAGCGAGACCACCCACATCGCCGCGGCCTGCACCAGGTAGACCCGGCGGTACAGGTGCGCGGCCGGGGAGCCGGCGGCCCGGGCGGCGATGTCGGCGTACCGCGGGTCCTCGCCGCGCCCGGCGTTGCGCCGGGCGATGTGCACCGCCAGCCTCAGCCCCCACACGCCGGTGAGGACGACGACCAGCCACCCTCGTCCGGGGTTCCCGACGCCGTGCGCGGCGGCCAGCAGCACGCTGAGGACGGCGACCACCGTGAACCCGGCGCCCCAGACGATGTCGACCACGGAGTGCCGGCCGAGCTGGAGCGCGACGACCCAGGTGGCGGTCAGGAGCAGCCAGACCGCTCCCGCGGTGAGGGCCGCGTCGAGGCCGAAGGTGCCCCAGTCCAGCCCGGGTGCGGTCAGCCGAGGACCCAGTCCCGGCGGGTGGCCGGCATGCCGGACCCACCCCCTTCGGTGGGCCGCACGAACAGCAGCTGGTCCACGCCCATCCGGCCCTCGCGGAAGGTAAGCCCGCCGCCGGCCAGGTAGAGGCGCCAGATGCGGGCACCGGCGACCCCGATGAGCGCGACGACGTCGTCCCAGCGGTCTTCGAGCTGCCGGGCCCAGGCCTGCACGGTCCATACGTAGTGCTCGCGGAGGCTCTCCACGTCTCGCAGTTCGAGGCCCGGCGCGGCGAGCAGTGCAACGGTGTCCCAGGTGGGCCGCATGTGCATGTCCGGGGCGACGTAGCGCTCGATGAAGGCGCCCCCGCCCGGGGCACTCGCGTGGCTCATGGCCTGCACGAGCACCCGCCCGCCCGGGCGCACCAGGCGGTGCAGCGTGGCGGCGTAGACGGGGTACTGCCCCTGGCCGACGTGTTCGCTCATCTCGATCGAGGACACCGCGTCGTAGCGACCC
The DNA here is from genome assembly GCF_900107175.1 of Modestobacter sp. DSM 44400. Lineage (GTDB taxonomy): Bacteria > Actinomycetota > Actinomycetes > Mycobacteriales > Geodermatophilaceae > Modestobacter. The sequence goes on along the minus strand of NZ_FNOZ01000001.1, from coordinate 339,026 downwards.
TCGGGCGGGACCGGCACGTCCCGGTAGTCCTGCAGCCGCACGCTGACCCGGTCGGCGAGCCCGCGTTCGGCGACCAGCTTCTCCACGTGGTCGCGCTGCTGGGCGGAGATGGTGACGCCGGTGGCGTGCACGCCGTGGTGCTCGGCGGCGTGCAGGATCAGCGACCCCCAGCCGCAGCCGACGTCCAGCAGTCGCCTGCCCGGCTGCAGGCCGAGCTTGCGGCAGACCAGATCCAGCTTGTCCCGCTGTGCCTCGGTGACGGTGTAGCTGCCGTCGGCGGCTCCCGGGTCGGTCGCCGGGTCGGCGCGGAAGTACGCGCACGAGTAGGCCATCTGCTCGTCGAGGAGGGCGGCGTAGAGGTCGTTGCTCTGGTCGTAGTGGTAGCTGATCGCGTCGCTGTCCCGGTCAGTGGTGTGCCGCTGCCCGGACAGCACGGCCTCCTCCGGCGGCGCGGCTGGCCGGCGGCCCAGGATGCCCAGCCGCAGCGCGGTCCCCGCCCAGCGCAGCTGGTCGCGCCGGCGGGGCACTGCCGGCGGGCGGCTGCCGATGACCGACCACACCTGGGACAGCCCCTCGGCCAGGTCCCCGTCGACGTCCAGCTCGCCGGCGACGTAGGCCCGGGCCAGCCCCAGCTCGTTCGGGTTCCACAGCAGCCGGCGCAGCGCCCGGCGGCTGCGCAGGACGACGACGGGCGCGTTCTCGGGGCCGGCCTGGCTGCCGTCCCAGGCGCGGATCCGGACCGGCAGGTCGCCGAGCACGTCGGTGGCGACGGCGGCCAGGCGCCCGGCGACGGAGCGGTCGGGGGGAGGGGTGGTGGGCACGGGCATCCTGTCGTCGGGGGCGGGTCCGCGAAGGCGTTCGGTGCTACCCCGACGCCCGGATGGCCCCGGTGCTGCCGTCGTCCCCGCACCGCCGGCCGACGCCCGCGGCCGATGGCGTACCCTTGCCTGCGTTCCCCCCAAGACCGCTGGTCGTCGCACGCGTGCGTGCGATCGAAGGTCCCGGACCTCCGGGCGACCCGCGCAGGTGGACGGTACGACGAACGCGTCGTGACCTGGGCCCCGTGCCCGCGGGTCGCGGCCGTACCTCGCCCCGTGCGCCCTGCGCCGGGGCGTTCGCCGTCTCCGGGGCCATCGACGTCCGTGTGCACGCCGGCCGGTGGTCGCCCGACAGACGAGAGGAGGCCCATGCCCACGCAGGCCAAGGCCGCGGTGATCGAGGAGATCACCAGCCTGTTCCAGGAGTCCAGTGCGGCCGTGCTCACCGAGTACCGCGGGCTGACCGTGGCGCAGCTGACCCAGCTGCGCCGTTCCCTCGGTGCGGGCAGCAGCTACGCCGTCGTCAAGAACACCTTGACGAAGCGGGCGGTGGACGCCGTCGGTCACTCCGACCTCGCCCCGCTGCTCAACGGCCCGACCGCCATCGCCTTCGTCTCCGGCGACCCGGTGGAGGCCGCCAAGGCGATCCGCGACTTCGCGCGCACCAACCCGATGCTCGTCGTCAAGGGTGGCGTCGTCGAGGGCCGCACGGTCGATGCCGCCGAGGTCACCCGCCTCGCCGACGTCGAGTCCCGCGAGGTCCTGCTGGCCAAGCTGGCCGGCGCGATGAAGGGCAACCTGACCAAGGCTGCCGGGCTGTTCCAGGCCCCGCTGTCGCAGGTCGCCCGGCTGGCCGCCGCGCTGCAGGAGAAGAAGGAGTCCGCCGAGGGCTCCGCGACTCCTGCCGCCGACGACACGGCCGCTCCGGCTGCTGCCGACGACACCGCTGCTGTTGATACCACACCCGACACCACCGCTGCTGCCGCGGACACCGCGGCCAGCACCGACTGACCCCCCAAGGAGACACCATGGCCAAGCTTTCCACCGTCGAGCTGCTGGACGCCTTCAAGGAGATGACCCTCCTGGAGCTGTCGGACTTCGTGAAGGAGTTCGAGACCACCTTCGACGTCACCGCGGCCGCTCCGGTCGCCGCTGCGGCCGCCCCGGCCGCCGGTGGCGCCGCTGCCGAGGCCCCGGCCGAGCAGGATGAGTTCGACGTCATCCTCGAGGCTGCCGGCGACAAGAAGATCCAGGTCATCAAGGAGGTGCGCGGTCTGACCTCGCTCGGCCTCAAGGAGGCCAAGGACCTGGTCGACGGTGCGCCGAAGCCGGTCCTGGAGAAGGTCGACAAGGCCGCCGCCGAAAAGGCCAAGGCTTCCCTCGAGGGCGCCGGGGCGACCGTCACCGTCAAGTGACCCCCCGCCCGGCGGCTCCGGCCGCCGGGTAGCACCACCAGCACCGCCCGCACTCCAGCGAGGGCCGATCTACTCCGGTGGGTCGGCCCTCGCTGCGTTGGACGGAGGTCCCGGCGATGTGCGTCACGTCCGACGGGGCGAGCAGCGAACTCCCGTTGCTCACCGACGACTGGCTGCCGCCGGCCCGTCCACATGTCATCGGCGTGGCGGTCCCCACGGTGCCGGTCCGCTGGCATCATCTGCAGCTGACAGCGCCCCGCTCGCGCCGTACCCGCTGGCCGGTCTCCCCGGCCGCCGGTGCGGCGGGCGGCGCCGGCCGCCCCTCGGGGTGGGTCCCCGGCCGCTCCGGCGGCCCGACGTGGACACCGGCGCAGAGCAGGGGTAGGGTCTCCTGTTGCGCTGCCCTCTGACTGCCGACCCGCCGACACGGGTCACCTGGAGTGCCCGGAATCGAATCCCGGTCACCTCGTGTTGACCCCACTGGTGGGTGCTCCGGCCGTCGCAGGCAGCCCCGCCGAAACCGACGACGACCCAGGACGACCCGCACCCGTACGCCCGCACGTCGTGAGGTCCTTGGAAGGACGCATCTTGGCAGGCTCTCGCCCCACCAGTATCTCCCCCAGCACCACCGAGTCCGGTACCACTCAGACCACCCCGCAGGAGCCGCAGGCCGGCCCCCGCACCGGTGACGCCGACGCCCAGAAGATCCCCGGCGCCCCACTCCGCGTCTCCTTCGCGAAGATCCGTGAGCCGCTCGAGGTGCCGGATCTGCTGGCCCTGCAGACCGCCTCCTTCGACTGGCTGGTCGGTAGCCCGCAGTGGAAGGCCACCCTTGCCGAGGCCGACCAGGCCGCGGCCATCGGTGGGCTCGCCGAGATCCTCGAGGAGATCTCTCCGATCGAGGACTTCAGCGGTTCGATGTCGCTGTCCTTCTCCAACCCGCGCTTCGAGGACGTCAAGGCGTCCCTCGAGGAGTGCAAGGACAAGGACATGACCTACGCGGCGCCGCTGTTCGTCACCGCCGAGTTCATGAACAACACCACCGGCGAGATCAAGAGCCAGACGGTGTTCATGGGCGACTTCCCGATCATGACGAGCAAGGGCACGTTCGTCATCAACGGGACCGAGCGCGTCGTTGTCTCCCAGCTGGTCCGCAGCCCCGGTGTCTACTTCGACAAGACCCTGGACAAGACGTCGGACAAGGACGTCTACAGCGCCAAGGTCATCCCCAGCCGTGGTGCGTGGCTGGAGTTCGACGTCGACAAGCGCGACACCGTCGGTGTCCGGATCGACCGCAAGCGGCGTCAGCCGGTCAGCGTGCTGCTCAAGGCGCTCGGCTGGACCGAGGACCGCATTCGCGAGCACTTCCAGTGGTCGCCCACGATGCTGGCCACGCTGGAGAAGGACCACATCGCCGGGCAGGACGAGGCGCTGCTGGACATCTACCGCAAGCTGCGCCCGGGCGAGCCGCCGACGCGTGAGTCGGCCCAGGCACTGCTGGAGAACCTCTTCTTCAACCCCAAGCGCTATGACCTGGCGAAGGTCGGCCGCTACAAGGTGAACAAGAAGCTGGGTGTCGACGTCCCGCAGGGCACCTCGACGCTGACCGAGGACGACATCGTCGCCACCATCGAGTACGTCGTGCGTCTGCACGCCGGCGAGCCCGACCACGGCGTCGACGACATCGACCACTTCGGCAACCGGCGGCTGCGCACGGTCGGCGAGCTGATCCAGAACCAGATCCGGGTCGGCCTGTCCCGCATGGAGCGCGTGGTCCGCGAGCGGATGACGACCCAGGACGTCGAGGCGATCACGCCGCAGACCCTGATCAACATCCGGCCGGTCGTCGCCTCCATCAAAGAGTTCTTCGGCACCAGCCAGCTGTCCCAGTTCATGGACCAGACCAACCCGCTCGCGGGCCTTACCCACAAGCGCCGCCTGTCGGCGCTGGGCCCCGGTGGTCTGTCCCGTGAGCGGGCCGGCATGGAGGTCCGCGACGTGCACCCCAGCCACTACGGCCGGATGTGCCCGATCGAGACCCCGGAAGGCCCGAACATCGGCCTGATCGGCTCGCTGTCCTCCTTCGGCCGAGTGAACGCCTTCGGCTTCATCGAGACGCCGTACCGCAAGGTGGAGAACGGCACCGTCACCGACCAGATCGACTACCTGACCGCCGACGAGGAGGACCGGTTCGTCGTCGCCCAGGCCAACTCGCCGCTGGACGCCAACAGCCGGCTCGCCGAGGAGCGGGTCCTGGTCCGCACCAAGGGCGGTGAGGTCGACTACCTGGCCCCGGAGAACGTCGACTACATGGACGTCTCGCCGCGGCAGATGACCTCGGTCGCGACGGCGATGATCCCGTTCCTCGAGCACGACGACGCCAACCGCGCCCTGATGGGCGCGAACATGCAGCGTCAGGCGGTGCCGCTGCTGCGCAGCGAGGCGCCGCTGGTCGGCACCGGCATGGAGCTGCGTGCCGCCGTCGACGCCGGCGACGTCGTGGTGGCCGAGAAGGCCGGTGTGGTCGAGGACTCCACCGCCGACTACATCACCGTCATGGCCGACGACGGGACCCGGCAGACCTACCGGCTGCTGAAGTTCCGCCGCTCGAACCAGGGCACGTCGATCAACCAGTCGCCGGTCGTGGACGAGGGTCAGCGGGTCGAGGTCGGCCAGGTGCTGGCCGACGGTCCGTGCACCGACGAGGGCGAGATGGCGCTGGGCAAGAACCTGCTCGTCGCCTTCATGCCGTGGGAGGGCCACAACTACGAGGACGCGATCATCCTGTCGCAGCGCCTCGTGCAGGACGACGTCCTGTCCTCGATTCACATCGAGGAGTTCGAGGTCGACGCCCGCGACACCAAGCTCGGTGCCGAGGAGATCACCCGGGACATCCCGAACGTCTCCGAGGAGGTCCTCGCCGACCTCGACGAGCGCGGCGTCATCCGCATCGGTGCCGAGGTCGTCCCCGGCGACATCCTCGTCGGCAAGGTCACGCCCAAGGGCGAGACCGAGCTGACGCCCGAGGAGCGGCTGCTCCGGGCGATCTTCGGTGAGAAGGCCCGCGAGGTCCGCGACACCAGCCTCAAGGTCAAGCACGGCGAGTCCGGCAAGGTCATCGGCGTCCGGGTCTTCTCCCGCGAGGACGGCGACGAGCTGCCCGCCGGCGTGAACGAGCTCATCCGGGTCTACGTGGCCCAGATGCGCAAGATCAGCGACGGCGACAAGCTGGCCGGGCGCCACGGCAACAAGGGCGTCATCTCCAAGATCCTGCCGCAGGAGGACATGCCGTTCCTCGAGGACGGCACGCCGGTCGACATCGTGCTCAACCCGCTGGGCGTGCCCGGCCGGATGAACGTCGGCCAGGTCCTCGAGACCCACCTCGGGTGGGTGGCCAAGACCGGCTGGCAGGTCGAGGGCACCCCCGAGTGGGCGGCCAACCTGCCCGAGGGCGCGCGGGCCTCCGGCCCGGGCACCCGGACGGCGACGCCGGTGTTCGACGGTGCCCGCGAGGAGGAGATCATCGGCCTGCTGGGCTCGACGACCCCCAACCGCGACGGCAACCGGATGGTCAAGGAGACCGGCAAGGCACGGCTGTTCGACGGCCGGTCCGGGGAGCCCTTCCCCGAGCCGATCTCGGTCGGCTACGTCTACATCTTGAAGCTGCTGCACCTGGTCGACGACAAGATCCACGCCCGTTCGACCGGTCCGTACTCGATGATCACGCAGCAGCCGCTGGGTGGTAAGGCACAGTTCGGTGGCCAGCGTTTCGGTGAGATGGAGTGCTGGGCGATGCAGGCCTACGGTGCCGCGTACGCGCTGCAGGAGCTGCTGACCATCAAGTCCGACGACATCCTCGGCCGGGTGAAGGTCTACGAGGCCATCGTCAAGGGCGAGAACATCCCCGAGCCGGGCATCCCCGAGTCGTTCAAGGTGCTGCTCAAGGAGCTGCAGTCGCTGTGCCTCAACGTCGAGGTGCTCTCCGGCGACGGGCAGGCGATCGAGCTGCGCGACACCGACGACGAGGTCTTCCGGGCCGCGGAGGAGCTGGGCATCGACCTGTCCCGCCGCGAGCCCTCCAGCGTCGAGGACGTTTAAGGAGGCCGGGGAAAGTTTTCGCTCCGCAAGCTCCGCGAAAACTCTCCCCGGCCTCCAGGCCACAGCAACAAGCACAGACAAAGTGCAGAGAAACAAGAGCTATCTAGCCCCGGGAAAGGGGTAGCCACGTGCTCGACGTCAACTTCTTCGACGAACTGCGCATCGGTCTGGCTTCTGGCGACGACATCCGCCAGTGGTCGCACGGTGAGGTGAAGAAGCCGGAGACCATCAACTACCGGACGCTGCGTCCGGAGAAGGACGGTCTCTTCTGCGAGAAGATCTTCGGTCCCACCCGGGACTGGGAGTGCTACTGCGGTAAGTACAAGCGGGTCCGATTCAAGGGCATCATCTGTGAGCGCTGCGGCGTCGAGGTGACCCGGGCCAAGGTCCGCCGGGAGCGGATGGGCCACATCGAGCTCGCCGCCCCGGTCACCCACATCTGGTTCTTCAAGGGCGTCCCCTCGCGCCTGGGCTACCTGCTCGACCTGGCGCCCAAGGACCTCGAGAAGATCATCTACTTCGCCGCCTACCTGATCACCTCTGTCGACGACGAGGCGCGTCACCGCGACCTGCCGACCGTCGAGGCCGAGATCAGCGCGGAGAAGTCCAACCTCGAGGGTCGCCGCGACGCCGACGTGGAGGGTCGCCAGCAGAAGCTGGAGGCTGACCTCGCCGAGCTCGAGGCCGAGGGCGCCAAGTCCGATGTGCGCCGCAAGGTGCGCGAGGGCGGCGAGCGCGAGATGCGCCAGATGCGCGACCGTTCGCAGCGGGAGATCGACCGCCTCGATGAGGTGATGGACACCTTCCGCAAGCTCGAGGTCAAGCAGCTGATCGCCGACGAGGGCCTCTACCGCGAGCTGCGTGACCGCTTCGGCGAGTACTTCGAGGGCGGCATGGGTGCTGCGGCGCTGCAGAAGCTGCTCGCCGGCTTCGACCTCGACGCCGAGGCGATCTCGCTGCGCGACACCATCCGCAACGGCAAGGGCCAGCGCAAGCTGCGCGCGCTGAAGCGGCTGAAGGTCGTCGCGGCGTTCCAGCAGACCCGGAACTCGCCCATGGGCATGGTGCTGGACTGCGTACCGGTCATCCCGCCGGACCTGCGCCCGATGGTGCAGCTCGACGGTGGCCGCTTCGCCACCAGCGACATGAACGACCTGTACCGCCGGGTGATCAACCGGAACAACCGGCTCAAGCGACTGCTCGACCTGGGCGCGCCGGAGATCATCGTCAACAACGAGAAGCGGATGCTCCAGGAGTCCGTGGACGCGCTGTTCGACAACGGTCGGCGTGGCCGGCCGGTGACCGGTCCGGGCAACCGCCCGCTGAAGTCCCTGAGCGACCTGCTCAAGGGCAAGCAGGGCCGGTTCCGCCAGAACCTGCTCGGCAAGCGCGTCGACTACTCCGGCCGTTCGGTCATCGTCGTCGGCCCGCAGCTGAAGCTTCACCAGTGCGGTCTGCCCAAGCAGATGGCCCTGGAGCTGTTCAAGCCCTTCGTGATGAAGCGGCTGGTCGACCTCAACCACGCGCAGAACATCAAGTCCGCCAAGCGGATGGTGGAGCGCGCGCGGCCGGTCGTCTGGGACGTGCTCGAGGAGGTCATCACCGAGCACCCGGTCCTGCTGAACCGGGCGCCGACGCTGCACCGCCTGGGCATCCAGGCTTTCGAGCCCCAGCTGGTCGAGGGCAAGGCCATCCAGATCCACCCGCTGGTCTGCACCGCGTTCAACGCCGACTTCGACGGTGACCAGATGGCGGTGCACCTCCCGCTGTCGGCCGAGGCGCAGGCCGAGGCCCGCATCCTGATGCTGTCGTCGAACAACATCCTGAGCCCGGCCGATGGTCGTCCGATCACCGCGCCGACGCAGGACATGGTGCTGGGCATCTACCACCTGACGACGCTCAAGGCGTCGGAGCACCAGCCGGTCGAGGGCGAGCTGCCGGTGGCCTACTCCACGACAGCGGAGGCCGTCATGGCCTACGACCGTGGCGTGCTGGGCCTCCAGGACCGGGTGTGGATCCGCCTGGACGAGGTGTTCGGCGTCGACAACGGCAAGGTCAACGAGCCGTGGGTCGCCCCCGAGGACTGGGAGCCGGGTCAGCCGGCGCTGGTGCACACCAGCCTGGGCCGGGTGCTGTTCAACGAGGCGCTGCCCGAGGACTACCGCTTCGTCAACTACCAGGTGCCGAAGAAGGAACTCGGGGCGATCGTCAACGACCTCGCCGAGCGCTACCCCAAGGTGCAGGTCGCGGCGACGCTGGACGCCCTCAAGGCGGCCGGGTTCCACTGGGCGACCCGCGCGGGCATCACGATCGCCATCGACGACGTGGTCACCCCGCCGAGCAAGCAGGCGATCCTGGACCGGCACGAGGACGAAGCCCGCAAGATCGAGCGGCAGTACGAGCGCGGTGTCATCACCGACAACGAGCGGCGTGCCGAGCTCATCGAGATCTGGACCCGTGCGCGGGCCGAGGTCAGCCAGGCGATGGTCGACAACTTCCCGACCACCAACCCGGTGTGGGTCATGGTCAACTCCGGGGCTCGCGGCAACATGATGCAGATCAGCCAGATCGCCGGCATGCGTGGCCTGGTGGCCAACCCGAAGGGCGAGATCATCCCGCGGCCGATCAAGGCCAACTTCCGGGAAGGCCTGTCCGTGCTGGAGTACTTCATCTCCACGCACGGTGCACGCAAGGGCCTGGCCGACACCGCGCTGCGCACCGCCGACTCCGGTTACCTCACCCGCCGGCTGGTCGACGTCTCGCAGGACGTCATCATCCGCGAGGAGGACTGCGGCACCGAGCGTGGCGTGGTCATGCCGATCGGCACGCTCATCGACGGGCGGGTCACCCGTGACCCGCACGTGGAGACCAGCGTGTACGCCCGCGCCCTGGCCGCCGACGTGGTGGCCGAGGACGGGACGGTCATCGCGCAGGCCGGTGCCGACCTGGGCGACGTGCTGATCGCCCACCTGGTCGACGCCAACGTGGCCGAGGTCAAGGTCCGCTGCGTGCTCACCTGTGAGTCGCTGCTGGGCACCTGTGCCACCTGCTACGGCCGGTCGCTCGCCTCGGGCAAGCTCGTGGACGTCGGCGAGGCGGTCGGCATCATCGCCGCCCAGTCGATCGGCGAGCCCGGCACGCAGCTGACGATGCGCACCTTCCACACCGGCGGTGTGGCTGGGTCGGACATCACGCACGGTCTGCCCCGCGTGGTCGAGCTCTTCGAGGCCCGTGTTCCCAAGGGCAAGGCCCCGATCGCCGAGCTGGCGGGCTCGGTCCGGATCGAGGACAGCGAGCAGTTCCGCAAGCTGACCATCACCCCGGACGACGGCTCCGACGAGGTCGTCTACGAGAAGCTGTCGCGTCGCTCGCGGCTGCGGGTCGAGGACGGCGGCCACGTCGAGGTCGGCGAGCAGCTGACCGAGGGTGCAGTCGACCCGCACGAGGTGCTGCGGATCATGGGCCCACGCGAGGTGCAGCTGCACCTCGTCCGCGAGGTCCAGGAGGTCTACCGCAGCCAGGGCGTGTCGATCCACGACAAGCACATCGAGGTGATCATCCGGCAGATGCTGAAGCGGGTGACCATCATCGACTCGGGTGCCACGGAGTTCCTGCCGGGTGCGCTCGTCGAGCGGACGCTGTTCGAGACCGAGAACCGTCGGGTCGTGTCCGAGGGCAACGAGCCGGCCTCGGCGCGCCCGGTGCTGATGGGGATAACCAAAGCGTCGCTGGCGACGGAGTCGTGGCTGTCCGCGGCCTCCTTCCAGGAGACGACGAAGGTGCTCACGGACGCGGCGATCCAGGGCAAGAGCGACAGCCTGCTGGGCTTGAAGGAGAACGTGATCATCGGGAAGCTCATCCCGGCCGGTACCGGCATCAGCCGCTACCGCAACATCACGGTCGAGCCCACCGAGGAGGCCCGCGCCGCGGTGTACACCATGGCCGGCTACGACGACGGGCAGTACTACAGCCCGGACGTCTTCGGTCAGGGAACCGGTGAGGCAGTCCGGCTCGAGGAGTACGACTGGCGCTGACGCGCTGAGTGACAGAGAGGGCCCCCAGGCGATGCCTGGGGGCCCTCTGTGGTCTGTGGTGTCCTGGGGAGTCCTCGCCTGCGCTTCCGTCGATCATCGGCGGGTGGCTGCCCCGGGTGGCGTGTCGAGCAGCCACCCGCCGATGATCAACGGGTTCTGGGGGGGCAGGTCCCGGGATGCGGCCCGGCGAGTTCAGCCGGCCAGCCGGCGCATCGTCTCGACGGTGCGCAGACGCCCCTTGCGGCTGTCGTCCATCGGTTGCACGTTGATCGTCGTGACGCCGGCCTCGGCGAACGCCGCGATCCGCTCCGCGACGTAGGACTCCGGTCCGATCAGCGACGTGGCCCGCACCAGCTCCTCGGGCACCGCGGCCGCTGCCTCGTCCTTTCGGCCGGCCAGGTAGAGCTCCTGGATGGCCTCGGCCTCGGCCTCGTAGCCGTAGCGGCGGGCCAGGTCGTTGTAGAAGTTCCGGCCCTTCGCGCCCATTCCGCCGACGTAGAGGGCCACCCCGGGGCGTACTGCCTCCAGCAGGTGGTCGACGTTCCCACCAATGGCAACCGGCACACCGACGACGACGTCGAGCTCTCCCAGGGTGGGGTCACGCTTGGCCTTGCCCGCCGCCAGAGGCGCGCCCCATACGTCGGCGGCGCGCTCGGGGTGGAAGAAGATCGGCTCCCACTTCTCGGCAATTTCGGCGGCCAGCTCGACGTTCTTCGGACCGATCGCGGCCAGCAGCACCGGGATCCGTTCGCGCACCGGGGTGTTGATGAGCTTGAGCGGCTTGCCCAGCCCGGTGCCCTGGTCGGCCGGCAGTGGCACGGTGTACTTGGGGCCGTCGTGCACCAGCCGTTCGCGGCGCCACACCTGGCGGCAGATCTCCACCACCTCGCGCGTGCGCTGCAGCGGGGCGTCGTACGGCAACCCGTGCCAGCCCTCGATGACCTGCGGGCCGGAGGCGCCCAGCCCGAGGGTGAAGCGGCCACCGGAGACGAAGTCCAGGCCGGCGGCGGTCATCGCGGTCAGGGCAGGGGTGCGGCTGTAGATGGGCAGGATGCCGCTCATCAGCTCCACGGTCTCGGTCACCGCCGCCAGGTAGCCCAGCTGGCTGACCGCGTCGAAGGTGTAGACCTCCGCGCACATCACGACGTCGAGCCCTGCCGCCTCCAGGTCGCGAATCTCGGCCGCGGTCTCTGTGAAGCCCCCTGAATAGCTGGCCTGGATACCGATGCGCACGTGCCCTCCTCGGCGTTCGTGGCGCACTCGTCGGCGCCACCGCTGGGGACCGTAGCGCGGCCGGGCCCGGCCACCCGGGTGGCGAGAGTGGCTAGAGCGCCCGCACCACCCCGATCACGTGGGTGACCACGCGGACGCCGTCGACGTCGTCGGGCACCCGGGCGCCGGCGCCGGCCTCCACCAGGTCGACCCGCACCACGTACTCCGCGTCCCGGCGGGTCAGCCCGACCGCGGCTACCCCGGGGTCGCCGGCGAAGCGAGTGGCCAGCGTGATCTTCGCGGCACGGGCAGTGGCACGGTCCGTCATGCACCCATGGTGCTCTTCAACGGCTCAGGAGGACACCCACTCCACCCCCAGGGTGGCCAGCACGGTGGCGAACGGGTTGCCGAAGGTGACCCCGCCGCCGGCGCTGCCCCCGGTCTCCGAGCCGGCGAACAGCAGGGCCAGCGGCGCCCGGTCGCGGCTGCGCCAGATGACCGAGCCACTGTCGCCACCGGCGCTGAACCCGCCGCTGAGCCCCTCGACCTCCACCTGATCGTCGAACGTGTGCACTCCGTCGTCATACTGGACCCCTACCCCGTCCACCTCCACCGCGGTGACCCGACCGTGGGTGTGCCCGGTCGTACGCCCGACCTTCTCCACCGCCTCCTCTGGGTCGATGTCGTCCACCGCGGCCACCAGGGCGGCCAGCTGGCCCCCGGGATAGCCGCCCGGGTCGGCCTCGACGCCGTCGTCGAGCGTGGCGAGCGCCGCGTCGACGAGGTTGCCGGGTTCGGCGCTCAGGTTCGCGAAGGAGTTCAGCACGCCGATCCGGTCGGCCGTGGCGCCGCCGTCGGCCGCGCCCGGCTGCAGCGCCAGGTCGCCTGCACGGCCGGACCCGCTGTCGGCCAGCACGTGGTTGTTGCTCAGCACCAGCAGCCCGCTGGACCGCGGCCGCCGGACGAAGCCGCCCAGCGTCCCGGCGGTCACGTGGGGATGACCGATCGAGAGGCCCGGGCGCAGTGGCCGCACGCGCTGCTGCAGCTCGCCCGGGGTGAGTGAGGACAGAGCCTGCACCCGACCGATCACCCGGACGTCGACCTCGGCCCGGGCGGCGTCGCCCAGACCGCTGAGGACCACCTCGGCGTCGGCGCGGTCGACCAGCCGGATCGCCAGGTGCACAGAGTCCGTCCCTACGGGCGCCAGGCCGAGCGCCACCCCGCTCCAGCGGGTCGCCCCGGTACCGGCGAGTTCACCGTCGTTCACGGCGCTGGTGGTGACGCTCCCGGGCGGCGCCTCGGACAGCAGGCGCGACAGACGAGCCTTGAGCTCACGGGCGGAGTCGGGGAGCACGGCGGCCTCCAGGGATCGGGGTGAGCGGGTCGGCCCCGACGGTAGGGGGAGGGGGTGACGGGAGCGACGCGAACGGCGAGAACGACACGTGGCCCGGTGACCATCCCGCCCGGACGCGCGCCGGGCTACACATTCACCGGGAGGTACGGTTCCGGCCGGCGCTCCGACCGGTTCGCGCGCGATACTGGCCTCCACGGCCACTCCCGCGCCGGCCGCCCGCGGTGGCCGGTACCCACGGACGGCGCGTCGCAGGGGAATGTGTCGGGCCCGCGGACCCGTTCCCTCTCCCGACGGCCGGCGCGGTGCCCGCGCAGGCGTCGGACCCCGGCTTTGACCGGGTTCCGATGCCCGGGTATCGTGGTCAGCCGTGCCCAGGGATATCTGGGCCTTGCTCCCGTTCGCGGTGCACCTGGGTGCCCGGAGGTCGTTGACGATCACCGGTTCCGAGGGTCCCGCCCACCGTCAAGTGGGCAGGCTGGTGCCGAGTCGCGAGGGGCGACGAGTCCGGCTCGATCAGCTGGCCGGTTCTGGCGAAGGGCGGACACGCCCGACCGCGGGTACCGGACGGTGACTTGCGGCCGGACGCGCAGAGCACGGCCGGGCGACCGGGCACACAACAGCACCGCACCACCCATCCACAGCACGACCCAGCGCAGGCAGGAGATCCAGGCCACCCATGCCCACGATCCAGCAGCTGGTCCGCAAGGGCCGCGAGGACAAGGTCGAGAAGACCAAGACCCCGGCGTTGAAGAGTTCCCCTCAACGCCGCGGCGTGTGCACGCGCGTCTACACGACGACGCCGAAGAAGCCGAACTCGGCGCTGCGCAAGGTCGCTCGCGTCCGCCTCACCAGTGGTATCGAGGTGACCGCCTACATCCCGGGCGTCGGGCACAACCTGCAGGAGCACTCCATGGTGCTCGTGCGCGGCGGCCGGGTGAAGGATCTCCCCGGCGTCCGTTACAAGATCATCCGAGGCTCGCTGGACACCCAGGGAGTCCGCGGCCGCAAGCAGGCGCGCAGTAAGTACGGCGCGAAGAAGGAGAAGAGCTAATGCCGCGCAAGGGCCCCGCCCCGAAGCGTCCCCTCGTCGTCGACCCGGTGTACCAGTCGCAGCTGGTCACCCAGCTGGTGAACAAGGTGCTGGTCGACGGCAAGCGGTCGATCGCCGAGGCGATCGTCTACGGCGCCCTCGAGGGCGTTCGCGCCAAGAACGACACCGACCCGGTGGTCACGCTCAAGCGCGCGCTGGACAACGTCAAGCCGGCCCTCGAGGTCCGCAGCCGCCGCGTCGGCGGTGCGACGTACCAGGTGCCGATCGAGGTGCGTCCCTCCCGCAGTACGACCCTGGGCCTGCGCTGGCTCATCCAGTACAGCCGGGGCCGTCGCGAGAAGACGATGACCGAGCGTCTGACGAACGAGCTCCTCGACGCCAGCAACGGCCTCGGTGCCGCCGTGAAGCGCCGCGAGGACACGCACAAGATGGCCGAGTCGAACAAGGCCTTCGCGCACTACCGCTGGTGATCCACCACCGCTGATGCGCCCAGCCCATCGGCAGCCGCTGCCCGCGGTCGGCCCGGGCGACCCCCGGGCACCGCGAACGGACGAGAAAGAAGAGGAGTGAGAGCGATGGCCCAGAACGCGGCCCACCTCGCCAAGACCCGCAACATCGGGATCATGGCGCACATCGACGCCGGCAAGACGACGACGACCGAGCGGATCCTCTTCTACACCGGCATCAACTACAAGATCGGTGAAGTCCACGACGGCGCGGCCACGATGGACTGGATGGAGCAGGAGCAGGAGCGCGGCATCACCATCACGTCGGCCGCGACGAAGTGCATCTGGAACGGCTTCGACATCAACATCATCGACACCCCCGGGCACGTCGACTTCACCGTCGAGGTGGAGCGCTCGCTGCGGGTGCTCGACGGTGCGGTCGCCGTGTACGACGGTGTCGCCGGCGTCGAGCCGCAGACCGAGCAGGTGTGGCGGCAGGCGGAGAAGTACGGCGTCCCGCGCATGTGCTTCGTCAACAAGCTCGACCGCACCGGTGCCGACTTCTTCCGCTGCGTCGACATGATGGTCGAGCGCCTGGCCGCCAACCCGCTGGTGCTGCAGATCCCGATCGGCGCCGAGGGTGACTTCGTCGGCGTCGTCGACCTGGTGCAGATGCGTGCCCTGACCTGGCGTGGCGAGACCAAGCTCGGTGAGGACTACGAGGTTGAGGAGATCCCGGCCGAGCTGGCCGACCAGGCCGCCGAGTACCGGACCAAGTTCTTGGAGAACCTGGCCGACTTCGACGACGCCATCATGGAGTCCTACCTCGCTGGCGAGGAGATCTCGGTCGAGACCCTCAAGGCCGCCATCCGCAAGGCGACCATCGCCGGGCAGGTGAACCCGGTCGTGACCGGATCGGCGTTCAAGAACAAGGGCGTCCAGCCGATGCTCGACGCCGTCACCGACTACCTGCCCAGCCCGCTGGACATCGAGGCGATCGTCGGCACTGCGCTGGACGGCGAGACGGAGGTGCTCCGGCACGCGGACGAGAACGAGCCGTTCGCCGCCCTGGCCTTCAAGATCCAGACCGACCAGCACCTGGGCAAGCTGACCTACATCCGCGTGTACTCCGGCAAGCTGGACGCCGGCTCCCCGGTGCTGAACAGCACCAAGGACCGCAAGGAGCGGGTCGGCAAGATCTACCAGATGCACGCGAACAAGCGCGAAGAGCGTGCGGGCGTGGGCGCCGGCGAGATCGTCGCCGTGAACGGCATGAAGGGCACGACGACGGGTGACACGCTCTGCGACCCGCAGAAGCCGGTGATCCTGGAGTCGATGACCTTCCCGGCGCCGGTCATCTCCGTCGCGATCGAGCCGAAGACCAAGGGCGACCAGGAGAAGCTGGGCACCGCGATCCAGAAGCTCGCCGAGGAGGACCCGACGTTCCAGGTCCGCCTGGACGAGGAGACCGGCCAGACGGTCATCTCCGGCATGGGCGAGCTCCACCTGGAAATCCTGGTCGACCGTATGCGGCGCGAGTTCAACGTCGAGGCGAACGTCGGCAAGCCGCAGGTGGCCTACCGCGAGACGATCCGCAAGACCGTGGAGAAGGTCGACTACACCCACAAGAAGCAGACCGGTGGGTCCGGCCAGTTCGCCAAGGTCCAGATCAGCATCGAGCCGCTCGTGGTCGCCGCCGACGGTCCGACCTACGAGTTCGTCAACGCTGTCTCCGGTGGGCGCATCCCGCGGGAGTACATCCCGTCGGTCGACGCGGGCATGCAGGACGCCATGCAGTACGGCATCCTCGCCGGCTACCCGATGGTGGGCGTCAAGGCGACCCTCCTCGACGGCCAGTACCACGAGGTCGACTCCTCGGAGATGGCCTTCAAGATCGCCGGCTCGATGGTCTTCAAGGAGGCCGCCCGCAAGGCCAGCCCGGCCCTGCTCGAGCCGCTGATGGCCGTCGAGGTCGTCACCCCGGAAGAGAACATGGGTGACGTGATCGGCGACCTGAACTCCCGTCGCGGAACCATCCAGGCGATGGAGGAGCGCTCCGGCGCTCGCGTCGTCCGGGCCCTGGTCCCGCTGTCGGAGATGTTCGGCTACGTGGGTGACCTGCGCAGCCGCACCCAGGGACGGGCGAGCTACACCATGGTGTTCGACTCGTACGCCGAGGTCCCGGCCAACGTCGCCAAGGAGATCATCGCCAAGGCGACTGGCGAGTAACGAACACTCGGCCGCGGGCATTGCCCGCAGCCGGCCAAGCACCGCCCGCAACCCCAGACTCGCGTACGACTGCGAAACACACGAAGAGAGGAACCCAGTGGCCAAGGCCAAGTTCGAGCGGACCAAGCCGCACGTCAACATCGGCACCATCGGGCACATCGACCACGGTAAGACGACGCTGACCGCGGCGATCACCAAGGTCCTGCACGACAAGTTCCCGAAGCTCAACGAGGCGTCCGCGTTCGACCAGATCGACAAGGCGCCCGAGGAGAAGGCGCGCGGGATCACGATCTCGATCGCCCACGTCGAGTACCAGACCGAGAAGCGTCACTACGCACACGTCGACTGCCCCGGGCACGCCGACTACATCAAGAACATGATCACCGGTGCGGCGCAGATGGACGGCGCCATCCTGGTGGTCGCGGCGACCGACGGCCCGATGCCGCAGACCAAGGAGCACGTGCTCCTGGCTCGTCAGGTCGGCGTCCCCTACATCGTGGTGGCTCTGAACAAGGCCGACATGGTGGACGACGAGGAGATCCTGGAGCTCGTCGAGCTCGAGGTCCGTGAGCTGCTGTCCGAGTACGAGTTCCCGGGCGACGACCTCCCCGTGGTCCGCGTCTCGGCGCTCAAGGCGCTCGAGGGCGACGCCGAGTGGGCCGACAAGCTCATGGAGCTCATGGACGCCGTCGACACGGCCATCCCCGAGCCGGAGCGTGAGATCGACAAGCCGTTCCTCATGCCCGTCGAGGACGTCTTCACGATCACCGGCCGCGGCACCGTGGTGACCGGTCGCGTCGAGCGCGGCATCGTCAAGGTCTCCGAGGAGATCGAGATCGTCGGCATCCGCCCGACCTCGTCGAAGACGACCGTCACCGGCGTCGAGATGTTCCGCAAGCTGCTCGACCAGGGCCAGGCCGGCGACAACGTCGGTCTGCTGCTGCGCGGGATCAAGCGCGAGGATGTCGAGCGCGGCCAGGTGGTCGTCAAGCCGGGCTCGATCACCCCGCACACGAACTTCGAGGGCTCGGTCTACATCCTCTCGAAGGATGAGGGTGGGCGGCACACGCCGTTCTTCAACAACTACCGTCCCCAGTTCTACTTCCGGACGACGGACGTCACCGGCGTGGTCACGCTGCCCGCGGGCACCGAGATGGTCATGCCCGGTGACAACACCGAGATGACGGTCGAGCTGATCCAGCCGATCGCCATGGAGGAGGGCCTGCGCTTCGCCATCCGTGAGGGTGGCCGCACCGTCGGCGCCGGCCGGGTCGTCAAGATCCTCCAGTGAGCCCCTGGTGGGCGGCGGCCTGACGGTCGTCGCCCACCATTCCCGGGTCGCCCCGGGACCCCCGGGTCATCCGACCCAGCTGTGACTTTCGAAACACCCGATCGGCAGGAGCGAAGACAGGCGATGGCGGGACAGAAGATCCGCATCCGGCTGAAGGCCTACGACCACGAGGCGATCGATGCCTCGGCGCGGCGCATCGTGGACACGGTGACGAAGACCGGAGCGCGCGTCGTCGGCCCGGTGCCGCTGCCGACGGAGAAGAACGTGTACTGCGTGATCCGGTCTCCGCACAAGTACAAGGACTCGCGCGAGCACTTCGAAATGCGCACGCACAAGCGGCTCATCGACATCCTCGACCCGACGCCGAAGACGGTCGACGCGCTCATGCGCATCGACCTGCCGGCTTCGGTCGACGTCAACATCCAGTAAAGGCTGTCCCAGACATGGCGAGCACATTCCGTGGTCTCCTCGGCGAGAAGCTGGGGATGACCCAGGTCTTCGACGAGAACAACCGCATCGTGCCGGTGACCGTGGTCAAGGCGGGCCCGTGCGTGGTCACTCAGGTCCGCACCCCCGAGCGAGACGGCTACTCCGCCGTCCAGCTCGGCTTCGGCGCCATCGACCCCCGCAAGGTGAACAAGCCCGAGGGTGGGCACTTCACCAAGGCGGGTGTCACGCCGCGGCGGCACCTGGTCGAGCTGCGCACCGAGGACGCCGGCGACTACGAGGTCGGGCAGGAGCTCACCGTCTCCACACTCGACGGCGTGGCCAAGGTCGACGTCACCGGCACCAGCAAGGGCAAGGGCACCGCAGGTGTCATGAAGCGTCACGGGTTCAAGGGCCTGGGCGCCGGACACGGCACGCACCGCAAGCACCGCGCCCCCGGCTCGATCGGCGGGGCCTCCACCCCCGGTCGCGTCTTCAAGGGCGTGCGCATGGCCGGGCGCATGGGGGCGGTCACCACGACCACCCTGTCGCTGACGGTCCACAAGGTCGATGCGGAGAAGGGTCTGCTGCTCATCAAGGGCGCTGTCCCCGGTCCGCGTGGTGGGCTCCTGCTCGTCCGCTCTGCGGTCAAGGGCGGCCCCGTGGGGAGTGACACGAAGTGAGCCAGTCGATCGCCGAGTCGAGGGCGCAGGCCCGGACGGACCGTGAGGTCGCTGTCCGGACGCCGGCGGGGGAGAGCACCGGCAGCGTCACGCTGCCCGGCGAGCTCTTCGACGCCAGCGCCAACGTCTCCCTGATGCACCAGGTCGTGGTGGCCCAGCTGGCCGCCGCGCGCCAGGGTACCCACTCGACCAAGACGCGGGCCCAGGTCAGCGGCACAGGCGCCAAGCCCTACCGCCAGAAGGGCACCGGTCGCGCCCGCCAGGGCTCGCTGCGTGCGCCGCAGTTCGCCGGCGGTGGTGTCTCGCATGGTCCGCAGCCGCGGAACTACGAGCAGAAGACCCCCAAGAAGATGAAGGTCGCCGCCCTGCGCGGTGCCCTCTCCGACCGGGCCCGGGAGGACCGCGTGCACGTCGTGTCGGCGTTCGTCGAGGGCGACAGCCCGTCGACCAAGTCGGCCCTGGCCGTGCTCGATGCCCTCACGACCGCCAAGCGCGTGCTCGTCGTCCTGGACCGGGACGACGTCCTCAACTGGGTGAGCCTGCGCAACGCGCCGCGGGTGCACCTGATCGAGGCCGGCCAGCTCAACACCTACGACGTGCTGGTCGCTGACGAGGTGGTCTTCACCGAGACCGCGCTCGCCGAGTACGTGGCCGGCCCGGCCAAGGGCAAGGGTGCCGTCGGGCACGCCTCGTCCGACGAACTGCCCGATCTCGCCACCCACGAGACCCCCGGTGGCCTGCCGTCGATCGCCCCGGCCGAGGGCGAGGGGACCGTGGAGACGGTGTCCGCGCCCGAGGCGACCGCAGCTCCGCGCAAGGGGGCGGCCAAGGTCGACGCGGCCGACGTGACCACGCCGGCCGAGGCTGCCAAGGCCGATCCCGAGACCGTCGGGACCGGCGACGAGACCACCGAGGAGAAGGCATGAGCGTCCGCGACCCCCGGGACGTCCTGCTGTCCCCGGTCATCTCGGAGAAGAGCTACGGGCTGCTGGACGAGAACAAGTACACGTTCATCGTTCGTCCCGACGCGAACAAGACGCAGATCAAGATCGCTGTGCAGCAGGTCTTCAACGTGAAGGTCCTCGCCGTCAACACGATCAACCGCCAGGGGAAGAGGAAGCGCTCGAAGGGCGCTGTGATGGGGAAGCGCAAGGACACCAAGCGCGCCATTGTCTCCGTTGCCCCCGGCGACCGCATCGAGCTCTTCGGGGGCCCGGGCACCTGACGGCCATGCCGTCAGACGCTCGGCCCTACCCACCGGACCAGAGAGAACAGACAGGGACTCTGAGGAACCATGGCCATCCGTAAGTACAAGCCGACGACGCCGGGCCGCCGCGGCTCCTCCGTCGCCGACTTCGCCGAGGTCACCCGCGACCATCCCGAGAAGTCGCTGGTCCGACCGCTGCACGGTCGTGGCGGGCGCAACGTCCACGGGCGCATCACGACTCGCCATCAGGGCGGTGGGCACAAGCGTGCCTACCGGCTGATCGACTTCCGCCGGGCGGACAAGGACGGCGTGCCGGCCAAGGTCGCGCACATCGAGTACGACCCGAACCGCACCTCGCGCATCGCGCTGCTGCACTTCGCCGACGGGGAGAAGCGCTACATCATCGCCCCCGCGAAGCTCAACCAGGGCGACACCGTCGAGTGCGGTCCGGCCGCCGACATCAAGCCCGGCAACAACCTGCCGCTGCGCAACATCCCGGTCGGTTCGGTCATCCACGCCATCGAGCTGCGGCCCGGTGGCGGGGCGAAGATCGCCCGCTCGGCCGGGACCAGCGTCCAGCTGGTCGCCCGCGAGGGTCGGTTCGCACAGCTGCGGATGCCCTCGGGCGAGATTCGCAACGTCGACGTCCGCTGTCGCGCCACCATCGGCGAGGTCGGCAATGCCGAGCAGTCGAACATCAACTGGGGCAAGGCCGGCCGGATGCGGTGGAAGGGCAAGCGCCCGACCGTCCGTGGTGTGGCCATGAACCCGGTGGACCACCCGCACGGCGGTGGTGAGGGCAAGACCTCTGGTGGTCGCCACCCGGTGAACCCCAAGGGCAAGCCGGAAGGCCGTACGCGCAAGCGCAAGGCCAGCGACGCCATGATCGTGCGCCGCCGGCGCACCGGCAAGAAGCGCTGAGCGGGTTAGGAGCCGACTGAGATGCCACGCAGCCTGAAGAAGGGCCCCTTCGTCGACGACCACCTGCTCGCCAAGGTGGACGCCCAGAACGAGAAGGGCACCAAGAACGTCATCCGCACCTGGTCGCGGCGCTCGACGATCATCCCCGACATGCTCGGGCACACGCTCGCCGTGCACGACGGCCGCAAGCACGTCCCGGTCTTCGTGACCGAGGCGATGGTCGGGCACAAGCTGGGCGAGTTCGCGCCCACGCGCACCTTCCGTGGGCACATCAAGGACGACCGCCGGTCGCGGCGCGGCTGACCAGGTAGAGAAGAGACAGCCAATGACTTCCCAGTTGGGACAGGAGACGCCGGTCGCCCGGGCAACCGCCCGGTTCGTCAGCGTCACCCCGATGAAAGCGCGGCGGGTGGTGGACATGATCCGCTACCTGCCGACCGGCGAGGCGCTGGCGCTGCTGCGTTTCGCTCCGCAGACGGCCAGCGAGCCGGTGGCCAAGGTCGTCGCCAGCGCGGTCGCGAACGCCGAGCACAACCTGCGCCTCGACCCGGCTGCGCTCGTCGTGAGCGCGGCGTTCGTCGACGAGGGGCCCACGCTCAAGCGGATCCGTCCGCGGGCCCAGGGCCGGGCCTTCCGCATCAACAAGCGGACCAGCCACATCACCGTGGAGGTCAGCGAGGTCTCGACCAGCGCTGAGCTCGCACTGCGTTCCCGTAAGGCACGCCGGCAGACCGGGCAGTCCGGTCCCGCCGTCCAGCAGAAGAGCAATTCGAGGGGAGGGACCCGCTAGTGGGTCAGAAGGTCAACCCGCACGGGTTCCGGCTGGGCATCACCACCGACTACAAGTCCCGCTGGTACGCCGACAAGCTGTACGCGGACTACGTCAAGGAAGACGTGGCGATCCGCAAGCTGATGGGCAAGGGCATGGAGCGCGCGGGGATCTCGAAGGTGGAGATCGAGCGCACCCGTGACCGCGTCCGCGTGGACATCCACACCGCCCGGCCGGGCATCGTCATCGGTCGCCGCGGTGCGGAGGCCGACCGCATCCGCGGAGAGCTGGAGAAGCTCACCGGCAAGCAGGTGCAGCTGAACATCCTCGAGGTGAAGAACCCCGAGTCCGACGCGCAGTTGGTCGCCCAGGGCGTCGCTGAGCAGCTCTCCAGCCGCGTCAGCTTCCGTCGCGCCATGCGGAAGGCCATGCAGTCCGCGCAGCGCAGCCCGCAGGTCAAGGGCATCCGGGTGCAGTGCTCGGGTCGCCTCGGCGGCACCGAGATGAGCCGTTCGGAGTTCTACCGCGAGGGTCGTGTGCCCCTACACACTCTGCGGGCGAATATCGACTACGGCATCTACGAGGCCCGGACCACCTTCGGCCGCATCGGCGTGAAGGTCTGGATCTACAAGGGTGACGCCAGCGGTTCGCGCGCCGAGCGGGAGGCTCTCGAGGCCCTCGCCCAGCGTCAGCAGCGCCGCGAGCGCGCCCAGCGCCCGCAGCGCAGGTCCGGCTCGACCGGCACCACCGCCGGTGGCACCGAGGCCGGCCGGGCCGCGGCTGAGGACTCGACCGGTCCGGCCCAGGACACCTCGGCCGTGGCGAGGAGCTCCGGTGACGTGGCTGTCGAGCAGACCGTCGCCGAGGCCGTCGGCACCGAGGGCACCGCGACCGCCACAGCGGCCGGTACCGAGAACACCGCGCCAGAGCAGGGGGCCTGACCATGTTGATCCCTCGCCGGGTCAAGCACCGCAAGCAGCACCACCCGAGCCGGTCCGGTGCTGCCAAGGGCGGTACCGCGATCAACTTCGGTGACTTCGCGATCCAGGCCCTCGAGTCGGCGTACGTCACCAACCGGCAGATCGAATCCGCTCGTATCGCCATGACCCGCCACATCAAGCGTGGCGGCAAGGTGTGGATCTCGATCTACCCGGACCGTCCGCTGACCAAGAAGCCCGCGGAGACCCGCATGGGTTCAGGCAAGGGCTCGCCGGAGTGGTGGGTGGCCAACGTGAAGCCGGGCCGGGTGCTCTTCGAGCTCGCCGGGGTGGACGAGCCGGTGGCCCGCGAGGCCATGCGCCGCGCGATCCACAAGCTCCCCATGAAGTGCCGCTTCATCACCCGTGAAGGAGAGGTGTGATGGCCGCCGGACTGTCCGCCCCCGAGCTGCGTGAGCTGTCAGCCGACGAGCTGGCCACGCGCCTGCGCGAGTCGCGCGAAGAGCTGTTCAACCTGCGGTTCCAGGTGGCCACCGGCCAGCTGGACAACAACCGGCGACTGCAGACCGTCCGCCGCGACATCGCCCGGATCTACACGATCATGCGCGAGCGCGAGCTGGGTCTTTCCGTTGCCCCGAACGAGGGTGTGGCATGAGCGAGTCCAGCAACACCACCGCGGAGGACCAGGCCAGCAGTGGCCCGGGTCTGGCCGGTCGCGGGTACCGCAAGGTGCGCGTGGGCCTGGTCGTGAGCGACAAGATGAACAAGACGATCGTGGTCGAGGTCGAGGACCGCGTGAAGCACGCTCTGTACGGCAAGGTCCTGCGCCGCACCAGCAAGCTGAAGGCGCACGACGAGCAGAACACCGCCGGCATCGGCGACCGCGTGCAGATCATGGAGACACGGCCCACCTCCGCCACGAAGCGGTGGCGGCTGGTGACCGTGGTCGAGAAGGCCAAGTAAGCCCGACCGAGAATCCGAGCGAAGCGAGCAAGCTTCCTCGGAACAGACCCAGCCGCGCAGTGCACGTCGCGAGCGGTTACTCTGGACGACTGGCGCGCCTGCGAGGGAGCGCCGCATCCCGGGTCACGCGCTCAGACGCACCGGTGGCGTACGCCGCCGGTGCGTCGGCACGTCGGACCCGGACAGCCGGTTCACCGATCCGGCCCGGCTGTCACCACAGAGACATAGGAGCAGGTAGTGATCCAGCAGGAGTCGCGACTGCGAGTCGCCGACAACACCGGTGCCAAGGAGCTCTTGTGCATCCGTGTGCTCGGCGGCTCCGGGCGGCGCTACGCGGGCATCGGCGATGTCATCGTCGGCACCGTGAAGGACGCCCTCCCGGGCGCCGGCGTCAAAAAGGGCGACGTCGTCAAGGCCGTCGTCGTCCGCACGGTGAAGGAGCGCCGTCGTCCCGACGGCTCCTACATCCGCTTCGACGAGAATGCCGCGGTCATCATCCGCGACAGCGGCGACCCGCGCGGGACGCGCATCTTCGGCCCGGTGGGCCGCGAGCTCCGCGACAAGCGCTTCATGCGGATCATCTCGCTCGCTCCGGAGGTGTTGTGATCATGGCGGACAAGACCCCGTCGATGAAGGTCAAGAAGGGCGACTCGGTAGTCGTCCTGTCCGGCAAAGACAGGGGCGCCAAGGGGCGGGTCATCGCGGCCTTCCCGAAGACGCAGAAGGTGCTCGTTGAGGGCATCGGCCGGGTGAAGAAGCACACCCGGATCAGCACCAGCCAGCGCGGCGCCCAGTCGGGCGGCATCGTCACCCAGGAGGCGGCGATCCATGTGAGCAACGTGATGGTCATCGACTCCGAGGACAAGCCGACCCGGGTCGGTTACCGCAAGGACGAGGAAGGCCGCAGCATCCGGGTCTCGCGGCGCACCGGTAAGGACCTCTGATCCCCATGACCGCACCCACCCGTGAGCTGCCCCGGCTGTTGGCCCGCTACCGCGAGGACATCGCGCCGGCCCTGCAATCCGAGTTCGGCTACTCCAACGTCATGCAGATCCCCGGTCTGACCAAAATCGTGGTCAACATGGGGGTCGGTGAGGCCACCCGCGACGCCAAGCTGATGGACGGCGCCGTCCGGGATCTCACCGCGATCACCGGCCAGAAGCCGATCGTCGTCCGTGCCCGCAAGTCCATCGCCCAGTTCAAGCTGCGCGAGGGCATGCCGATCGGCGCCAAGGTCACCCTTCGCGGCGACCGGATGTGGGAGTTCCTGGACCGCCTGCTCTCGCTGGCCCTGCCCCGCATCCGTGACTTCCGCGGGCTCAACCCCAAGCAGTTCGACGGTCACGGCAACTACACCTTCGGTCTGACCGAGCAGTCGATGTTCCGCGAGATCGACGTCGACCGGATCGACCGCCCGCGTGGCATGGACATCACGCTGGTCACCACCGCCACCACCGACGAGGAGGGTCGCGAGCTGCTCACGCTGCTCGGCTTCCCCTTCGCCGGCCTGACCGTCGTGAACGCGACCCGCTGACGCGGGCGAGGAGACTGAAGAGATGGCCAAGAAGGCGCTTGTCAACAAGGCGGCCCGCACTCCGAAGTTCAAGGTGCGCGGCTACACCCGCTGCCAGCGGTGCGGTCGCCCCCACGCTGTATTCCGCAAGTTCGGCCTCTGCCGGATCTGCGTTCGGGAAATGGCCCACGCCGGGGAGCTCCCCGGCGTGACCAAGTCCAGCTGGTAACACCTGCACGTCGGTCAGCCCGCCGGTCACCCGGCGGTGCTGACCTCCCGGACACGGGAAACCACCGAGGCATCACCCACGTCGCCGAGAGGCCCGCGCACCATAGCGTGCGGAACCGCGGCGAGAGAGGCACGACGCACCCATGACGATGACCGACCCGATCGCGGACATGCTGACGCGGATCCGCAACGCCAACTCTGCGTACCACGACGCCGCGGCCATGCCGTCGTCGAAGCTGAAGACGAAGGTCGCCGAGATCCTCCAACAGGAGGGTTACATCGGCGGCTGGACCGTCAAAGATGTCGAGAAGGACGGCCACATCCGCAAGGAGCTGGTGGTCGACCTCAAGTACGGGCCCAACCGCGAGCGCAGCATCGCCGGTCTCCGCCGGGTGTCCAAGCCCGGCCTGCGGGTCTACGCGAAGTCCACCGCGCTGCCCAAGGTGCTCGGCGGCCTGGGTGTGGCGATCATCTCGACGTCCACCGGACTGCTCACCGACCGGCAGGCGAACAAGAAGGGCGTGGGTGGGGAAGTCCTCGCCTACGTCTGGTAAGAGGAGCGAGCAGACATGTCACGGATCGGTCGACTCCCGATTCCGGTGCCGAGCGGAGTGGACGTCGCCCTCGAGGGGCGCACCGTCAACGTCTCGGGCCCGAAGGGGAAGCTGAGCCACACGGTCGCAGCTCCCATCACCGTCGAACGCGGTGAGGACGGCACGCTGCTGGTGCAGCGTCCCAACGACGAGCGTGAGAGCCGGGCCCTGCACGGCCTCTCCCGCACCCTCATCGCCAACATGATCACCGGCGTCACCCAGGGGTACGACAAGACCCTGGAGATCGTCGGCGTGGGTTACCGCGTCCAGGCCCGTGGTTCGGACCTGGAGTTCGCGCTGGGTTTCAGCCACCCGGTGCTGGTGAAGGCCCCTGACGGGATCTCCTTCACCGTCGAGGCCCCCACCCGCCTGCGGGTGACCGGCATCGACAAGCAGCAGGTCGGCGAGGTCGCCGCCAAGATCCGCAAGATCCGCAAGCCCGACCCGTACAAGGGCAAGGGCGTGCGGTACCAGGGCGAGGTCGTCAAGCGCAAGGTCGGGAAGACGGGCAAGTGATGGCACAGGCAGCGAACTCCACGAGCGGTACCGCCGCGAAGGGTGCCCGGGTGCACAAGCCCGTCGGCACCGACATCAGCACCGCCCGACGCATCGGCAAGCTCCGCCGGCACAACCGGCTGCGCAAGCGCGTCTCCGGCACGCCGGAGCGTCCGCGTCTGGTGGTCAAGCGCAGCTCCCGGCACATCCACGTCCAGGTCGTCGACGACACCGTCGGTCACACCCTGGCCAGTGCCTCGACGCTGGACGCCAGTCTGAAGGGCGCCGAGGGCGACAAGTCCGCCCTGGCCGGCCGGGTCGGCGCGCTGGTCGCCGAGCGCGCCAAGGCGGCGGGAATCACCGCGGTGGTCTTCGACCGCGGTGGCAACCGCTACCAGGGCCGCATCGCGGCGCTGGCCGATGCCGCCCGCGAGGGTGGGCTGGACTTCTGATGAGCACTCCACTGTCGAGTGAGATGCCGAGCATGATCGAGAGGGACGTCTGATGCCAGGACCACAGCGACGCGGCGGTGGCGCCGGCGGGACCGGTGGCCCCGGCGGCCCCGGCGGAGCGGGCGGCGGCAACGACCGTCGTGACCGGCGTGACGGCGGGCGCGGCCCCGGCGGCGGCGCCGCCGAGAAGAGCCAGTTCATCGAGCGGGTCGTGGCCATCAACCGCGTGTCCAAGGTCGTCAAGGGTGGTCGTCGCTTCAGCTTCACCGCCCTGGTGGTCGTGGGCGACGGCGACGGCAAGGTGGGCGTCGGCTACGGCAAGGCCAAGGAGGTGCCCGCGGCGATCGCCAAGGGCGTCGAGGAGGCCAAGAAGCACTTCTACAACGTGCCGCGCATCGCCAGTACCATCCCGCACCCGGTGCAGGGTGAGGCGGCCGCGGGTGTCGTGCTCCTCAAGCCGGCCAGCCCCGGTACCGGCGTCATCGCCGGCGGCCCGGTGCGCGCCGTCCTCGAGTGCGCCGGTATCCACGACGTGCTCTCCAAGAGCCTCGGGTCCTCCAACCCGATCAACATCGTGCACGCGACCATGCAGGCGCTCAAGGACCTCGTCCGTCCCGAGGAGATCGCGGCCCGCCGCGGTCTGCCCCTGGAGCACGTCGCCCCGGCGGCCATGCTGCGCGCGCGGGCCGGGCAGGGGGTCTGAGATGGCTCAACTGAAGGTCACCCAGATCAAGTCGGGCATCGGCACCAAGCCGAACCAGCGTGAGACGCTGCGTTCGCTGGGACTCAAGCGGATCCACGACTCGGTCGTCCAGGAAGACCGTCCCGAGATCCGCGGGATGGTCGCGACGGTGCCGCACCTGGTCACCGTCGAAGAGATCGTCTGAGCCGCGGGCGAGAAGGAAGACAGTCATGACACTCAAGGTCCACCACCTGCGTCCAGCACCCGGCGCCCACACCAAGAAGACCCGCGTGGGTCGTGGTGAGGGCTCGAAGGGCAAGTCGGCAGGTCGCGGCACCAAGGGCTCCGGTGCCCGCGTGCAGGTCTCGGCCCGCTTCGAGGGCGGTCAGACCCCGCTGTTCATGCGGCTGCCGAAGCTCTCGGGCTTCACGAACATCAACAAGGTCGTGTTCCAGGTGGTGAACCTGGACCGGATCGCCTCGCTGTTCCCGGACGGCGGGTCGATCAGTCCCGGCACCCTGGCCGACGCCGGCGCCGTGCGGCGTGGGCAGCCGGTCAAGGTGCTCGGCACCGGTGAGCTCGGCGGCGTGCAGGTGCACGTACACGCGCACGCGTTCTCCACCTCTGCGGCCGAGAAGATCGGTGCGGCCGGGGGCAGCACCACCCAGATCTGAAAGACGACCCCCCTGCCCCCACCGCTCGCAAACTCGCGGAGGGGCCTGCAGGGGGCCTTTTCGGGCCCGCCCGGCACCAGCGCCGGGCGGGCCCGTTGATAGCCTCACACGACCGACTCGGGGAGGGCACGTGCTGCAGGCGTTCGCCGCGGCGTTCCGGACGCCAGACCTCCGGCGCAAGCTGCTGTTCTCCCTGGCGATGATCGCCATCTACCGGCTGGGCGCGAGCGTCCCTGGACCGGGTGTCTCGGTGGCGGCGATCAACAGCTGTCTCGAGCAGGCCCAGGCCTCCGACCAGCGAGACGTCTACTCGCTGGTGAACCTGTTCTCCGGCGGTGCGCTCCTCCGGCTGTCGGTCTTCGCGCTCGGCATCATGCCGTACATCACCGCGAGCATCATCGTGCAGCTGCTGGTCGTGGTCATTCCGCGCTTCGAGCAGTTGAAGAAGGAAGGGCAGTCGGGCCAGCAGAAGCTGACCCAGTACACCCGCTACCTGACCATCGCTCTCGCCGTTCTGCAGAGCACCGGGATCATCGCGCTGGCCCGCAGCGGCCAACTCTTCCCCAGCTGCTCGCAGGACATCATCCCGTCGGACTCGGTGTGGGCGACGGTCGTCCTGGTCGTCACCCTCACCGCCGGCACCTCCGTGATCATGTGGCTGGGCGAGCTGCTCACCGAGAAGGGGATCGGCAACGGTATGTCCGTGCTGATCTTCACCTCGATCGCCGCACGAATCCCGGCCGAGGGCGGCTCGATCCTGCAGTCCCGCGGCGGTGTCGTGTTCGCGCTCATCTGCGTGCTGGCGCTGCTGGTCATCGCCTCGGTCGTCTACGTCGAGCAGGCGCAGCGGCGCATCCCGGTCCAGTACGCCAAGCGGATGGTCGGCCGGCGCATGTACGGCGGGACCTCGACCTACCTGCCCCTGAAGGTCAACCAGGCCGGCGTCATCCCGGTCATCTTCGCCTCCTCGCTGCTGTACCTGCCGCAGCTGATCACCCAGTTGCAGGGCAACAGCAGCGGCTGGATCCGGCGGTTCGTCGAGAACTACGTGGTCGACCAGAGCAGCCCGGTGCACATCGCCATCTACTTCGCGCTGATCATCTTTTTCACGTACTTCTACGTATCGATCACCTTCAACCCGGAGGAGCGGGCCGACGACATGAAGCGTTACGGCGGCTTCATCCCGGGCATCCGGCCTGGGCGGCCGACAGCGGAGTACCTGCAGTACGTGCTGTCCCGGATCACGCTGCCCGGGTCGATCTACCTGGGTGTCGTGGCAGTGCTGCCCAACTTCTTCCTGTCGATCACCCAACAGGGGCAGAACCAGAACTTCCCGTTCGGTGGAACCGCGGTGCTGATCATGGTCGGAGTGGGGTTGGAGACGGTGAAGCAGATCGAGACGCAACTGAACCAGCGCAGCTATGAAGGGTTCCTCCGCTAGTGCGCGTCGTGCTGCTGGGGCCCCCCGGAGCTGGCAAGGGTACCCAGGCCCAGATCATCGCCAGGAAACTGTCGGCCCCGGCCATCTCGACGGGTGACATCTTCCGGGCCAACGTGAGCGGCCAGACTGACCTCGGCCGACAGGCCAAGGTCTACATGGACGCCGGCGACCTGGTGCCCGACGAGATCACCGTGGCGATGGTCTCCGACCGTCTGGCCGAGCCCGACGCGGTGGACGGCTTCCTGCTCGACGGCTTCCCGCGGACCATCGCCCAGGCCGAGCAGCTGCAGACCTCGCTGTCCGGCCTCGGTCAGGCGCTGGACCGCGTTCTCGAGCTGGTCGTCGACGAGGAGGAGCTGGTCCGCCGGCTCTCCGACCGGCGCATGCTGGTCGACGGCGAGTGGGTGCAGCGGGGCGATGACGAGCCCGGGACCGTGCGGCACCGGCTGGAGGTCTACCGGGAACAGACCTCGCCGCTGTCAGGGTTCTACGGGGGCATCGGGCTGCTGAGCCGGATCGACGCCATCGGCGAGATCGACGAGGTGACCGAGCGGGCGATGACCGCGCTCGGCAAGGGCGGCGCAGCCGAGGGCGCGTCGTCCGCAGATCCGACGGCGGGTTGAAGGAGCGGGGAACGGGGCACGCTGACCTGGGCGTTTCGCTCCTGACCCGTCTCCCCGTGTTGGCGAAGTGGAGTGGACGTATGATCCAGATCAAGACCCCGCACGAGGTCGAGCTCATGCGGGCTGCAGGGCTCGTCGTGGCTGGTGCCATCGCCGCCGTGCGCACGGCTGTGCTACCCGGGGTGACCACCGGTGAGCTGGATGCGATCGCCGAGGACCACATCCGCAGCGCGGGGGCGGTTCCGTCTTTCCTGGGTTACCACGGCTTCACCGGCAGCATCTGTGCCTCGGTCAACGACGAGGTGGTGCACGGCATCCCCGACCTGACGCGCACGCTGGCCGCCGGCGACAACCTCTCCATCGACTGCGGCGCGATCCTGGCCGGTTGGCACGGCGACTCCGCGGTGACCGTCACGGTGGGGGAGCCCTCCGCCGCGGACGCCGAGCTGATCGCGGTGACCGAACGGTCGATGTGGGCCGGGCTGGCCCGGGCCGTCGCCGGTGGGCGGCTGACCGACATCAGCCACGCGGTCGAAGAGTCCATCACCGCCCACCAGCACCGCTACGGGATCGTGGACCACTACGGCGGGCACGGCATCGGGACCGAGATGCATCAGGACCCGCACGTGCTGAACTACGGCCGGGCCGGCCGCGGCCCGAAGTTGGTCCCAGGGCTCGCGCTGGCGATCGAGCCGATGGTGACCGTGGGCGACCCGGCCACCGTCGAGCTCGAGGACGGCTGGACCGTGGTGACCAAGGACGGCTCCCGGGCCGCGCACTTCGAGCACACAGTGGCGATCACGCCTGAGGGGCCCTGGGTCCTCACCGCCGAGGACGGCGGGGTCGCGGGCCTCGCGCCGTTCGGGGTCACGCCCCGCCACTAGGGAGATCTTGGCCACGTCCGGAGGCTCAGCCCGAGCTTGCGAGGGTTGAGGAGGACGGGGGTCCTTCTGCTGCGACGGGGCCTGCTGCGACGGGGCCGCTTCAGCACGTCGCCGGGCCCGGGACGGGGCCATGGTCGCGGTCACCCCGGGCCGGGTTGGAGGGTGCGGCCGGCGGGGGGTAGAGTGGCCGTTGGCGTTCGCGTCGTCCGTCGTCGTGTTGTGGCCGCACTCCGCCGGACGCCCTCTGCGAGACCGCCCGCTCCACCCGAACGCAGCACGTGAATTCCCCCAGCACCACATCCAGCACCGCCGTCCTGCCTGTCCGGCATGGGCACATGCAGTCCGATCGAACGAGGAGGCCGTGTAGGCGTGGCGAAGAAGGACGGGGCCATCGAGGTCGAGGGTCGCGTCGTCGAGCCGCTGCCCAACGCGATGTTCCGGGTCGAACTGCAGAACGGGCACCGGGTGCTCGCCCACATCAGCGGCAAGATGCGGCAGCACTACATCCGCATCCTGCCCGAGGACCGCGTTGTCGTGGAGCTCTCGCCCTACGACCTCACGCGCGGTCGCATCGTCTACCGCTACAAGTAACCCGCTGTCGGTCCGGGTCCCTCAGGGGTCCGGGGGCTGGCGCACGATCCACAGAAATGAGGGCGGCACCGGTGAAGGTCCAGCCGTCGGTGAAGAAGATTTGCGACAAGTGCAAGGTGATCCGCCGGCACGGCCGGGTCATGGTCATCTGCGAGAACGCCCGGCACAAGCAGCGCCAGGGCTGAGGGAGTACCGGACAATGGCACGACTTGCTGGAGTGGACCTCCCCCGCGAGAAGCGGATGGAGATCGCCCTCACCTATATCTACGGCATCGGCCGGACCTCGGCGAAGGCCACCTTGGAGGCGACCGGGGTCAGCCCCGATCTGCGCGCCAAGGACCTGACCGACGAGGATCTGCTCAAGCTCCGCGACTACATCGACGAGCACTTCCGCGTCGAGGGCGACCTGCGCCGCGAAGTGGCCGGCGACATCCGCCGCAAGGTGGAGATCGGCTGCTACCAGGGGATTCGTCACCGCCGTGGACTGCCCGTGCACGGGCAGCGCACGAAGACGAACGCGCGCTCGAGCAAGGGCCCGCGCAAGACCATCGCGGGCAAGAAGAAGGCCCGCTGACCTGAGTTCGTCGGCGCGCCGCCGTTGGTCCGTAGGGCCGGACCGGCGGCGCGTCAGCAGCGTCCTCGCTGCAGCACCACCCCGAGGACACCCAGGCCACGAACACAGACACAGACCGGAGAGACATGCCTCCCAGGGCTCGCGCGGGTGCCGCCAAGAAGGTGCGCCGCAAGGAGAAGAAGAACATCGCGCACGGTGCGGCGCACATCAAGAGCACCTTCAACAACACGATCGTGTCGATCACCGACCCCACGGGCAATGTGATCAGCTGGGCCTCGGCCGGGCACGTCGGGTTCAAGGGCTCTCGCAAGTCGACGCCGTTCGCTGCGCAGATGGCTGCGGAGAGCGCTGCGCGCAAGGCCCAGGAGCACGGCATGCGCAAGGTCGACGTCTTCGTCAAGGGCCCGGGATCCGGCCGCGAGACGGCCATCCGCTCCCTACAGGCGACCGGCCTCGAGGTCGGGCAGATCCAGGACGTGACGCCGCAGCCGCACAACGGCTGCCGCCCCAAGAAGCGCCGCCGGGTCTGACCGGGCACTGACGAGAAGAACGAGGAGTACCTGACGTGGCCCGTTATACCGGAGCCGACTGCCGTCTGTGCAGGCGCGAGAAGATGAAGCTGTTCCTCAAGGGCAGCAAGTGCGAGTCCCCGAAGTGCCCGATCGAGATCCGGCCTTACCCGCCGGGCGAGCACGGCCGTGGCCGCAGCAAGGACAGCGAGTACCTGCTGCAGCTCCGCGAAAAGCAGAAGGCCCGCCGCATCTACGGCGTGCTGGAGAAGCAGTTCCGCGGTTACTACGAAGAGGCGAACAAGAAGTCGGGCAAGACGGGTGAGGTCCTGCTGCAGATCCTCGAGTCGCGTCTGGACAACGTGGTCTACCGGGCCGGCTTCGCCGAGTCCCGCGACATGGCCCGCCAGCTGGTGCGCCACGGCCACATCAAGGTCAACGGCCGCAAGGTCGACATCCCGTCCTACCGGGTGAGCGCCAACGACATCCTCGAGGTGGCTGCGAAGTCCGTCGAGATGGTGCCGTTCCAGCTGGCCCAGGCGAAAGCGGGCTCGCGCCCGGTGCCGCCGTGGCTGGAGGTCATCAGCAGCCAGCTCAAGGTCCTGGTGCACAACATTCCCGTGCGCCAGGCCATCGACACCCCCGTGCAGGAACAGTTGATCGTCGAGCTCTACTCGAAGTGATCGGCCCCCTGCACCACCGCTAGACCGCGCGACCAGTTCGGCCAGCACGACGGCGGGACGGGTGGACCGATGTCCGTCCCGCCGGCACCACCCCCTCACGGCGTCATATGGCGGTCGCCGGAGGATCTGGAGGAGAACCATGCTCATCGCACAGCGTCCGACCCTCACCGAGGAGACGATCGACGGCCAGCGCTCGAGGTTCGTCATCGAGCCGCTCGAGCCGGGCTTCGGCTACACCCTCGGCAACTCCCTCCGTCGCACCCTGCTGTCCTCGATCCCCGGCGCTGCTGTCACCAGCATCCGCATCGAGGGCACCTTGCACGAGTTCACCACCGTGCCGGGCGTCAAGGAGGACGTCACCGAGCTGATCCTGAACCTCAAGGGCCTCGTGGTCAGCTCCGACTCCGACGAGCCGGTGACCATGTACCTGCGCAAGCAGGGCCCCGGCGAGGTGACCGCCGCCGATATCGCGCCCCCCGCCGGTGTCGAGGTGCACAATCCCGAGCTGCACATCGCGACCCTGAACGCCAAGGGCCGCCTCGAGATCGAGCTGGTCGTCGAGCGGGGCCGCGGTTACGTGCCGGCCACGCAGAACAAGCAGCCCGGGCAGGAGATCGGCCGCATTCCCGTGGACTCGATCTATTCGCCGGTGCTCAAGGTGACATACGCCGTCGAGGCGACCCGTGTCGAGCAGCGCACCGACTTCGACCGCCTCGTGGTCGACGTCGAGACCAAGCCGTCGATGGAGCCGCGCGACGCGATCGCCAGCGCCGGTTCCACGCTGGTGGAGCTGTTCGGCCTGCTGCGCGAGCTGAACGTCGACGCCGAGGGAATCGAGGTCGGGCCGAGCCCGGCCGAGGCCGCCGACATCGCGAACTACTCGATGCCGATCGAGGACATGGACCTCACCGTCCGGTCCTACAACTGCCTCAAGCGCGAGGGTGTGCACACCGTCGGTGAGCTCGTCACCCGCTCCGAGGCCGACCTGCTCGACATCCGCAACTTCGGTGCCAAGTCGATCGACGAGGTCAAGCTGAAGCTCGCGGCGATGGGCCTCGCGCTCAAGGACAGCCCCCCCGGGTTCGTTCCCAGCTCGGTGGAGAGCTACGACGAGGGTTACGAGACCGACGCGTACCAGGGCACAACCGAGTACACCGAAGGCCAGGAGTACAGCGGGGGCGACTTCCAGGAGACCGAGCAGCTCTGACAGGCTGTTCGTGACCTGGCCTGCGCCGGTGGTGGTCACCCACCGCCGGTGCGGGGCTCGTCCGCACCATTTCGCCACCGCAGGTGGCCAGCACGCCCAAGAACGTGGAAGACGCAGCCGGCGGCGCCCGCCCGGCCGCCTGAGGAAGGACCGACATGCCCACCCCCACCAAGGGCCCCCGTCTCGGCGGGTCCCCCGCGCATGAGCGGCTGATGCTGGCCAACATGGCCACCTCGCTGTTCGAGCACGGGCGGATCACCACGACCCAGGCCAAGGCCAAGCGGCTGCGTCCGCTCGCCGAGAAGCTGGTCACCATGGCCAAGCGTGGTGACCTGCACGCCCGCCGGCAGGTCATGACGACGATCCGTGACAAGAGCGTCGTCCACCACCTGTTCGCCGAGATCGGCCCGCGCTTCGGCAACCGCCCCGGTGGCTACACGCGCATCGTCAAGGTGGGTCCCCGCAAGGGCGACAACGCTCCGATGGCCATCATCGAACTGGTCGAGGGCCTTACCGTGGCCCAGGAGGCCGTCGGCGAGGCCGAGCGCGCACGTGGCACCCGGTTCGCCCGCGGCGCAGGCGCCTCTGCCGCCGCAGGTGAGATCACCGCGGACGCCTCCGAGACTGCCGGGACTGACGGCCTCACCGACACCGACGTCACCACCGGTCCGGGCGGCGACACCAGCCCGGCCGTCACCGGCGACGCCGAGGGGCTCGAGGAGGCGGAGGAGATCGTCACCGACGTCTTCAACCCCGACGGGGAGCGTCAGGACGACGGTGCCGTCACCCCGGAGCCGATCCGGGAGAACGTCGCCGTCGTCGACGACCCGGACCTGTCCCCGGACGTCGCTGCTGCGGCCGCTGCCGAGGTGGAGGCCGCCGAGGTCACCGACGCCGCCACCGCCGGACGTCAGGCCCCCGGCGGCGAGTCGGCACCCGACCCGAAGTAAGTGCTCCGCTGAAGGACCCGCACGTCGACGAGCCCGCCACCGATGCCGGTGACGGGTTCGTCCGCGTTCGGTTGGAAGTCTCCTACGACGGGACTGCGCTGCACGGCTGGGCCCGCCAGCCGGGCCTCCGGACGGTTCAGGGGGAGCTCGAGCTGGCTCTGGCCACGGTGCTCCGGCACGACGTGGACCTGACGGTGGCCGGGCGCACCGACGCGGGCGTGCACGCGACCGGCCAGGTGGCCCACACCGACCTGCCTGCTGCCCTGGTCGCCCAGCACCAGGACCGGCTGCTGCGCCGCCTACGAGGCGTCCTGGCCGCCGACGTGGCCGTCACCGGTACCCGCGTCGTCCCCACGGACTTCGATGCCCGCTTCGGCGCCCTCGCCCGGCACTACGTCTACCGGCTCACCGACGCGGACTCCGGTCCGCCGCCACTGCGGCGGACCGACACGGTGGGGTGGCCGCGGCGCCTGAACGGCGGGGCGATGCAGCTGGCCGCGGGCCTGTTGCTCGGTGAGCACGACTTCGCCGCCTTCTGCCGGCGCCGGGAGGGCGCCACCACGATCCGGACGTTGCTGGCGCTCGACGTCGCCCGTAGCGGCCCGCTGGTGACCGTGGCCGCGTCGGCCGACGCCTTCTGCCACTCCATGGTCCGCAGCCTCGTGGGAGCGCTGCTGGCAGTCGGAGAGGGGCGGCGTCCCCCGGAGTGGCCGGCCGGCCTGCTCGCCCGGACGACCCGCGCGGACGACGTTCCGGTCGCCCCGGCCGGCGGGCTCACCCTGGTCCGGGTCGACTACCCCGCGGACGACGAGCTGGCCGGCCGGGCGACGGTGACCCGCGCCCGGCGCGACGCCCGCTGAACAGGCTCACACGATGGCGGCGACGGCCTCCGCCACGTCGGTGTCGCCGGCGACCAGCTCCACTACGGCACCGCTGTGCGGGTCGTCCAGCAGGGCCACGATCACGGCGGCCACGTCGTCCCGGGGGACCTGCCCGCGCGCGACGTGCCGGTCCAGGCGCACCCGCCCGGTGCCGGGGGCGTCGGTGAGCCCGCCCGGGCGCAGGACCGTGACGTCCAGCCCGGTCCGCGGCAGCACGTCCTGCTCGGCGGCCAGCTTGGCCCGCAGGTAGGCGACGAAGACCTCGTCCGTGCCGTCCGGCGTCGCGCCGCCGGCGACGGCGTCCACGCCCATGGACGACACCAGCACGTACCGACGGACGCCGGCCGTCTCGGCCGCGTCGGCCAGCAGTACGGCGGCCGCCCGGTCGACGGTGTCCTTACGGGCGATGCCGCTGTTCGACCCGCCGCCGGCGGCGAAGACCACGCCGTCGGCCCCCGCCAGCACGGCGGCCACCTCCTCGACGGAGGCCTGCTCCAGGTCGAGCACCACCGGCTCGATGCCGTCGGACTCGAGGTCGGCCCGGTGGTCGGGGTTGCGGACCAGGCCGGCGACGCCGTCGCCGCGGCTGCTCAGCAGCCGGCCGAGGCGGCGGGCGACCCGCCCGTGGGCTCCTGCGATGACGATGCGCATGGTCTCCGACCTACCCGCGGGCGCGCCCGGCAGTCAGCCCGGGCGGTGGGCCCGCGCACGGGCGAGGTCGGCCGGGGTGTCGCAGTCGGTCCACGGGGCCGGGCCTCCGGCCGGGGCCTCCGGCCGCCAGCGCCGCACGGCCAGCGGCGACAGCGCGGCCCGCATGGAGGTCGGTCCGCCGATGCCGCCCACGGCGGCGCGCAGGGCGGGGGTGCGCCACACGCCGAGCAGCA
Organism: Modestobacter sp. DSM 44400; assembly: GCF_900107175.1. Taxonomy (GTDB): domain Bacteria; phylum Actinomycetota; class Actinomycetes; order Mycobacteriales; family Geodermatophilaceae; genus Modestobacter. Next base: position 301,307 of record NZ_FNOZ01000001.1, on the reverse strand, counting down.
GCTGGTCACGGCCGGTCGCGTCGACCACGAGGACCCCGTCGCCGGTGAGCCGTTCGCGCAGCCCGCTGACCACCTCGGTGGTCAGGAAGGGCAGGTCCCCGGCCAGCACGGCCACGACGTTCTGGGTCACCCCGGCCAGCCCTGCCCGCAGCGCGGGCACCGGTCCTCCGCCGGGCGGCTCTTCCCGGACCAGGACGACGCCGCGGGGCACGGGCTGGTGCGGCCCCACCACGATGCGGACCTCCGCGTCGGCGACGGCGGTCAGCACGGCGGCCAGCATCGTGTGACCGCCCACCTGCAGCTGCGGTTTCGCCCGGCCGCCCAACCGGACCGCGCGGCCACCGGCCAGCACGACGGCGGCGAAGGGGGGGAGCGCGTCCATGGGGCGAACGGTAGGGCGCTATCGCGCAGTACCGTCACCTCCGTGGGACGAGTCACCAGCCGAACGCCCGTACTGCGCATCCGCGGGGCCGCGCACAGCACCCGCCCGGACACCGTGGCGGCCGAGGAGCCGTTGGAGATCCGGCTGGCGGGCACCCCGCTGGCGGTGACCATGCGGACCCCCGGCGACGACTTCGACCTCGTGCACGGCTTCCTGGCCACCGAGGGCGTCATCCGGTCCTCCGCCGACATCACCGGGCTGCGGTACTGCAACTCCGTGGACGACGCCGGCCGGAACACCTACAACGTCGTCGACGTCGACCTCGCCCCTGGCGTGGAGGCCCCGGACACCGCACTGGACCGGAACTTCTACACCTCCAGCTCCTGCGGCGTCTGCGGCAAGGCAAGCATCGACGCCATCCGTACCAAGACGGCCTTCGACGTCGCCGCCGACGACACCCGGCTGACCCTGGAGACCCTGCTCGCGCTCCCGGACCGGCTGCGGGCGGCCCAGCAGGTCTTCGACCGCACCGGGGGACTGCACGCGGCCGGCCTGTTCACCACCGGCGGCGAGCTGGTGGCCCTGCGGGAGGACGTCGGCCGGCACAACGCGGTCGACAAGGTCGTCGGCGACGCGATCCGCGAGGGCCGGGTCCCGCTGGCCGGTCACGTGCTCATGGTCAGCGGCCGCTCGTCGTTCGAGCTGACACAGAAGGCGGCGATGGCCGGGGTGCCCGTGCTGGCGGCGGTGTCCGCGCCCAGCTCGCTGGCCGTGGAGCTGGCCGAGGAGGTCGGGATCACCCTCATCGGCTTCCTTCGCGGCGACGGCTGCAACGTCTACACGCGCCCGGAGAGATTGGTGCTACCGGACTAGCGGTGGACTAGCGGAGTTCCGGGGACGAGGAACTGCTCAGCCGAGGCTGAAAGGGCTCACCGACAGTCGGGGACGGCTCCTGGCCGCGGTGCGGTGCCGAGCACCGATGTTCAATGATCTCCGCCGCGGAGTTGACTCACCACGTGCGGGAGCAGCGGGCCGAGCACGGCAAGACCGTCGCGCGCGCCACCGCTGGAGCCGGGCAGGTTCACGATCAGGGTCCGCCCGGCCGTGCCCGCCAGGCCACGGGAGAGCACCGAGGTCGGCACGTGCTCTGCGCCGTACCGGCGGACCGCCTCGGCGATACCGGGCGCCTCGCGCTCCAGCACCGCCCGGGTCGCCTCGGGAGTGACATCGGTCGGGGTCAGGCCGGTACCGCCGGTGGTGAGCACGAGGTCGGCGCCGCCGGCCACCGCCGCGCGCAGCGCCCGGATCAGCGCCTCGATGTCGTCGGGCAGCACGTGCGGGCCTTCCACGGCGAACCCCAGCTCGCGCAGCCCGTCGGCGAGCAGTTGGCCGCTGGTGTCCTCGTAGACCCCGGCCGAGGCCCGGTTGGAGGCGGTGACGACGATGGCGCGCGCACCCTCGGGCAGCTCCGTCATCGGACCCAGTCCCCGTTCTTGCCGCCGCTCTTGGTCAGCAGCCGCACGTCGGTGATGGTGGCCCGCGGGTCGACCGCCTTGACCATGTCGATCACGGTGAGCCCGGCGACGGCTACCGAGGTCAGGGCCTCCATCTCCACCCCGGTGCGGTCGGCGGTGCGGGCGGTGGCGGTGAGCTCGACCGCGTCGTCGGTCACCTCGACGTCCACCGTCACGCCGTGCAGCGCGATGGGGTGGCACAGCGGGATGAGGTCCGGCGTCCGCTTGGCCCCGGCGATGCCGGCGATCCGGGCGACGGCCACCGCGTCGCCCTTGGGCACGCCGCGACCGCGGAGCAGAGCGACCACCTCCGGGCTGACCAGCACCCGGCCGGCCGCCGTCGCCACCCGGGCGGTGACCGGCTTGTCGGTGACGTCGACCATCCGGGCCGCGCCGGTCTCGTCGACGTGGGTCAGCTTCGGCTCGCTCATTGGAGGGCTCCTTCGATCAGGACGACGGCGACCTCGGCCCCGGCGGGCAGTTCGGTGACCTCCTCGGGGACGACGACCAGGCAGTTGGCGCGCGCCAGGTGGGCGACCAGGTGTGAACCGGGGCCTCCGACCTGGGTGACCACACCGCCGTCGAAGCGGCCGCGGAGGAACTGCCGGCGCCCGGCGGGGGAGCGCAGCGGCTCGCTCAGCCGGGCGGAGGTGCGCAGCCGGTCGGGCGCCGCGTGGCCGAGCGCCCGGCGCAGCGCCGGGCGCACGAACACCTCGAAGGACACGAAGGAGCTCACCGGGTTGCCGGGCAGCGTCACCACCGGGACGCCGTCCACCGTGCCGGCGCCCTGCGGGCCGCCGGGCTGCATGGCGACCTTGACGAACTCGACGGTGCCCAGTGCGCCGAAGGCGTCCTTGACGACCTCGTAGGCCCCGGCGCTCACGCCGCCGCTGGTGACCAGCAGGTCTGGTTTCTCCCCCGCCCGCCCAGCCAACTCGGCGCGCACCGTGGCCAGGAACTGGTCGACGTCGTCGGGGACGAAATGCAGCGTGCGCGGCTCCCCGCCGGCGTCGGCGACTGCGGCGGCCAGCAGCACCGAATTCGACTCGTAGATCTGTCCGGGTGCCAGGGGCCGGCCGGGCTCGACCAGCTCGCTGCCGGTCGAGAGCACCAGCACCCGCGGACGGCGACGCACCGGCAGCATGGCGTGGCCGACGGCCGCGGCCAGCCCCAGCTGGGCCGGGCCCAGGGCGGTGCCGGCGGGCAGCGCGAGGGCGCCGGCGGCGATGTCCTCCCCGGCGTGCCGCAGGTGGGTGCCGGCCGCCGGTGCGCCGGTGATGGTGACGACGTCGGTGGCGCCGTCGGTGCGCTCGACCGGGACGATCACGTCGGCGCCCGCCGGTACCGGGGCGCCGGTCATGATCCGGTGCACCGTTCCCGGCTCCAGCACCGGGACGTCGGTGCGGCCGGCGGGGATGTCGGCGGCCACCGGCAGGCGGACCGGCGCCTGCTCGCTCGCCGTCCCGACCTCGGCGGCGCGGGCGGCGTAACCGTCCATCGCGGAGTTGTCGAAGCCCGGCAGGGCGACCAGCGCCGGGACGTCGGCGGCCAGCACTCGACCGGCCGCGACGGCGACCGGCACTTCTTCGACCGACAGGGGCCGCAGCAGAGCGGCGACCACCGCCTGGTGTTCCTCGACGGTGCGCACGCGGCCATCCTCGCCGATCCGGTGCCCGGCGTGGTCCGGCGGGTGCGGTCGGGGCCCGTGCGGGTACCGCGGAGAACGCGGTGCAACACGGCGGCGCTAGCGTGCGACCGGTAACCACGGCGACAGGAGGACCGACGGTGACCGAGATCGACCGGATGTTGGCGGCGAATCGGGAGTGGATGGCGCACTTCCCGGGCGACCTGCCGGTGGCCCCGGTGCGCGGCGTCGCCGTGGTGGCCTGCATGGATTCCCGGCTGCCGCTGTTCGGGATGCTGGGCCTGGGGATGGGTGACGCCCACGTCATCCGCAACGCCGGCGGCGTCGTCACTGACGACACCCTGCGCTCCCTGGCGATCTCCCAGCACCTGCTGGGCACCCGGGCCATCGTGCTCGTCCACCACACCGACTGCGGCCTGCAGAAGGCCTCCGACGAGGAGTTCGCCGATCTGGTCGAGAGCCGGACCGGGCACCGCCCGCCGTGGGCGGCACGCGCCTTCATCGACGTGGACGCCGACGTCCGGGAGTCCATGAGGGCCATCGCCGCGGCGCCCTACCTGCTGTCGGACGAGGTGCGCGGCACCGTCTACGACGTCGCCAGCGGCCTGCTGCGCGAGGTCGTCTGACTGCACGACACCCGCCGGCCCCGGGGTGGCCACCGGGCCGGCGGGGCGCGGGCACGGTGGCTGGTATCGTGACCTGCTGGCGCGCGCCGCCGGCTGGTGCCCGCGCGTCTTCTCGGCCCCCTGGGTCCGTCTCCCGTGTTCGGTGGGGCGATCCGACCAGCCACCCGCCCGACGACGACGACAAGGACAGTGCCTCGTGCGCACGTACACCCCCAAGCCCGGTGACATCACCCGGGCCTGGCACGTCATCGACGCCACCGACGTGGTGCTCGGCCGACTGGCCAGCCAGACCGCCATCCTGCTGCGTGGCAAGCACAAGCCGCAGTTCGCCCCGCACGTCGACGCCGGCGACTTCGTGGTCATCGTGAACGCGGGCAAGGTGGCCCTCACCGGCTCCAAGCGCGACACCAAGGTCGCCTACCGGCACTCGGGCTACCCGGGTGGTCTGCGGACGATCAACGTCGGCGAGGAACTGAAGACCCGCCCCGACCGCGTCATCGAGCGCGCCATCAAGGGGATGCTGCCGCACAACTCGCTGGGCCGGCAGATGATCTCCAAGCTCAAGGTCTACGCCGGGCCCGAGCACCCGCACTCCGCCCAGCAACCCCAGACCTTCGAGATCAAGCAGGTGTCCCAGTGACCAGCGCCCAGACCGTGACCGACGCCGACGGGCGTCCCATCCAGACGGTCGGCCGCCGCAAGGAGGCCATCGTCCGCGTCCGGCTGCTGCCGGGCACCGGCCAGTTCAAGCTCAACGGCCGAACCATCGAGGAGTATTTCCCCAACAAGGTCCACCAGCAGCTCATCCGTGAGCCGTTCGTGATCCTGGAGAAGGGCGAGCAGTACGACGTCGTGGGCCTGCTCCACGGCGGTGGCGTCTCCGGGCAGGCCGGTGCGCTGCGACTGGGGATCGCCCGGGCGCTCATCGAGATCGAGCCCGACGACCGTCCGGCCCTCAAGAAGGCCGGCTTCCTCACCCGGGACCCCCGCGCCACCGAGCGGAAGAAGTACGGCCTGAAGAAGGCCCGCAAGGCTCCCCAGTACTCCAAGCGCTGACGCGTCCGGCACGGGTCAGTCGTTCATGGGGCGCCTCTTCGGCACCGACGGCGTCCGGGGACGGGCCAATGCCGACCTGACGCCGGAACTGGCGCTCTCGGTGGCCCGCGCCGCCGCCGGCGTGCTCGCCGACCGCGACGGGACCTCACGTCCCGTCGCGGTCGTCGGGCGTGATCCCCGCGCCAGCGGGGAGATGCTCGAGGCCGCGGTCGTGGCCGGCCTGGCCAGCGCGGGCGCGGAGGTGCTGCGGGTCGGTGTGGTGCCCACCCCGGCGGTCGCGTTCCTCACCGGCCAGACCGGCGCCGACCTCGGCGTGATGATCTCGGCCAGCCACAACCCGATGCCCGACAACGGCATCAAGCTGTTCAGCCGCGGCGGGCACAAGCTGCCCGACGCGGTCGAGGCCGCCATCGAGCGGCAGGTCACCGGTCGGGACGGCTCCGGCGACCACCGCCCCACCGGTGGTGGCGTGGGCCGGGTGCGCGACCTGTCCAGCGCGGTCGAGGACTACACCGACCACGTGCTGTCAGCTCTCCGCGAACCCCTCGCGGGGCTGCGGGTGGTCGTCGACTGTGCCCACGGCTCGGCCTCCCGCTGCGCGCCCGAGGTCTACCGGAGGGCCGGCGCCCAGGTGCACGTCATCGGTGGCGAGCCCGATGGCTGGAACATCAACGACGGCATCGGTTCCACCCACCTGGGTCCGCTGATCGCCGAGGTCGCGCGCCAGGGCGCGGACATCGGCATCGCCCACGACGGGGACGCCGACCGCTGCCTGGCGGTCGACGCCACCGGGGACGTCGTGGACGGCGACGCCATCCTGGCCATCTGCGCCCTCGCGCTGCACGAGAGCGGCAACCTGACCAACGACACGGTCGTCGCCACCGTCATGAGCAACCTGGGCTTCCACCACACGATGCGGGCCGCCGGTATCACGGTGCACACCACCGCCGTCGGCGACCGCTACGTGCTGGAGGCGCTGCGCTCGCGCGGGCTGTCCCTGGGCGGCGAGCAGAGCGGCCACCTCGTCTTCCTGGGCTGGGCGACCACCGGCGACGGCCTGCTCACCGGGCTGGCGCTGCTGTCCCGGATGAGCGCCACGGGCGCTTCTCTCGCCGAGCTCGCCTCCGTCGTCCGCCGGCTGCCGCAGACCCTGGTCAACGTGCCGGTCACCGACCGACTGGCGGTCGTGGAGAGCGACGACGTGGCCCGGGCGGTCAACGACGTCGAGGCGGAGCTGGGCGACTCCGGCCGGGTGTTGCTGCGGCCCTCAGGCACCGAGCAGCTGGTCCGCGTGATGGTCGAGGCGCCCACCCAGGAGCAGGCGGACGCCGTCGCCGCGCGGCTGGCCGAGGTCGTCGCCGCCGCGGGTTGAGGCGTGCGACACCTTGCCGAGGTGACGGTTCCCGTCTCCGGCACCGGTACCCTCGCAGGAATGTGCGGCATCGTGGGGTACGTCGGCCCGCAGAACTCACTGGACGTGATCCTGGAGGGGCTGCGACGGCTGGAGTACCGGGGCTATGACTCGGCAGGTGTCGCCGTGCTCGCCGGGGGCCGGCTGACGACGGTGAAGAAGGCCGGCAAGCTCGCCAACCTGGAGAAGGTGCTGGCCGAGGAGTCCCTCCCGGCCGCCACCATCGGCATCGGGCACACCCGCTGGGCGACCCACGGTGGTCCCACGGACCGCAACGCCCATCCGCACGTCTCCGCCGACGGCACGGTGTCGGTCGTCCACAACGGCATCATCGAGAACTTCGCCGTCCTGCGCGCCGAGTGCGAGGCGGCCGGCGTGGAGTTCACCTCCGAGACCGACACCGAGGTCGTGGCCCACCTGTTGGCCGCCGCCTACCGGAAGACGCCAGCCGGCGACGACCGGCTGGCCGAGGCGATGCGCACGGTCAGCCGCGGGCTCGAAGGCGCGTTCACGCTGGTGGCCTCGCACGCTGACGAGCCCGACCGGCTGGTCGCTTCCCGCCGCAACAGCCCGCTGGTGGTGGGGGTCGGGGACGGCGAGTACTTCCTCGGCTCCGACGTCGCCGCGTTCATCGCGCACACCAGCGACGCCCTGGAGCTGGGGCAGGACCAGGTCGTGGTCATCGACCGCGAGCGGGGGGTCAGCGTCACCGACTTCGCCGGCGCGCCGGTCGAGCCGACCGCGTACACCGTCGACTGGGACGCCGCCGCCGCCGAGAAGGGCGGCTACGACTGGTTCATGCTCAAGGAGATCGCCGAGCAGCCCGAGGCGGTGGCCAACACACTGCTGGGCCGGCTCGGCGCCGCCGGCGAGCTGGTGCTGGACGAGGTCCGGCTGTCCGACCAGGAGCTCCGGGACGTGGACAAGATCTTCGTCGTCTCCTGTGGAAGCTCTTTCCATGCCGGGCTGATCGCCAAGTACGCGATCGAACACTGGACGCGCATCCCGGTCGAGGTGGAACTGGCCAGTGAGTTCCGGTACCGCGACCCGGTGCTGGACCGGTCCACGCTGGTCATCGTGGTCAGCCAGTCCGGCGAGACGATGGACACGCTGATGGCGCTGCGGCACGCCAAGGAGCAGAAGGCGCGTGTGCTCGCCATCTGCAACGCCAACGGGTCGACGATCCCGCGGGAGTCCGACGCCGTCCTGTACACGCGTGCCGGGCCGGAGGTCGCGGTCGCCTCGACCAAGGGCTTCCTCACCCAGGTGGTGGCCTGCTACCTCGTCGGGTTGTTCCTCGCCCAGGTCCGCGGCGTCAAGTACACCGACGAGGTGGCGGCCATCGTCGAGGACCTCCGGGCGCTGCCCGACGCGGTGGCCACGGTCCTGGCGGGCATGGAACCGGTGCGCGAGCTCGCGCGCTCGCTGGCCGACGCGAACACGATCCTCTTCCTCGGTCGGCACGTCGGATATCCGGTGGCGCTGGAAGGCGCACTCAAGCTCAAGGAGCTGGCCTACATCCACGCCGAGGGCTTCGCCGCCGGAGAGCTCAAGCACGGCCCGATCGCAGTCATCGACCAGGGCACCCCGGTGATCGTGGTGGTCCCCTCACCGTCCAGCCGGGAGTCGGTGCACGGCAAGGTGGTCAGCAATATCCAGGAGGTACGAGCTCGCGGCGCGCGCACCATCGTGATCGCCGAGGAGGGTGACGAGGACGTCGTGCCCTACGCCGACCACCTGATCCGGGTGCCGCGCACGCCGACGCTGCTGGCCCCGGTCGTCACCACCGTGCCCCTGCAGGTGCTGGCGTGCGAGATCGCCGCGACGCGCGGGCTGGACGTCGACCAGCCGCGGAACCTGGCCAAGAGCGTTACCGTCGAGTGAGGGCTCCCTCCAGGATCAGGTGACCTGATCCTGGAGGGAGCTACCCCGGTGGCCGGCCCTGGGGCGGGTCCGCTCCGGCGAGGTAGGGCGGCGGCGGGCAGGATGGCGGCGTGATCATCGGGGTCGGCATCGACGTCTGCCCGGTGGAGCGCTTCGCCGCCTCCCTGACCCGCACCCCGGGGCTGCGCGACCGGCTGTTCACCGCCGACGAGCAGCAGACCCCGTCCGGCGCGTCGCGCACCGGGGAGTCGTTGGCCGCCCGGTTCGCCGCCAAGGAGGCGCTCGCCAAGGCTCTCGGCGCGCCGGGTGACCTGCACTGGCACGACGCCGAGGTGACCGTCGGCGAGCACGGGCGGCCGCTGTTGACCGTCCGCGGCACGGTCGCCCGGCGCGCCGCCGCCCTCGGCGTGACCCACTTGCACGTGTCGCTCAGCCACGACGGGGGCATCGCCTCCGCCGTGGTCATCGCCGAGGGGACGCCCGCATGATCGCGCTGTACACCGCCGAGCAGGTGCGCGCGGCCGAGACCGCCGCCCGGGCGACCCTTCGGGACGGCACCCTGATGCAGCGCGCCGCCACCGGGCTGGGCGCCGTCTGCCTGGGCCTGCTCGGCCGCGCACACGGCGTCCGCGTGGTGCTGCTGGTCGGGGCCGGCGACAACGGCGGGGACACCCTGTACGTCGGGGCGGTGTTGGCCGGCCGCGGCGCATCGGTCCGGGCGGTGCTGCTGGATCCCGAACGTGCGCACGCCGGTGGGCTGGCGGCGCTGCGGCGGGCCGGCGGCCGGGTCGCCGGTGCCGACGACGCCGGCCTGGACCGCGCCGATCTGGTGCTCGACGGGATCGTCGGCATCGGTGGCCGGGGTGGATTGCGCCCCGCGGCGGCGGAACTGGCGGCGGCGGCCGCGGCCGGCCCCGGGCTGCTCGTCGCCGTCGACCTGCCCAGCGGGGTGGACGCCGACACCGGAGCCGTCGACGGGACGGCGTTCCCGGCCCAGCACACGGTCACCTTCGGCGCGGTCAAGCGTGGCCTCGTGGTGGGGGCGGGCCGTGGCTGCGCCGGGCTGGTGCACCTGGTCGACATCGGCCTGGGCCCGTACCTGCCCGCCCCGGACGTCTCCCAGCTCACCGACGCCGACGCGGCCGCCCGGGTGGAACCGCCGTCGGCGACCAGCGACAAGTACACCGGCGGCGTGGTCGGGGTGGTCGCCGGCTCAGCGGCCTACCCGGGCGCCGGTGTGCTCTGCACCGGCTCCGCGTTGCGCACCCGGCCCGGCCTGGTCCGCTACGCCGGCACCGCCGCCGAGGGCGTGCGCGCAGCCTGGCCCGAAGCGATCGTCACCGCCGGCCGCCCTCGCGACGCCGGCCGGGTGCAGGCCTGGGTGGTCGGCCCGGGCATGGGCACCGACGAGGAAGCCCGCAGCGTGCTCGCCGAGGTGCTGGCCGGCGACGTCCCGGTGGTGGTGGACGCCGACGCGCTGACCCTGGTCTCCCAGCACCCCGAGCTCGTGCGCGACCGCGACCGGCCGACCCTGCTCACCCCGCACGACCGGGAGTTCGCCCGGCTCTTCGGCGACGTCGGCCCCGACCGCGTCGCCGCGGCCCGCCGCGGGGCCGCAGAGCTCGGCTGCACCGTGCTGCTCAAGGGCGACGCCACGGTGGTCGCTGACGCCGACGGCACCGCCTTCGTCAACGCCACCGGCACGCCGTGGCTGGCTACCGCGGGCACCGGCGACGTGCTCTCCGGCATCGCCGGGGCGCTGCTCGCCACCCAGGCGGCCACCGGGCTGCCCACCGTGGAGGCGGCCGCCGTCGCCGCCCATGTGCACGGCCGGGCCGGGCAGCTGGCCGCCGCTTGCGGCCCGCTGATCGCCGGAGACGTGGTCCGGCACCTGCCGGAGGCCCTCGGCCGGCTGTTCCGCGGTGGCGGCCCGGCCGCGGCGGTCGCGCCTGGGACAGTGGGCTGGTGACCCAGGTGGAACAGGCCCCGCTGCAGGCGCTGGAGAACCGGGCCGAGGTGGTCGTCGACCTCGACGCCATCGCGGCCAACACCGCAGTGCTGCGCGAGCGCGTCGCCCGGCCGCTGATGGCCGTGGTCAAGGCCGACGGCTACGGCCACGGGCTGCTCCCCGCGGCCCGGGCGGTGCTCGCCGGCGGCGCCGACGCGCTGGGCGTCGCGGTGCTGGAGGAGGCGCTCGCGCTGCGCGCGGCCGGGATCACCGCACCCGTGCTGGCCTGGCTCAACGGCCCCGGGGAGGACGTCGCCGCCGCACTGGCCGCCGACGTCGAGGTGTCGGTCAACGCGGAGTGGGGCCTGGCCGAGGTGGTCGCCGTGGCCCGGCGGACCCGGCTGACCGCCCGGGTGCACCTCACCGCCGACACCGGCCTGAGCCGGGAGGGCGCCACCTCCGCCGACTGGCCGGGGCTGGTGTCCGCGGCGGCGCGCGCGGAGACCGACGGGGACGTCGCCGTTGTGGGGCTGTGGAGCCACCTGGCCTACGCCGACGCCCCCCAGCACCCCACCATCGGCCAGCAGGTGCGGGTCTTCGAGGAGGCCGTCTCCCTCGCGCGGGCAGCCGGACTGACCGACGCCCGCCGGCACCTGGCGAACTCCGCGGCCACCCTCGCGCTGCCGGAGACCTGGTACGACATGGTGCGCCCCGGCGTCGCGCTGTACGGGCTGGACCCGCTGGGTGGCGACCCGGCCGATCACGGGCTGCTTCCGGCGATGACGGTGCAGGCGCGGGTCGCCCTCACCAAGCGGGTGCCGGCCGGGGCCGGGGTCTCCTACGGCCACACCTACCACCCCGCGCAGGAGACGACGCTGGCGCTGGTGCCGATCGGCTACGCCGACGGGGTGCCGCGGGCGGCGGGCAACCGGGCGCCGGTGCTGGCCGCCGGCCGGCAGCGGGCGATCGCCGGGCGGGTCTGCATGGACCAGTTCGTGCTCGACGTCGGCGACGATCCGATCGCCCCCGGCGACCGGGTGGTGCTGTGGGGCTCCGGGGCGGCCGGCGAACCGACTGCCCAGCAGTGGGCCGACGCGGCCGACACCATCCACTACGAGCTCGTCACCCGCGTGGGCGGCCGCTTCCGCCGGCGCTACGTCGGCACCGCCGGGGTGGCGTGATGCTGCACCCGCACATCAGCCGGACGGCGGGGCTGATCGGGGCCGCGGTCGGCCTGGCCGCCGCCGGCACCGCGGTCGGCGTCGCCGTCACCCGGACGGCGGCCGCCCGGGTACGCGCCAACCAGCTCGCCGGTCAGGCCGGGGACTCCGACCACCGTGCCGTGACCGACGTGCCGGTCGGAGAGCTGCGCGAGGCCGACCCGCTCGGTGCCGCCGGCCGGCCGGCCGACCGCACGGCGCTGGTGCAGGCCGACGACGGCGTCCTGCTGTCGGTGGAGGAGATCGGCCCCCTCGACGCCCCGCTGACCGTCGTGTTCGTGCACGGCTACGCGCTGTCGATGGCCTCCTGGACCTTTCAGCGCCGCGACCTGGCCGCCGAGCTGGCCACCGCCAACGGCCACCGGCCCGACGCCCGGCTGGTCTTCTACGACCAGCGCGGACACGGCTCCTCCGGCCGCGGGGACGCCGACCACGCGACCATCGACCACCTCGCCGCCGACCTCGAGTCGGTGCTCACCACCCGGGTGCCCCGGGGGCCGGTGGTGCTGGTCGGGCACTCGATGGGCGGCATGACGGTGCTCGCCCTGGCCCAGCGCCGTCCGCAGCTGTTCGGCACCCGGGTCGCCGGCGTCGCGCTGATGTCGACCTCCAGCGGCGGCCTGGCCGACCTCGACTTCGGGCTGCCGCACCTGCTGACCCGGCTGCGCACCGCGGTGCTGCCGGTGGCGGCCTGGACGATGCGAAGGCGTCCGGCCTTCGCCGAGCGCACCAGGCGGCTGGCCAGGGACGTCGTGTCGGCGGCCACCTGGTCGCTGTCCTTCTCCTCCACCGACGTCGACCCGGCGCTGGGCCGTTACGTCGACGCGATGATCGCCGGCACCGCGGTCGACGTGATCGCCGAGTTCTACTCAGCCATCGCCGGTCTGGACGCCAGTGGGGCGATCGAGCCGCTGCGCCGGGTGCCCACGCTCGTGCTCACCGGCGACGCGGACAAGATGATCCCGCAGGCGCACAGCGAGCGGATCGTCGAGCAGCTGGCGGACGCCCAGCTGCTCGTCGTCCCGGGTGCCGGGCACCTGGTGCTGCTCGAGCGCCCCGACGAGGTCACCGCCGCGCTGTCGGCGCTGCTCCGGCGGGTAGCCGCCGAGCAGGGCGCCCGCCGGTGACCCCGCGGCCCCCGGCGCCCGGGGTGGGTGCCGCGGCCGACGAGGTCGCCCGGGTGGCTGCCGCGGCGCCGGACTGGGCCGCGCTCGCGGTCGTCGCGTCCTCGTGCGTCGCCTGCCCCGAGCTGGCCGCCGTCCGCCAGCACGTCGTCGTCGGCGACGTCCCGGTCGGCCGGCCGCGGTTGGTGCTCGTGGGGGAGGCGCCGGGGGCGCAGGAGGACGAGACCGGCCGCCCCTTCGTGGGCCGCTCCGGCGCGTTGCTCGACGTGCTGCTGGCCGAGGCCGGGCTGGACCGGGCGCAGGCCGCGGTGCTCAACGTGGTCAAGTGCCGGCCGCCGGGCAACCGGACGCCGAAGGCACCAGAGGTCGCCCGCTGCAGCGGCTGGCTGCGCCGCCAGCTGGAGCTGCTGGACGCCCCGGTCGTCGTCGCCCTCGGGCTGTCGTCGGCGAAGTGGTTCCTCGGCCCCCGCACCGTGCTGGCGCAGGTGCGCGGCCGGCCCCACGACGTCGGCGGGCGCGCGGTGTGGGCGACCTACCACCCCTCGGCGGCGATCCGGTTCGGCCCGAACGGCGCCCCGCGGGCCGGGCTCCTCGCCGACCTGACCGCGGTGGCGGCGACGCTGTGAGGCGTGAGCACGAGCTGCCCACCGCCGAGGACACCAAAGCACTGGGCCGAACGCTGGCCGGGCTGCTGCGGGCCGGGGACCTCGTCGTCCTGGCCGGCCCGCTGGGCGCCGGCAAGACCGCGCTGACCCAGGGCATCGGCGCCGGGCTGGGCGTGCCGGGGCTGGTCACCTCACCGACCTTCGTGCTCGCCCGGGTGCACCTCGGCGGCCGGCTGGCGCTGGTGCACGTGGACGCCTACCGGCTGGGCAGCATGGCCGACGTCGACGACCTGGACCTCGACGCGACCGCCGGGGAGGCGGTCACCGTCGTGGAGTGGGGACACGGCCTGGTCGAGCAGTTGACCGACGAGCACCTGGTCGTCGAGCTCGACCGCCGGGACGACGACGTCCGCACCGCCCGGCTGGTGCCGGTCGGCGCGGGCTGGGAGCAGCGGCTCGACGACAGCTGAGGTGGAGGTCAGTCCGTGCCCCTCCCTCGTGCCGTCGGGCAGACTCCGCGGGCATGAGCGAGGGCGAACCGGCGGGAGGCGCGGATCCGGCCGGCAGCCCTGATCTGCGACATGGACGGCACGCTCATCGACTCCGTGACCGTCGTACCCGAGGCGAACCTGTGATCATGCTGGCCCGCATGCTCGAGCGCCCGGTGGGCACCGCGGACGTGGTCGCCTACCACGAGGAGCCGGGGCGAGCTTCGGTGCCCGAGGCGGTGCGGCCCTACCCGGGAATCCGGGCGGCGTTGGCGGCTCTGCGGCCGCACGTGGCGCTCGCTGTGTGCACCGGTGCCAGCACGCGTGCCGCCGAGCTCCTGCTCGACGCCGCAGACCTGGTCGACTTCTTCTCCATCATCGTGGGCGGCGACCAGATCGAGCGGTCGAGCCGGATCCCGAGGGCATCGAGCGGGCCTGCCGAAAGCTGGGCGTCGCCCCCACCCGGAGTGCCGACATCGGAGACGCGCCCACCGACCTGCTCGCGGCCACGCGCAGCGGCGCACACGCGCTGACCGCCGGATGGGGACACCTGTACGACCCGACCGCCCCCGCTGAGCACACCGTGGACCGTCCCGGTGACCTGGTGGACCTGCTCGTCGACCAGCGCCGCTGACCTCGGGGGCTGATCCGGCTGACACCTCCCCGTGCTCCGGCCCGGTCGGGCTCATAGCAGCGGCTGAGGACGGCTGGCCGGCGCCAACTACCCTGATCGGTCGTGCTCGTCCTCGCCCTCGACACCGCGACCCCGAACCTCGTCGTCGGGCTGGCGCGCTGGTCGGCCGCCGAGGGGGTCGAGGTGCTCGCCGAGCGGGCCGTCGCCTCGGCCAACCGGCACGCCGAACTGCTCACCCCGACCATCCGTGCCGTGCTGGCCGACGCCGGTCGGTCGATGGGCGACCTCGATGCCGTCGTCACCGGACTGGGGCCCGGGCCCTTCACCGGGCTGCGGGTCGGGGTGGTGACCGCTGCCGCGGTGGCCGACGCCCGCGGCCTGCCCGTCGTCGGCGTCTGCTCGCTGGACGCGATCGGCGCCGGCGCCCGCACCGTGGTGACCGACGCCCGGCGCAAGGAGCTCTACTGGGCGGCCTACGCCGCCGACGGCACCCGGACGATCGGGCCCGCGGTCAACCGGCCGGACGGCATGACCCCTACCCCGCCGCTGGTCGGCGACGCGGCGGTCGGCTCCGACCGGCTCGGCGTCCCGGTCGCCGCCGCCCAGGTGACGACAGCCGGACTGCTGCGCGCGGCGGCTCCGCAGCTGGGCGACCCGGGCTCCGCCGGCCCGCTCGAGCCGCTGTACCTGCGCCGTCCCGATGCCGTCCCGCCGACGCTGCGGAAGGCGGTCTCCCAGTGACAGTCTCCCTGCGGGACATGACGCGCGCCGACCTCCCCGCCGTGCTGGCGATGGAGGAGGAGCTCTTCGCCCCGGACACCTGGACGGCGGCGATGTACCGGGACGAACTCGCCCGCACCGACACCCGGCACTACCTGGTCGCCGTGGACGACGCCGGCGCCGTACTCGGCTACGCAGGGCTGATCGCCTATCCCGAGGAGGCGCACATCGCCACCCTCGGCGTCACCGTCGCCGCCCAGGGCCAGGGCGTCGGCGTATTCCTGTTGGACACGCTGCTCGCCGAGGCGGACACCCGCAGCAAGGTCGTGCTGCTGGAGGTTCGCGCCGACAACGAGGTCGCTCAGGGGCTCTACCGGCGTCGAGGGTTCACCGAGATCGGCCGCCGGCAGGGCTACTACCAGCCCAGCGGCACCGATGCCGTCGTCATGCAGCGGGAGGTGCCCCGATGAGCGGACAGGGGCGTGAGCATCGCAGCGCGGCCGGAAGCCGACAGGAAGTGAGCATCGCAGCGGGCCCTGCGAGCGAGGAGCGGAGCGACCGCGGAGGCGACCGACGACATGGAACGGGGAGCGGAGCGCCCCGCGGGAGCGAATGGAGTCATGGTGGCTGACCAGCCGCTGGTCCTGGGCCTCGAGACCTCCTGCGACGAGACCGGGGTCGGCCTGGTGCGCGGGCAGACCCTGCTGTCCGACGCCCTGGCGACCAGCATGGCCGAGCACGAGCGGTTCGGCGGCGTCGTCCCGGAGATCGCCTCGCGGGCGCACCTGGAGGCGATGATCCCGACGGTCCGCCGCGCGCTGTCCGATGCCGGGGTGACCGCCGGCGACGTCGACGCGATCGCGGTGACCTCCGGTCCCGGGCTGACCGGCGCCCTGCTGGTCGGCGTCGCCGCGGCCAAGGCCTACGCCCTCGCGCTGGACGTGCCGCTGTACGGGGTCAACCACCTCGCCGCGCACGTCGCCGTCGACGAACTGGAGCACGGCCGGCTGGCCGAGCCCACGGTCGCGATGCTGGTGTCCGGTGGGCACAGTTCGCTCCTGCTGGTCCCCGACCTCACCCAGGACGTGCAGCCGCTGGGCCAGACCATCGACGACGCCGCGGGGGAGGCATTCGACAAGGTCGCGCGGGTGCTCGGTCTGCCGTTCCCCGGTGGACCGCCGATCGACCGGGCCGCCCGCGGGGGAGACCCGACGTCCATCGGCTTCCCGCGCGGACTCACCGGCCCGCGCGACGCCCCCTACGACTTCTCCTTCTCCGGCCTGAAGACGGCGGTCGCGCGTTGGGTCGAGGCTCGCGAGCGGACTGGTGAGCCGGTTCCGGTCGCCGACGTCGCCGCGGCGTTCCAGGAGGCTGTGGTCGACGTGCTCACCGCCAAGGCCGTCCGCGCCTGCCGCGACTCCGGCGTCGACCACCTGGTGATCGGCGGGGGGGTGGCGGCGAACTCGCGGCTGCGCGCGCTCGCCGCTGAGCGCTGCGCCGCGGCCGGGATCGTGCTGCGCACGCCCAGCCCGCGGCTGTGCACCGACAACGGGGCGATGGTCGCCGCCCTGGGCTCCCGGCTGGTCGAGGCCGGCATCGCGCCGTCCGCGGTCGACCTGGGTGCGGACAGCTCGCTGCCGATCGACGTCGTCAGCCGGTAGCTACGGTCAGGCGGACGGCGGCCCGCAGACCAGCACGGTGGGGGCGCCGGCCACCCGGGTGACGACGACGACCGCCGTTCCGCTGCCCGGCCCGCGGAGCTGGCGGGCCAGCGCGTCCGGCTCGATCGGCGACCCGCGCTTCTTCACCACGACGCGGCCGACGTCCCGGCTGCGCAGCAGCGCCTTCAGCTTCTTGAGGTTGAACGGCAAGACGTCGGTCACCGGGTGGCTGCTGGCCCACGGCGATCCGGTGGGGGAGTCGCTGGTCAGGTAGGCGATCGTCGGGTCGACCAGGGTCGCGCCCAGGTTTGCGGCCACCACCGACACCAGTCCGGAGCGGATCGCCGCCGGGTCGGGCTCGTGCAGCCAGCCGCGCACCGGGCCCACCGGTGCCAGCCCGGGGTCGTCATCGGCGATCAGCTCGGCGATCGTCCCGCCGCGCACCAGGGTCGCCCGCCGCCAGGTCGTCGACAGGCCGCGGCCCCACAGCAGCGCCTCCACGATCGAGCCGCCGATCGACACCCACTCCGCCTCGATCCCGGCCGGCACGCGGTCGTGGTCCAGCCCCGGCGCCACCTTGACCACGCAGCGGGGCACCCGCTCGAGCAGGGCGAGGACCGTCGACCACGGCGGGGACCAACGGTCGGGGTCCAGCAGTCGTCGTCCACCGGCCCGGCGCGCCGGGTCCAGGACGGCGGCGTCGCAGCCGGCCACCTGCCCGTCGGCGGCGGCCGCGACCAGGTCGACGACGTCGGCGTCGACCACCTGCACCCGGTCGGCGACGCCGACGGCGGCAGCGTTGGCCGCGGTGAGCGTGCGGGCCACCGGGTCCCGGTCGACGGCGAGCACCGAGGCGCCCGCCCGGGCCAGGGCGAGGGTGTCGGTGCCGGCTGCGCACCCGAGGTCGGCGACGGACGCCACCCCACCGGTGAGCAGCCGGCCGGCCCGGCGGTCGGCGAGCGCCGGCCGGCCGGCCTGCTCGAGGGTGTCCCCGGTGAACAGCAGCCGGTCCGCGTCGGCGCCGAACGCCGGCCGGGCCTTTGCGCGCTGCCGCGCGATGCCCCAGGCCGGACCGGCCAGCTGCACACCCACCTCGGTCCGCAACCTGGACAGCGCGGTGACCGCGTCGGTGCGGCCGGCCAGCAGCTCGGCGGCCCGGGTCAACGCGGCGGCACCGGCCGGCGTCGCCAGGTCCTGCAGCTGACGCACGGTCTCCGCGGACCGTGCGGCGGACTCCTCGTCCTGGTTTCCCGGGGGCATCGCGACAGCGTCGCCCACCTCCGGGGTGAGCCGGTGGCCGACCCGGTTGAGCGGCTGGCACTCGCATGGGTAGAGTGCCAATGACACAGGCCGGTACCTGACCCCCGCGACGGCAGGTCGCCAGCCTCGTGCCACAGCATCTGCACTACCTCACAAGCCCGTCGACACGAAGGGGGCGTCACATCGTGACGACCGCTACCAAGGTCAACATCAAGCCGCTGGAAGACCGCGTCGTGGTCCAGGCCAACGAGGCCGAGACCACCACGGCGTCCGGTCTGGTCATTCCGGAAACGGCGAAGGAGAAGCCCCAGGAGGGCACCGTCGTCGCCGTGGGTCCCGGCCGCATCGACGACAACGGCAACCGCGTCCCGCTCGACGTCAACGTCGGTGACGTGGTCGTCTACTCGAAGTACGGCGGCACCGAGATCCGGTACGGCGGCGAGGACTACCTCGTCCTGTCCGCGCGTGACCTGCTCGCCGTCGTGGAGAAGTGACCTCACTCCTCCGCTAGTACCAGCACGACCCTGCACGTGAGACGACACCGCCCCGGCGACCCGAACCACCGGGTCCCGGGGCGGTTCGCGTCTGCCTCCGTTCTCTCCCGCACCACCCGGACACCCTGAGAGGTCTGGCATGGCCAAGATCATCCTGTTCGACGAGGACGCCCGCCGCGCCCTCGAGCGCGGCGTCGACAAGCTCGCCGACGCCGTCAAGGTCACCCTCGGCCCCCGCGGCCGCAACGTCGTGATCAACAAGAACTTCGGCGCCCCGACGATCACGAACGACGGCGTCACCATCGCCCGCGAGATAGAGCTCGAGGACCCCTACGAGAACCTCGGTGCTCAGCTCGCCAAGAACGTCGCCACCAAGACCAACGACGTCGCCGGCGACGGCACCACGACCGCCACCGTGCTGGCCCAGGCGCTGGTGCACGAGGGCCTGCGCAACGTCACCGCAGGCGCGAATCCGATGGCCCTGGGCCGCGGCATGCGCGCGGCCGTCGACGCCGTGCACGCCGCGCTGGACAAGGTCGCCATCCCGGTCGACGACCGCAAGGCGATCACCGGGGTGGCCACCGTGTCCGCGCAGGACGCCGAGGTCGGCGAGCTGATCGGCGAGGCGATGGAGCGGGTCGGCAAGGACGGCGTCATCACCGTCGAGGAGGCCAACACCTTCTCCACCGACCTCGAGGTCACCGAGGGCCTGCAGTTCGACAAGGGCTACCTCTCGCCCTACTTCGTCACCGACTCCGAGTCCATGGAGGCCGTCCTGGAGGACGCCCTCGTGCTGCTGGTCAGTGGCAAGATCAGCGCGCTGTCGACGCTGCTGCCGCTGCTGGAAAAGGTTCTCGGCTCGGGCAGCCAGCCGCTGCTCATCGTGGCCGAGGACGTCGAGGGCGAGGCGCTGTCGACCCTGGTGGTGAACTCCATCCGCAAGACCATCAAGGTCGCCGCGGTGAAGTCGCCCTACTTCGGCGACCGGCGCAAGGCGTTCATGACCGACCTGGCCGTCGTCACCGGCGCGCAGGTGGTCAGCGAGGACGTCGGCTTGTCCCTGGACAACGTCGGCCTCGAGGTGCTCGGCACCGTCCGCCGGGTCACCGTCACCAAGGACGACACCACGATCGTCGACGGCGGCGGCACCTCCGGCGCGATCGCCGACCGGGCCGCGCAGGTCCGTCGCGAGATCGAGGACACCGACTCCGACTGGGACCGCGAGAAGCTGCAGGAGCGGCTGGCCAAGCTGTCCGGCGGCGTCGCGGTGATCCGCGTCGGTGCGGCCACCGAGGTCGAGATGAAGGAGAAGAAGCACCGGATCGAGGACGCCATCGCCGCCACCCGCGCCGCGGTGGAGGAGGGCGTCGTCCCCGGTGGCGGTTCCGCGCTGGTGCACGCCGCCGCGGCCATCGACGAGCTCACGCTCACCGGGGACGAGCTCATCGGGGCCCGCTCGGTGCGCCGGGCCGTGGACTCCCCGCTGTCCCGCATCGCCGAGAACGCCGGCTTCGAGGGCCCGGTCGTCGTCGGCCGGGTGCGCGAGCTCGGCATCGGCCAGGGCTTCAACGCCGCGACCGGCGAGTACGGCGACCTGGCCGCCCAAGGCGTCATCGACCCGGTCAAGGTCACCAAGGCCGCGCTGGCGCACGCCGCCTCGATCGCGGCGATGGTGCTGACCACCGACTCGGCCATCGTCGACAAGCCGGCCGAGTTCGAGGGCAACGGGGCGCACCACACCCACGGCCACTCGCACGGTGGGCACGGGCACGGCCACTGAGCTGAGCTGATCTCCCGTTGATCATCGGCGGGTGGCTGACCGACGCGCCGTCGGGCACGACCACCCGCCGGTGATCGCCCGGGGTCTCCCGGGAGGCAGCAGCACCGAGAACGCCGAGAGGGCCGGTCCGACAGATGTCGGACCGGCCCTCTCGGCGTTCTGGCGGGGGAGGTCTCCCGCCGGCGTCAGACCCCTGCAGCGATCGGGGCGGGCTCGGCTGCGATCAGTCTGGTCCGCTCCTCCTCGCTCATGCCGCCCCAGACCCCGTAGGGCTCGCGGACCGACAGCGCGTGCTGGAGGCAGCTCTCGAGAACGGGGCACCGTGCGCACACGGCCTTCGCTGCGGCCTGCCGGCGCGCCCGCGCCGGGCCCCGCTCGCCGTCGGGGTGGAAGAACAGGGACGTGCTCTCGCCCCGGCAAGAACCGTGCAGCTGCCAGTCCCACACCTCGGCAACGGGCATGGGCAGTCGACGGATGTCGGCCATGGGACCTCCTCGGCTCGGGTGCACCGGGGGGTCTGCCCGGTCACTGACGGCCGGATGCCCCGCACCGAACGTGCGCAAACACATCAGTTCTCGCTTCCGGCTGCGGAATCGCCGGACATGTGCGATACCCGGCGCCAGCCCGGGTCTGTTGGGCACCACACAGCACGTCCGCGAACCCGCTGAGCCGCCGCTGGAGCACCGCGGAGCCTGCGGAGGCGCCGGGGGGCCTCACCCTGCGGGGTGACAGCCGCTGTTCGGTTGCCCTCCCGACGATCAAGGTGACGCCACGGGGTGCCGACCACCGGGTGGGGGACCTCTCGGCGCCGTCCGGTGACACCGGCGGCACCGAGCACCTCCGGGGCGGGGACACCCCCGCCCCCGGCCACCCGGTCGGGCGGCGCCCGGTCGGTATGTCGCCGGCCCGTCCCCAGGCCGGCGCAGACAGGAGCAGCGGTGATCGAGGACAGGGTGCGGGGCAACGGCAGCGGTGCCGTCGTGTGGGTGTTCGACGAACGTCGGCGGGTCCGGGACGACGTCGCGGCCCGACTGCTCGCCCTGCCGTTCGTGGGCCGCGTCGAGGCCGTCGGCGACCCGGCCGCCCTGGCCGCCCGGCTGGCCAACCGGCTCCCCGACGTCCTGCTGGTGGGCACGCAGCGCGCCACCGACAGCGGCCTGTCGGTGGCCACCCAGGTGCTGCGCTCACACCCCGGCCTGCCGGTGCTCGTGCTCGGCGCCCCCGACGACGCCGACAGCGTGCGTTCCGCCGTGGCGTTCGGCGCCCGCGGCTACCTGCGCTGGGACGCCAGCCCGCTGGAGCTGGGGCTTGGCCTGTCGCGGACCGGCATGCGCTCGGACCCGCAGCGCCCCCTGGGCTCCCTGGCACCGGTATCCCGCACGCCGCAGCACGCCCTCGCCGGCGCACCGAACGGCGGACCATCGTCCTGGGGGAGCGCCAGCCCGCTGGCCGGCGCCGCGCCCACCACGGTCCGGTCCACGGTGCCCGACCCGGCGCCGGTCGCGCTGTCGATGCGGGAGATGCAGGTGCTCACCGGCATGAGCCAGGGCAAGAGCAACGCCCAGATCGGCCGTGAGCTCTACCTGTCCGAGGACACCATCAAGACCCACGCCCGCCGGCTGTTTCGCAAGCTCAGCGTCAAGGACCGCGCCGAGGCGGTCGCCACCGGCTTCCGCCGGGGGATGATGAGCTGAGCTCCTCCTCCGGAGGATGAGCCGCCCGACCGACCGCTGAGCCAGGGCATGCCCCGGCTCAGCCGTCACCGGGGTGGCTCTACCGCGCGAGCTACGACCGTGCGGGCCGTCGTCCACTGGACGACGGCCCGTCCACATCCGCCGGGGACGCCGGCTCTGCGGTCTCCCGCCCGGTGACCATCGCCCGGTGACCCTCTCGCTGCCTGCCCTGCTCCGCGTCGCCGCTCAGGCTCGATCGGGCCTGTTCGCCCGGCCGACCTGACGGCGGCCGGCGTCACCGAACGAGAGATCCGCAGCGTGGTCCGCTCAGGGGCGTGGGTCCGGCTGCGCCCCGGACTGTTCGTCACCGCGGCCGGCCTCGCCGAGACCGAAGCGGCCGGACGGCGTCATGAGCTCGACGCGCCAGCCGTGGCCACGGCGCTGGCCAGGCCCAGTGCGGCACTCAGCCATGGCACGGCGGCCCGGTGTGGGATCTGTCGATACCCGCTGGGCTGCCATCTGAGGTGCGGCTGACCGACCCGCACCGCTGGCGCACCGGGCCGGGTTACGTGATGACCCGCGCGGAACTCCCGGCCGACGAGGTGACCGCCCGGCCGGCACCGGCTGACGACCCCGGCCCGGACGCTGGTCGACACTGCGCGTGAGTGGCCGGAACTGCCTGCTGTGGCCGCTCCGGACGCGGCGCTGCTGCGCGGCCTGGTGACGCCGCAACTCCTGCAGGACACCCTCGAGCGGCACCGGTTCGTCCCACGCAGGAGTTCGACGGCCGGGTGAAGTACCTGCGGCCGGCCTGCGGAGGTTCGCCCGAGGACGTCCTGTTCGACGAGAAACGGCGCGAGGACACGATGCGCGCGGTCGGGGTGCGCTTCGTCCGACTGGTCGATGACGACCTCTGGCCGGGGTGGCGCCGGTCGAGGCGCGGGTCCGTCGGAGACGACGATGCGCTCTACGGTGCCGCGGTCCCGAGGACCGCTGTCGTGACCGAGGTGGGCCCGGAGGGTCCGGTGAGGGCGCGACGAAACGGCTCAGCGCAGCCGGGGGACGGAACCTGGCCGTGATGTGATCCGGAGGATCGCAGTGTCACGGCTCAACCCCTCGACGACGCCGTTCTAGTCGTCCCGGGCGTGCCGGCCGGTCGAGCCGTGCTGGCCACTGGGCTCCTCGCGCTCGGCCATCGCAGCGACCCCGTCGGCGTAGCCGCTGGCGTAGTCCCAGCTGACGTAGTCGTCGGGGTCGGGGTCGAACGGCGGCTCGTGCCGGCCGGTCTGCCCCTCGTCGAGCAACTGTCGCAGGTTGGCCTGCATCAGCGCCCAGTCGACGTGGTGCTCCTCCTCGCAGTCCGGGCAGTCCACGACGATGCCCTTGACCCCGGTGGGCTCCAGCAGGGTGCGGAAGACCTCCAGCTCAGCGAGGTCGTCGAGGACCCCGGCGCGTTCTTCCAGGGTCAGCGGGGGCAACTCCGACCGGTCCCCGCCGTCGAAGTCCGGCTCGGGACCGAGTGCGTCGTCCCACGCGTCCACGTGTCCTCCTCGCCGGCTCGTGCCGGCCCCGTGTCCTCCTGCTGTCGCCAGCAGCTCGGGCGTGCACGCACGCCCACCGGACAACGGTAACGGGGCGCGGGTGTCCGGCAGGTGTCCGCCTACCATCGGTGGGTCCCGTGCGCCTCTCCGGCGTGCGCACCGACGACCGAGAGGGTGGCGGCAGCATGCAGCCCGACGAGCAGCTTGATGGGCCCCGTCCCGAACTGCCGGCCAAGTTCGCCCCCCTGGGGCTGACCTACGACGACGTCCTGCTCATCCCGGGGGCGTCCGACGTCGTCCCCGCCGAGGTGGACACCAGCAGCCGGCTCACCCGCGGCATCCGGCTGGCCATTCCGCTGCTGTCCTCGGCGATGGACACCGTCACCGAGTCGCGGATGGCGATCGCCATGGCCCGCGCCGGTGGCGTGGGCGTGCTGCACCGCAACCTGTCCGCCGAGGACCAGGCCGGTCAGGTCGACCTGGTCAAGCGGTCCGAGGCCGGCATGGTCACCAACCCGGTCACCTGCGCGCCGGGCAACACGCTGGCCGAGGTGGACGCGCTGTCGGCCCGCTACCGCATCTCCGGCGCCCCGGTGGTCGACGGCGAGGGCGTGCTGGTCGGCATCATCACCAACCGCGACATGCGCTTCGAGAACGACCAGAGCCGGCTCGTCCGCGAGGTGATGACGCCGATGCCGCTGGTCACCGCCCGGGTCGGGGTCGACCCGGAGACCGCCCTGGCCCTGCTCCGCGAGCACAAGATCGAGAAGCTGCCGCTGGTGGACCACGCCGGCCGGCTCCGTGGACTGATCACCGTCAAGGACTACGTCAAGCGCGATCAGTACCCCTCCGCCACCAAGGACGCCGACGGCCGGCTGCTCGTCGCCGCCGCCCTGGGTGTCGGGGAGGACGCCTACAAGCGGGCCGGGCTGCTCGTCGACGCCGGCGTCGACGTGCTCGTGGTGGACACCGCGCACGGCCACCAGCGGGCCGTGCTGGAGATGGTCGCCCGCGTCAGGGGCGACTTCGCCGTCGAGGTCATCGGCGGCAACGTGGCCACCCGGGCCGGCGCCCAGGCGCTCGTCGACGCGGGTGCGGACGCAGTGAAGGTCGGCGTCGGACCTGGCTCGATCTGCACCACCCGCGTCGTCGCCGGGGTCGGCGTCCCGCAGGTCACCGCGATCTACGAGGCCAGCCTCGCCTGCCGGCCGGCCGGCGTGCCGGTCATCGGCGACGGCGGCCTCCAGTACTCCGGTGACATCGCCAAGGCCCTCGTCGCCGGCGCCGACACCGTGATGCTCGGGAGCCTGTTCGCCGGTGTCGAGGAGGCACCCGGCGAGCTGGTGTTCACCAACGGCAAGCAGTACAAGTCCTACCGGGGGATGGGGTCGCTGGGCGCGATGCAGAAGCGCGGCGGCAACCAGTCCTTCAGCCGCGACCGGTACTTCGCCGACGACGTCCTCTCCGACGACAAGCTCGTGCCCGAGGGCATCGAGGGCCAGGTGCCCTACCGCGGCCCGCTGGCCGGGGTGGCCCACCAGCTCGTCGGGGGCCTGCGGGCCTCGATGGGCTACGCCGGAGCGGCCACGATCGCTGACCTGCAGGAGGGTGGCCAGCTGACCCGGATCACCTCCGCCGGGCTCACCGAGAGCCACCCGCACGATATTCAAATGACCACCGAAGCCCCCAACTACCGCACGAGGTGACCGGCATGTGCATCCGTGCCATCCGCGAGAACTCCCAAGCCCCCAACTACCGGGCCCGGTGACCTGATGCCCGTACGCGACAACGTGGAGATCGGCCTCAACCGGTTCGCCCGCCGCGGCTACGACCTCGACGAGGTCTCGCTGGTGCCCAGCCGGCGGACCCGGGACCTCGACGACGTCTCCACCGCCTGGCAGATCGACGCATTCCGCTTCGAGATCCCGCTGATCAGCAGCCCGAGCGACGCGGTGGTGAGCCCGGCCACCGCGGTGGCCATCGGCGCTGCCGGCGGCCTGGGTGTGCTCAACGCCGAGGGTCTGTGGACCCGCTACGACGACCCGACCGATGTCTACCGCCAGCTGCGCGGGGCCGCCGGGCCCGACGGCGGCCCGCCGACCTCGCTGCTGCAGGAGGTCTACGCCGAGCCGGTGAAGCCCGACCTCGTCACCGCCCGGGTCAAGGAGCTGGTCGACTCCGGTGTCACCACCGCGGTGCGGATCTCCCCGCAGCACACGGTGCAGCTCGCCCCGGCGGTGCTGGCCGCCGGGGTCGACCTGCTGATCATCCAGGGCACCATCGTCTCCGCCGAGCACGTCACCACGACCGGGGAGGCGCTGAACCTCAAGGAGTTCATCGCCGACCTCGACGTCCCGGTGATCGTGGGCGGGGCCGCGGACTATCAGACGGCGCTGCACCTGATGCGCACCGGCGCGGCCGGCGTCATCGTCGGCGTGGGCGCCGATAGCTGGTCCACCAGCGACGCCGTGATGGGCATCCGGGTGCCGCTGGCCAGCGCGATCGCCGACGCTGCCGCGGCCCGCCGCGACTACCTCGACGAGACCGGTGGCCGGTACGTGCACGTGATCGCCAACGGCCGGATCGAGACCAGCGGCGCCATCGCCCGCGCGCTGGCCTGCGGCGCCGACGCCGTCCAGCTCGGCGAGCCGCTGCGCAGCGCGCAGGAGGCCCCCGGCGGCGGCGTGTGGTGGGACTCGGTCGCGGCGCACCCGCGGCTGCCGCGCGGCGGCGCCTCGGCGCCGGCCGTCCCGCGCGGCACGCTCGAGGAGGTGCTGCTCGGCCCGGCCACGGAGGCCGACGGTCGCACCAACCTCTTCGGGGCGCTGCGCCGCACCATGGCCAAGACCGGCTACCGGGACCTCAAGGAGTTCCAGCGGGTCGACCTGGTCATCGGCGGCGGCGGGGAGACCCCGCCCAGCCCCGGTCACCTGGTGGGCTGAGGTGGACTTCCCGACCGTCCTGGTCGTCGACTTCGGTGCCCAGTACGCCCAGCTGATCGCCCGTCGGATCCGCGAGGCCGGCGTGTACTCCGAGATCGTCCGTGGTGACCTGCCCGTCGCCGACGTGCTCGCCCGCAAGCCGGCGGCGATCATTCTGTCCGGCGGTCCGTCCAGCGTGTACGCGCCGGGCGCCCCGCAGGTCGACCCGGCGCTGTTCGAGGCCGGCGTCCCCGCCTTCGGCATCTGCTACGGGTTCCAGGCGATGGCCGCCAGCCTCGGGGGCACCGTGGCCCGCACCGGCGACCGCGAGTACGGCGGCACCCCGCTGACGGTGACCACCCCCGGGTCGCTGTTCGGCAGTCTCCCGCCGGAACAGTCGGTGTGGATGAGCCACGGCGACGCGGTGAGCGCCGCCCCACCCGGGTTCACCGTCACCGCCACCAGCACCGGGGCGCCGGTCGCCGCCTTCGAGGACGTCGACCGCCGGCTCGCCGGGGTGCAGTTCCACCCCGAGGTCCGGCACACCGCGCATGGGCAGACCGTGCTCGAGCACTTCCTCTTCGAGATCGCCGGCCTCGGGCGCAGCTGGACGATGGCCAACGTCGTCGAGGAACAGGTTGCCGTGATCCGCGAGCAGATCGGCGAGCGGCAGGCGATCTGCGGGCTGTCCGGTGGCGTCGACTCCGCCGTTGCGGCCGCCCTGGTCCAGCGGGCGATCGGGGACAAACTGACCTGCGTCTACGTCGACCATGGCCTCATGCGCGAGGGCGAGACCGAGCAGATCGAGCGGGACTTCGTCGCCGTCACCGGGGCCGACCTGCGCGTCGTCGACGCCGGCGAGCAGTTCCTGGGTGCGCTGGCCGGGGTGAGCGACCCCGAGCAGAAGCGGAAGATCATCGGCCGGGAGTTCATCCGGGTGTTCGAGCAGGCAGCCCTCGATGTCGTCGCCGACGCCAAGGAGCACGGTGAGACCGTCGACTTCCTGGTGCAGGGCACGCTCTACCCCGACGTCGTGGAGTCCGGCGGCGGCTCCGGGACGGCGAACATCAAGAGCCACCACAACGTCGGCGGGCTGCCCGAGGACCTGACCTTCACCCTGGTCGAGCCGCTGCGGACGCTGTTCAAGGACGAGGTCCGCGAGGTGGGCCGCCAGCTGGGGCTGCCCGACACCCTGGTGCAGCGGCAGCCCTTCCCGGGGCCGGGGCTGGGCATCCGGATCGTGGGGGAGGTCACCGCCGACCGGCTCGCCATCCTGCGCCAGGCCGATGCGATCGCCCGCGCCGAGCTGTCCGCCGCCCACCTGGACACCGAGATCTGGCAGTGCCCGGTGGTGCTGCTCGCCGATGTCCGCTCGGTCGGTGTGCAGGGCGACGGCCGCACCTACGGCCACCCGGTGGTGCTGCGCC
The DNA here is from genome assembly GCF_900107175.1 of Modestobacter sp. DSM 44400. Classification (GTDB taxonomy): domain Bacteria; phylum Actinomycetota; class Actinomycetes; order Mycobacteriales; family Geodermatophilaceae; genus Modestobacter. Next base: position 273,293 of record NZ_FNOZ01000001.1, on the reverse strand, counting down.
CGGTGTCCAGCGAGGACGCGATGACCGCGGACTGGACGCGGCTGCCCTACGACGTGCTGGCGAGGATCTCGACCCGGATCACCAACGAGGTCCCCGAGGTCAACCGGGTGGTGCTGGACGTGACCAGCAAGCCCCCGGGCACCATCGAGTGGGAGTGACCCGTTCCTGAGACGTCGTCCCGGCCGTCAGGACGCCGAGGCCGGGCGGTCGCTGCCGGCCGAGCTGCCTGGACCTGGTCCGCGTCATGTCCTCGGGGTCTCGGGGGATCTCGGGAGGGGATCAGCGCCGGCGGACCCGGCGGACCTCGCTGAGAAGCAGCGACACCCCGCCGCCGATCAGCAGGAGCCACGCCACGCCGCCGTCCCAGACCCTGCCGAGGTGTACCCCGGCCAGGACGGGCACCGCCCGGACGCTGAACAGAAGCCCGAGGGTCAGGGACACCAGGTCCGATGAGCGCTTCGCCGGGCCGGCCGTGCCCGGCTGCGGGGCGAGGGAATCGGGGGACATCTCGGTGTCCTGGCGAGCGGTCCCGTCGGGGCCCAGGGCGTAGCGGTCAGCCACGGGACACCGTCACGTCGCCGAGTTCCGGACTGGACGGGGATCTCGAACTCGGCGCGGTCGTCGCCGGTCCAGGGCGACGAACCGCTGCCGGGGAAGAACCCTGCCGGCGACCACCGGTCAGCTCGCCAATGCCCGCAACGGCTTCTCGGCGACCCTGGTCATCCTGGTCGGCGTCGCGCTGGCCACCGCCCGCTGTGGCGTCGGCTGCTGGACCCGGACGGGCGGCACTGCCTCGGTGCGTCCCGCGCCGGGGGAGGGCACCGAGGTGGAGCTCTGCCTGCCGCGCGGCGAGCGCGTCGAGGTGACCGCGTGAGCACCGGTCCGGTCGACCCGGCGTCGTCCGCGACGCGGGTCTTCCTGGTCGACGACCACGCCATGGTCCGGGCCGGGGTGCGGGCCGAGCTCGGCACGGACGTGGCCGTGGTCGGCAAGGCCGCCGACGTCCCGACCGCCGTCACCGGCATCCGGGCCACCGCGCCGGACGTTGTCCTGCTCGACGTGCACCTGCCCGGCGGCGGTGGCCGCGCGGTGCTCGAGACGCTGCGGGCCGAACTGCCGGCGACCCGGTTGCTCGCACTGTCGGTCTCCGACGCCGCCGAGGGCGTCATCCGCGCCGGCGCCCGCGGCTACGTCACCAGGACGATCTCCGGTCCCGACCTGCGGGCCGCGGTCCAGCGGGTGGCCGAGGGCGACGTCGTCTTCAGCCCCCGGCTGGCCGGCTTCGTGCTCGACGCCTTCGCCGCCGCCGCCGGCGGTCCCGTCGCTCCGGTGCCCGCCGCCGCGGACGACGCGACGGACCCGGGCCTGGACCTGCTCTCGGGGCGCGAGCGCGAGGTCATGCAGTTACTGGCCCGCGGGTACACCTCCGGGAGATCGGCGGGCGGCTGTTCATGTCGGTGAAGACGGTGGAGTCACATGCCTCCAACGTGCTGCGAAAGCTGCAGCTGTCCAACCGCAACGAGCTCACCCGGTGGGTGGCCACCAACCGGCTGTTGTGACCAGCCGCTGTCAGGCGGTGTGCACGACGTGGAACGCCTCGGCCATGCGGCCGTCCGGCAGCCCGTGGGCGCGGGCGGTCTGCCGCATCCAGCCGCCGACGAATTCCTCCAGCCGCCCAGCGGGCTGGTGGCTCACCTGGGTGATGTGGGAGTTCAGGGCGGCGAACTTGCGGTCCACCACGTCGGTGACGTCGACCGCGTGGTCGGCTCGGGGGCTGGCGCCCAGCCAGACCTCCGGCACCGTCCACGCCTCGAGTCCCTCGTCGATCAGCAGCTCGGGGAACGCGAAGGGATTGCGGGCGTCGGGGTAGACCGCACGCAGGGTCGACTCCCCGACGGCCATGTGGTCGGGGTGGCTGGCGCCGATGCGGTCCCAGACCCGTTCGGGCGAGCTGGTCAGCACCCGCTGCGGGCGCACCTGCCGGATCATCCGGCTGATGTCGCGGCGCAGGTCAAGGCTGAGCTCCAGCCGTCCGTCCGGGTAGCCGAGGAACCGGACGTCGGTGACGCCCACGGTGGCTGCGGCGGCCCGCTGCTCGGCCTGCCGCAGCGGCCCCATCTGCTCGCGGGGGGTGTCGTCGAACCCGCCGGCGTCCCCGTCGGTGACAACGCAGTAGGTGACCTCGGTGCCGGCCGCCGTCCAGAGGGCCACCGTCCCGGCACTGCCGAAGTCGACGTCGTCAGGGTGGGCCAGGACGCACAGGGCCCGCTCGACGTGTGCGGCGGGATCGGCGGTGAGCGGCGGGGTCACTCGCGCGAGCCTAGGTCGCCGGTGTCGGGTCGGCTGCGGGCAACCGACCGTGGAGGTCGATGCGCCAGTCGACCTGGACGCGCCGGCCGACGTGGCCGTAGGGGCGGACGAGCTCCAGGCGGGTGAGGGCGGCGCGGCTGTCGGCCCATAGCAGGGCGACGTGGCACCGCGCAGGGCGTGCCCGGCCCGGCACGTCGCCGAAGGCCAATTGGGTTTGCGCGCTCGGCTCCTGCCGGTAGAAGTCGCGCAGGCCGTGGGTGTCGGCCGAGGGCAGTTCGCCGTCGTCCGAGTGCCAGATGCGGACGACGTCGCGCGAGGTGCGCAGGATGAGCCCGCTCATCGGCAGTCCGAGATTGTCGGTGTCGACGTCGGTGGGCCGGAGCTGCTGCTCCAGCAGCGGGTCGGAGCCGGCATCGTCCAGGTCGGCGCCCCAGGGGCGCAGCCGCTCCATCGCCTCCCGACGGACGAGCTGGTGGTCCAGGTGCCGGTCCGCGGTGGGGTTCCAGCCGTGGGCGGCGTGCACCGCCGCGCTGACCGCCACCCCGGCCCGCAAGGCCTCGTGCACCGACACCAGCAGCGGCCACAGCCGCCGGGTCACCGCAGCGGGGGAGGAGTCCACGTGTCGATCCTCACCCCGGCCACCGACAGTCTTCGGCCGGGAGCAGGGGTCAGAGCCGGCCGCGGCCCTGGCGGAGCAGCATCATGCCGAGCGAGGCGCCGTCCGGGCCGAGCGCGTTGCGGAACCGGAACAGCACCTGCTGCTCACGGGACAGTGAGAGACGGGTGCCGCCGGTGGTCGTGCGCAGCACGCCGATCTCCTGGGAGATGGCCAGCCGGCGCTGGACGAGCTCGATGATCGCGGCGTCGCAGGCGTCGATCTCGCCGCGCAGCTCGCCGATCCGCTCCGCCGGATCGGCGGTGGAGTCGGTGCTGGCGGTGGGGGTGCCCATCGTCCGGGTGCTCATGGGGTCCTCCAGGGGTGGAGGGCGTTGGACCCCAGGAGACGGAAAACGCCCCGGGGCCGTGGGCCCGGGGCGTCGTGTGCGGTGGCTGTTCAGCCAGCGGAGACGGACACCGGAACCCGGAGGCCGTAGTAAAACTCGCGGTGGCGAAGCACGTGGCCGAGTGTGCCACAGGTCGGTGCGGAGTGGCCAGTGCGCCCTGCGGCAGCGGCGGGACCGTCGGTGCCCCGGCTTAGAGTGGCGGGGTCATGAGCAGCCCGCAGCAAGCACTCCCCGGCACGGCCGCGCTCCCTCGCTCGACGGCCGGTCAGGCCGGTCGCGAGCTCGACCGGATGCTCGCCAGCCTCAACGGCCCGCAGCGCGCAGCCGTTGTCCACGAGGGGGGGCCGCTGCTCATCGTGGCCGGCGCGGGGTCGGGCAAGACCCGGGTGCTGACCCACCGGATCGCCTACCTGCTCGGCGCCCGGCACACCCAGCCCGGCGAGGTCCTGGCAATCACCTTCACCAACAAGGCCGCCGGGGAGATGAAGGAGCGCGTCGCCAACCTCATCGGCCCGCGCGCCCGGGCGATGTGGGTGTCGACCTTCCACTCGATGTGCGTGCGCATCCTGCGCGCCGAGGCCGGCAAACTGGGCATGAAGAGCTCGTTCACCATCTACGACCAGGGCGACTCCGTCCGGCTGATGACGATGGTCGCCCGCGACCTGGACCTGGACAGCAAGCGGTATCCCGGCCGGAGCCTGGCCAACCAGGTGTCGAACCTGAAGAACGAGCTGGTCGACGAGGAGTCCTTCGTCCCGACGACGCCGCCGGAGAAGGTGCTCGCGGAGGCCTACCGGCTGTACCAGCGGCGGCTGCGCGAGGCGCACGCGATGGACTTCGACGACCTGATCATGACCACGGTGCACCTGCTCCAGGCATTCCCGGACGTCGCCGAGCACTACCGCCGCCGGTTCCGCCACGTGCTGGTCGACGAGTACCAGGACACCAACCACGCCCAGTACGTGCTGGTCCGCGAGCTGACCGGCCCGGTCGGCGGGCCGGTCCCGCCGGCCGAGCTCTGCGTGGTCGGTGACGCCGACCAGTCGATCTACGCCTTCCGCGGCGCGACGATCCGCAACATCGACGAGTTCGAGCGCGACTACCCCGAGGCGACCACGATCGTGCTGGAGCAGAACTACCGCTCCACGCAGCGCATCCTGCGCGCGGCCAACCAGGTGATCTCCCGCAACACCTCGCGCCGGCCGAAGAACCTGTGGTCGGAGGCCGGTGACGGGGAGCTGATCGAGGGCTACGTCGCCGAGAACGAGCACGACGAGGCGGCCTGGGTCGCCGAGCAGATCGACGCGCTCACCGACGAGGGCAAGGCCCAGCCGAAAGACATCGCGGTCTTCTACCGCACCAACAACGCATCCCGGGTCTTCGAAGAGGTCTTCATCCGGGTCGGGATGCCCTACAAGGTGGTCGGCGGCGTCCGCTTCTACGAGCGACGCGAGGTGCGCGATGCGCTGGCCTACCTGAAGGTGGTCGCCAACCCCGCCGATGTGGTGAGCCTGCGGCGGGTGCTCAACAGCCCCAAGCGCGGCATCGGCGAGCGGGCCGAGGCCTGCATCGAGCAGCTGGCCGACCGGGAGCGGATCGCCTTCGCCTCCGCGTTGCGCCGCGCACCGGAGGCGCCGGGGTTGGCCACCCGGTCGCTCAAGGCGATCCAGGAGTTCGTCGCGCTGCTGGAGGAGTTCGAGCAGCTGGTCGAGACGGGTTCCGGCCCGGCGGCGCTGCTGGAGAGCATCCTGGACCGGACCGGATACCTCACCGAGCTGGAGGTGAGCACCGACCCGCAGGATGAGGGCAGGGTCGACAACCTCAACGAGCTCATCTCGGTGGCCGCGGAGTTCGAGGCGGCCAACCCCGGCGGGACGGTCACCGACTTCCTGGAGCAGGTGTCACTCGTGGCCGACGCCGACCAGATCCCGGTGACCGGCGACGACGCCGGCGTGGTCACGCTGATGACCCTGCACACGGCCAAGGGCCTGGAGTTCCCGGTGGTCTTCCTGACCGGCCTGGAGGACGGCGTCTTCCCGCACCTGCGGGCCCTCGGCGACCCGCGCGAGCTGGAGGAGGAGCGCCGGCTGGCCTACGTCGGGATCACCCGCGCCCAGCAACGGCTGTTCCTGTCCCGGGCGACGGTGCGCACCAGCTGGGGCCAGCCGGCCTACAACCCGCCGTCCCGGTTCCTCGACGAGCTGCCGGGCGACACGGTGCGCTGGGCGCGGATGGACCCCGCCCCGGTGGCCTCGACCGGGTACGCCTCGGCGCAGTCGCGGGTGGCGGCGACCGGGCTGTCCACCGGCGGCCTGCGCGGCGGGGCGGGAAACCGTGCGGTGATCAACGTCGACGTGGGCGACCGGGTCAGCCACGACGCGTTCGGCATGGGCACCGTGGTGGAGGTGACCGGCGCTGGCGACAAGGCGCAGGCGACGGTCGACTTCGGGTCCGGGGGCACCAAGCGGCTGGTGCTGCGGTACGCCCCGCTCGTCAAGCTCTAGTGGACGAGCGCAGGCGGCGTCGTCGCATCCGCACTGGGGTGCTCGCCTGGCTGACAATCTGCGTGGTCGTGAGCGAGTTCCTGTCGCCTCCCTTCGATCCCGTACGACCCGTCGTCCGGCTGGTCCCCGCCGGTCTCGTGGCCTGGTGCCTCAGGGGGGTCTTCACTCGCGACTCCCGGGACCGCGCGTGAGCTGACGCCGGACGGCCACACGGTGCCGTTGCTGATCGAGCAGCATGATCCCGGGCGTGGAGATCGACTGGGACGACTCCGTCTCGATGCGGCTGGCCTGCCTCGCCCTGGACAAGGGGCGGTTGACCGACGACCTCGTCACGGCGCTGGCCGTGCGGGGGGCCCTCCTGGTCGACCTCACGCTGGGCGGCCGGGTCACCGAGACCGCCGATGCGGTGGAATTCGATGTCGGGCCCAGCGGCTTCGCGCCCGCCGACCAGCTCCTCGCTGGTGGCGCCCCGTCACTGAGCGAGCTGCTCGGCCGCGGACCGGTGGACCAGCACGACCTGGCGGCCGAGCACCTCCGGCGCGGCTCGTGAACCCGGAGGCGACGATTCATCGCGTGGCGCTACGTCGACCACCGGGCGGAGCGGACGGCGCAGGGCGAGCGGGCCATGGCGTTCACACCGGGCCAGGAGTGGACAGCAGCCGATGCCGCGCTCACCGCGCTCGCCGGCATCCTGCGACTGCTGCCGACAGGACGCACCCTGCCCCCGAAGTCGCTCCTGGCAGCGACCGGGCCGGTACGGGCGCTGGTCGAGCTGATCGTCGACGAGGTGAACCAGCGGGTGGTCCAGGGGCGGGCGGTGCGCTGGGCGGACGCCTAGATCTCGAACGCCCGGACCGCTGGTGCGGTCGCCGCTCAGCCGACGCTGATGCCGCGGTCGGCCAGCCAGTCCTCGGGGTCGGTCGGCTTGCCGTTCATACCGCCCTTGTGGATCTCGAAGTGCAGGTGCGGGCCGGTGGACTGGCCCTCGCTGCCCACCTTGGCGATGGTGTAGCCGGCGGACACGACGTCCCCGGCCTCGACGTATATGTAGCGCATGTGGCCGTAGATCTCGACGTTCCCGTCGGCGTCCTGGATGTAGACGGCGTTGCCGTAGCCCGACGCCGGTCCGGCCCGCAGCACGACGCCGTCCGCGGCGGCCACGATGGGGGTGCCCAGCGGGGCGGCCAGGTCGATGCCCCAGTGCATGGTGCCCCACCGGGTGCAGAAGCACGTGGTGAGCCGGCCCTGGGTGGGCAGCACGAACTTGGGCTCGCGGGCCGCCCGGGAGGCAGCGATCTCGTCCAGCCGGGCCTGCGCCTCGGCCTGGCTGATCTCCCCGCGGGCACCCGCGACCTCGGAGCCGCCGGCGAAACCGGTCTCCTCCAGGCCCAGGCCGTAGTCCTGGCCCGTGGCGGACGTGGTGCTGGCTCCGGGGCCGACGATGCCCGTGGCCCCGGAGAGCACGGCGCCGGCGACGGCGGCGGCCAGCAGCATGGCCGGCCGGCGCCGGGGGGTGGCCGGGAAACGGCGCAGTCGCGCGGCCCGCGGCTGAGCCTCGTCGGTGTCGGTGTCGGTGTTCGTGTCGCTGTCGTCGTCCGGGTCGGTGACCTCGAGGACGTCGAGGTACTCCTCGTCCAGGTCGGCGAGGTCGTCAGCCGCTGCGGCGGTCCGGGTGCTCGCCCAGCTGCGGTCCCAGTCGGGCTCGGAGAGTCGCCAGTCGGCGGAAGCGTCGGTGTCCCAGTAGGTGTCGCGGGCCGCGGCCGCGGTGCGCGGCCGGATGACGAGTCCGACCCCCGACGGAGCGGCGGTGGTGGGCCCCGACGAGCGACCGGCGAGTTCGTTCAGGCGAGACAACGGAGCACCTTCCCGAGCGCAGCGACACGGGGGGAGCCGTGGCGCCTGAGGGGCACCGGCCGACCGTGGGAGACGGCGTCTGGTGCGTGCACATCAGCTGTGCGGCGCCCTCGGACTGCTCCCTCGGCGCCGTCCCGGACGTTAGGCAGGCTCCTGGAGGGCGCCAAGGACCTGACTAGGCGTGTCGCGATCAGTGCGCAGGGTCAGCAACACCCGCCACGCGCGTCCCGCGAACTGGTCAGGCGACGGCTGTGCTGTCTGATGCCGGATGGTTCCCGGCGGGCACGGTGCGCCGCCCGGCGAGGGTCGCGGCCACCTCGTCGACGACGGCGCGGTGGATCGGCAGCGACATGTGCCCGACCCCGCGCACGAGCACGTTGCGGACCTGCAGGTCGGGGTGGTCGCAGCGGCCGACCCGGGAGGGCACCAGCATCTGGTCCATGTCGCTGTAGACCGCCGTCACCGGGGTGCGGCAGCCGGGCGCCGGCTCGGCCAGCTCACGCAGCAGCCGGGAGCCGGGCCGGAGCTGGCGCACCAGGGAGGTTGGCAGCATGTGCGCCCAGAGCGTGCCGCCGTGCGGCGTCCCGAGCGTGACGAGGGACTCGACCCGGCGGTCACCGCCGAGCCGCTGCACCAAGTACCGGGCCACCAGGCCGCCGAGGCTATGGCCGACGACGTGCACCCGCTCGTGGCCGGTCTCCTGGCAGATCTCCTCGATGTGCGCGCCCAGCGCGGCGGCGGCGCTCTCCACGTCGCGGAGCAGCGGGCTGTAGTTCCAGGTGCAGACCTGTGCGAAGCCGCGGCGGCGCAGGCTGCGGCGCATGACCGTGAAGACCGAGCGGTTGTCGACCAGCCCGTGCACCAGGACGACCGGGATGCGGGCGGCGAGCGGGTCGTCGGCGAACAGGGCGCGGACGGCGGGCGGCTGTACGCCGGGCCGGTAGCGGCCGTCCGGCCGGAGCTGCTCGGTGCGGGCTCCGAGCGGGTAGAGCAGCGCGTGCGCCCCTACCCAGGCGAGCTCGGTGAGTCCGCCGGTGACCAGGGTGGCCGACAGCAGCGACCGCAGCCCGCCACGGGCGCCGGTCGGTGTCGCGGGGACGTCGCTGCCGGCCGTGGGAAGCGTGGCGTGCCACCCTGGAGCCGCAACCAGGTCGCTCGTGTCCACCAGGCCTGCCTCTCGTCGGACGCCGGCAGCCGTACCGGACGGCGGACGTACCTGGTGTGCTGGTTGGCACGATGTTCATGCCCCTGTGTGTCTGCCGTCACACATCGGCAACACCAGCTCTGAACATGACCGGCCACCCGAAGAAAGGGGACTCGTGCCCGCCCGGAACCGCACCCCCGCCGCCCCCCGGCGAGGCGGCGCCCCAACGGGGACCGCCCGCCGCACGTCCGTGGCGTCCGGCCGACGCGACCGGGACGAGGCCTCGTTCCGGTCCGAGGTGCTGGTGGTGGGGGAGGTGCCGTTGCTCGCGCGGGCGGCCGGTGCGCTCCTGATCCTCGCCGGCCTGCTCGCCGCAGCCGCGGCTTTCCCGACCTACCTCGTCGTGGGCGGGACCGCGATCTCCCTGGTCACCGGCCCGATGGATGCGGTCGTCGCGCTCGCCGCGCCACTGGCCACGGCGGTGGTCGGCGTCGTCCTGGTGCTCGGCCGCGTCCCCCGGCTGGGGCTCGCCTACGCCGGCGTGGCCGGCTCTCTCGCTGTCGGGCGGGTGCTGATCGAGCTCCACCAGGGGCACGGGTCCACGACCCGGCCCGCCGTCGAGGTGCTGGCCGGGGAGCGGGTCCTCACCAGCTCGGTCCAGACCGGCGCCGGTTGGGCGCTCGGGGTTGCCGCGCTGTCGGTCACGATCCTGGCCGGGGTACTGGCGCTGCTCGCCTGGAACCGGACCGTCATGGAGGACGGCGGCACCTTGGACCCGCGGCGCCCGGCGCTCGCCGGCATGGCCGTGCTGGTGGGCGTCGCCGCAGTGCTCTGCCTGGCCCTGCCGGCCGCCGACGTCCCCGACCGGGTCGTCACCGACCCGGCCACCGGCCTGGAGACCGTGGTCACGGCCGAGGGTCCGCAAGCACTGCTGGAACGACCGGGGCTCGCGCTGCTGGGCGGCCTGCTGCTGGCCGGTGCCCTGGTGCTCTGTTCGGTCGTGGCGCCGTCGCTGCGTCCCCGGCTCGCCGCGGTCGGGGGACTGCTGGCGGTCGCCGTCCAGCTGCTCGGCAGCGGGCTGTCCGGGGCGCGGGACGCCGCCCACAGCGACGAGTTGGACTGGACGGTGCCCGGGATCGGCCTGCTGGTGCTGGGCCTGGCCTCGGTCGGGCTGACCGTGCTCGCCTGGCGCTGGCACCGGACAGCCGCAGGTCCCCCCGCGTGACCGCGGCGCAGCTGGTCCGGGTCCTCGCCAGACGCGGAGCTGGAACCGGTGCGCCGGGCCGGGCCGGCTGGAGGGCCGGCTGGCGGCAGCGTCCTCGCCGGGGACGCTCCCACCGCACAGCTCGTCGACCGGGTCCGGGCCGCCGCCGGACCCCGAGGGATCACCGGTAGGGTCAGCAGGCCGGGCACGCCCGGCCCCGTGCGCACCGTCACCGGCTGGGGCAGTGTCGACCCGCGGTAGGCCAGGTCGCCGCCAGCCAGTACCACAATCTAGAGCTTGACGAAGACCACGAGCTGCCCGCCGGGCCCGGTCGGCGGGCTGGCCCGCGCCGTGGGCGCGTCCAAGCTCACGGTCAGCCGCGCCCAGCCGACGACGTCCAGCGGTGTGGACAGCGGCGGCGTGCTGAACCGCACCGCCGCCCCGGGCGGGTCGGTGACCGGCCGGTTCTCGTCCAGGTAGGACCTCTCGGTGTAGTCCGGCCCGACCGGGGCCACGCCGCTGTACGCGCTCGTCCCGGAGACGACGGTGCCCGGGCTGCTCACCAGGTCATCCACGGCCGGGCCGCCGCCGGACAGGTACATCGTGCGGTGCCGGCTCACCGGGTAGCCCGCCGCGGAGGCGTGGGCCGCGGCGGCGGTGAGCGCCGAGGTGAGCAGGGCGGTCGTGGTCCTGCGCACGGTGCGGCGATCCTCGTCGCCGAGAACGGCAGCGTCGGGTGTCTGGTGCTGTGATGCGCCCCACGGTGTGGAACGCACGTGCGGCGGAGCGGTTACAGGCGGGCTACGGTGCTTGCTCGTGGATCTCTTCGAATACCAGGCCCGTGACCTGTTGGCCTCGCACGGTGTGCCCGTGCTCCCCGGTGGCGTCGCCGAAACGCCTGAACAGGCGGAGGCGATCGCCCGTGAGATCGCCGCGCCGGTCGTCGTCAAGGCGCAGGTGAAGGTCGGTGGCCGCGGCAAGGCCGGTGGCGTGAAGCTGGCCGACGACCCCGAGACCGCCCGGGCCCGCGCCCAGGACATCCTCGGCCTGGACATCAAGGGCCACATCACGCACCGCGTGATGGTCGCCCAGGCCAGCGACATCGCCGAGGAGTACTACTTCTCCTACCTGCTGGACCGCTCCAACCGCACCTTCCTGGCCATGGCCTCCTTCGAGGGCGGCATGGAGATCGAGGAGATCGCGGTCACCAAGCCCGAGGCGCTGGCACGCATCCCGATCGATGCCACCGTCGGCGTGGACACGCAGAAGGCCGCCGAGATCGTCGACGCCGCCGGCTTCCCCGCCGAGGTGCGCGACCAGGTCATCGCCATCGCCGTCCAGCTGTGGGACGTCTTCGCCAAGGAGGACGCCACCCTGGTCGAGGTGAACCCGCTGGCCAAGGCGCCCGACGGCACCGTGCTCGCGTTGGACGCGAAGGTGACCCTGGACGAGAACGCCGGCTTCCGGCACCCGGAGCACGACGCCCTCGAGGACGTCGCCGCGGCCGATCCGCTGGAGGCCGCCGCCAAGGAGAAGAACCTCAACTACGTCAAGCTCGAGGGCTCGGTCGGCATCATCGGCAACGGTGCCGGGCTGGTCATGAGCACCCTGGACGTCGTCGCCTACGCCGGTGAGGAGTTCGGCGGCGTCCGCCCGGCCAACTTCCTCGACATCGGTGGCGGCGCCTCCGCGCAGGTCATGGCCGACGGGCTGGGCATCATCCTGTCCGACCCGGCCGTCAAGAGCGTGTTCGTCAACGTCTTCGGCGGGATCACCGCCTGCGACGCCGTCGCCAACGGCATCGTCTCCGCGCTGGACATGCTCGGCGACGAGGCCATCAAGCCGCTGGTCGTCCGGCTCGACGGCAACAACGTCGAGGAGGGACGGAGGATCCTCGCCGAGGCCGCCCACCCGCTGGTGACCGTGGTCGACACCATGGACGCTGCCGCCCGCCGGGCCGCCGAGCTGGCGGCCTGAGGAAGGACCCCCTTCCTCCCCACCCCTCGCACGCTCGCGGCGGGCCCCTGGAAGGGGCCGCCTCCATCTTCTGAGACAGGACACCAGACAGATGTCGATCTTCCTCACCGAGAACAGCAAGGTCATCGTCCAGGGCATGACCGGATCCGAGGGGCGCAAGCACACCCAGCGCATGCTCGCCTCCGGCACCGCCGTCGTGGGCGGCGTCAACCCCAGCAAGGCCGGCCAGGACGTCGACTTCGACGGCGCCTCCGTGCCCGTCTTCGGCTCCGTGGCCGACGCGATGAAGGAGACCGGGGCCGACGTCAGCGTCGTCTTCGTGCCGCCGAAGTTCGCCAAGGGCGCGGTCATCGAGGCCGTGGACGCCGGCATCGGCCTGTGTGTGGTCATCACCGAGGGCATCCCGGTGCACGACTCGACCTATTTCTGGGCGCACGCCCAGGGTGGCTCGACCCGGATCATCGGCCCGAACTGCCCTGGCCTGATCAGCCCCGGACGCTCCAACGCCGGCATCATCCCGGCCGACATCACCCAGGCCGGCAAGATCGGGCTGGTCAGCAAGTCCGGCACGCTGACGTACCAGATGATGTACGAGCTGCGCGACATCGGCTTCTCCACCGCCGTGGGCATCGGCGGCGACCCGGTCATCGGGACGACGCACATCGACTGTCTGCAGGCCTTCCAGGACGACCCGGAGACCGAGGCCATCGTGATGATCGGTGAGATCGGTGGCGACGCCGAGGAGCGGGCCGCCGACTTCATCAAGTCCAACGTCACCAAGCCGGTCGTCGGCTACGTGGCCGGCTTCACCGCGCCCGAGGGCAAGACGATGGGCCACGCCGGCGCCATCGTCTCCGGCTCCGCCGGCACCGCCGCCGCCAAGCAGGAGGCCCTCGAGGCCGCCGGCGTGAAGGTCGGCAAGACCCCGTCGGAGGCCGCGCGCCTCATGCGGGAGATCGTCGGAGGCTGACGCCCCGGTGAGCATCACCGGGAGCGCCAGCGACCGAGGAGCGGAGCCGGGGCGGAAGCCGACCAGTGAGCTCGGCGCCTGACGCCGCCGGATCCGACTCGGCGGCTGACGCCGCGCTTCCCTGCACCACCTGCTGCCCGGTCCCTCGTCCGAGAGGGCTCGGGCAGCTGTGTGTTCCGACCGGTGCGGTTGCGCCCGGCCGACACGGGCCAGGACGATGCCGGGGTGACCGAGGACGTCGACGCCGCGGTCGGCCAGCCGACGCCGGCCCCCGCAGCCGACCCCGGCCGAGCCCGCAGCGGGTGGCGTGCCCTGGGGCTGACCGACGGTGTCGTCGTGGCCTGCGCCGTGCTGTACCTGGTCTGCACGGCCCTGCCGTGGTTCCGATTCGAGGGCCGAGAGCTCGGCGCGGGCGCCCGCACGCTCGACTCGACCGTCAACGGGTTCGACTCGGCGATGCTCAGCTGCGCCGCCGTCGTCCTGGTGCTGGCCGCGGTGTGGAGCGTGGCGTCGGCGTGGACGGCCACCCGGCTGCCGTTCCCGCGGGTGCTGATCACGACCGGACTCGCCGCGGTGAGTGTGCTGCTGACCGTGCCCGAGTGGCTGACCACCGTCGACGTCGGGTTCAGCCTCCCCGGCCTGCTGACCGTGCTCTGCGCGACGGCCGCGCTCGCCTGGACGGCCCGGGCGTCGCTGACCGCGCTCCGGTCGGTGGACGACGAGGCCGCCGGACCGCCGGACCTGGCCCAGCCCGCTGGGTGACTTGGTGGTGACCGGCGCGTACGCCGCCCCCGCTCCGGCGGGACTTGGGACAGTGGGGGGGTGACGTTCCTGCTGTCCCGTCTGCCGGGCAGGGCCCAGCGCCGGCCTGGGGAGCCCTGGGGCCCGGCCACCGGCTGGCTGGCCGCGGTGGCCGCGCTGGCCGTGACCGTCACCGGGCTGGCCGCCCTGCTCATGGCGCTGGCCGTCGTGCACACCCTCGACCCGGCCGGCGGTCTGGCGCTGCCGACCTCGGCCGAGCTGGCCGGCCAGCTCTGGCTGCTGGCGCAGGGCGCCGAGATCGGTCTGCCCTCCGGCCCGCTGCGGATCGCCCCGTTGCTGCTCACCCTCGGCATCGCCGGGGGGCTCAGCGCGGCGGGCCGGTCGGTCGTGGCGCTGCGGAACCTGCACACCGCCCGGGAGGTGGGCGGTGTCCTGGCGCTGCTGGCCGCGGTGCACACCGTCGTCACCGCAGCCCTCGCCGCCGTCCTGAGTTCGTCGGCGGCGTCGATCGGCGTCCTCCGGCCGGCGCTCGGCGCGCTCGTCCTCGCCCTGGTGGCCGGCGGTCTGGGCGTACTGCGCGAGTCGGGCCTGCGGTCGGAGCTGCTCGACCGGTTCCCCGGCCCGGGGCCCGCGCTGGCCCGCGCGGTGCTCGCCGGAGTGCTGTGGCTGGCGGCCTGCTGCACCGCGGTGGTCGCCGTCGCCCTGGCCGACGATGTCAGGGCCGTCGCGGCGCTGACCACCGGGCTGGGCGGCGCCAGCGCCGGTGCCGCCGGGCAGGTCGGGCTCAGCCTGCTGCTGCTGCCCAACGCCACCGCCGCGGTGGTCGGCCTCGCCGCCGGCCCCGGGTTCCTGGTCGGCGCCGGCACGTTCGTCTCCGCCGGCGCGGTGACCCTGGGGAGTGTCCCCGCCCTGCCGCTGGTCGCCGCCCTGCCCGACACCCAGGCGGTGCCGCTGCTGGCCTTCCTGGCCCAGGCGCTGCCGGCCGTCGCCGGGCTGGCGGCGGGGACGTCGCTGGGCCGGCGGATGGGGGACACCGACGGCGGCGCCCTGACCGCGGGGCTGTGGGGCGTCGTCACCGGCGTCGGGGTCGGGGTGGTGTCCGGTCTCTGCGTGCTGGTGGCCGGCGGCCGGCTCGGGGACGCCGGACTGGCCGAGGTGGGCGCTCCGGCGCTGGCCACGGGGCTGGCGGTGGCTGCGCAGGCCGGGATAGCCGCCGCCCTGGCCGCGGCGCTCACCCGCTGGCGGTCCCGGGGCTGACAGCGGGCGGGAGCGGGTGTGCCGGCGACGTCTAGGGTGGGCAAACGTGCCCGCCGCCGTGCCCGCCACACCAGGGTCCCGCGTCGCCGTCCTGCTGTCGGGCGCCGGCACGCTGTGCGCCGCGCTGCTGACCGCGGCTGCCGAGCCCGGCAGCCCCGTCGAGGTGGTGGCGGTCGGCTCTGACCGGGCGGACGCCCCCGGCCTCGCTCCCGCCCGGGCGGCCGGCGTTCCCACATTCGTCATCGCGCTTCGCGACCACCCAGACCGGGCCGCCTGGGACCGGTCGCTGGCCGCAGAGCTCACCGCGGCCCGGCCGGACTGGGTGGTCTGCGCAGGGTTCATGAAGCTGCTGGGCCCCGCCGTCCTGGCTGCGTTCGCCGGCCGGGTCGTCAACGCCCACCCCTCCCTGCTGCCGCAGTTTCCCGGCGCACACGCCGTCCAGGACGCACTGGCCGCCGGCGTGGCGACCACCGGTGCGACCGTGCACCTGGTGGACGCCGGCCTGGACACCGGGCCGGTGCTCGCCCAGCGGCCGGTGCCGGTGCTGCCCGGGGACGACGAGGCGGCCCTGCACGAGCGAATCAAGACCGTGGAGCGCGAGCTCCTGGTGCAGACGGTGGCCGTCCTGGTCACCGGTGCACCGCTGACCAGCGCCGGAACAGAGGAGACCAGTCGATGAGCGAGCGCACCCCCGTACGCCGGGCGTTGCTGGGCGTGTACGACAAGACCGGGGTCGAGGAGCTCGCCCGCGGGCTGGCCGGGGCCGGGGTGGAGCTGATCAGCACCGGCGCGACCGCTGCCCGGATTGCCGCCGCCGGCATCCCGGTCACCCCGGTCGAGCAGGTCACCGGCTTCCCCGAGTGCCTGGACGGGCGGGTGAAGACGCTGCACCCGTCGGTGCACGCCGGGATCCTGGCCGACCGGCGCAAGCCCGAGCACGTGGCCCAGCTGGCCGACCTGGGCATCGCGCCCTTCGACCTGGTGGTCGTCAACCTGTACCCGTTCAGCGAGACCGTCGCCTCGGGAGCCTCGCCGGACGAGTGCGTCGAGCAGATCGACATCGGCGGCCCGGCCATGGTGCGGGCTGCGGCGAAGAACCACCCGTCGGTGGCTGTGGTCGTCGACCCGGGCTGCTACGACGAGGCGCTCGAGGCGGTCACCGGCGGCGGGTTCACCCTCGCCCAGCGACAGCAGCTGGCCGCGGAGGCGTTCCGGCACACCGCCGCCTACGACGTCGCCGTCGCCTCCTGGATGGGCAACGTGCTCGCTCCGGACGACGAGAGCGGCTTCCCGGCCTGGGTCGGTGGCAGCTGGGAGCGTACCGACGTGCTGCGCTACGGGGAGAACCCGCACCAGGGCGCTGCGCTGTACCGCAGCGGCCAGCCCGGGCTGGCCGACGCGGACCAGCTGCACGGCAAACAGATGTCCTACAACAACTACGTCGACACCGACGCCGCGTGGCGGGCCGCGCACGACCACACCGACCCGTGCGTGGCGATCATCAAGCACGCCAACCCGTGCGGGATCGCCGTCGGCGCCGACATCGCCGCGGCACACCGCAAGGCGCATGCGTGCGATCCGGTGTCGGCCTTCGGCGGGGTCATCGCGGCCAACCGCGAGGTCGACCTGACGCTGGCCGAACAGATTTCCGAGGTCTTCACCGAGGTCGTCGTCGCCCCGTCGTTCACCGCGGACGCCCTCGGGGTGCTGACGGCGAAGAAGAACATCCGGCTGCTGCGCATGCCCGAGGCGCCGCGGCTGTCGGTGGAGATGCGCGCGGTCAGCGGCGGGTTGCTGCTGCAGACCGCAGACCGGATCGACGCCCCCGGCGACGACCCGACCAGCTGGACCCTGGCCACCGGCGAGCCGCTGGACGCCGCGGCCCTCGACGACCTGGTCTTCGCGTGGCGCAGCATCCGCGCGGTGCGCAGCAACGCGATCCTGCTGGCCAGCGACAAGGCGACCGTCGGGGTGGGCATGGGCCAGGTCAACCGGGTGGACGCCGCCCGGCTGGCCGTCACGCGGGCCGGTGACCGGGCCGCGGGGTCGGTGGCCGCCTCCGACGCGTTCTTCCCCTTCGCCGACGGCCTGCAGGTGCTGCTGGACGCCGGAGTGCGGGCGGTGGCCCAGCCGGGTGGCTCGGTGCGCGACGAGGAGGTGATCGCCGCGGCCGAAACCGCCGGGGCGACGCTGTACCTCACCGGCACCCGGCACTTTGCGCACTGAAGAAGGACCAGCCTTCCCCCCACGCCTCGCAAGCTCGGCGCGGGACCCTGAAGGCTGGCCGTTCCAGCACGTCACCAGGCTCGCGGCGGGACCCTGAAGGCTGGCCGTTCCAGCACGTCACCAGGCTCGCGGCGGGACCCTGCAGGGGGGCCGCCCGGCGCCCCGCCTCGGGACGAGGCCATATCTTGAGGTGATGCGCAACACCCGGCCGCACGTCGGTCCGCCCGAGCCCGACACGACCTGGGAGGGCGAGGACTTCGCCCGGGTCGACTGGGACTGGGCCGAGCTGGAGCAGGTGACCTTTCTCGACTGCCGGTTCGACGACGCCTCGCTGATCGAGCTGGTCACCCGCCGGTGCGTCTTCGAGCGGTGCGTGCTCACCGGGGTCGCGCTGTCGGGCTCCCGGCACGAGGGGACGGCGTTCCTGTCCTGCCGGTTCGACCGGGCCAAGCTGTTCGACGTCATCTGGTCGGCCTGCAAGCTCACCGGCTCGCAGTTCCCCGGGGCGACGCTGCGGCCGATGACCTCGACCGAGTGCGACTGGTCCTATGCCTCGCTGCGCGGTGTGGACCTGTCCGGGGTCGACCTGTCCGGGCAGAAGCTGGTCGAGGCCGACCTCACCGACACCGACCTGCGGGAGTCCGACCTGACCGGCGCCGTCCTGCGGCACGCCCGGTTGCAGACCACTCTGCTGCGCGGGGCGGACCTCCGCGGCGCGGACACCGACGGCGTCAACTGGCGCGGCTTCGACCCGACCGGCGTGCGACTGGACCTGGTGCAGACGGTGCAGTTCGCCCGGGCGCACGGTGTGCTCGTCGCCGACTGACAGTTCGAAGTTGAGCCGGCCGCCCGACGGGTGGGCCAGGTCATGACCCGGACAACCGGTCGCCGGAGCGACTCAGCGTCGCCGACTCACCTTCTGGCCGGTTGACAGGGCCTTCAGTGTGCCGAGCAGGCCGAGTCCGCCCACGGCGACGGTGAACCAGAACCCGACGTCGAAGCCGGAGATGTCCCAGTCCGCGTCGGCCAGCGGCACCAGCACGCCAGCCGCCACGGCGAGGGAGACCAGGAGGGCGAGCACGCCGAGGAACCGGTGGGTCTTCGCCGGCACGTACATGAGCAGCCCGAGCAGGAAGAGGACGGCGCCGCCGAACACCACCGCCAGGACCTGCCACGAACCGCTGCTCCAGACGGTCCCGTCGACGGCGTCGGCGATCCCGCCGCGCACGAGGTCCAGCCCGGTGTCGCCGCCGCGAACCCAGACCAGCAGCAGGCTCACACCGGCGGCGATGCCGGCCAGCACGAGCAGCAGCCCGGCGACGGAGTCCGCTCGGCGGACCGCCACCGGAGCGGCCGTGTACTCGGGGTTCGTCCGGTCGCGAGGGTCGTCGTCGGGCGCGTCGGTGCGGTGGCGCCCCTCGTCGCGGGGCGTGGCGTACGGCTCGTCGTCCGGCACCGGTGGGACCGCGAGCGGGCGGAGGCCCGCGGGCGGGGTGTCGTCCCGCGCCTCGTAGCGGTCCAGGGGAACCACCTCGGTCGGCTGGTCGGCCAGCGGCTGGCCGGTGTACGCCGAGCTGCCGTGCGCGGGGTCGCGGACGTCGCGGGTGGGCTCGTCGGTGCCCCGGTCGTGGGCGTCGGTCATCGGTGCTCCCTCTGCGCACAGGTGGTGCGGATTGCGCCGCCGTCGGTGCGTCGAGACTAGTGAGGACGACACGGCCGCGAACATCGCAGGGAGCGCCAGCGACCGAGGAACGGAACGGCGGTGGAGTCGAACAGTCGACCCTGTGCGGTCGGCGGCTGTCGGGGCGGACGTCGGGCAGACTGGGCACGTGGCGGCGACGACTCTGGACGGCAAGGCGACGGCGGCGGCGATCCGGGCGGAGCTCACCGAGCGGGTGGCCACACTGGCCGCGGCCGGACGCCGTCCGGGCCTGGGCACCCTCCTGGTCGGCGACGACCCCGGCAGCCGCTGGTACGTCTCGGCCAAGCACAAGGACTGCGCGCAGGTCGGCATCGCCAGCATCCAGCGCGAGCTGCCTGCCACCGCCGACCTGGCCGACGTGCTCGCCATCGTCGATGAGCTCAACGCCGACCCGGAGTGCACCGGCTACATCGTCCAGCTGCCCCTCCCACGCGGCCTGGACGAGAGCGTCGTCCTGGAGCGGATGGAGCCGGCCAAGGACGCCGACGGGCTGCACCCGGTCAACCTGGGACGGCTGGTGCTCGGAGTGCCGGCGCCGCTGCCGTGCACGCCGCAGGGCATCGTCGAGCTGCTCCGCCGGTACGACGTCCCTATCGCCGGTGCCGAGGTCGTCGTCGTCGGCCGCGGGATCACCGTCGGCCGGCCGCTGGGCCTGTTGCTCACCCGGCGCAGCGAGAATGCCACGGTCACGCTGTGCCACACCGGCACCCGCGACCTGGCCGCGCACACCCGCAGCGCCGACATCGTGGTGGCCGCAGCCGGCGTGCCGGGCCTGATCACCGCCGACATGGTCAAGCCCGGCGCCGCCGTCCTGGACGTGGGGGTCAGCCGGGTCGACGGGAAGATCGCCGGGGACGTCGCCGCGGACGTTGTCGAGGTCGCCGGCCAGGTGGCCCCCAACCCCGGCGGCGTCGGCCCGATGACCCGGGCGATGCTGCTGGCCAACGTCGTCCTCGCCGCCGAGCAGGCGGTCGGCGCCGAGGCGCTGTCGGCATGAGCCGCCCGGTCGGCAGCCCGGCAGGCGGTCGGGCCCCGCTGTACCTGCGGCGCCCGCTGCTGGCCGGGCTCGTCCGGCAGTGGCCGCTGTTCCTGGTGATCGTCGCCGCCGGCACCGGTCTGGCGCTGGTCGCGGTCGAGCAGTGGCGCCGTGGCCTGGTGGTCATCGGCCTGGCCCTCGTCCTCGCGGCCCTCCTGCGGCTGCTGCTGCCGTTGCCGCGGGTCGGCTTCCTCGCCGTCCGCAGCCGCCCGGTCGACGTCACGCTCACCGCGGGAGCCGGAGCGGCGCTGGCGGTCATCGCGCTGACCATCCCGTTCGACTGACCCTCGCACCTCCGGTGTGGAACCGGACCGCCTGCGGCGGACGGACCCGCGCGGGCGCCGGGTGCACGTCGGCGCTAGGTTGGCGGGCATGGCAGAGCGCGCTCGGAGGGGCAAGGTCACCGTCGTCGGCGCCGGTTTCTACGGCTCGACCACTGCGCTGCGGCTCGCCGAGTACGACGTGTTCGACACCGTCGTCCTCACCGACATCGTCGAGGGCAAGCCCGAGGGTCTGGCGCTGGACATCAACCAGTCGCGCCCGATCGAGGGCTTCGAGACCCGGGTCGTGGGCGTCGGCGGCGGCTCGTACGCCGGCACTGAGGGCTCCGACGTGGTCGTGATCACCGCGGGCCTGCCCCGCAGGCCCGGCATGAGCCGGATGGACCTCATCGAGACCAACGCTGGAATCGTCCGCCAGGTCGCCGAGAACGTCGCGAAGACTTCCCCGAACGCCGTCCTCATCGTGGTGTCCAACCCGCTGGATGAGATGACCGCGCTGGCCCAGCTCGCCACCGGCTTCCCGAAGCACAAGGTGATGGGCCAGGCCGGCATGCTCGACACCGCCCGGTTCACCACCAACGTCGCCGAGGAACTCGACGTCCCGGTGAGCTCGGTGCGCACGCTGACCCTGGGGTCGCACGGCGACACGATGGTTCCGGTGCCCTCCCGCTGCACGGTCGACGGCAGGCCGCTGACCGACGTGCTGGCCGCCGACCGCATCGAGCACCTGGTCGACCGCACCCGCAACGGCGGGGCCGAGGTCGTCGCGCTACTGAAGACCGGCTCGGCCTACTTCGCGCCCTCGGCCGCGGCCGCACGCATGGCGCGCGCGGTGATCGAGGACTCCGGTGCGGTCATGCCGGTGTGTGCCTGGGTCGACGGCGAGTACGGGATCTCCGGGGTCTACCTGGGGGTCGAGGCCGAGATCGGCCGCCAGGGCGTGAAGAAGGTCGTCGAGCGCGACCTGTCCGACAGTGAGCTGGCGGGCCTGCATGAAGCCGCCGAGGCGGTGCGCGCCAAGCAGGCCGACGTAGCCGACCTCTGACCGCACTGGTCAGAGCCGCAGAGAGGGAAACCCACCACGTGAGCAAGATCAAGGTCGAGGGCAAGGTCGTCGAACTCGACGGCGACGAGATGACCCGGATCATCTGGCAGTTCATCAAGGACCAGCTCATCCTCCCGTACCTCGACGTCGACCTCGAGTACTACGACCTCGGGATGGAGAACCGGGACGCCACCGACGACCAGGTCACGATCGATGCCGCCAACGCCATCAAGCAGCACGGGGTCGGCGTCAAGTGCGCCACCATTACCCCGGACGAGGCGCGGGTCGAGGAGTTCGGTCTGAAGAAGATGTGGCGGTCCCCGAACGGGACGATCCGCAACATCCTCGGTGGCGTCATCTTCCGCGAGCCGATCATCATGGCGAACGTCCCGCGCCTGGTGCCGGGCTGGACCAAGCCGATCATCATCGGCCGCCACGCCTACGGCGACCAGTACCGGGCGACCGACTTCCGGTTCCCCTCCGCCGGGACCCTGACGGTCACCTTCACACCGTCGGACGGCTCCGAGCCGATCGAGCACGAGGTCTTCCAGGCGCCGGGCGCGGGCATCTCGCTGTCGATGTACAACCTCGACGACTCGATCCGGGACTTCGCCCGCGCGTCGCTGAACTACGGCCTGGCGCGCAAGTACCCGGTGTACCTGTCGACGAAGAACACGATCCTCAAGGTCTACGACGGCCGCTTCAAGGACATCTTCGAAGAGGTCTTCCACACCGAGTTCGCCGACCAGTTCAAGGCCGCCGGCATCACTTACGAGCACCGGCTCATCGACGACATGGTCGCCGCCTCGCTCAAGTGGGAGGGCGGCTACGTCTGGGCCTGCAAGAACTACGACGGTGACGTGCAGTCCGACACAGTCGCGCAGGGCTTCGGCTCGCTGGGCCTGATGACCTCGGTGCTCTCGACGCCGGACGGCCGCACGGTCGAGGCCGAGGCCGCCCACGGCACGGTCACCCGCCACTACCGCCAGCACCAGCAGGGCAAGGAGACCTCGACGAACCCGATCGCGTCGATCTTCGCCTGGACCCGGGGCCTGGCCCACCGAGGCAAGCTCGACGGCACCCCGGAGGTCACCCGGTTCGCCGAGACGCTGGAGAAGGTCTGCATCGACACCGTCGAGAGCGGCCAGATGACCAAGGACCTCGCGCTGCTGATCTCCAAGGACAGCCCGTGGCTGACCACCCAGGACTTCCTGGCGGCCATCGACACCAACCTGCAGAAGGCCATGGCCTGATCTCGCGCGTTGCCCGACGACGGCCCCTTCGACCCCCTGCGGTCGAGGGGGCCGTCGCGTGTCAGGGGGACGGGGCTCGGACCGCTGGTTCAGACGCCGAACATCTGGGTCCACCAGGGACCACCGGTGCCGCTGGCGATCCCCAGGCCCATCGTGCGGTACGAACAGTCCAGGATGTTCCGCCGGTGCCCGGCACTGTTCATCCAAGCGTCCATCACTGCGGCGGCGTCCGCCTGGCCGCGGGCGATGTTCTCCGCGCGGGCGTTGGTCACCCCGGCCCGGTCTGCCCGGTCGAACGGCGAGAGCCCGTCCGGATCGGTGTGGCTGAAGTACGTCCGGTCGCGCATGTCCGCGCTGTGCGCCCGGGCGACGCCGGCCAGCCCGTCGTCCGGGGTCACCGCTGCGCAGCCGGCGGCGGTACGCAGCTGGTTGACCAGGGCCAGGACGGGCTCCGTGCCAGCGGGGGTGTCCGCTACGGCGGGGACCGGATCCGGCGCCGGAACGGCTGCCGCCACCGGCTCGGGCACGGGCTTGGCCCCAGGATCGGGATCGGGATCGGGATCGGGATCGGGATCGGGATCGGACTCCGACGCGGGCGCCGGCGACGTGGTGGGTGTGGGCGCGACCGGCTCGTCCCCGACCGGACTGGTGGACGGCGGGACGGTCGTCGCCGTTGCGGGTGCGTCGGCCACCACGGACGGTAGGAGTGCCGGTGGTCGGGCGGACGGCAGCGTGCCGGCCGAGGGCCGCGCCTGGTCGGCGACGGCCTCTCCGGGATCTGCGGTCGCAGCGGCACCGCCGGCGGCGTCCTCGAGCAGTGGACCGGCCGGACCAGCGAGCAGCAGGGCGGCCAGCGCGACGACGAGCGCCGAGGCGAGGAGAGCGAGCGGAGCCCAGGCGGGGTGTCGGCGTGATCGGGAACCGGCTGCTCGGGAGTGCCGGGCGCGGGCCTTGGGCGAGAGCGGTGGAACGGGGCGGTGGCGCACGGGCACGTCCTCGAAGATCACGAATTGTTATCACAAAAGACTAACCGTGAGCAGGCGATCACGGGAAGTGGTCTGCGGTCAACGCTGGTGTGACCGGAGTCCGACGTGGGACGGCACCACGGTCGGTATCGGCCACTACCGTGGTCGACGCGGGACAGCCCCGTCGCGCACGACATCCCCGGAGGAGCACGCCGCCGGTGAGCGACGTATGGCTCAACATCGTCATGGTCTTCGCCTTCGTGCTGATCGGAGGCGCCTTCTCCGGCGCCGAGATCGCCCTGGTGTCGCTGCGGGACTCCCAGGTCCGTTCGCTGGGCGAGTCCGGCGGCCGCCGCGGCAAGGCGCTGACCAAGCTGCTCGCGGAGCCCAACCGGTTCCTGGCCGCGGTCCAGGTCGGCGTCACACTGGCCGGCTTCTTCTCCGCAGCGTTCGGCGCGAGCACGCTCTCCGGGCCGCTGGGCGACTGGTTGATGGGCCGGGGCGTGCAGCCCGGCCTGGCCGAGCCGCTGGCCTTCGTGCTGGTGACCATTGCGATCAGCTACCTGTCGCTGGTGGTCGGCGAGCTGACCCCCAAGCGGCTGGCGCTGCAGCGCGCCGAGGGCTTCTCACTGCTGGTCGCCGCCCCGCTCAACGGCATCGCCGTGGTCTTCCGCCCGATCATCTGGCTGCTGTCCCGCTCGACCGACCTGCTGGTCCGGCTGCTCGGCGGTGACCCCAGGGCCAGCGGCGAGGCGATCGGCCAGGAGGAACTGCGCGACCTGGTCGCCGCCCACGAGTCGCTGACCAGCGACGAGCGCCGGCTGATCGACGACG
Organism: Modestobacter sp. DSM 44400; assembly: GCF_900107175.1. GTDB lineage: Bacteria > Actinomycetota > Actinomycetes > Mycobacteriales > Geodermatophilaceae > Modestobacter. Next base: position 248,965 of record NZ_FNOZ01000001.1, on the reverse strand, counting down.
TCTTCCGGGCCGGTGACCGCGAGGTGCGCGAGGTGATGACCCCGCGCACCGAGGTCGACTTCCTCGACGCGTCGATGACCGCCAGCCGCGCGGCCAAGCAGGTCGCCGACTCCAGTTGGTCGCGCTACCCCGTCGTCGGGCGCAGCGAGGACGACGTCGTGGGCTTCGTGCACGTCCGGGACCTGTTCCTGCCCAACCACCCGGCCGGGCGTGCGGCGACCGTCGGTGACCTGGCCCGCGAGGTGAAACAGCTGCCCGGCACCGCCGGCGTCCTCACTGCCCTGTCGGAGATGCGCAAGGAGAACCGGCACTTCGCGATCGTCGTGGACGAGTACGGCGGCACCGACGGCATCGTCACCCTCGAGGACCTCATCGAGGAGGTCATCGGGGAGATCTACGACGAGTACGACGAGGAGGTCGCCCCGCAGACCGACGACCCGGCGGGCGGTCCGCACGAGGTCGACGGGCTGCTCAACCTCGACGACTTCGCCGTCGCCACCGGCCTCCAGCTGCCCGACGGCCCCTACGAGACCGTGGCCGGCTACGTGCTGGCCGACCTCGGTCGCCTGCCGGTGATCGGCGACTCGGTGAGCGTCGAGGGTCGGGGGCTGACCGTGCAGGAGCTCGACGGCCGGCGCATCGCCCGGATCTCGGTGTCCCCGGCGCCCCAGCCCGAGGCCGGCGCCGACGGCGTCTCCGCGGAGCCGGCCTCCGGCTGAGAAAGGACCCCCTGCCCGCCGCCGCTCGCAGGCTCGCGAGCGGGACCCTGCAGAGGGGCCGGGTGCTCTTTCAGGCGGTGCGCTGCTGCGCGAACTCCCAGGCGTCAGCGACGATCTCGGTGAGTTCGGTGTACTCGGGCGCCCAGCCGAGGTCCCGGTGGATGCGCGCGGAGCTGGCCACCAGCCGGGCCGGGTCGCCGGTCCGCCGGGCCCCCACGACCACCGGCACCGGGTGCCCGGTGACGGTGCGGACCGCGTCGACCATCTGCTGGACCGAGAAGCCGGTGCCGCTGCCCAGGTTGTAGATGCGGTGCTCAGCCGGCGCCGGCGCCGGCAGCGCCAGCAGGTGCGCGGCGGCCAGGTCCGTGACGTGCACGTAGTCACGGATGCAGGTGCCGTCGGGTGTGGGGTAGTCCTCGCCGAAGACGGTGAGCGCGTCGCGGGTGCCCGCGGCAACCTGCAGGGCGATCGGGATAAGGTGGGTCTCGGTGGCGTGCCGCTCACCGCACCCGTAGGCGGCGCCCCCGACGTTGAAGTACCGGAGGCTGACCGCGGCGAAGGAGTGCGCCACCGCGTACGAGGTCAGCATGTGGTCGACCGCCAGCTTGCTGGCCCCGTAGGTGTTGGTCGGGCGGGTGGGCGCGTCCTCGGGGATGGGGACCACATCGGGCTCGCCGTAGGTGGCCGCGGTCGAGGAGAACACGATCCGCCGGCAGTCGGCCGCGCGCATCGCCTCGAGCAGCGCCAGGGAGCCACCGACGTTGGTGTGCCAGTAGTCCTCCGGTGTCACCTGGCTGGCCCCTACCAGGCTCTTGGCCGCGAAATGCAGCACCGCCTCGGGTCGCACGTCGGCCAGCACCGGGGCCGAGTCGTGCAGCGAGGCGCGGACCAGCGTCGCGCCCTCCGGGACCGCGTCGGCGTGCCCGGTGGACAGGTCGTCGAGCACGGTCACCTCGTGACCGGACTCCAGCAGGGCCGCGGTGACTACGCTGCCGATGTAGCCGGCACCGCCGGCGACGAGTACGCGCATGGGCCCACCCTAGAGACGTCGCCGGCCCGGGGTCGCACAACGGTGCGTGCCCCGGGGCGGCAGGTGCAGGAGGAACAGTCGTGGTCAGCGCACGTCCCGCGGTCGCCGCCCTGCCGGCCTACCGGCCCGGCCGCAACCCCGCCGACCTCGCCCGCGAGATCGGCGTCGAGCGGGCGGTGAAGCTGGCCAGCAACGAGGTGGCGTTCCCCCCGCTGCCGGCGGTCGTGCAGGCGATCGCCGCGACCGCGGGGGAGACCAACCGGTACCCCGACAACGGGGCGACGGTCCTGACTGCCGCCCTGGCCGAGCGGTACGGCGTGGAGCCCGCGCAGGTGGCCACCGGCTGCGGCGCGGTGACGGTCTGCCAGCAGTTGGCCCAGGCGTTCAACGACCCGGGCACCAGCATCGTCTTCGCCTGGCGGTCCTTCGAGATGTACCCGCTGCTGGCCGAGGTCGCCGGTGCCCGCGCCGTCCGGGTGCCGCTCGTGCCCGGCACGCCTGGCGGGCCGGCCGACACCCACGACCTGGACGGCCTGCTGGCCGCGGCCGACGAGACCACCCGGCTGGTCTTCGTCTGCAACCCGAACAACCCCACCGGGACGGCGGTGCGCCGGGCCGAGCTCGAACGCTTCCTGGACGCGGTGCCCGCCGAGACCCTCGTGGTGCTCGACGAGGCCTACCGCGAGTTCGTCACCGACCCGGAGGTACCCGACGGCGTGGAGCTGATGCGGGGCCGGGCCAACGTGGCCGTGCTGCGGACGTTCTCCAAGGCGTGGGGCCTGGCCGGGCTCCGGGTCGGCTATCTCCTCGCGGAGGACCCGGCGGTGGCTGAGGCGGTGCGCAAGACCCACGTCCCGTTCAGCGTCTCCACCCTCGCCCAGGCGGCCGCGGTCGCCGCGCTGGCCAGCGAGGACGAGGTGCGGGAGCGCTGCGCCGCCGTCGTCGTCGAGCGCACCCGGCTCACCGCGGCCCTGCGCGAGCGCGGCCGCGCGGTGGCCGACAGCCAGGCCAACTTCCTCTGGCTGCCGCTGGGCGAGGCGACCGCCGCGACCGCCGCGGCCCTGGAGGCGCGGGCGGTCATCACCCGACCGTTCGCCGGGGAGGGGCTGCGGGTCACCGTGGGCACCCCCGAGGAGGACGACGTCTTCATCACCGCGCTCGACGACGTGCGGGACACCGAGCTGACCAACGCACCTGCGGTGTAGGAGCGGAGCGGCTGCGCCGCGCTGAACGCCGTCCTGACCAGCGCGGCTCCGGGCGGCCCGGGAGCCTGAGCGTGGACTCCTGAGGCGCGTGGTTCGATGATGGGCGTGCCTGCTCCCCGCGTGCTGTCCGGCATCCAGCCGACGGCGGACTCCTTCCACCTCGGCAACCTCCTGGGTGCGCTGCGGCAGTGGGTGAGCCTGCAGGACGACCACGACGCCTTCTACTGCGTCGTCGACCTGCACGCCATCACCGTCGAGCAGCCCGACCCCGAGGTGCTCCGGCGGCGCACCCTGGTCTCCGCCGCTCAGCTGCTCGCCCTCGGCGTCGACCCGGCCCGCAGCACGCTGTTCGTGCAGAGCCACGTGCCCGAGCACGCCCAGCTGGCCTGGGTGCTGCAGTGCCTCACCGGGTTCGGCGAGGCCGGCCGGATGACCCAGTTCAAGGACAAGAGCAGCCGCGAGGGCGCCGGGACGACGTCGGTCGGGCTGTTCACCTACCCGGTGCTGCAGGCCGCCGACATCCTGCTCTACCAGGCGCACCGGGTGCCGGTCGGCGAGGACCAACGGCAGCACCTGGAGCTCACCCGCGACCTGGCGACCCGGTTCAACGGCCGGTACGGCGACACGTTCACCGTTCCGGAGGCCTTCATCCCGCCGGGGGCTGCCAAGGTGCTCGACCTGCAGTCCCCGGACAAGAAGATGAGCAAGAGCCTGCCGCCGGCTGGATGCATCAACCTGCTCGACGACCCCACGGTGACCGCCAAGAAGATCCGTTCGGCGGTCACCGACACAGGCCGCGAGGTGGTCGCCGACCCGGTCGCCAAACCCGGGGTGACGAACCTGCTGGCCATCCACTCGGCGTTGTCCGGGCAGACGGTGGCCCAGCTCGAGGAGCACTTCGCCGGGCGTGGCTACGGCGACCTGAAGAAGGAGCTCGCCGAGGTCGTCACCGACGCGCTGGCCCCGGTCCAGCAGCGGACGGCGGAGCTGCTCGTCGACCCGGCGGAGCTGCAGCGGGTGCTCACCGACGGTGCCGCGCGCGCCCGGGAGGTCGCCGGCCGGACGCTGTCCACCGTGTACGACCGGGTCGGTTTCCTGTCCCCGGCGGCCCCATGACCGAGGCACCCCGGCGGACGAACGAGGACACCTTCGCCTTCCGCCGCACCCCGGTCCGCACCCAGCGGGACACCACGGTGCTGGGCGTGGTCGTCTCGGTGCCCGAGCCCTGGGCCCAGCTGCTGGTCGAGTGGCGCGGCAAGGTGGGCGACCCGCAGGCCGCCCTGGTGCCGCCGCACGTGACGCTGCTGCCGCCCACCGAGGTCGCCGCGGCCGACCGGCCGGCGATCAGCGGCCACCTGGCGGAGATTGCCCGCCGGCATCCCCCCTTCGACGTGCACCTGTCGGGCACCGGCACGTTCCGCCCCATCTCCGAGGTGGTCTTCGTGGCCGTCGCCCGGGGCATCGCCGACTGCGAGCTGATCGCCACCGACGTGTGCACCGGTCCGCTGGCCCGGCCGCTGAGCTTCCCGTACCACCCGCACGTCACCGTCGCCCACGACGTGCCCACCGACATGCTCGACACCGCCTACACCGGCCTGGCCGAGCTGCAGGCCGAGTTCCGGGTCGACTCCTTCACCGAGTTCGAGCAGCTGCCCGGCGGCGCCTGGGCCGTCGCCCGCGAGTACCCGCTCACCGGCTCCGCTCGCTGACCGCCGGCACGCCGCCCTCGCCCGGGAAGGCCACCGGGCGGACGGCGCGTCGCCGGCCCACCACCGTGGCCGCCACGATGGCCACCGCCCCGGCGCCGAGGCCGAGGGGTAGCAGTGGTGACTCCCCGGCCGGTCGTCCCGACGAGGACGCCCGGGTGCCCGGCGCGGCGGCCGTGGTGGTCGCAGTCGTCATCGGAGCCGGGCTGGCCGCGGCGGCGGACGTCATCGCGACCGGGGCTGCGGTGGCCTCGCCCGGATCGACCAGCCGGCCCACCCCGCCGGTCCCGGGTGCGGTGGTGAAGCCCCAGTCCAGCAGGCGCTCGGCCTGCTCGAGCTCGTGCACCGGGCGTCGCTCGGCCTGCATGAGGCTGACCACCAGTCGGCGGCCGTCGCGCTCGGCGGCGGCCACGAACGTGTGACGGGCGGCGTCGGTGAAGCCGGTCTTGCCACCGAGGGCGCCCGGGTAGTCGGCGAGCAGGGTGTCCTGCGTCTGGATCTCGTACCCGGGACTCCGCCCCGCGACGGCGGGCATCTGGGCGGTGCGGGTCTGCAGCACCGCCAGGATGGCCGGGTCGGCGACCAGCTGCCGCATGATCAGGGCCAGGTCGTAGGGCGAGGAGGATTGACCCGCGACGTCCAGGCCCGAGGGCGTGCCGGCAACGGTGTCGTAGGCGCCGATCCGCTCCGCCGTGGTGTTCATCGCCGCGACCGTGGGCGCCACCCCACCCGCGGCCCGGGCCAGCGCGTTGGCCGCGTCGTTGCCCGATTGCATCACCAGGGCGCGGAACAGCAGCGAGACCGGGTAGTGGCCACCCTGCACCAGTCCCACCCGACTGCCCTCGATGGCCTCGTCCTCCACCGTGCCCGCCACGACGAGTGCGGGGTCCAGCAGGGGCGACAGGGTCAGCAGGGTCAGCGTCTTGAGGGTGCTGGCGGGGTAGTAGCGGCCGTGCGGGTCGCGGGCGCCGAGGACGGCGCCGGTGGTGGCGTCGGCCACCAGCCAGCCGTGGGCGTCGATGCCCTCGGGCACCGGGGGAGCACCGGGCACGGTGACCAGGCCCCGGGTGTCCAGCAGCTCGCCGCCTACCGTGCTGCCGTCCGGGGCGGTGCCCTGCGGAGGCGCGCCCGCCGACGGTGAGGTCGGGGTGGGAGCGACGGGGTCGACGGTGGGCCGGGAACTCTCTGCCAGGGCTGGGCCGCCGGGGCCCAGCACCAGCACCACGGCCGTCAGCAACCCGGCCAGCGCGCCCGGCAACCGGCCGCCCACCGTGGCCGCGAACGGCAGGCAGCGCATGGGCAGCGACGTTAGCCGGTGCGCCGCCGCGCCAGGCGTGTGGCCTGCCTCACCCACGGTGGCCCAGGGGAATGGCCGACCGTGCCGGTTGGCAACGATCCGGCATCGGTCCTCTCCGCGAGGGGGTCCGCGAGGCGACCCCGCGGTTAGCGTGCCCGGATCGCCGTCGCCAGGTGAGGCTGCTTCCTGTGGCCGGCCGGAAGGCGGATGCGATCAGCTCGATCCACCCCACCGGGGCGTGGCCGACCAACCTCGGCCGGCGCCCTCCGAGAGAGGAGACCGTCTTGCGCCACGTGCGTGGGATGAAGGCCGCGGCTCTGCTGCTGGCCGGCAGCATGGCCCTTGCGGCCTGCGCCAGCGACGAGACCGACAGCACGGCCGGGGGCAGCGGCAGCAGCGCCAGCGCCGGCGACCTGAAGATCGGTCTCGCCTACGACACCGGCGGCCGTGGCGACAAGTCGTTCAACGACTCGGCCTACGCCGGCGTCGAGGCGGCCATCAAGACCAACGGCGGCGAGGTACAGGAGCTCTCGCCCAACAGCGACGCCTCCAACCGGGCCGACCTGCTCACCCAGCTGGCCGACGGCGGCTACAACCCGATCATCGCGGTGGGCTTCGCCTACGGCGACGTCATCGGCGACGTGGCGAAGCAGTACCCGGAGACCACCTTCGCCGTCGTCGACTCCACCGGCGTGGACCTGGGAACCGGCAACGTCACCGGTCTGCAGTTCGCCGCCAACGAGGGGTCCTTTCTGGGGGGCGTCGCAGCGGCGCTGAAGTCCGAGACCGACCACGTCGGCTTCGTCGGTGGCGTCGAGACCCCGCTGATCCAGAGCTTCGAGGCCGGCTACGTCGCCGGGGCTAAAGCGGTCAACCCCGACATCGTCGTCGACGTGAGCTACATCTCGCCGGCCGGTGACTTCTCCGGCTTCAGCGACCCGGCGAAGGGCAAGATCGTCGCCCAGGGCATGTACGACAAGGGCGCCGACATCGTCTACGCCGCCGCCGGCGGCTCGGGCATCGGTGTCTTCCAGGCTGCCGCGGCGTCGGGCAAGCGCGCGATCGGCGTGGACTCCGACCAGTACCAGACGGTCGGCGACCCGGCCCTCCAGCCGGTGATCATGACCTCGGTGCTCAAGCGCGTGGACAACGCGGTCGAGGCCTTCATCGGCGACTTCGTCGACGGCAACGTCAAGGGCGGCACGGACATCGTCAGTGACCTGTCCACCGATGGCGTCGGCCTGGCGGCCTCCGGCGGCTTCATCGACGACATCCAGGACCAGGTCGACGAGTACAAGCAGAAGATCATCGACGGCGAGATCACGGTTCCCGAGACCCCGTGATGCCCCCGTCCTGAGCAGCACTGGACACGGCGGGCCCGGGCGTACGTCACGCCCCCGGGCCCGCCGTTTTCCGTGTGTACCGTCTCGGCGGCGGCGGCGGACGACGACGTCGTCGTCCGCCACCCGGACCGGAGCGCTTGCGGTCCGGACGTCCCATCGCACCCATCCCGGAGGAGACGCCGATGGACGAGTCCGCACCCCTGGCGGTCGAGCTGCGCGGCATCACCAAGCGCTTCCCGGGCGTGGTGGCGAACAAGGACATCGAGCTGCGGGTCCGCCGGGGTGAGGTGCACGCCATCGTGGGGGAGAACGGCGCCGGCAAGTCGACGCTGATGAAGACCCTGTACGGCATGCACCGCCCCGACGAGGGCGAGATCCTGCTCGACGGCACGCCGGTCACCTTCCGCAGTCCCGCCGACGCGATCGCCGCCGGGGTCGGGATGGTCCACCAGCACTTCATGCTCGCCGACAACTTCACCGTGCTGGAGAACGTCGTGCTGGGCAGCGGGCCCACCAAGGGCGTCCGGCTGGACCGGGCCGAGGCTCGCCGCCGCATCCGGGAGATCTCCGACAGCTACGCCCTGGGGCTCGATCCCGACACCCTGGTCGAGGATCTCGGGGTCGGCGACCGTCAGCGGGTGGAGATCGCCAAGGTGCTCTACCGCGGCGCACGGACGCTGATCCTGGACGAGCCCACCGCCGTCCTGGTGCCGCAGGAGGTCGACGAGCTGTTCGGCAACCTCGCCGAGCTCAAGCGCGAGGGCCTCACCGTCATCTTCATCTCCCACAAGCTGGACGAGGTGCGCAAGGTCGCCGACTCGATCACCGTCATCCGTCGCGGCACCACCGTCGGTACCGCCGACCCCCGGACGACGACGGCGAAGCAGCTGGCCGAGATGATGGTCGGCGCGGAGCTGCCGACCCCGGCGACCCGCACGTCCACCGTGCGCGAGGCCCCAGTGCTGCAGCTGACCGGCGTGACCGTCGCCTCGCTGGACGGCCGCCGGGTCGTCGACGACGTTTCCTTCACGGTGCACGAGGGCGAGGTCGTGGGCATCGCCGGCGTTGAGGGCAACGGTCAGGCCGAGCTCGTCGACGCCATCATGGGGCTGCGCCCGCTGGTCGGCGGCACCCTCGTGCTCGGCACGGACGACGTGACGCGCTGGAGCACCCGACAGCGCCGCGACGGCGGCATCGGGTTCATCCCCGAGGACCGGCACCGCCAGGGGATGCTGCTGGACGCGCCGCTGTGGGAGAACCGGATCCTGGGGCACCAGACGCGCCCGCCGTCGGCCAAGGGTGCGTTCATCGACCGGAAGGGCGCCCGGGCCGACACCGAGCGGATCATGCGGGAGTACGACGTCCGTGCCCCGGGTCCGGACACGCTGGCCGTGGCGCTGTCCGGCGGCAACCAGCAGAAGCTGATCGTGGGCCGGGAGATGAGCGCGTCGCCACGGCTGCTGCTCGCCGCGCACCCGACCCGCGGGGTCGACGTCGGCGCCCAGTCGGCCATCTGGGAACTGCTCAAGGACGCGCGGGCGGGGGGGTTGGGGATCGTGCTGATCTCGGCGGACCTGGACGAGCTGATCGGGCTGTCGGACACCCTCCGGGTCATGCTGCGCGGCCGGGTGGTCGCCGCACTGGACCCGGCTCGGCTGACCCCGGAGGAGCTCGGCAGCCACATGACCGGCGCCGCGCAACCGGCTGGTGCCGCATGAGCGTGGCCCGGCGCGTCGCGCAGTCGGCGCTGGCCCCCGTCGTCGCGGTGGTCATCGCGCTGATCATCTCCGCGGTGGTCATGCTGGCCATCGGGGTCAACCCGCTGGACGCGCTGCGGGTGATGGTCGACTTCGGTGACAGCCCATCCCAGCAGATCACCGCCCTGGTGGTCGTGCTCGATCGCGCCGTGCCGCTGTTCCTGGCCGGAATCGCCGTGGCCATCGCCTTCCGTGCCGGCCTGTTCAACATCGGCGTCGAGGGCCAGTACCGGATGGCCACGGTGCTGGCTGCCGGCGTGGGCGCCGCGGTCGTCCTGCCGGGGCCGCTGCACGTGCTGCTCATCGTCGTGGTCGCCATGGCGGTGGGCGCGCTGTGGGCCGGCATCGTGGCGGTGCTCAAGGTGACCCGCGGCGTGAGCGAGGTCATCAGCTCGATCATGCTCAACTTCATCGCCCTGGGGACGGCGTCCTATCTGCTCACCGGCCCGCTGCGGGGGAGTGAGCCCGGCGCGTCGATCATCACCACCTCGGACATCCCGGAGTCGGGCTGGATGCCGTCGCTGAACGGGATCTTCGACCTCCTGGGCCTGGCCAACCCGCCGCGGCAGCTCTACGGGTTCCTGATCGTGGCGCTCGTCGTCGGCCTGCTGGTCTCGGTGCTGCTCAAGCGGACCCGGTTCGGCTTCGACCTGCGCGCCAGCGGCCTGTCCCCGTCGGCGGCCTCGGCCAGCGGCGTCGACGCCCGGGGCATGGTGGTCAAGACGATGCTGCTGTCCGGAGCAGTAGCCGGCCTCATCGGGCTGCCCGACCTGTTGGGCCGCGACCACAGCTACGGCACCGAGTTCACCTCGGGGCTGGGGTTCCTCGGCATCGCCGTGGCGTTGCTCGGCCGTAACTCCCCGGTCGGCATCGCCCTGGGGGCGCTGCTGTTCGCCTTCCTCGACCGGGCCGCGGTGCCGCTGCAGATCGCCCAGATCCCGTCCTCGGTGGTCACGATCATCCAGGGCACGATCGTGCTCGCCGTCGTCATCGCCAATGAGGTCGCCCGCCGGCTGACCCGCCGGCAGGCCGAGCGCGGTTCGGTGGTGGCCGCGCCTCCGACCGGTGACGGCGGCACCGGCCCGGCGCTGCACGCCGGCATCGGCGCCGGCGAGCCCAGTGACGAACGGCGGGGGACCCCCGCATGAGCACCGCGAAGGCGACGGGCGAGCGAGCATCGCAGGCAGCGTCAGCGACCGAGGAGCGGAACGAGTTCGGAGTCGAGTCATGAGCACCGCGACGCAGACGGCGCCGGCCCGCACGAGACGCGGAGCGGTCACCGAGTTGTTCACCGGCGGCGGCCGCGCGCGCCGGCTGACCTGGCTGTTCGTGGGCCTGGTGGTGCTGTTCTCGGTGGTCCGGGTGGTCAGCGGTGAGCAGGCGCTGACGTCGTCCTCGACGCTGTCGGCGGCGCTGCTGCTGGCCGTGCCGCTGGCGCTGGCGGCCCTCGGTGGCCTGTTCTCCGAGCGCGCAGGCGTGGTGAACATCGGCCTGGACGGGATGATGATCCTGGGCACCTGGGGCGCGGGCTGGGCCGGCTACCAGTGGGGCTGGGTCGGTGCGGTGGTCGGCGGGCTGGTCATGGGCGCCCTCGGCGGCCTGCTGCACGCGATCGCCACGGTCACCTTCGGCGTCGATCACGTGGTCTCCGGCGTGGCGATCAACATTCTGGCCGGCGGGGCCGTGCGCTTCCTGTCCGAGACGCTGTACGCCGACAACCCGGCCGGTGGTGGGGTGACGCAGTCACCACCGGTGTCCTCCAGTCCACCGAGCTTCTCACTGCCGGTGCTGTCCTCCGGCCCGGACCTGCTCGGCGACCTCGAGGCCAAGCACTGGTTCCTACTGTCGGACCTGGCCGGACTGCTGCGTGGGGTGACCAGCGACGTCGGCGTGCTCACCGTCGTGGCGGTGTTGTTGATCCCGGCGTCCTACCTGGTGCTGTGGCGGACGGCGTTCGGCCTGCGGCTGCGTTCCTGCGGGGAGAACCCGGCGGCGGCGGACTCCCTCGGCGTCCCGGTCTACCGGCTCAAATACATCGCCGTGGTCGTCTCCGGCGCCCTGGCCGGCCTGGGCGGGGTCTTCCTGGTCTTCATCGCCAACATCTACCGCGAGGGCCAGACCAACGGCCGCGGCTTCATCGGCCTGGCGGCGCTGATCTTCGGCAACTGGCGGCCCGGCGGGCTGGCCGCGGGCGCCGGCCTGTTCGGCTACGCCGACGCCCTGCAGCTGCGCAGCCAGACCGCGGTCGTCGCGCTGTTGCTGCTGGTGGCGTTGCTGCTGGCGGCGGTATCGGTCGTCCAGGGCCTGCAGGGCAAGCAGCTGCAGGCCGTGCTGGCCGCGGTGTTCGCCGCGGCGGCGCTGGCCGGCTTCCTGACCATCGACGAACTGCCCGACGGCATCGTGTCCTTCACCCCGCACATCACCACGCTGCTGGTGCTGTCGCTGGCCTCCCAGCGGTTGCGGATGCCGAAGGCCGACGGGCTCGTGTACCGACGAGGAGAGCACTGAGATGCCGGTTCCCGACCTGGACTGGGACGCCCTGCGGGCGGCCGCTCGGAAAGCGATGACGCACGCCTATGCGCCGTACTCGCATTTCCCGGTGGGCGTGGCCGGGCTCGTGGACGACGGCCGGGTCGTCACCGGCTGCAACGTGGAGAACGCCTCCTACGGGCTGGCTCTGTGCGCCGAGTGCGGCATGGTCAGCGACCTGGTGCGCAGCGGCGGGGGCCGGCTGGTCGCGGTCGCCTGCGTCGGCAGTGACGGCCAGCCGCTGATGCCCTGCGGACGGTGCCGGCAGCTGCTCTGGGAGCACGGCGGCGCGGAGATGCTGATCGAGACCGTGTCGCTGGGCATCGTGCCGATGCGCGAGGTGCTGCCCGATGCCTTCGGCCCCGACGACCTGGTCGCCGCGGCGGCCCGCTCATGAGCAGCCGGTTCGACGCGATCGACGTCATCCGGGCCAAGCGGGACGGCGCCCGGCTGACCGCCGACCAGATCCGCTGGGTGATCGGCGCATACACCGACCGGGTGGTGCCCGACGAGCAGATGAGCGCGCTGCTCATGGCGGTCTTCTTCCGCGGCATGGACGACGACGAGCTGGCCGTCTGGACCCAGGCGATGATCGACTCCGGCGTCCGTAAGGACCTCTCGGCGCTGGGCCGGCCGACCGCCGACAAGCACTCTACCGGCGGTGTCGGCGACAAGATCACGCTGCCGCTCGCGCCGCTGGTCGCCGCCTGCGGCGTCGCGGTCCCGCAGCTGTCCGGCCGGGGGCTGGGCCACACCGGCGGCACGCTGGACAAGCTGGAGTCGGTCCCCGGCTGGCTGGCCGACGTGTCCGACGCCGAGTACCTGGCGCAGCTGCGGGATGTCGGCGCGGTCATCTGCGCGGCCGGCAACGATCTGGCCCCGGCGGACAAGGCGCTCTACGCGCTGCGCGACGTCACCGGCACCGTCGAGTCGATCCCGCTGATCGCCAGCTCGATCATGAGCAAGAAGATCGCCGAGGGCGCCGACGCCCTGGTGCTGGACGTCAAGACCGGGTCGGGGGCGTTCATGCGCGACCCGGACGACGCCCGCACCCTGGCCCGCACCATGGTCGGTCTCGGCCGGGCGGCCGGCGTCCGCACCGTCGCCCTGGTCACCGCCATGGACCGCCCGCTGGGCCGGGCCGCGGGCAACGCCGTCGAGGTCGCCGAGTCCGTCGAGGTGCTCGCCGGCGGGGGGCCCGCCGACGTGGTGGAGCTGACCCTCGCGCTGGCCCGGGAGATGCTCGCCGGCGCCGGGCGCGAGGACGTCGACCCGGCCGACGCGCTCGCCGACGGCCGCGCCATGGACGTCTGGCGGCGCATGATCGCGGCGCAGGGCGGCGACCCCGACGCCGCGCTCCCGCAGCCGGCCGAGCGGCACGTGGTCACCGCCCCGGCCAGCGGCACCCTTACCCGCCTGGACGCCTACGCCCTGGGCGTGGCTGCCTGGCGGCTGGGCGCGGGGCGGGCGCGCAAGGAGGACCCGGTGTCGGCCGCGGCCGGGGTGGTGTGGACCGCCGGAGTGGGGGAGCAGGTCACCGCCGGTCAGCCGCTGCTGGAGTTGCAGACCGACGACGCCGGCCGCATCCCGCGCGCCCTGGAGGCGCTGGAGGGGGCGATCGGCGTGGACACCGGCGACACGCCGCTGCCGCTGGTGCTGGACCGCATCACCGGCTGAGGAAGGACCCCTTCCTGGAGGAAGGCCGCCCTTCTGGATCCCCTCGCAGGCTCGGGGACGCCCTGGAGGGGCCATCGGGGCTTCGGGCACGCCCTGGAGGGGGCCATCTGGCGCCGTGGCACTCCACTCGCACCTCGTCACAGGGTCATGGAGCACACTATCCGTCCGTGACCCGAACGCCCGCCGCGACCGCGCCCGGAGACGTGCGACCCGCGACCCCGCTGGATCCCGACGCCGCGATCTCGATCCGCGGGCTGGTGAAGCGCTACGGCGAGAGCACCGCCGTCGCCGGCCTCGACCTGGACATCCGCCGCGGCGAGATCTTCGCCCTGCTGGGCCCCAACGGCGCGGGCAAGACCACCACCGTGGAGGTCCTGGAGGGTTACCGCGACCGGGACGGCGGGGACGTCCGGGTGCTGGGCGTCGACCCGGCCACCGGCGGCCGGCAGTGGAAGGCCGACCTGGGCATCGTGCTGCAGTCCGGCGCCGGCGACAGCCAGCTGACCTGCCTGGAGCTGCTGCGCGCCCAGGCCGCCTATTTCCCCGACCCCCGGGACCCCGCCGAGGTCCTCGAACTGGTCGGGCTGACCGAGAAGGCCGGGTCCCGCGGCCGGACGCTGTCCGGTGGCCAGCGCCGCCGCCTCGACGTGGCGCTGGGCATCGTCGGCCGCCCCCGGCTGCTGTTCCTCGACGAGCCGACCACCGGCTTCGACCCCGAGGCGCGCCGCCAGTTCTGGTCGCTGATCCGCTCCCTGCGTGACCTCGGAACGACGATGCTGCTGACCACCCACTACCTCGACGAGGCCGAGGAGCTGGCCGACCGGGTCGGCGTCATCGCCCGCGGCCGACTGGTGGAGGTCGCCGTCCCGGCAGAGCTCGGTGGCCGCGGCCAAGCGCCGGCCGTCGTCCAGTGGACCGAGGACGGCGTCCGCCGGACGGCGGAGACGGCCACCCCGACGGCGTTCGTCCGGGAGCTGGCCGGCCGGTTCCCCGGCGAGGTGCCCGACCTGGCGGTCGCCCGCCCGACCCTGGAAGACGTGTACCTGCGGATGATCGGCGAGTCACGGGAGTGAGCGAGCATCGCAGCGAGCGCCGGCGAGCGCCGGCGAGCGAGGAGCGGAGCGAACGGCCGAGCGGAGCGAGGGAGCATGTCATGGTGACCGTTGTGGACGCTCCCCGGCGGACGCTGCCCTCGATCGCCGCCGTCTGCCGCACCCGGGCGGGGGTGGAGCTCAAGGAGTTCTTCCGGCAGCGGGAGTCCGTGGTCTTCACGCTGATGTTCCCGGTGATCCTGCTGCTGGTCTTCGGCGCGGTCCTCGACTACGACCTGGGCAGCGGCGTCTCCTTCACCCAGTACTTCATGGCCGGGGTCATCGCCGCCGGCATCCTGGGCGCCAGCCTGCAGAACATGGCGATCGGTATCGCCACCGAGCGCAGTGACGGCACCCTCAAGGGGCTGGCCGGCACGCCGATGCCCAAGAGCGCCTACTTCGTCGGCAAGGTCGTGCAGGTCTTCGTCGTCACGGTGGCGCTCGTGGCGATCCTGCTGGTGATCGGGGTGGCCTTCTACGGCATCGACCTGCCCTCGGGCACCGACTGGCTCACCTTCGCCTGGGTGGCCGCGCTCGGTTCGGCGGCCTCCACGCTGCTGGGCATCGCGGTCTCCAGCCTGGCCCGCAACGGCCGCTCGGCGTCGGCGACGGTCACCCCGGTGGCCCTGGTCCTGCAGTTCATCTCCGGGGTCTTCTTCCAGTTCAGCCAGGTGCCGACCTGGCTGCAGACGGTCGCCTCGATCTTCCCGCTCAAGTGGATGGCGCAGGGCCTGCGCTCGGTCTTCCTGCCCGACGCCCTGGCCGCCTCCGAGCCGGCCGGCAGCTGGGAGCTCGGCCGGGTGGCACTGGTGCTCGGCATCTGGTGCGTCGTCGGCCTGGCGCTCTGCGTGCGCACGTTCACCTGGCAGGACAGAGGGAACCGATGACATCGCGACCCTCCGGGCCGCGCCGCGGCCAGGCCGCCCTCCTGACGCGTTGAGCCGTTGCCCGGGTCCAGGTCGGGAGCCTCCGGCCCCGCGATTCGGACCCGGACGCCCTGGCGGGCGGCCGTGGGGAGCGTCGCGATGTAATGGCTCAATGCCCGCCGCACCGTTGACCCGCGAGACCCTCGCCCGCGCCCCGAAGGTGCTGTTGCACGACCACCTGGACGGGGGGCTGCGGCCGCAGACAGTCCTCGAGCTGGCCGACGAGGTCGGCTACCGGGGGCTGCCTACCAGCGACCCCGACGGGCTCGGCCGCTGGTTCCGGGAGGCCGCGGACTCCGGGTCGCTGGAGCGTTACCTGATGACCTTTGCCCACAGCGTCGCGGTGATGCAGCGCCCGGAGGCGGTGCAGCGGGTCGCCCGGGAGGCGGCGCTGGACCTGGCGGCCGACGGGGTGGTCTACGCCGAGGTCCGGATGGCCCCGGAGCTGCTCACGAGCATGCCCCTGGACACCGCGATCGAGGCGATGCTTGACGGGTTCGCCGCCGGCAGCGCCGAGGCCGCGGCCGCCGGCCGGCCGATCGTCGTCGGCACGCTGCTGTGCGCCATGCGCCAGGCCGACCGGTGGGTCGAGGTGGCCGAGGCCGTCGTCCGGCACCGCGACGCCGGGGTGGTCGGCTTCGACCTGGCCGGCCCCGAGGACGGCTTCCCGCCCGACCGCATCCCGGAGGCCATCGCCGTGCTGGACCGGACCGGGGCGCACCGCACGGTCCACGCGGGTGAGGCCGCCGGGATCGCGTCGATCCGGGCAGCCCTGGACGGCGCCCGCGCAGAGCGGTTCGGGCACGGCGTCCGGATCGCCGACGAGGTGCCGCCGGAGGGTCCGCTGGGCGACCTCGCCCGACGGGTGCGCGACGAGCAGGTGACGCTGGAGGTCGCCCCGTCGTCCAACGTGCAGACCGGCGCCTACCCGTCACTGGCCGCGCACCCGGTCGGCCGGCTGCACCGGCTGGGCTTCGCGGTCACCGTCAACACCGACAACCGGCTGATGAGCGGGGTGTCGGCGTCCAGCGAGCTCGCCGCCGTCGCCGCTGCCCACGGCTGGGGCTGGAACGACGTGCAGACGGTCACCGAGCGGGCCCTGGCCGGCGCGTTCGCCGAGGACGCCGTCCGGGCCCGGCTGCTGGCCGACGTCGTCCGCCCCGGCTTCGCCGCGCTGCGGGACTGACCGCCATGGACCTGCTCGGCTCGGGCGCCTACGGGCAGGGCTGGGTCCAGGTTGGCGAGTTGGGTCTGGCCTTCGCGCTCTCCGCCCTCATCGGCCTGGAGCGGGAGATCCGCCAGAAGGCCGCGGGGCTGCGCACGCTGACCATCGTCGGCTTCGCCTCCGCGCTGTTCATGCTGATCAGCAAGTACGGCTTCTCGGACGTGACCGGCCCGGGCGTCAGTCAGGACCCGTCCCGGGTGGCCGCGCAGGTGGTGTCCGGGCTGGGCTTCATCGGCGGTGGCCTGGTCTTCGTCCGGCGGGACGCGGTGCGCGGGCTGACCACCGCCGCGGTCGTCTGGCTGACTGCCGCCGTCGGCATGGCCGCCGGTGCGGGCCTGCCGCTGCTGGCCGGTCTGGTCACCGCCGGGCACTTCGTCATCTTGTTCCTGTTCACCCCGCTGGCCCGCCGGCTGTCGCAGCGGCTGCCGGGCATCCACCAGGTACAGCTCACCTACCGGGACGGCGAGGGCGTGCTGCGCCGGGCGCTGTCGGTGTGCACCAGCCGGGGCTTCGCCGTCCGGCAGCTGTCGACCGCCGCACCGGAGCAGGACCGGGGCCGGCAGGACGACGCCGCGACCGGACCGCGGCAGGTGGCGGTGCTGCTGACCGTGGAGGGCCGAGGGGCTGCCACCGACCTCGCCGCGTGGCTGGCCGACGTCGACGGGGTGCTGGCGGTCACCGCGGCGGACGTCGACGAGGAGGCCGATTGATCAAGGACCCCCTGCCCCCCGCCGCTCGCAGGCTCGCGGTGGGGCCCTGCAGGGAGCCACTCCTCCCACCCCTCGCAGGCTCGGGGCGGGCCCCGGGAGGTGGCCGACGAGCGCGGAGCGGGCCAGGTCACCCAGGCTCGGGAATCAATCGGGGCCCGGCGCTGCTAACCTGATCGTGCCGGCGAGTGCCGGCCGTCCTCCCGGGCGGTCCTGTCCGGGTACATGCGCATCCGTGCAGATCACGCGTCACTGCAGACGCCGCCGATCACCAGTGAGGGCGCCGGGCACCCGGCGACCAGCATCACCACGGGACGCGCGCCGATCTGTATCGGAGATCTTCCCCGCATGCCCTTGATCGACCCTTTCTCGTTCGACTCTGTCGACGTCAGCACCACCTCGAACACCACTCCCGAGACCCCGGTCGCGGAGCTTCTCACCCCGGAGACCACCGCACCGGAGACCGCAGCTCCGGAGCTGCCCACGGAGCCAGCAGCACCGACCGGCCCCTCCTTCGCCCAGCTGGGCCTGCCCCAGCCACTGGTCACCGCGCTCGAGCGCAAGGGCATCAGCCACCCGTTCGCCATCCAGACCGTCGCGCTGCCCGACGCCCTCGCCGGGCGTGACGT
Organism: Modestobacter sp. DSM 44400; assembly: GCF_900107175.1. Lineage (GTDB taxonomy): Bacteria > Actinomycetota > Actinomycetes > Mycobacteriales > Geodermatophilaceae > Modestobacter. The sequence continues at coordinate 231,124 of NZ_FNOZ01000001.1, read as the reverse complement.
GCTGGGCAAGGCGGCCACCGGGTCGGGCAAGACCCTGGCCTTCGGCCTGCCGCTGCTGGCCCGCCTCGGTGCCGAGCCGCAGCACGGCCGCCGCGCCCCCCGCGGACTGGTCCTCGTGCCGACCCGCGAGCTCGCTCAGCAGGTGCACGACGCCCTGGCCCCCCTCGGCCAGTCGATCGGCGTCCAGCTGGCCGCCGTCTACGGCGGCGCCTCGATGTACCGCCAGATCCAGCAGCTCCGGCGCGGCGTCGACGTCGTCATCGCCACCCCCGGCCGGCTGCAGGACCTGATCAACCAGCGGGAGTGCTCGCTGGCCGAGGTCAGCCTCTCGGTCATCGACGAGGCCGACTTCATGTCCGACCTCGGCTTCCTGCCGGTGGTCAAGGAGCTGCTCGACCAGACGCGAACCGACGGCCAGCGCCTGCTGTTCTCGGCCACGCTGGACGGCGAGGTCGACTCCCTGGTCCGCCGCTACCTCAAGGACCCGGCCCGGCACTCGGTGGTCACCGCCGCCGACTCCGCCCCGCCGGCCGAGCACCTGGCCTACAGCGTGTCCTTCCCGGACCGGCTGAAGGTCACCGAGCAGCTGGCCGCCCGCCCGGGCCGCACGCTCATCTTCGTGCGCACCCAGCACGGCGCCGACCGGCTGGCCGACAACCTGCAGGCCGTCGGCATCAAGGCCGAGCCGATCCACGGCGGTCTGCCGCAGGCGGCCCGCCGCCGCGCGCTGGAGGCGTTCACCGACGCCCGCAGCCCGGTGCTCGTGGCCACCGACGTCGCGGCCCGCGGTATCCACGTCGACGACGTCTCGCTGGTCCTGCACTACGACCCGCCGGCAGACCACAAGACCTACCTGCACCGCTCGGGCCGCACGGCCCGCGCCGGCGCCGGTGGCGTGGTGGTCTCCCTGCTGCTGCCCGACCAGGTGGGACAGGCCAAGCGCCGGTTCCGCCAGGCCGCCATCGACACCCCCGTCACCCGGATCCGTCCCGGTGACGCCCCGATCGGTGAGCTGGTCGCCCGTGGCGTCCACGTCGAGCCGGTCGAGCGTCCCGTGCGCGAGTCCCGGCGTCCGGCCTCATCAGGTGGCCCCGGTGGCCGACGTCCCCGCCGGGACGGCGACCGTCCCGGTGGGTTCGGTGGCCCGCGCCGTCCGACCGGCGACCGCGATCGCACGTATGGAGACCGCCCCTCGGGCGAGCGCTCCTACGGCGACCGGGATCGTCCGGCCGGTGACCGCTCGTTCGGCGACCGCGATCGCTCGTACGGAGGCCGCCCGCAGGGTGAGCGCTCCTACGGCGACCGGGATCGCACCCCGGGTGGGGACTCCCGCGACCGCCGCCCCGGCGGCTATCGCGGGGGCCAGGCCGAAGGGCACCGCCCCGGCGGTCGCCCTGCGCGTCCCGCCCGCTCTTACTGAAAAGGATCCCGTCTCAGGCCTGCTCCCGGTCCCGCTCCGAGCTTGCGAGGAGAGTGGGGTGGAGCGGGTCCTTCCACTCGCAAGCCCGGGGTGGGACTCGGGACGGGGCCTGAACCGGCAATGGCCGGCTCCCGCACTGCGGGGGCCGGCCATTGGCCGTTCCCGGGGTGGCCGTTCGGCGTGTCCGGCCCCGCTGCCGGGTCCCACCGGGGCTCGTGGGGGGTGGGGGCAGCCGGCCCGCTGCAGGGTCCCACCGCGAGCTCGCGAGGCGTGGGGGCAGCGGGGTCCTTTCTCAGTCGCGGAAGACCAGCGCCGTCCCCACCTCGGTGACGACCTCGTCCCAGGCGCCGGCCAGGACGGCAGCGTCCTCGGCGCGCAGCGTCGTGCCGGGTTCAGCCTCGCTTCGGGCGATCGCCCGGCCCAGCGGGGTGGTGCCGGTCAGCAGCTGCTCCACCCGGGTCAGCCCGGCGTACTCGGCGACGTCGCGGGCACCCTCCACCGGCTGGAGCAGCGCCCGGTGCTCGATCAGCCCACCGGCGCCGTCGGCCACCTCGCCGAGCACCTCGCCCAGCCCGCTGAGGTCGTAGCGGTCCTGGTCGGCCGGCAGCGGCATCGTGTCCGTGTCGGCCACCTCGGCCCAGGACGCGATCTCGGTCAGGTCGTGTGCCTCGTCGCCGGCGCAGAAGCGGGCCAGCGCCACCGGGTCGGGGAAGAGGAAGAGCTCGCCGTCGCGGCCGAGGAAGCGGGCCCGGTCCTCGACGTAGCAGCGCAACGTCACCCCGGAGCCCTCCGGGACCACCAGCTCGACCGGCAGGATGCCGACGGCTTCCCAGAACTCCGCCGCGGCGGCCACCGCGGCCGGGGTGGCGGTCAGCTGGCTGCCGCCCCGGATGGCACGGGTGGCGACGGTGGCGGCGTCCTCGGGCGCCGCGGCGGTGGAGCCCGCGGCGGGCCGCTCGACGCCGCGCGCGGTGGCGCCGGTGCGGGCGACGGGGGTGGCGGTGTCCGCGACGTCGACGAGCTCGATGTCGTCGTCCTCGTCGTCGTCCTCCGCGCCCAGGTCGGCGTGCGCCTCGGCCTCCAGGGCCGCCGACGGGTAGTCCTCGACGGCCACCGTGCCCGCGCCGGTCCAGTCCAGGTGCTCGTTGAGCTCTTCGAGCACGTCTTCCCACAGCTCGTCCACGGCGGTGCCCAGGCCGGCCCAGGCCTCCTCGCCGGTCCGGCCGAGGAAGGCGTCGATGCCGAGACTCAGCGCCGCGGACTCCGGGCGGGCGACGAGATCGGCCACGGCCTCGAAGTCGGCCTCGTCCTCGTCCTCGTCCTCGTCGTTGTCCTCGTCGTCGTCGGAACCACTGGTGTCACAGCACTCGGCCAGCCGGCCGACGATGTCGACGACGGCGGCGAGCTCGTCGACGGCCCACCGGTCGGGGTTCTCGGCGACCACGTCGTAGACCCCGTCGAGGTCGTAGCGGTGGTCCTCGTCGGGGGTGAGGTCCGCGGCGCCCAGGGTCGCGACGACCGGCCAGACCGGATGGTCGGCGAGGTCGTGGTCGGTGCTCACCCGGCAGAACGCGGCCAGCGCGGCGGGGGAGGGAAAGAGGTGGACCCGGGCGACCGGGCCCGGGTCGTCGTCATTCGCGTCGTCGTCCTCGGTCGTGCTGCCGAGGAACGCCTGCCACTCCTCGCCGTCCTCCTCCCATGGGGGCGCCCAGAGCGTGTAGCCCGTGCGGTCGTCGAGGGTAAGGGCGATGGGGACGATGCTGGGCCTGGCCACGGGACGATCCTGCCCGATGCACCTGGGTGCCCGCAGGCCGGTATCGGCCCGGTTTTCGGCCTCCTCCCAGGGCGTCCCCGAGCCCGCGAGGGGATCCAGGGAGTGGCCCCTCCCTGTCGTGGCCTGAGCGTGCGAAGGCCTCGGAGGGAGGGCTCCTTGTTCAGACCCCCATCGGGTGCCACACGGACTTGGTCTCGAGAAACGGTGTCATCCGCGCCAGACCGGGGTCCGCGGTCCAGTCCGGCTCCTCGGCTGCCGCCCGCAGCACCCGCTTGACCGTGCCGGCCGCGGAGCGCTCCAGCTCCATCGCCAGCGGACCGGACGTGCCCGCCAGGTCGATGCCGTCAACGTCGGCGTGCTCGGCCAGCCACGGGCCGATCTCCGCGGCGTCCCCGGTCAGCAGGTTCACCACGCCGCCGGGGACGTCGGAGGTCGCCAGGACCTCGCCCAGCGTCACCGCGGGCAGCGGGCACTGCTTGGAGGAGATCACCACGGCGGTGTTGCCGCCGGCCAGCACGGGGCCCAGCACGCTGACCAGGCCCAGCAGCGAACTGCGCTGCGGCGCGAGGACGGCGACCACCCCGGTCGGCTCGGGCATCGAGAAGCCGAAGTACGGGCCGGCGACCGGGTTGCTGCTGCCCAGCACGGCGGCCAGCTTGTCGGTCCAGCCCGCGTACCAGACCCACCGGTCGATGGCGGCGTCCACGGCGGCGCGTGCCCGGGTGGCCGACAGCCCCTCGCCGGCGGCGACCTCCTCGGCGAACTGCGCGGCGCGACCCTCCATCACCTCGGCGACCCGGTAGAGCACCTGACCGCGGTTGTAGGCGGTGGCCCCCGACCACTTCCCGAACGCGGCGCGGGCGGCGACGACGGCGTCCCGGGCGTCCTTACGGGAGGCCCACGCGGCGTTGGCCAGGAAGTGGCCCTTGGCGTCGGTCACCTCGTAGGTGCGCCCGGATTCCGAGCGGGGAAACGCGCCGCCCAGGTACAGCTTGTAGGTCTTCCGCACGGTCAGCCGGTCTGCGTTCATGGTCGTCCTCCGGACTCCGATCGCGGCCAATTCTGGTGCCCGCACCTGCGGGGTACTGCTGCTTGCGCCCCCGACGGGGAGCCTCCGGCCCCCGCGTCGGGTCCACATCGTCGTGCCGGTCATGAGGTCGCCGAGCGGAGGTAGGCAGCCAGGCCCTGGCGGCCGCCCTCGCGGCCGTAGCCGGACTGCTTGTAGCCACCGAAGGGCGAGGTGGGGTCGAACTCGTTGAAGGTGTTGGCCCAGACGACGCCGGCGCGCAGCTTGTTGGTGATCGCCAGGATCCGCGAGCCCTTCTCCGACCAGACACCGGCCGACAGCCCGTAGCTGGTGTTGTTCGCCTTGGCCACCGCCTCGTCGGGGGTGCGGAAGGTCAGCACCGACAGCACCGGGCCGAACACCTCGTCCCGGGCGATCCGGTGGGCGGGGGAGACGTCGGTGAACACCGTCGGCTTGAACCAGTACCCGCGGGTCGGGAGGTCGCCCTCGGGCTGCCAGCGCTGCGCCCCCTCGGCCTCGCCGACGTCGGACAGCGCACGGATCCGGGCGAGCTGCTCGGCGCTGTTGATCGCGCCCAGGTCGGTGTTCTTGTCCAGCGGGTCGCCGACCCGCAGCGTGCCGATCCGCCGCTGCAGCGAGGCGACCACCTCGTCGTGCACCGACTCCTGCACCAGTAGCCGCGACCCGGCGCAGCAGACGTGGCCCTGGTTGAAGAAGATGCCACGCACGATGCCCTCGACGGCCTGGTCGACCGGGGCGTCGTCGAAGACGATGTTCGCCGCCTTGCCGCCCAGCTCCAGGGTCAGCCGCTTGCCCGTGCCGGCGACCGCGCGGGCGATCGACTGACCGACCTCCGTCGAGCCGGTGAAGGCGACCTTGTCGACGTCGGGGTGGGCGACGACGGCCCGGCCGGTCTCCCCGGCGCCGGTCACGATGTTGACCACGCCCGGGGGCAGGTCGGCCTGCTGGCAGACCTCGGCGAACAGCAGGGCGGTCAGCGGGGTGGTCTCGGCCGGCTTGAGGACGACGGTGTTGCCGGTGGCCAGCGCCGGGGCGATCTTCCAGGCCAGCATCATCAGCGGGAAGTTCCACGGGATGACCTGACCGGCGACGCCCAGCGGGCGCGGTGCCGGGCCCAGGCCCGCGTGCTCGAGCTTGTCGGCCCAGCCCGCGTGGTAGAAGAAGTGCGCAGCGGCCAGCGGGACGTCGACGTCGCGGGACTCCCGGATCGGCTTGCCGTTGTCCAGGCTCTCCAGGACGGCGAACTCCCGGGCGCGCTCCTGCAGCAGCCGGGCGATCCGGAACAGGTACTTGCCGCGGTCGGCCGGGCGCATCGGGCCCCAGACCCGGGTGAAGGCGCGACGGGCCGCGTGCACCGCCCGGTCGACGTCGGCGTCGCTGCCGGTCGCGACCTCGGCGAGCACCTCCTCGGTGGCCGGGTTCAGCGTCTTGAGCGGGGTGCCGGTGCCCTCGGTGAACTCGCCGTCGATGAACAGCCCGTAGCTGGGCCGGAGGTCGACGATCGAGCGGGACTCGAGGGCGGGGGCGTACTCGAACAGGCTGGTCATCTCAGTCCACACTCACATGGTCAGGGCCCGAGTAGTGCCCGGTGCGGAGCTTCTGCCGCTGCAGGAGCAGGTCGTTGAGCAGGCTGGAGGCGCCGAACCGGAACCAGTCGGGCGACAGCCAGTCCGCGCCGACGGTCTCGTTGATCATCACCAGGTGCTTGACGGCGTCCTTCGTCGTCCGGATGCCGCCGGCGGGCTTGACCCCGACCTGGTGGCCGGTGGCGGTGCGGAAGTCGCGGACCGCCTTCAGCATCACCAGGCAGACCGGCAGCGTGGCGGCCGGGGAGATCTTGCCGGTGGAGGTCTTGATGAAGTTCCCGCCGGCCAGCATCGCCAGCCAGGAGGCGCGTCGCACGTTGTCCAGAGTGACCAGCTCGCCGGTCTCCAGGATGACCTTGAGGTGCGCTCTGCCCTGTCCGCCCGGACGCCTGCAGGCCTCCTTGACCGCCACGATCTCCTCGAAGACGTCGAGGTAGCGGCCGGCGAGGAAGGCGCCGCGGTCGATGACCATGTCGATCTCGTCGGCACCGCCCGCCACGGCGTCCCGGACGTCGGCGAGCTTGACCGCCCGGCTGGCCCGGCCGGACGGGAAGGCGGTGGCGACCGCGGCGGTGTGGATCCCGGTTCCGGCCAGCGCCTCCTTGGCGACGCCGGCCAGGTCGCCGTAGACGCAGACCGCGGCGACCGACGGGCAGGTCAGGTCCTCGGGGTCGGGACGGCGGGCCTTGGCGGCCAGCGAGCGGACCTTGCCCGGGGTGTCCGAGCCCTCCAGCGTCGTCAGGTCGACCATCGAGATGGCGGTGTCGATCGCCCACGCCTTCGCCGTGGTCTTGATCGACCGGGTGCCCAGCACGTTCGTGCGGGCCTCTGCGCCAACCTGGTCGACACCGGGCAACCCGTGCAGGAACGCGCGGAAGGCGGCGTCCGAGCGGGTCACGTCGGAGAACGGCTCCAGGGGCTCGGGGAGCGGCCGGCCCTCGCGTGAGAGCGCGTCGGGGTCGAGCACATGGGTCATGCCCGGCATTCTTCACTGCCGGGGCCCGTGCTCGGCCGAGGGTGAGCCACCGCACCGACCGGCAAGCCGGCTCACGATCCGGCTCACCGGTCGGTTGCCCGGCTCAACCCCTCGGGGGCCGCGGCCGGATACCGTCCAGCCCGTGCAGCTGACCGTCGTCGACCACCCGCTCGCCCGCGCCCGACTGTCGCGGATGCGCGACGAGCGCACCGACAACGCCACCTTCCGTGCCGCGCTGCGGGAGCTCACCCAGATGCTGGTCTACGAGGCGACCCGCGCCCTCTCGGTCGCCGAGGAGCCGATCACGACCCCGGTCACCGACACGATCGGCTACCGGCTGGCGGCGCCGCCGCTGATCGTCCCGGTACTGCGCGCCGGGCTCGGCATGGCCGACACCGCTCATGGGATGCTGCCCGAGTCGCAGATGGGCTTCGTCGGCCTGGCCCGTAACGAGGTGACCTTCCAGCCGGAGGCCTACATGGCCTCGCTGCCGGAGTCGCTGGTCGACCGGCAGGTCTTCGTGCTCGACCCCATGCTGGCCACCGGCGGCTCACTGGTGCACTGCTGTGGCCTGCTCACTGCCCGCGGCGCCACCGACATCACCGTGCTCTGCGCCCTCGCCGCCCCGGAGGGGCTGCGCCGGCTCGAGGAGAGCGGCCTGCCGCTGCGGGTGTTCACCGCCAGCGTCGACGAGCGGCTCAACGAGTCCGCCTACATTGTCCCCGGTCTCGGCGACGCCGGTGACCGCCAGTTCGGGGCGGTCTGAGCTGAGCGGCGCCGACGAGAATTCAGCGCACGATGCGGGGAGGCGGGATGGCGAGCAGCTCGCGGCCGCATAGTGGTCTGTTGACGTCGGTCCGCAACGCCCTCACGGGCACACTGTGGCCGCTCCCGACGATCGTGATTTTGCTGGCCGTCGGGCTCGCCGTCCTGCTCCCGCACGTGGACGAGGCGCTCCAGCGCGGCGGGCGGGAGTCGCTGGCGTTGGTTTTCGGTGGCGGTCCCGGCGCCGCACGTACCGTGCTGTCGGCGATTGCCACCTCGCTGATCTCGGTGACGACGCTGCTGTTCTCCCTCACCATCGTGACGCTGCAGCTGGCCAGCAGCCAGTACTCCCCGCGCCTGCTGCAGACCTTCGTCCGTGACCGGGTCGTCCAGGTCTGTCTGGGGGAGCTGCTCGCCACCTTCGTCTACGCCCTGATCGTGCTGCGCACCGTCCGGTCGGCGGATGAGTCCGGCGCCGGTGCCTTCGTCCCCCGGCTGTCGGTGAGTGTCGCCTTCGTGCTGGCCCTCGGCGGGGTCGCGGCACTGGTGACCTTCCTCAGCCACCAGACCAGGCAGCTGCGCGTCGAGACGATGATGCGCGACGTCCACAAGGAGGCGGGCGCGGCGCTGGGCCGCCTGGACGAGAGATCCGAGGACGGGCTGCCCGAGCGGAGGTTGCCGGCCGTTCCGCCATATGCCCGCCCGGTGTGCTTCCGGAAGGGTGGCTTCCTCGTCGACGTCCGGGAGCAGCGGCTGTTGGAGACCCTGGCCGACGCGGGCGCGGTCCTGCGGTTGGACCGGCGCCACGGGGACCCGGTCGTGGCGGGGACGCCGGTGGGGTGGGCATGGACCGACGACGCCGCGCGCGACCTTCCCGTCGACGACCTCGAGGACGCGCTGGCGAGCGCGCTCGTCGTGCACTACGAGCGTGCGGACACCGCGGGCCCGAGCAACGGACTGCGCAAGCTGGTGGACATCGCCGTGCGGTCACTGTCCCCAGGGATCAACGATCCCACGACTGCCGTCCACGCCCTGTCGCACATCTCCGCCCTGGTGGGTGAGGCGGCCACCCGAGACGTCGAACACCGGCTGCGGTGCGACGAGGACGGCACCCAGCGGCTGGCGGTTCCGGCGTGGGACTTTCCGGCGCTGCTGGACCTGGCCGTCACCCAGATCCGGCACTACGGCCACGCGGAAAGCGCCGCCGTCGCCCGCTTGTTCGCGCTGTTGGCGGAGGTCGGCTGGCGGTGCCGCACCAGCGACCAACGCCGCGCCGTCCGTCACCAGCGGGACCTGATGGTCGCGCAGTGGCTGGACGATCCGCCCCCCGGCCGCACGTCTGAGGACGTGCGTCGCTGGAACGCTGCGGTCGACGACGCTCTCGTCGGCCGCTGGGCATCGGTCAACGACTGACAGTCAGGCACCCGGCGGGACCCCACTGCGCGGTGGGCACGTCGACCACCGCGTCCACCTCCGCCTGGCCGCCTTCGGCTCGCCGGTGCGGCGCCGAACTAGGAGAGTTCGGACGTCGACTTGGCGATCGTCGTCTGCTGCAGGTGCGGCAAGGTCCTCGGCCGCGGGACGGCGAGAAACACCGGCGTCCGGACGTGCGTCCGACGGAGGGCAAAGGTCGGGGTGGATGGGCAGCGAGCAGTTGGCCGGGCGTGCGGCCGCCGGCAGTGACCTGCCCGTTGTCCGGGGTCCGCGAGGTCGCCTGGCGAGGCGACTGTGGACGGTCGTCACGGCGTCGGATCCGGGCCTGGAGCGGCTCCGGTCGGCCGGCACGACCGTGGGGAGCCTCCTCGTTGCGCTGGGGCTGCTGTACGGGCTGGTGACCGTGTGGGGCCAGCCCGTCACCTCCGCCGTGCTGGGGGTGCTGGTCGCCATGATCGCGTCCATAGCGGTCAACGAGCCGACGCCGAATAGGCGAGCAGCGACCATTGCGCTGCTGGTGCCCTGCGCGGCAGCATCGGCCGGCCTGGCCACCGAGCTGAGCCCGTGGCCGGTGATCGCCGACGTGGGGTTCGTCGCTGTCTCGATCGGTGCGGTGTTCCTGCGCCTGCTTGGGCCCCGAGGCCTGGCGATGGGGATGATCGGCTTCATCGCCTACTTCCTGGCCCTGTTCGTCCAGGTGACCGTCGGGCAACTCCCCGTCGCGATCGTGTCGGCAGCGGTGGGAGCCCTGGTGAGCGTCGGGGTGGGGTTCCTGCTGCGACCGCGCCATCCCGACCGTGACCTGCGCCGGATGCTCTCCGCGCTGGGGGTCCGGGCCGGATCGGTGCTTGAGGCGCTGAGCCGGGAGTGCGACGGGAGCACTGCCGAGTCGCGGCGGGCCGGCCGGCTGCAGAGCCGGCTGGCCGGGTGCGGCGAGACCGCCCGCCTGGTCGAGCAACGGCTGGACTCCGCCGAGGAACGGCTGCTCGAGGGCATCGACAACGATGAGCTCAGCGTGCGGGTCTTCGACCTCCAGCTCAGCGTCGAGCACCTGGTGACGGTGGCTGCGCACGTCCGCGTCGCGGAGCTGCCGGCGCACATCCGGGAAGCGATCGTCGCCGCGCTGGACCGCGCCGGCGGCGTCCTGCAGGAGGGGACCGGCGCCCGCTCGGCCGCGCGCGTGGGCGTGCTGGCCGCTGCCTCCTCCGCGGGCGCCCCCCGGGTTCGTGGTGGACAGTCCGTCGAACAGGTCGACCGGCTGGTGTGCGCTCTGCAGGTCACGGTCACCGGCTGGCTCCAGGTCATGGACCCACGACCCGCCGACGCGGCCGCACATCACGACGACTCCATCCCCGACGGGCCCGTCGACCGGGTCGAGGGCGGGGCCACGGGGGACGGGGACACCGGGGACGACGACCTACCTCCAGGTCGGTGGGCGGACACCGCCCGACAGGCCGTCCAGGTCGGACTGGCCGCCGCGCTGGCCATCGCGGTCGGCGAGCTGATTTCCTCCACCCGGTGGTTCTGGGCGGCCATCGCCGCGTTCGTCGTCTTCACCGGCGCCTCCACCCGCGGCGAGACCCTGAGCAAGGGTTGGCAGCGGGTGCTCGGCACGTTGGCCGGCGTCGGCGCGGGGGTGGTGGTCGCCGCTCTTGTCGGGGGCAACACGGTGGCCGCGCTCGTGCTGATCGTGCTGAGCGTCTTCCTCGGGTTCTATCTGATGCGGATCTCGTCCGGCTGGATGATCTTCTTCATTACCGCCATGCTGGCTCTGTTGTACGGGCTGCTGGGGCAGTTCAGCGTCGAGTTGCTGCTGGTGCGGCTGGAAGAGACCGCGGCGGGGGCGGCGATCGGCGTCCTGGTGTCCTTCCTGGTGTTCCCGAGCAGCACCCGCGGCGCCGTCCGCCGCGGCGCCGGGGAGTTCCTCACCGATCTGGGTGAGCTGCTCGAGCACCTCACGACGACGTTGACCGGGCAGCGGACCACGGGGAGCAGCGCGCAAGCGGAGGCGAGTGCACTCCGGGAGAGCTTCGACTCCCTGAAGTCCACCGCCAAGCCGCTCACCGAGGGCCTGGCCGGACTGGCCAACAGGTCCGGGTACCGGCGGACGCTGCGTGTCCTCGGCGCGTGCGAACACCACGCCCGGGTGCTGGCCCGCGTCGCCGACACCGCAGCGGGATCAGCCGCCGCGGACCCCGACCTGTGCCGCGCGCTCGGAAGCGCCGTCCAGGGCGTCCGCGACAACGTGGACACCGTCGCGCGGGCGGTCGACGAGGGGCTGGCCGGAGTCCTGGTGCACCCCGCCGACGCTGCGCTGGATGCGCTGGACCGGAACGTCGACACGGCGCGCGAGTCCGACCGACACGGTCTGGCGGCGATCGGCCGGCAGCTGCGGGCCATCGACCAGGCCGTGTGTGGCCTGGCCACCGACCGTGGGGCGCGGGCTCAGCCGCTGGAGGGTGTGCGGTGACGTCGTCGCCCGGGCCTGGCTGAGCCGGCCGGCCCGGCCGGCCGTGCCGGCGACCGCGCACTGGCATAGGTTGCCTCGGTGGTGCGCAACGGGTCTGCGAGGGAGCCGGCCGGGGGTCCCGCCGACGACCCGGCGCCCGGCGCGGCCTCGACCCGTTGGGGTGTCGTCTGTGACGTCGACGGGCTCTTCGGGTTGACCGCGCTGCGCCATCCGCTGCGTGCCGCGCGGCGGTTGGTCCGCCGCGACCGCAGCGACCTGCGTTCGGTGCTGGGCATGGCCGCCGTCCTGGTCGCGGTGGTCGACGCCGCGCCGGACGCGCCGGTGGTGTACCTCACCACCGCTCCGCGCCGGCTCGCCGGTCCGATCAGGAAGGCGCTGCGCCGCGACGGGTATCCCCGGGGAACCGTCGAGACGCCGGCGCCGGGTGCTGCCCCCGACCGTGGTCCCGGAATGCCTCCGGCCACAAGCAGACCGCGCTGCAGCGCCTGGCCACGGAGCAGCCCGGGGTGCGCTGGGTGCTGGTCGGGGACGACGGCGACGACGACCCGGACCTCTACGGGGACACGGCGCGGCGGTTCCCCGGTCAGGTGGCCGCCATCGCGCTGCGTCGGGTGGCCGGTCCGCTCCCGGCTGAGGGTCCCGGCCCGGGCGGGAAGGCCGGGGACGTCCCCGTCATCCGCGCAGCCAACGGCCAGGAGCTGGCCCCCCGGTTGCGGGAGGCGCTGACACTTCCCCGACCCGAGGGGCAGGGCCAGCGCGACTGGTTCCTGACCGCGCAGGAGCGGGGCAACGACACGACGGGGCTGCGAAGCTGGACCGAGGGCAACGACGTGCGTCCCCTTGTCCACGGCCGCACGTACTTTCCCGTCCTGGCCGCGGAACTCGCGGACACCGGCGCCGGCGACCTGGTCGCCTTCACCGCCTGGCGGGCGGACCCGGACGAGCTGCTCGCCGACGAGGGCCCCACGGTGGCGCAGACGCTGACCGCAGCCCTCACACGCGGCGTCCGGGTCGCGGGGCTGACCTGGCGGTCCCACCCCACCTGGATGGGCTTCTCCGCCGGACCGAACCGGAAATTCGCGACGCAGGTCAATGCCGCCGGCGGAGAGGTCCTGCTGGACCAGCGGGTGCGCGCGCTGGGCAGCCATCACCAGAAACTTGTCGTGATCAGGCGCCCGCGGCGGAGCGCGGCCGACGTCGCATTCGTGGGCGGCATCGACCTGGCGCACTCCCGCCGGGACGACGCGGCGCACCGGGGGGACGCTCAGCCCCGCCCGTTCGCCGCCGCCTACGGCGCCACCCCGCCCTGGCACGACGTCCAGCTCGAGCTGCACGGGCCCGCGGTCGCCGACGCCGAGGTCGTCTTCCGGGAACGGTGGAACGACCCGACGGCAGTGTCCCGGGCGCCCTGGCAGGTTTTCGGGGACGTGGTCCGCGGCGCCGACCGGACCGCCTCGCCACTGCCGGCGGCGCTCCCCGACCCGCCGCGTGCGGGCAGCTGCGCAGTGCAGCTGTCGCGGACCTATCCGCGTCGTTGGCCCGGCTACCCGTTCGCGCCGCACGGCGAGCGCAGCATCGCCCGGGGCTATGCCAAGGCGCTCAGCCGGGCGCAGCGGCTGGTCTACATCGAGGACCAGTACCTGTGGTCCACCGACGTCGCCCGGGTCTTCGCCACCGCCCTGCGGCGCTGCCCGCAGCTGCGCCTGATCGCCGTCGCGCCCCGCTTCCCCGACCAGGAGGGCACCGTCCACGTCCCCTCGGCGCTGCTCGGTCAGACCGCAGCGCTGGCGATGGTGCGCAAGGCGGGAGGCGACCGGGTGCAGGTCCTCGACCTGGAGATCGGGGACGGCACGCCGGTGTACGTGCACGCGAAGACCTGCATCGTCGACGACGTGTGGGCGGCGGTCGGTAGCGGCAACCTGAACCGGCGGTCCTGGACGCACGACTCGGAGCTGACCGCCGCCGTCCTGGACTCCGACCGGGACGCCCGCGATCCGGTCGATCCGGCCGGCCAGGGCGACGGTGCGCGTCGCTTCGCCCGCGACCTGCGGCTGCAACTGCTGCGTGAGCACCTCGACCGCGCCGACGGGGACGACGCGGACCTGGTCGACCCGGACGACGCCGCCGCCACCGTGCGCCGCAGCGCCGCGGCTCTGGACGGCTGGCACCGCGACGGCCGCACGGGGCCGCGCCCGCCCGGGCGCCTGAGGAACCACCGCGCGAAGACGCCACCGGCCTGGCAACGCTGGCTCACCGCCCCCGCCTACGCGACGCTGTTCGATCCCGACGGGCGCCCACCGGGCATGAAGCTCCGGCGCACGTTCTGATGTCCTTCGACGTCGTGCTCGCCATCGTGGCGGGAACCTTGGTGGTGCTCGGCCTGACCGCCAGCCTCGCCAAGCAGTACACCTTGTCCCCGTTCCTGCTGGCCGTGGTCGTCGGGGCCGTCCTTGGACCCCAGGTCCTCGACGTCGCGGACCCGACCTCGGGTGCGGTGGACCGCACCACGCTGCTGGAGCAGACCAGCCGGGTGGCGCTGGCCCTGTTGGTGACCTCCATCGGGTTCCGCCTGCAACGGCCGGACGTGCGTGCGAACGGGCGGCGGGTGCTGAGCCTGCTCAGCATCGGGATGCTGGTGATGTGGCTGGTCTCCTCGGCCGGGGCCTGGCTCCTGCTGGGGCTGTCCTGGCCGTTGGCGCTGCTGATGGGCGCCGTGCTCACCCCGACCGACCCGGCGGTGGCCTCGACGCTGGTGCAGGGCTCCTTCGCCGAGCGGATGCTCCCGCAGCGACTGCGGATGACCCTGGAGATGGAGTCCGGGGTCAACGACGGGTTGGCGCTGCCGTTCGTGCTGCTCGCCGGGTTTCTCGTCGCCGACTCGGGCATCGACTCCGTGGGTGACCTGCTGCTCGACATGGCCCGGGAGGTGGGGATCGCCCTGGTGCTGGGGCCGGTGGTCGGCGTCGCGGTCGGCCTGCTGACCCGGCTCGCCCGGGCGAGGGGTGCGGTGGAGGAGACGTTCGTGCCGGTGCTCGCGCCGGCCACCAGCCTGCTCGTGCTGGCGCTCGCGGGGCTGCTGGGCTCCAGCGGGGTGCTCGCCGCCTTCCTCGCCGGCGTCGGCATGTCCTGGACGGCGCGCGACCCGGACGTCCGCCGTGCGGTGGCGGTCGCCCAGGAGAACTTCACGAAGGTCGCGACGACGGTGGTGTTCCTCCTCTTCGGCGCGGTGCTGCCCTGGAGCGACTGGGCCACGCTCGGCGCCTCGGGGCTGGTGTTCGCCGCCTGGGTGCTCCTGCTGCGCCGGCCGCTCGCCGGCCTCGCCGCGCTGACACCCACCCGTACCGGACGGTGGTCGGTCGGGTTCCTGTCCTGGTTCGGTCCGCTGGGAGTCGGGAGCATCTACTACGCCACCTACGTCGATCGCTTCGACCTCGCGGAGGAGGGCCGGTTCTTCGCGGTGGTGAGCCTGGCGGTCGCGGTGTCGATGGTCGTGCACACCCTCACCGCCACGACCGGCATGCGGTGGTACGCCCGGAGCACCGGCTCGGAGGTCCCGGAAGGGCAGAGTTCGGACCTGCTCGGACCCCTCCCGTGACGGCAGCACTGCTAGCATTGCTGTCGTTCTCGTGCAGAGGAGGCTGACATGGCAACGCTGACGATCCGAAACCTCGACGAGGCAGTCCGACAGCGGCTTCGGGTGAAGGCAGCCCAGCACGGCCGCTCCATGGAGGCAGAGGTCCGCGAGATCCTCGCCGCCGCCGTAGCGGAGTCGGAATCGAAGCCCGAGCTCGAGCGAGGTCTGGGCAGCAGGATCCATGCGCTCTTCGCCGATGTCGGGGGTTGGGACGTCGATCTCCCGCCGCGTTCGGGGACCCACCGCCCGATCGACTTCGGCGAGTGATCGTCCTCGACACCAACGTTGTCTCGGAAATCGTGCACCCACGGGGGAGTCGTCGGGTCATCCAGTGGTTCGACGCCCAGGCGCTGCCCGACCTCCATCTCACCGCGGTCACAGTTGCTGAGCTCGGCTACGGTGTTGCCCGTCTGCCGGACGGGCGTCGTCGCAACGACCTCGCCAGGCGACTGCGGATCATGGTGGACGAGCTGTTTGTCGGGCGGGTTCTGCCGTTCGACCAGGCGGCGGCCGAGGGGTACGGCCCGCTGCTGGCCACCAGAGATCGTCTGGGCCGGCCGATCGGCCCAGCGGACGCGCAGATCGCAGCCATCGGCACTCGCCACGGTGCAGTTCTGGCGACCCGGAACATCAGGGACTTCGAGGGGCTCGGCCTGATCGTCGTTGATCCGTGGGAGGTATGAGCATGAGGTTTGCCGTTCTCGGCACCGGCCATTGGGCGCGGACGGTGCACGCCGCATCGCTGGCAGCGCATCCGGACGTGGAACTGGCCGGGGTGTGGGGCCGCGACCTGGCCAAGGCGAAGGCGGTCGGCGCGCAGTTCGACGTCGCCGGGTTCGACGACCTGGACGCGCTGCTCGCCGACGTCGACGCGGTGAGCATCGCGGTGCCCCCGGACGTGCAGGCATCGCTGGCCGAACGTGCCGCGGCCGCCGGGAAGCACCTGCTGCTGGAGAAGCCGGTGGCGTTGTCGACCGCGGCCGCCGACCGGGTCGTCGCCGCAGCTGACGCGGCCGGAATCGCGTCGGTGGTCTTCTTCACCGCCCGCTTCCGGACGGCGACCTCTACCTGGATCGAGCAGGCCGGCCGCCTGACCCTCGCCGGCGGGGCGCTGAGCTGGCTGGGCTCCAACTACGCGCCGGACAGCCCCTACAAGGACTCGGCCTGGCGGATCGAGCACGGCGCGCTGTGGGACATCGGCCCACACGCACTCTCGCTGCTGGTGCCCACGCTCGGGCCGGTGGAGACGGTCCAGGTCGGCGCCGGGCAGGGCGACACCGTGCACCTGGTCCTGACCCACGGCGGTGGCCGGGCGAGCACGGCGACCCTGTCGCTGACCGTGGCGCCGCTGGCCGCCGGCGTCGAGGTGTGGGTGCACGGCGACGCCGGCCGGCTGGTGCTCCTGCCGGACTTCGGGACCGCGGTCGAGGCGCACCAGATCGCCGTCGCCGAGCTGTCGGCCGCTGCCCTCACCGGCGGCGCACATCCCTGCGACGTCGCCTTCGGACGTGATGTCGTCCGGGTGCTCGGGGTGGCGCAGCGGGCGCTGAGGATCGGCTGCCGGGAGACCGTGGGCTCGTCCCGGTGACCTTTGGGCAGTGGTACCTGCGGCGCGGGCGGATCACCCGGCGCACCTGGTGGCTGCGCTACACGCTGCCGCTCGCGGCGTTCAGTGTGCTGGCGAGCCTGGCCGACCTGTCGTTCGGCTTCGACGACGTGGCCACCTACGGCGGCTCGGGGTCCGCGGCCGAAGTGGGCACCGGTGGGCCGTTCGCCGTGCTGGTGTCCCTGCTGACGCTGGTCCCGAAGATCTCCTCCACGGTGACCCGGCTGCACGACCGGAGCCACTCGGCGTGGTGGCTGGCCTGGGTGTTCCTGCCGGTCGCCGGCGTGCTCATGCTCCTGGTCCAGAACGGGTTCCTGCGCGGGGACGGCGGCCCCAACCGGTACGGGCCGCCCGCGCCGCCCGGCCATCCGGGGAGCCTGCCCTACCGCCTGTGACCTCCGATCCGGGCCGGTCAGCAGCCGAGGCGGTCGGCCAGCTCGGTCAGCGAGGACACCGACAGGTCCGCCTCCGGATCGGTGGCCGGTGGGTCGACGCGGCCACCGAACTCGGCGGGCCGATGCACGTAGGCGGTGCGCAGCCCCCGGGCGCGGGCGGCGGCCAGGTCCGACACGTGCGCGGCCACCATCAGCACCTCGCCGGGCTGCAGCGCGAGCAGCCGCGGTGCGGAGTCGTAGACCTCGGCGTCGGGCTTGTAGTGCTCGACGAGCTCGGCGCCCAGCACCACGTCCCAGGGCAGGCTGGCGCGCTTGGCCATGTCCACGATCAGCGCGACGTTGCCGTTGGACAGCGGGGCCAGCACGTGCCGCCGCCGCAGCCGGATCAGACCAGGGACGGCGTCCGGCCACGGGTCGAGCCGGTGCCAGGCCAGCACCAGCTCGGCCCGGGTGGCGCCGTCCACGTCCCCGGCGCCGAGCTCGGCCAGCAGCTCGTCCAGCGACGTCCGGTGTAGCGCGTCCAGCGGCGCCCAGGGCAGCTCGCCGCTGCGCACCCGGTCCATCGACGGCGCGTAGCGCTTGCGCCAGGCGTCGGCGAAGGCGTTCCCGTCGAACCGGTCGCCGAGCAGCCGCCGAGCCTCGCGGGCCACCCCGCTGCGCCAGTCGACCACCGTGCCGAACACGTCGAACACCAGCGCGCGCACGTCCATCCCGACCGCCTCCTGGTCGCTCGCACCGGCCCCGCGTCCACCCGTCGACGTCCCGGACCGCCGGCGCGTGACCGCGCCCCGACGGCATCCTGCACGCTCGGCACCCGCACCGTCGCGCTGGAGCGACAGGGCGGCAGGGCGGCATACTGCGGACCGTGGTCGATCATGTCCCCGATGAGCTGGCCGTTCAGATCACCGTCGCCTTGCGGGCTGCCGGGGCCCGGTTCGCCTTCGTGCACGGCAGCCGCGCACGAGGCACCCACCGGCCCGACTCCGACCTTGATGTCGCCGCCTGGTGGGCCGCCGACCCGCCGCCGTCGTTCGAGGTACACCTGCCGGCCGACGTCGACCTGATGGTGCTCAACGGCGCGCCGCTGGAGCTCGCCGGCCGGGTGTCGCTGGAGGGCGTGCTGCTCTTCGACGACGACCCGCCGGCCCGGGTCCGCTGGGTCGGCACCACCCGCAAGATCTACTTCGACGAGAAGCCCCGGTTGGACCGGGGTCACCATGAGTTCCTGGAGATGCTGCGCCGTGGTTGACCCGACCCGAGTCCGGCGGCTCCTGCAGTCACTCACCCGCTCGCTCGATGCCCTCGATCGTGAGTTGCGCTCCTCAGCCAAGCGGCGCAGTGACCCGCTGTGGCTGCCGAGTCGAGTTCGTCTTCGTCAACGCCCTCGAGGCGTGTGTCGACGTGGCGCACCACATCTGCTCGGCAGAGGGGTGGGGCCCCCCGGCACGAACGCGGAGACCATGCGTGTCCTGGGACGCCATGGCGTCTTGTCTTCCGAACTTGCTGAGACCATGGCCGCGGCAGTGGGTTACCGGAATGTCCTGGTGCACCAGTACGTCGACGTCGATCACTCCGTCACCATCGCCCGGCTCGCTGAGCACGATGCACTGCAGCACTTCGCGCGGTCGGTCGCGGACTTCCTTGCAGAGCAGTGAGTCACAGCTCCAGCGTCGAAATCATCTCCACGCGCAGCTGGTCGAGCTCGGCCGCACCGCGGCGGCGGGCCGCCGGCACCCCGGCGTCGTCGGACACCGGGACGACGACCTCCAGGTAGGCCTTGAGCTTGGGCTCGGTGCCGCTGGGCCGCACGATCACCCGGACGCCCTCGCCGAGCAGCCGCACCGCATCCACCGGCAGGTCGGCCTCGGCCAGGTCGGTGGCCTCGACGTCCCGGCCCAGCAATTGCGCCGGCGGCCGCGCCCGCAGCCGGGCCATGGCGCCGGAGATCAGCGACAGGTCCTCCACCCGGACCGAGAGCTGACCGGTGGCGAACAGCCCGTGCTCGCGCGCCAGCTCGTCGAGCCGGTCAGTCAGCGTGCGCCCGTCCACGGCCAGCTCGGCGGCGAGCAGCGCCACGGCGAGCGCTGCCGAGATGCCGTCCTTGTCGTGCGCCACGGACGGGGTCACCGCGTAGCCGAGCGCCTCCTCGTACCCGAACACCAGCGGCGCTGCGGGCGTCCCGGCCCGGATGATCCACTTGAACCCGGTCGGGGTCTCGGCGAACGGCACCCCGTGCGCCTCGGTCAGCCGGCCGAGCAGCGAGCCGCTGACCAGCGAGGCGGCGTACGTGCCGCGCACGCCGCGGCGCAGCAGCCAGTCCGCCAGCAGCACGCCGACCTCGTCGCCGGTCAGCTGCCGGCCGCCGCAGACCACCGAGCAGCGATCAGCGTCCGGGTCCTCGGCGATCGCCACGTCTGCGCCGGCCCGATCAGCCAGGGCGACCAGCAGGTCGACGGCGCCGGGCTCCTCCGGGTTCGGGAAGGCGACGGTCGGGAACTCCGGGTCCGGCCGCTCCTGCTCCGGCACCGAGTGCACCGGGGCGAAGCCAGCCGCCGCGAAGACCCGGGCCGTGGTCTGCGCGCCGACCCCGTGCATCGCGGTGTAGGCCACGACGAGGCGACGGCGGGCGGCGGCGTCCAGCCGGTCGGGCTGCAGCGCGGCGACCACGGCGGCCACGTAGTCGTCTTCGACGTCGTCGCCGAGGATCGTCCACTCCTCCCCGCGGGCAACGTCGCGGGCCGATCCGACGGCACCGATGGCGGCCTCGATCAGCCGGTCGGCCGGCGGCACCAGCTGGGCGCCGTCGGAGAGGTAGACCTTGTAGCCGTTGTCCCGCGGTGGGTTGTGGCTCGCGGTCACCATCACTCCGGCGACCGCACCCAGGTGCCGGACAGCGAAGGACAGCACCGGCGTCGGCAACGGCCGGGGCAGCACCGAGACCGCGAACCCGGCGCCGGTGAGCACCCCGGCCGTGACGCGGGCGAACTCGTCGGAGCGGTGCCGGGCGTCGAAGCCGACCGCAATGCCACGGCCGACGTGCCCCTCCTCGGCCAGGTACCGGGCCAGCCCGGCTGCGGCGCGGGTGACCACCGCGGCGTTCATCCCGGCCGGCCCGGCGCGCAGCGGCCCGCGCAGCCCCGCCGTCCCGAAGGTCAGCGGGCCGGCGAACCGGCGGGTCAGCTCGGCGGTGGCCGTGGGATCAGTGGACGAGGCGGCCACCAGCGCCTCGAGTTCGGCGCGGTCGCCGTCGTGCGGGTCATCGGCGGCCCAGGCCCGGGCGCACTCCAGCATGTCGGCGATCACGGCTCCGCGGGCCCGGCCTGCTGAGCCTCGATCGTCTCTGCATCGAACGCCGCGGTCGCGTACTCCCCGCCCACCCGGGTGTGCACCGGGTCGGTCGGGTCGGGCCGCCCGTGGACCTCCAGCAGCGCGGCGGCGTACACCTCAGCGTCGTCCACGGACTCGTAGCCCAGCGCCTGTGCGGCGATGAGGTCCCACCAGCGGCGGGTGTTGTCCGAGACGCCCCAGACGACGGCGAAGCCGGGAGAGGGGGCGCGCAGCGCGGCGTCCACGAGCCCGACGGTATCGGTCGGCGACAGCCAGGTGGCCAGCTGGCGGACCGTGGTCGGCTCCGGAAGGGCGCTGCCGATCCGCAGGCAGACGACGTCCAGGCCGTAGCGGTCGACGTAGAGCGAGCCCAGCGCCTCCATCGTCGCCTTCGAGACGCCGTAGTAGGTGTCCGGCCGGTGCGGGGCGTCGGCCTCGCGCAGCAGGCCCTGCCCCGGCCGCGGCGTGTAGCCGGTGGCGTGGTTGCTGCTGGCAAGCACGACGCGCTGGACGCCGGCCCGGCGGGCGGCCTCCAGGGCGGCGTAGGTGCCCTCGATGTTGCTGTGGCTGATCGCCGGCCAGGTCGATTCGGTGGCGATGCCGGCCAGGTGGACGACGGCCGAGGCGCCGGTGCTGGCGTCGACCATCGCCGACAGGTCGGTCACGTCGGCGACCACCTGCTCCTCGCCCGGTCGGGTGTCGGGGATCGGGACGACGTCCAGGCTGCGCACCGCCCAGCCGCGCTCGGGCAGGCCGCCGCGCAGCCAGGTGCCGATCAGCCCGGCGGCGCCGGTGATGAGGACCGGGCCGCTCACGGGAGCCGGGCGATCAGCGCGACCAGGAACTCACCGAGCCGGCCGGCGGCCGCCTTGCCGGCTTCGAGCACCTCCACGTGGTCCAGCGCCTCCCCCGTGATGCCGGCCGCGGCGTTGGTCACCATCGACAGCCCCAGCACCTCGACCCCGGCCGCGCGGGCGGCGATCGCCTCCAGCGCGGTGGACATGCCGACCAGGTCCGCACCCAGGGTGGTGAGCATCCGGATCTCGGCCGGGGTCTCGAAGTGCGGGCCGGGTAGCGCTGCGTAGACGCCCTCGACGAGGAACGGGTCGATCTCCTGCGCCAGCGCTCGCAGGCGGGCGGAGTACAGGTCGGTCAGGTCGACGAAGGTGGCGCCGACCAGTGGCGAGCGTGCGGTGAGGTTGAGGTGGTCGCTGATCAGCACCGCCTGGCCGACCCGGTGGTCGGGGGACAGGCCGCCGGCGGCGTTGGTCAGGACGACGGTGCGCACTCCGGCGGCGGCGGCCGTGCGGATGCCGTGCACGACCGGCTCGACGCCGCGGCCCTCGTAGAGGTGGGTGCGGCCGAGGAACAGCAGCACCTTGTGGCCGCCCACCTGGACCGAGCGGATCTCGCCGCCGTGGCCGGTGACCGTGGGGGCGGTGAAGCCGGGCAGCTCGCCGATCGGCACGCTGGCCAGCGTTCCGCCGAAGGCGTCGGCGGCCGGGGCCCAGCCCGAGCCCATCACCACCGCTACGTCGTGGTCGCTGCCGAGGGCGGCGGTCAGTTCCTCGGCGGCGCGGACGGCCAATGCGGCGGGGTCGTTGGAGAGGAGGGGGGCGGACTGGTTCACCCCGGGCACGCTAGCCGAGAGTCCGGCGGCGACCGAGGTATTGGAAGCTATACCGGTAGGCATGGGGCGCTCAGGTAGCGGTAGAGCTTCCAATACCTCAGGTGCCCGGGGACGGCGACCGGGGGCGGATGATCGTCACCGACTCTAGACTCGCGGGGTGCAGATCCCCTTCCACTCCTCGCTGCGCTCGAGCCTGGGGGTGGAGTGGGAGCTGCAGCTGGTCGACCCGGAGACGCGGGAGCTGACCGCCGGCGCCATCGAGATCCTCGCCGAGATCACCCCCGCCGGCCTCGACGAGCACCCCAAGGCCAAGCACGAGCTGCTCCAGTCGACCATCGAGATCATCACCGGCGTCTGCACCACGGTGGCCGAGGCGAAGGCGGACCTGGCCGGCACGCTGGCCGAGGTGGTGGTCGCCGCTGAGCGGCACGGCCTGGCGGTGATGTGCGCCGGCACCCACCCGATCACCGACTGGCAAACGCAGCAGATCTCGCCGGGGGAGCGCTACCTCCAGTTGGTGGAGAAGATGCAGTGGCTGGCCCGCCGGCTGCAGATCTTCGGGGTGCACGTGCACGTCGGCGTCCGCTCGCCGGACAAGGTCATCCCGATCGTCAACGCGCTGTCCCAGTACGTTCCGCACTTCCTCGCGCTCTCGGCGTCCTCGCCGTACTGGGTAGGGGCCGACACCGGACTGGCCTCGGCCCGATCCAAGGTCTTCGAGGGCATGCCGACCGCGGGGCTGCCCTACCAGCTGTCGGGCTGGGACCGGTTCGAGGAGTACATGGAGACGCTGATTTCCACGCACGCCATCGACAGCGTGCGCGAGGTCTGGTGGGACATCCGCCCGCACCCCGACTTCGGCACCGTCGAGCTGCGCATCTGCGACGGTCTGCCCACCCTCACCGAGATCGGCGCGGTCGCCGCGCTGTCGCAGTGCCTGGTCGAGCAGTTCGACCGCGAGCTGGACCGCGGCTACACCCTCCCCGTCCCGGCCAGCTGGGTGCTACGGGAGAACAAGTGGCGGGCGGCCCGCTACGGGTTGGACGCCGACATCGTGGTCGACGAGAAGGGCACGGTCCGCCCGGTCCGGCAGGCCATCGCCGACCTCGTCGAGGAACTCGCGCCGACCGCCACGCGGCTGGGCTGCGCCGAGGAGCTGGCCGACGTCCGGCGCATCCTGGCCGTCGGGGCCTCCTACCAGCGCCAGCGTGCGGTCGCGGCCGCACACGACGGGAACCTGCGCCCGGTGGTCGACAGCCTGCTGGCCGAGATGCGCGACGACCTGCCCGCCGCGCCCGCCCCGGCCGCCGCGGGGAGTGCGACCGCGTGACCACGAGCGAGGGGACCGCCATCGACACCGCCGTCCCCATCCCGGTCGAGACGCCGCTCACCCGGGCCGGCGCCGCGGTCGACGACTGGGCACACGCCCACAACGCCGACCTGGTCGCCGCCCGGCGGCACCTGCACGCGCACCCCGAGCTCGGCTTCGCCGAGCACGAGACGACCGCCTTCCTCGAGCAGCGGCTGACCGCGGCCGGGCTGCGGCCGCGGCGGCTGGCCGGCGGCACCGGGCTCAGCTGCGACGTCGGCACCGGCGCCGGTCCGATGGTCGTGCTCCGCGCCGACATCGACGCGCTCCCGCTGCCCGACCTCAAGGACGTCGCATACGCCTCGACCCGGCCGGGCCTGTGCCACGCCTGCGGCCACGACGTGCACACCACCGTGCTGCTCGGCGTCGCCCAGGCGCTCGCCACCCTGCGCCGGCTGCCCGGCACCGTGCGGTGCGTCTTCCAGCCCGCCGAGGAGCAGGTGCCCGGCGGAGCGCTGCAGGTCGTCCACGAGGGGCTGCTCGAGGGCGCCGCGCGGGCATTCGCCCTGCACTGCGATCCCTCTGTCCCGGTCGGCCGGGTGGGGCTGCGCACCGGCGCGATCACCGCCGCCTGCGACCGGATCGAGGTGACGCTCACCGGCCCCGGCGGGCACACGGCACGCCCCCAGCTGACCGTGGACCTGGTGCACGCGCTCGGCCGGGTGGTCACCGACGTGCCGGGCCTGCTGTCCCGGCTGGTCGACCCGCGCTCGGGGATGTCGCTGGTCTGGGGCGCGGTCAGCGCGGGGGTCGCGCCCAACACGATCCCGGAGACCGGGCAGCTGCGCGGCACCCTGCGGGTGCTGGACCGCGACGTGTGGGCCTCGGCGGAGGAGCTGGTGCGCACCCTGGTCACCCAGGTGGCCGGGGCCTCGGGTGCTGAGGTGTCCATCGAGTACGCGCGGGGTGTCCCGCCGGTGGTCAACGACCCCCGCAACGTGGCTTTGCTGCGCTCGGCCGCGCTGCAGACCGTGGGCACCGAGGGCGTCGTGCTCAGCCCGCAGAGCATGGGCGGGGAGGACTTCGGCTGGTTCGCCGAGGCGCTGCCGATCGCGCTGGCCCGGCTGGGCACGCACGGTGGCGGTGCCCCGCTCGACCTGCACCGCGGCACCTTCGACGTCGACGAGCGGTCGATCGGCGTCGGCGTCCGGCTGCTGGCCCGGACGGCGCTGCAGGCGCTCTCCGCCGACGCCGCTGCCGAGGCGCCCGTCGAGGCTGCGGTACCCGCCAACATCCCGGCGGCCTGAGGCCTGTTACACCTGTCTCCACGAGCGTCCGCCCACGAGAGCCGGTGACCCGACGATGAGTCCGACCGACCAGCAGGCCGCGGCACATCCCGATCAGGAGGTGCCCGCCGAGCCCGAGTCGCCCGACGAACTCGCGCTGGCCGGTGAGTTCGCCGAGGCCACCCGCGAGCAGTGGCGCGACCTGGTCGCCGGGGTGCTGCGCAAGGCCGGTCGCGAGGAGCTGCCCGACCCGGTTGAGGACGCGCTGCGGGTGCCGGTGGCGACCGGGGTGAGCGTGGCGCCGCTGTACACCGCCCAGGACGCCGGCGACCTGCCCTCCGCCGTCGGGGTGCCCGGGCTGCCGCCGTTCGTGCGCGGCGCGCGGGCCGGTGCGGCGGGCGTGACCGCGGCGGGCGGTGCGGACGCCGACGTGCCCGGCAGCTGGGACGTCCGTCAGCGGCACGCCGACCCCGACGTCGCCGCCACCCGGGACGCCGCGCTGGCCGACCTGGAGAACGGCGTCTCCTCGCTGTGGCTGGTCCTGGGCGAGGGTGCGGTGCCGGTCGACGCGCTGGCCGACGTGCTCGCCGCCGTCCACCTCGACCTGGCGCCGGTGACCGTGCAGGGCGGCCCGGCGGCCGCCGAGGCGTTCCTGACCCTGGTCGAGGGCCGCACCGACCTGGCGGCGGGCGGCTCGCTGGGCCTGGATCCGCTGGGCGTGCAGGCGACCTCGGGCCAGGAGCAGTCGCTGGCTGACCTGCCCGCGCTGGCCCGCCGTGCGATGGCCCACCCCGGGCTGCGCACGATCGTCGTCGACGGCACGGTCTTCGCCGACGCCGGCGCCTCGGCGGTGGAGGAGCTCGGCTGCGCGCTGGCCGCGGGCGTCACCTACCTGCGCGCGCTGACCGACTCCGCGGACAGGGGTGATGGCCTCAGCGTCGACGAGGCGTTCGGCCAGCTCGAGTTCCGCTTCTCCGCGAGCGCCGACCAGTTCACGACCATCGCCGCGCTGCGGGCGGCCCGCCGGCTGTGGGACCGGGTCGGCGAGGCCAGCGGCGCGGCCCCCGAGGTGCGGGCGCAGCGCCAGCACGCGGTCACCTCCTCGGTGATGACCACCCGACACGACCCCTGGGTCAACATGCTGCGCACCACGGTGGCCTGCTTCGCCGCGGGGGTGGGCGGCGCCGACGTGGTCACCGTCCAGCCCTTCGACGCGGCACTCGGCCTGCCCGACGCCTTCGCCCGGCGGATCGCCCGCAACACCCAGAGCCTCCTGGTCGAGGAGGGGCACCTCGCCAGGGTGCTCGACCCGGCCGGCGGCTCCTGGTACGTCGAGTCGCTGACCGAGGACCTCGCCCAGGCCGCGTGGGCCTGGTTCACCGAGATGGAGCGGGCCGGCGGGCTGCCGGCGGCGCTGTCCTCCGGTCTGGTGGCCGAGCGGATCTCCGCAGCGTGGGCCACCCGCAGCGAGCGGCTGGCGCACCGCGCCGACGCGCTGACCGGCATCAGCGAGTTCCCCAACCCGACCGAGGTGCTCCCCGTCCGCCGTCCGGCAGCCGACGTGCTGCCGCCCGGGTCGGGCGGGCTGCCCCGGGTGCGGGCGGCCGCGGAGTTCGAGGAGCTGCGCGGCCGGGCCGAGGCCGCGCAGCCACGCCCAGCGGTGTACCTGGCCACGCTCGGTTCGGTGGCCCGGAACACGGCCCGGGCCACCTTCGCCGCCAACCTGTTCCAGGCCGGCGGCCTGCTGACCCCGTCCGGCGAGGACGCGGGCGGCTTCGCGGCGGCGTCGACGACGGTGGCCTGCGTGTGCGGCACCGACAAGGACTACGCGGAGTCGGCGGCCGGCCTGGTCGCCCAGCTTCGGACGGCCGGTGCCACCTCGGTGTGGCTGGCCGGGTCGCCGAAGCTGGGGGTGGACGGCGTCGACGGGTACGTGTACGCCGGATGTGACGCACTGGCCGCGCTGCGGACGGTGCACGAGCAGCTTGAGGTCGACCAGGGCCAAAATGGCCATTTTGGCCCCTCGGGGCAGGAGGCGCGGGCATGAGCACGATCCCCGATTTCGGCGACCTCGAGCTGGGCCGCCCGTCCGCGAGCGCCTCCGTCGAGAACTGGGCGAAGGCCTACGAGGAGACCACCGGCCGCGGCGTGGGGGAGGCGACCTGGCAGACCCCCGAGGGGATCGCCGTCCCGCCGCTGTTCACCCCGGCCGACCTGGCCGACGTCGACTTCCTCGGCACGTTCCCGGGCATCGCGCCCTACCTGCGCGGGCCCTACCCGACGATGTACACGACCCAGCCGTGGACGGTGCGCCAGTACGCCGGGTTCTCCACCGCGACGGAGTCCAACGCGTTCTACCGGCGCAACCTCGCCGCCGGGCAGAAGGGCCTGTCGGTCGCCTTCGACCTGCCCACCCACCGTGGCTACGACTCCGACCACCCCCGCGTGGTCGGTGACGTCGGGATGGCCGGAGTGGCGATCGACTCGATCCTGGACATGCGGCAGCTCTTCGATGGCATCCCGCTGGACCGGATGAGCGTCTCGATGACCATGAACGGCGCCGTCCTGCCGGTGCTGGCGCTCTACGTCGTCGCTGCCGAGGAACAGGGGGTTAGCCCTGCCCAGCTGACCGGGACCATCCAGAACGACATCCTCAAGGAGTTCATGGTCCGCAACACCTACATCTACCCACCCAAGCCCTCGATGCAGATCATCAGCGACATCTTCGCGTTCACCTCCACCGAGATGCCCCGCTTCAACTCGATCTCCATCTCCGGGTACCACATCCAGGAGGCCGGGGCGACGGCCGACCTTGAGCTGGCCTACACGCTGGCCGACGGGGTGGAGTACCTGCAGGCGGGCAAGGCCGCGGGCCTGGACGTCGACGTGTTCGCGCCGCGGCTGAGCTTCTTCTGGGCGATCGGCATGAACTTCTTCATGGAGGTCGCGAAGCTGCGGGCCGGCCGGCTGCTGTGGGCGAAGCTGGTCAAGGAGGCGGGCGCGCAGAAGGACAAGTCGATGTCACTGCGCACCCATTCGCAGACCTCGGGCTGGTCGCTGACCGCGCAGGACGTCTACAACAACGTCGTCCGCACCTGCCTGGAGGCGATGGCCGCGACCCAGGGCCACACCCAGTCGCTGCACACCAACGCGCTCGACGAAGCGCTGGCGCTGCCCACCGACTTCTCCGCCCGGATCGCCCGCAACACCCAGCTACTGCTGCAGCAGGAGTCCGGGACGACGCGGGTCATCGACCCGTGGGGTGGTTCGGCCTACGTGGAGCGGCTCACCTACGACCTGGCCCGCCGGGCGTGGGCGCACATCCAGGAGGTCGCCGCGCACGGCGGCATGGCCCAGGCGATCGACGACGGCATCCCGAAGATGCGCATCGAGGAGGCCGCGGCGCGCACCCAGGCGCGGATCGACTCCGGCCGCCAGCCGGTGATCGGCGTCAACAAGTACCGGGTGGCCTCGGACGAGGCCGTCGAGGTGCTCAAGGTCGACAACGCCGACGTGCTGGCCCAGCAGAAGGCCAAGCTGACCGAGCTGCGGGCCTCCCGGGACGCCGGGACGGTGCAGGAGGCGCTCTCCCGGCTGACCGACGCCGCCCGGGCCGCGGCCGAAGGACGGCGGGGGAGCGGCCTGGAGTCCAACCTGCTGAAGCTGGCCGTGGACGCAGCCCGCGCCAAGGCGACCGTCGGGGAGATCTCCGACGCGCTGGAGGCAGTCTACGGGCGGCACTCCGGCCAGGTGCGCACCATCTCCGGGGTGTACCGCGACGAGGCAGGGGACGCCGGACCCGTGGAGGAGACCCGGCGGATGGCCGCCGACTTCGCCGACGCCGAGGGCCGCCGGCCGCGGATCCTGGTGGCCAAGATGGGCCAGGACGGGCACGACCGCGGCCAGAAGGTGATCGCCACGGCCTTCGCCGACCTGGGCTTCGACGTCGACGTCGGCCCGCTGTTCCAGACGCCGGAGGAGGTCGCCCGGCAGGCGGTGGAGGCCGACGTGCACGTGGTCGGGGTCTCCTCGCTGGCCGCCGGACACCTGACCCTGGTGCCCGCACTGCGCGACGCGCTCGCCGAGCTGGGCGCCGATGACGTGTTGATCGTGGTCGGCGGGGTCATCCCGCCCGGTGACTTCGAGGAGCTGCGGGCCGCGGGTGCGGCAGCGATCTTCCCGCCCGGGACGGTGATCGCCGAGGCGGCGCAGGACCTGCTGCGCACGCTGGCGCAGCGTCTCGGGCACTGATGGCCGGTGGCCGGCCGGTCGACGTCCCGGCTCTCGCCGAGGGCGTGCTCGCGGGCAACCGGCGGGCTCTGGCGCGGTCGATCACGCTGGTCGAGTCCCGCCGGGCCGACCACCGGGACGCCGCGCAGCAGCTGCTGATCGAGCTGCTGCCGTATGCCGGGGGAGCGCGGCGGGTCGGGATCAGCGGGGTGCCCGGGGTGGGCAAGTCGACGTTCATCGACGCGCTCGGGGTCTCGCTGACCGCGGTCGGCTCGCGGGTTGCGGTGCTGGCCGTCGACCCGTCGTCGTCGCGTTCGGGCGGGTCGATCCTGGGCGACAAGACCCGGATGGCCCGGCTGGCCGTCGACGACGCCGCCTTCATCCGGCCCGCCCCGACCGCCGGCACGCTGGGTGGAGTGGCCCAGGCGACCCGAGAGTCGATGGTGGTGGTCGAGGCGGCCGGCTACGACGTCGTCCTGGTGGAGACCGTCGGGGTGGGGCAGAGCGAGGTCACTGTCGCGGAGATGGTCGACTCGTTCCTGTTCCTGACCCTGGCGCGGACCGGTGACCAGCTGCAGGGCATCAAGCGCGGGATCCTGGAGATCGCCGACGTGATCGCGGTGAACAAGGCCGACGGTCCAGGGGAGATCGACGCCCGCCGGGCCGCCCGCGAGCTTGCCGGCGCCATCCGGATGCTGCGCGGACACGGCGACGACGGCTGGGAGGTCCCGGTGCTGACCTGCGCCGGACTGACCGGGGCCGGGCTGCCCGAGGTGTGGGCGCAGGTCGTGGCGCACGGCGACCGGATGCGCGCCTCGGGCGCCTTCGACGAGCGCCGCCGGGCCCAGCAGGTGCGCTGGACGTGGGGGATGGTCCGCGACGGGCTGGAGCACCGGCTGCGCGCGCACCCCGCCGTCCGGGCGCTGGCCCCGGAACTGGAGAAGGCGGTGCTGGCGGGCGAGCTGACCCCGGCGCTGGCCGCCGGCCAGCTGCTGGAGACGTTCCTGACCGACCCGGCCCCCGGCTGAACGACCCCACTCCCCGGCGATCATGGACCTGGCGGGGCGACCCGCCGAGTCACAGCGGCGTGTCGGCACGGCAGCTCCATGATCATCGCGCTCGTCCACAGCGGGGACGTCTGTCCACAGATCGGAGCACGGGCCCCCCGGCGGCAGTCCCGGGCTCCCCTGTGCACGGGTGGACTTCAGCCTGTACCGCACCATCGCCCAGCAGGGCGGGGTGTTCACAACTGCCCAGGCGCGAGAGCGCTACACCGAGTGGGAGATCTGCCAGCTGGTCCACTCCGACCGCTGGCGGCGCACGCCGTGGCGCGGGGTCCTCGTGGACGCCGAGCTCCCCGACCGGATCGGTGTGACCGTGCGTGCGGCGGCCCTGGTGATCGGGGTGACCTGGTCGCCTGCCATTCCACGGCCGCAGCACTGCACGAGTTCGACATCGTCCCGACCGACACGGTGCACTTCCTTGGGCCGCCGTCGGTGGCCCACCGGAGTCGGCCCGGCATCCAGGTGCACCCGTCGTCCCTCGGCACGGACGACGCCGTCCTGGTCGACGGCGTGTGGTGCACACCCCCCGCCCGAACGGCCTGCGACGTCGTCCGGCTGTCCGCGCCGATCGACGGCCTGGCCAGCCTCGACGCGGCGCTCCGCAGTGGGACGTGCGACCCCGACGAGCTGGCGGCGGCGGCCTTCGCTCAGGCTGGACTGCGCGACGTGGTCCGGTTGCGGCAGCTGGTCCGCACGCCGATCCCGGAGCGGCCTCGCCGATGGAGTCCCGCATGCGGTGGCGCTTCATCGACGGCGGGCTGCCGGCCCCTGAGCTGCAGGTGCGGGTGGTCGACGCGGCCTCGTGGCCGGAGATGGACACCGCCTGGCGCAAGCAGCGGGTCGGTGCGGAGTTCGACGGGCTCGAGGCCCACATGACCGCGACCCAGCTGCGGGACGACCGGCATCGGCACAACTGGCTCACCGAGCACCAGTGGACGCTGCTGCACTTCACGGGCGTCGACGTCTACCGCCGGTGGCAGCCGATGGTCGCCACGGTGGCTCGCGCGCTCGAGTTCGTCCCCGGGTGACGATCATGGAGCTGCGGTGCCGACGCGCCGACGTCCGCCGGTGTGTCGCCACGCCAGCTCCATAATCACGGGGAAGGGAGAGGTCAGACGCCGGTCGAGCGGCAGTCGCGTGAGCGTAGGCCGAGCAGGTAGTCGTCGGGCGCGCCGGCGGCCTCGGCGGCGTCGGCGATCGATCCCAGGTACCGGGCCGAGGGCAGTCCGCCCTCGAAGGCGTCCAGCGCGTAGGCGTAGGCGACCACGTCGCCGGCCAGCGTGTGCACCCGGAGGCGGACCTTGCGGTAGAGGCCGTGGTCGGCGCCCTCCCAGGCGTCCAGCGCGCGTTCGTCGGCCTCGGTGAGGTCGTAGAGCCCGACGAACACACCCGGGGAGGCCGACTCGGCCGGGACCAGCGTGGCCTGGGCGCCCTCCCAGCCGAACTCCTCGGCGCCGAACGTCAGACGCCAGCCGGGGATCCAGCCGGTGCCGGCGAAGGGGGAGGAGGGGCAGCGTCGCAGCATCTGCGCAGGATCCATGTTCGACCCGTACGCGGCATAGAGGCCCATCGGGTTGAGCCTAGCCACGGTCGGTGTGGCGGCCCCGACGAGGGGCGGTTCCGCCGTTCCGGGGATGCACCGGGGAGAATGGCCCGCGGAACGCCCCCGGACAGCAGAAGGACCCTCATGACCCGCATCGTGATCATCGGCGGCGGCCCGGCCGGCTACGAGGCCGCGCTGGTCGCCGCCCAACTCGGTGCCCAGGTCACCGTCGTGGAGCGGGACGGCATCGGTGGCGCGAGCGTGCTCACCGACTGCGTCCCCTCCAAGGCGTTCATCGCCGCCGCCGGCGCGATGACCGCGGTCCGCGACTCCGCCGTCCTCGGCCTGCAGGGCAGCGACCTCGCCACCGTCGGCCTGGATCTCGCGCACGTCAACAGCCGCATCCGCGGCCTGGCTGTCGCGCAGTCCGCCGACATCCACGCCCGGCTGGAGTCCGAGGCCGTCACGATCTTCGCCGGTCAGGCCCGGCTGTCCGACGACATCCGCGGGCTGGCCGCCCACCGGGTCGAGGTGCTCGACGGAGACGGCGAGGTCACGCGCGAGCTCGAGGCCGACGTCGTCCTCATCGCCACGGGGGCCGACCCCCGCGTGCTGCCCGGCGCGGAGCCCGACGGTGACCGGATCCTGTCCTGGCGCGACGTGTACGACCTCGAGGACATGCCCGAGCACCTGGTCGTCATCGGCTCCGGCGTCACCGGCGCCGAGTTCGCCTCCGGCTACCTGGAGGCCGGCGTCCCGGTCACGCTGGTCTCTTCCCGCGAGCAGGTGCTGCCCGGTGAGGACAGCGACGCCGCTGCGGTGGTGGAGACGGTCTTCCAGTCCCGCGGCGGGCGCATCGCGGAGAAGGGGCGCGCGGAGTCCGTCGTCCGGACCGAGAAGGGCGTGCGCGTCGCGCTGACCGACGGCCGGGTCGTCGAGGGGTCGCACGCGCTGATGACCGTGGGCACGGTGCCCAACACCGCCGGGCTGAACCTGGCGGCCGTCGGGGTGGAGCTGTCGCCGTCCGGCCACGTGCTGGTCGACCGCGTCTCCCGGACGACGGTCCCCGGCATCTACGCCGCCGGCGACGTCACCGGTGTCTTCCAGCTCGCCTCCGTCGCCGCCATGCAGGGCCGCATCGCCATGTGGCACGCCCTGGGCGAGGCGGTTGCGCCGATCAAGCTCAAGACCGTGGCGGCGAACGTCTTCACCCACCCGGAGATCGCCACCGTCGGGGTGCAGGAGAAGTCGCTGACCGAAGGGGCCGACGTGGAGGTCGTCCAGCTGCCGCTGGCCACCAACGCGCGGGCCAAGATGAGCGACCTGCGCGACGGCTTCGTCAAGCTGTTCACCCGCCGCTCGACCGACGTGGTCATCGGCGGCGTGGTGGTGGCGCCCGGCGCGTCGGAGCTGATCCTGCCGATCGCGCTCGCCGTGGCCAAGGGCCTGACCGCCGGCGACCTGGCCAACACCTTCGCGATCTACCCGTCGCTGTCGGGCTCCATCACCGAGGCCGGGCGCCGGCTGATGGGCGGCACCGACGACGTCTCCTGAGGGCTGTTGTGGCAGGTGGGGTTTCGCTGTCCCCTGAACGGGTGACGTTGGCACGGGACGCTCCAGTTCTCGGACCGGGACGCCGATGGAGGGGGTGGTCCCTTCTGCCCTGGAGCTGTACGTGCTCACGATCCACCTGCTGCGGTCCCCGCGGTCCCTCGTCATGGCTGCGGCCGTCGTCCTGGCCGGCTCGCTGGTCGGTGTCCCGTCCGCCCGGGCGGACGACGGCGCTGCCGTGGCCGCCGGCGACACGATCGTCGGTGAACTCGTCCAGGGCTACGCCGACCCCGGCCCGGCGACGGACGCCGCTCCGGAGCCTGCGGACGACGGCAGCGGCCTGCTGAGCTGGGTGCAGACCGCCCCCGGCGAGGCGGTCCGGGTGCCCACCAGTGACCTCGTCGACGTCGATGCCGGGTCCACGGTGGAGGTCACCGTCGGCGGCACGGTCCGCGACGAGGCCTCGGCGGACGGCCTGGAGCCGGCGCGGGACGTGCTCGCGGCCGAGGTCGTCGCGCCGGCCGAGCAGCCGGCCACGGCGGCCACCACGGCGCCGGTCAACCATCCGGTCACCGTGGTCATGCTGGAGCCGGCCGGTATGGCGGCCCAGCGCGCAGCCGACTCGACGACCCTCGCCCAGGTGGTGGCCGCGGTCAACGGGCCGGTCGGGGACTTCTGGGAGCAGCAGACCGGCGGTGCGGTCCGGTTCGGCGTCGTCGCCAGCTACGACTGGGCACCCACCACGGCCAGCTGCACTCAACCCTTCGACCTGTGGCGGGCCGCAGCTACCCGGGCGGGCTGGACGGAGGGCCCAGGCAAGCACCTCCTCGTCTACGTGCCGTACCAGTCACCCGGCTGCTCCTACGGTCTGGGCACCGTGGGTGGCAGTCTGGACGCCGGTGGCCTGGCCTACGTGGAGGGCACCGCGACCTCCGTCGTCGCCCACGAGTTCGGCCACAACCTTGGCCTCGGGCACTCCTCGGCCGTGCAGTGCGACCAGGGCACTGAGGCGGGCACCTGCCAGACGGTCGGTTACGGCGATTACTACGACGTCATGGGCATCTCCTGGGAGCAGGTCGGCACGCTGAACACCCCGCAGGCTGACCTCCTGGGCCTGCTGCCGGAGTCGGAGCGAGTTTCCCTCAGCGTGGCCAGCCCGCCCACCGACGTCACGCTGGTCCCCGTCTCCTCGACCACTGGCGGCACCCGGGCGGTGAAGTTGGTCGACGGCGACGGCGACACGTACTGGCTGGAGTACCGCCAGCCGAGCGGACAGGACAGCTGGCTCGGGAACTCGACGCTGAATCAGGCCGGCCTGCAGAGCGGGGTGACACTGCGCCGGGCGAGTGACGGCTCGGACACCTCCCTGCTGCTGGATCCCACGCCGTCGGCACAGTCGGCCTGGCCGCGCGACCGAGCGGTGGCGCTGCCCGTCGGCGCACCGGTCACAGTGTCCAACGGGGCCTACCAGGTGACGGTCCTCAGCGCGGGCACGTCGGGCGCCGGGGTCCGGGTCCTCTCGGCCACCGCGACCGGGCCCGACGACATCGACGCCGTCTACCAGGCCAGCGGAGGGGCAACGGGGCCCTACGGGGCGCCCGGCACGGGGCAGTGCCAGAGCGATCGCGCCGCCTGTTCTCAGGATTACCAGCGGGCCGTGATCGGGTGGACACCATCAGGCGGAGCCCACGCGGTCGAAGGGGCCATCCTCGCCACCTGGCGCGGTCTCGGGCGGGAGAACGGCTACTTGGGTTACCCCGTCACGGACGCGCGGTGCGGTCTCGTTGCCGGCGGCTGCGGGCAGCAGTTCGAGGGCGGCTCCGTGTACTGGTCACCCGCCAGCGGTGCACTGCCGGTCGGCGGCGCGATCCGGGCCCGCTGGACGTCGCTAGGCGCGGAGGCCTCCTTCCTGGGCTATCCAGTGACCGGCGAGCAGTGCGGGCTGCGCGGTGCGGGGTGCGTGCAGCAGTACCAGCGCGGCTCGCTGTACTGGTCCCCGGCGAGCAGCGCGCAGACGGTCAACGGCGCCATCCGCTCGCTGTGGACCGCGTACGGCGGCGTGGCTTCCTTCTTCGGGTACCCGGTGGCCGGCGAGCAGTGCGGGTTGCGCGGCGGAGGATGCGGGCAGCCGTTCCAGGGCGGCGCGGTCTACTGGACCCCGGCCATCGGAACACAGCCGGTCAACGGCGCGATCCTGGCGCGGTGGAAGGCGCTGGGGGCCGAGAACAGCTTCCTGGGCTACCCGGTGTCCACCGCACAGTGCGGCAAGCG
Source organism: Modestobacter sp. DSM 44400 (assembly GCF_900107175.1). Classification (GTDB taxonomy): domain Bacteria; phylum Actinomycetota; class Actinomycetes; order Mycobacteriales; family Geodermatophilaceae; genus Modestobacter. The sequence goes on along the minus strand of NZ_FNOZ01000001.1, from coordinate 195,805 downwards.
GAACGGCGGCTGCGAGCAGCAGTTCCAGGCCGGCGCGATGTACTGGTCCCCGGCCACCGGAGCGCAGCCGGTCAACGGCGCCATTCGCGGGGCGTGGGCAGCCGCGGCAGGCGAGAACGGGTTCCTGGGCTATGCGACGTCCGGAGAGCAGTGCGTTCTGCGGAACGGGGGCTGCGTGCAGCGTTTCGAGGGCGGGTCGGTCTACTGGTCGCCGGCGACCGGTGCCGTGATCGTCAACGGGGCGATCCTGGTGCGGTGGGGCTCGCTGGGCGCGGAGAACGGCTACCTCGGTTACCCGATGGTGGGCGCACGGTGCGGTCTGCGGGACGGCGGGTGCTCGCAGCGCTTCGAGGGCGGGTGGCTCCTCTGGTCCCCGGGCACGGGGGCACAGCCCGTCAACGGGGCCATCGCCGGCAGCTACAGCTACTTGGGCGCGGAGGGCGGCTCGCTCGGCTATCCCGTCGACGGTCCGGCCTCGCTCTTCGACGGCGTGGTGCAGCACTTCCAGGGCGGCACGCTCACCTGGAACGCCACGAGGAAGCAGGTCTTCCGCTCCTGATCCGCCGGACCGGCTGGCCGCCGGTCGAATGGCGCGGCCCTGCTGGAGCACCGGTCCGGTCGAGGATGCCCCGGGACCCGGAGCGCCCACCGCGCTGTGCTGAGGGTCCGACGGTGGGGCAGGCACGCGCCTCGGCCCATGACGGGAGCTCGGGTCGCGGCCAGCGCAGTCGCCGTCCGACGGCTGTCGGGCGACCGATCAGGGCGGCGCGGGCTGACCCCCGCCCGAGGTGGCCGAGTGTGGCCGCCGAGGACACCGGCGCCGTCCCCGGCCGTCGGGAAGGTCACGGGTGCCCGGCCGTCCGAAGGAGGCCCCGCCCGGGGCCCCCGGCTCAGCCGGCGTCGACGAGCTCGAGCAGTGCGGGAGCGAGCGTCCGGCTGAACTGCGCGGACATGTGGTTGGCGTCCCAGTAGACCAGCGCACCGCCGACGACGGCGTAGCAGGTGTCCTCGTCGCAGAAACGGCCCGAGAGATCCAGCATCCGGATCCGATCGGACTCGACGAGGCCGGCGGCCGCCGTGGCGGCGTCCTCCGGGAAGGCGGCGTCCCGGTTCCGGGCGCACTCCACCGGCGCGTCGGGATGGGTGGCGACGCACTCGGGGACCTGGCGGTCCCCGGTCGTGGGGATGTCCCTCAGCACGAACACCTGCGCCCCCGTGCCGGCCCACGCAGTCCACATGTCCGCAAAGCCATAGGCGCCGGTCTCCGGCGAATCGTAGCCCGTGGCCGCGAACGTGTAGGCGCTTGCGAAGGCGGAGGTGAAGACGTAGTCCGGCGGGTCCGCTGCCAGCAGCTCCTGCACGTCCTGCCCCCACTGGTGACAGGCTCGGGTGTTGACGCCGTCGCCGTCGAAGAGCAGCACGCGGGCCGCGGTCGCCGGGCAACCGCCCTGGAACACCTCGACCAGCTCCCAGTTCTCCTCACGCGCGATCCGGTGTAGGGCGCCGCGCCAGTGCTCGGCGTGCGAGTCGCCGACCAGGGCGACCCGTCGCGTGGGGGGCTCGGCGCTGAACCGGCAGGTGGCCACCCGCAGGTCGTCCTCGGTGACCGTGCACGCCGGGTCGGTGAACCAGGGTTCGTCCTCGGGGGTGAGCGATACCGACAGTGGCGGCCCGAAGACCTCCGAGCACCCCGACCCCGGCGCCAGGGCGGCAGCACCGAAGCACGGCCGGCCGTCCGCTAGGGCCAGCCCGGCGCGGGCCGTGTCCTGCCGCTGGGCGACGTCGTGCAACTGCAGCGCGGCCACGCCCGCGACCACGGCCATCGTCAGCGCCGTCAGGACAGCGGTGAGGGCGGGCCGCGTGGCGAGCCGGCGCGACTTCTGCGCCGAGTCCTCCACCAGGACCTTCGTCGCCCACGCCACGCCGATGCTGAGCCCGATCAGCGCGATCTTCTCCGGCCAGGCCGGGGCGTGACCCAGGACGAACGGGCTGATGATGAGGACCGGCCAGTGCCAGAGGTACAGCGAGTAGGAGACAGCGCCCAGGAACTGGGTCGGCCACAGACCGAACAGCGGCCCGAGGGGATCGCGGCCACGCGTCTCGCCTGCCGCGATCACGGCCGCCGTGCCCAGCACCGGCACGAGTGCCAGCCACCCCGGGAACGGAGCGGCGCTGGAGTAGCGGACGGCGGATGCGAGCACCGCGGCCAGGCCGCCCCACCGGAGGCCGATCGGGGGGATGAGCGGCAAGGCCCCACGCCCGGTGCGGGGACTCACTGCCTTGGTGCGCATCCAGAGCGCCAGAACCGCCCCGACCCCGAGTTCCCAGATCCGGCCGGGAGTCACGAAGTAGGCGGCCGACGGCGTGTGCGCGGTCGCGTACACCGAGTAGGCCAGTGAGAGGCCGGTGACCACCAGGATGCCGGGCAACACCAGGCGGTACGGCCGGTCGCCGCCCGAGCGCCGGGCGAGCGCTACGAGCAGCAGGATGAGGGGGGGCCAGGCCAGGTAGAACTGTTCCTCCACCGAGAGCGACCAGAAGTGCTGGACCGGGGACGCCGCGTCGTCCAGCGCCGAGTAGTCCACGGCCCGGGTGGCCAGCAGCCAGTTCTGCACGTAGAAGGAGCTGGCCAGCACCTCCTTGGCCGTTCCCGCCCACCGCGTCACCGGCAGGAACAGCCACGTGGCGAGCGTGGCCACCACCAGCACGAGCATCGAGGCGGGGAGCAGTCGACGGGCGCGGCGTGCGTAGAAGGCGCGCAGGGAGACGGTGCCCCGGGTCAGCAGCTCTCGGTGCAGGTGGGAGGTGATGAGGAAGCCGGAGATGACGAAGAAGACGTCGACACCGACGTAACCGCCCGGGAGCACGTCCGGCCAGAAGTGGTAGACGACGACCAGCAGGACCGCCAGCGCCCGGAGCGCCTGCACCTCGGGGAGGAACGTCCTCGTCGTCCCCTGCTGGCGCAACCGGGGTGCCTCGAGGGTGTCCACCGTCGCTCCCTGTCACCATGTCCGTCCGGATGAACGGGCGTCAGCGCACGGGCCCGGATACCGATGAGCCACGATAACCCGCACCGATCTCAGTAGCGGTGGGCCGTCAACCGCACGAGGGCGGCATCGCAAGCTCAGGTCGCCGTCGGACACACCGCCCGGCCGGCGGCGCTGCGTCCCGTCCAGCGCCCTCCCGGCGCCCGCCGGTGCCGCGGGGGCTAGGCCTCCGCCGCGTCGGTGATCGTGCAGATGACCGTACCGCTGGTGACGGTCGCGCCCACCTCGGCGGCCAGCCCGGAGACGGCGCCCGCCTTGTGCGCGGTGATCGGCTGCTCCATTTTCATCGCCTCGAGGACGACGACCAGGTCCCCGGCGGCCACGGTGGCGCCGTCCTGCACCGCCACCTTGACGATGGTGCCCTGCATGGGCGCGGTGAGGCTGTTCCCGGAGGCGGCCGCACCGGCGCCGCCACCGCTCCGCCGACGCGGCTTGGCCACCGCCCCGGGGGCGCCCCCACCGGCGGCCAGTCCGGCCGGCAGCGAGACCTCCAGCCGGCGTCCGCCGACCTCCACCACGATGGTCTGCCGCGGCTCCGGCTCTTCGGCCTCGACCGGCGCGGCAGCGTACGGCGGCACCTGGTTGTCCCACTCGGTTTCGATCCACCGGGTGTGCACGGTGAACGGCTCGCTGGTGAAGGCGGCATCCCGGACAACCGCGCGGTGGAACGCGACGACCGTGGGCATGCCCTCCACGACGAGCTCGTCGAGTGCCCGGCGGGCCCGCTGCAGGGCCTCCGCGCGGGTGGCGCCGGTGATGATCAGCTTGGCCAGCATGGAGTCGAAGGCGCCTGCCACCTCACCGCCGGTCTCCACGCCGGAGTCCCAGCGGACGCCGGGCCCCTGCGGGACCTCCAGCTTCGTCACCGGTCCAGGGGCGGGCATGAAGTTGCGGCCGGCGTCCTCGGCGTTGATCCGGAACTCGATGCTGTGCCCGCGCGGGGCGGGGTCCTCGGTGATCTCCAGCGGCAGACCCTCGGCGATCCGGAACTGCTGGCGGACCAGGTCGATGCCGGAGGTCTCTTCGCTGACCGGGTGCTCGACCTGCAACCGGGTGTTGACCTCGAGGAAGGAGATCGACCCGTCCACGCCGACGAGGTACTCCACCGTGCCGGCGCCCACGTAGCCGGCGGCCAGGCAGATCGCCTTGGCCGAGGAGTGGATGCGCTCGCGCTGCTCGTCGGTCAGGAACGGCGCCGGGGCCTCCTCGACCAGCTTCTGGTTGCGTCGCTGCAGCGAGCAGTCGCGGGTGCCGACGACGACGACGGTGCCGTGCGTGTCGGCCAGCACCTGCGCCTCGACGTGCCGCGGCTTGTCCAGGAAGCGCTCCACGAAGCACTCGCCGCGGCCGAAGGCGGAGACCGCCTCCCGAACGGCGGAGTCGAACAGCTCGGGGATCTCCTCCATCGTGCGGGCCACCTTCAGGCCGCGCCCGCCGCCGCCGAACGCGGCCTTGATCGCCACCGGCAGCCCGTGCTCCTCGGCGAACGCGGTCACCTCGTCGGCACCGCCCACCGGGTCGGTGGTGCCCGGCACCAGGGGGGCGCCGACCTTGGTGGCGATGTGCCGGGCGGCGACCTTGTCACCGAGGTCGATGATCGCCTGCGGAGGAGGGCCGATCCAGGTCAGGCCGGCGTCGAGCACGGCCTGGGCGAAGTCGGCGTTCTCGGAGAGGAAGCCGTAGCCGGGGTGCACGGCGTCCGCGCCGGACTGGCGGGCGGCGTCCAGGATCTTGTCGATGACCAGGTAGGAGTCCCCCGGCGTCGTCCCGCCGAGGGCGAACGCCTCGTCGGCCGTGCGCACGTGCAGGGCGTCCCGGTCCGGCTCGGCGTAGACCGCGACGCTGGTGAGTCCGGCGTCCTTGCAGGCGCGGGCCACCCGCACCGCGATCTCGCCGCGGTTGGCGATCAGGACCTTCTGCACGTTCGTTCTCCCTCGAAAGACGTCCAGCGGACGGGTTGAGCTGGGAAGGCGCCGGTCAGCGTCGCCACAGGTCGCTCATCGACAGCCCGAGCCTGCCGAACTGGGTGCGCAGCAGGGGAAGCGAGAGCCCGACGACCGACGACGGGTCGCCCTCGATCCGGCGGACGAACGGGGCACCCAGCCCGTCCAGCGTGAACGCCCCGGCCACCGCCAGCGGCTCGCCGGTCGCCAGGTAGGCCTCGATCTCGGCCGGGCTGGGAGAGGCGAAGTGGACGACGGTGGAGGTCACCCCGACCTCGCGGGCGGCGATCCGGCCCTCCCGGACGTCGAAGACCGCCTGGCCGGTGTGCAGCGTGCCGCTGCGCCCGCTCATCCGCTGCCACCGGGTGCGCGCGTCCTCGGCGTCGGCGGGCTTGCCCATCCCGGCACCGCGGAACTCAAGCAGGGAGTCGGCGGCCACCACCAGGGCGTCGGTCTCGTCCTTCGCGACCGCCTGCGCCTTGGCCGCGGCCAGCAGGGCCACCAGCTCGGCCACCCGCGGGGCGGTCACGGCCGACTCGTCCACCCCGCTCACCACGACGTCGGGGGAGAGCCCGGCCTGGCGCAGCAGCTGCAGCCGGGCGGGGGAGGCAGAGGCGAGCACCAGACGCCGGTCCACGCTCACGAGTCCTCCTGGCTGGCGCTCGTCAGCCGCGTTCGCGACGCTGCCGTGTTCATGCGTGAGCTCGCACGCTCGCTCACGCGAACCTGCCCGCAGCTCGCCAGCCACCGGGGCCGGCCTGCAGGGGCCGCCGAACGGCGTCGCCCCGCTCGGCCCAGCCGCCCACCGGCGTCGGCCGGCGACGGGGGCGGCGCTGGGACAGCGCCGCGACGACGGCGGTCAGCGCGGCCAATTCCGCAGGCGTCGGCTCGCCCGTCACGACCCGCAGCAGCGGAGGCTGCTGCTCCTCGGTAGCCCCGGCCATCAGAGGGGGATGTTCCCGTGCTTCTTCGGGGGCAGGGTCTGCCGTTTGTTGGCCAGCAACCGTAGCGCCCGGACGATGTGGATGCGGGTGTGCGACGGGGGGATGACCGCGTCGACGTACCCTCGGTCGGCGGCGATGTAGGGGTTGGCCAGCGTGTCCTCGTAGTCGCTGATCAACTCGGCACGCAGCGCGTCGGGATCTTCGGCGGCGGCCAGTTCCTTGCGGTACAGGATCCCCACCGCGCCCTGTGCCCCGATGACCGCGATCTGGGCGGTCGGCCAGGCCAGGTTCACGTCGGCGCCGAGGTGCTTGGACCCCATGACGTCGTAGGCGCCGCCGTAGGCCTTTCGGGTGATCACTGTGATCAGCGGGACCGTCGCCTCGGCGTAGGCGTAGATCAGTTTCGCTCCGCGGCGGATGATGCCGTCCCACTCCTGCGAAGTGCCCGGCAGGAAGCCCGGGACGTCGACGAAGGTGAGCACCGGGATGTTGAAGGCGTCGCAGGTGCGCACGAAGCGGGCGGCCTTCTCGCTGGCGTCGATGTCCAGGGTGCCGGCGAACTGGGTCGGCTGGTTGGCCACGACGCCCACCGGCCGGCCCTCGACCCGGCCGAAGCCGATCAGGATGTTGGCACCCCACAGCGCCTGGACCTCGAGGAACTCACCGTCGTCGAGCACGTGTTCGATCACGGTGTGCATGTCGTAGGGGGTGTTGGGGGAGTCGGGGATGAAGGTGTCCAGCTCCCGGTCGTCCTCGGTGAGTGCGTCTGGCAGTGCGATGTCGACCGAGGCCACCTCGATCGCCGGCAGCGGGTCGAGGTTGTTGCTGGGCAGGTGGGACAGCAGCGCCTTGACGTAGTCGAGGGCGTCGGCCTCGTCCTCGGCCAGGTAGTGGGCGACTCCCGACTTGGTGTTGTGTGTGCGCGCGCCGCCGAGGTCTTCGAGCGTGACGTCCTCGCCGGTCACGGTCTTGACCACGTCGGGCCCGGTGATGAACATCTGGCTGGTCTTGTCGACCATCACGATGAAGTCGGTCAGCGCCGGTGAGTAGACGTGCCCGCCGGCCGCCGCGCCCATCACCAGCGAGATCTGCGGGATGACCCCGGAGGCATGCACGTTCCGCCGGAAGATCTCGGCGTACAGGCCCAGGGAGACCACACCCTCCTGGATCCGTGCGCCGCCGCCCTCGTTGATGCCGATGATCGGGCAGCCCGTGCGCACCGCCAGGTCCAGCACCTTGACGATCTTCTCGCCGTACACCTCGCCAAGGCTTCCGCCGAAGACCGTGACGTCCTGGGAGAACACGCACACCGGCCGGCCGTCGACGGTGCCGTAGCCGGTGACCACGCCGTCGCCGGAGGGTCGCTTGGCGTCCATGCCGAAGTTGGTGGAGCGGTGCCGGGCGAACTCGTCGAGCTCGGTGAATGAGCCCGGGTCCAGCAGTGCCTCGATCCGCTCGCGGGCGGTCATCTTGCCGGCCGCGTGCTGCTTTTCCACGGCCCGATCGGACCCCGCATGCGTGGCCTCCTGCACGCGGCGTTCGAACTCGGCCAGCTTCCCGGCTGTGGTGTGGATGTCGACGTCGTCCGGGACGTGTTCCCCGGCGCTCTCGAGTTCAGCAGCACTCACAGCGCCGTAGCGTAGGTGACATGCCCGACGCCGACTCCGCGGAGCCCGACCGCCCGGCGCTGGACGCCCCAGCGCTGGCCGCCGACCTCCTCGGGGCCAGCTCGCTGTGGCGATCGCTGGAAGTTGTCGACCGGATCGGCTCGACGAATGCCGCGTTGGTGACGGCCGCCGCCGGCGACGCCCCCGAGGGCGCGGTTCTGGTCGCCGAGCACCAGGACGCCGGACGTGGCCGGCTGGACCGGGTCTGGACCTCCCCGCCGCGCGCCGGCCTGACCGTCTCGCTGCTGGTGCGCCCCGACGTGCCGGCCGCGCGCCGGGCCTGGCTGTCGCTGCTCACCGGCGTGGCGCTGGCCGAGGCCGTGTCGGAGGTCGCCCGCGTCCGGACCTCGCTGAAGTGGCCCAACGACCTGCTCGCCCCCAGTGGTGCGAAGCTCGCCGGCATCCTCGCCGAGACCAGCGGGCGGGCCGTGGTGATCGGCACGGGGCTGAACGTGTCCACCCGGGCCGACGAGTTGCCCGACACCGGGACGGCTCTGGCGCTGGTCGCCGGCGGGCCGGTGGACCGGGGCGCGGTCCTGCTCGCCTACCTGCGGGCCTTCGAGCGCCGCTACCTGCGCTGGGTCGGGGCGCTCGGCGACCCGGTCTCCTCGGGGCTGGCGCAGGACTACCTGGCCTGGTGCTCGACGGTCGGGACGGCGGTCACCGTGACGATGCCCGACGGGTCGGCGCTGCACGGCGTCGCCGAGGCGGTCGACTGGGACGGGCGGCTGGTCGTTCGCACCCACGGCGGCGTGGTCGAGCTGGCCTCCGGCGACGTGCTACACGTGCGGGGGACGACATCGTGACCGTGCAGATCGTGACCCTGTCGGGCGACATCGCGGCCAGGGGAGTGGTCCGGCGGCGCTGAGGCTCTTTCCGGTCCTCCTCGACGAGACTCCGGCCCGCCTCGTCGTCCGGAGCGGACGGCGCCGCGACGGGCGCTTTCCGGGATCAGGCCGCCTGGGTGCGCCATCCTTGTAGGCGTGGCGTACCCCGACCGGATCCTCGGTGACGACGAAGAGGTCGTGCGTCACCTGCACCCGCACTGGCTGACCGTCTTTTGGCCGTTCGTGGTCTTCCTGCTGCTGGTGGGCGGGGCCTCCTTCGGCGCCGCGGTCGTGCCGGCCGGGAACCAGCAGGCCCTCTGGCGACTGGTCGTGGCCGGGGTGGCCCTGGTGCTCGCCCTGGTGCTGGTGGCCGTGCCGCTGCTGCGGTGGCGGACCACCCACTACGTCATCACCACGCACCGGCTGCTCTACCGCACCGGCATCCTGTCCCGCAGCGGTCGCGACATCGGGCTGTCCCGGATCACGGACGTCTCCTACCGGCAGAGCCTGTGGGAACGCATGATCAACTCGGGCAGCCTCACGGTGGAGACGGCCGGCGAAGGAGGCCCCACCGTCTTCTCCTCGTTGCCCGACAGTGACGAGGCCCAGCAGCTGCTCAACCAGCTGGTCGAGGAGGACGCCGACCGCCGGGCGCAGGGAAGGTCCGGGTATCCGGGGGACCGCCTCGGCTCTGGCTGACCGCGTGCCCCAGCGCGGCGCCTTCGGTCACGGACTGTCAGTACCTGACGACGCAGCGGTGAGGATTGTGGAACGTCATGCCCGAGTGACGCGCGGCGGCCACGGATAGCGTCGATGACGAAGGCTCGCGGACCGTTCCTTCACGTCGTTCGTCCCGGGGGAGTCCTGTTGTCCACTGCACTGCGTCCAGCGCGGAGCCCGCAGGGGTCCACGGCGCCCCGGGGGGAGATCAAGGCCCTCACCGGGCTCCGGGCGGTGGCCGCAACCTGGGTCGTGCTCTACCACTTCCAGGGACAGCTGTGGCCGATCACCGACCAGGCGCCGTTCCTGAAGCCGCTCCTCAACGCGGGCTGGACCGGCGTCGAGCTGTTCTTCGTGCTCAGCGGAGTCGTGATCGCCCGCAGCTACCTCGACGAGTGTGGCCGGCGGTGGAGCACGCGCGGAGCGCTGCGGTTCCTCTTCAACCGGTTCGCCCGGGTCTGGCCCGCCTATGCGGTGGTTACCGTCGTCGCCTTCTCGCTCATCCTGGTCGCGCAGGACATCGGGCTGCGGACCGACGTCGTGTCGCCGCACCCGGCAGCCGATCTCCGTCACCTCGCCAGTCAGTTGTCCATGACGCAGATGTGGGGCCGGGACACCCTGGTCGGGTCGAGCTTCGTCAACCCCGCGTGGTCGATCAGCGCAGAGTGGCTGGCCTATCTGTGCTTCCCTTTGCTCGCCCTAGCCATGTGCCGCTTCCGGCGCCTGCACCCGGCCGTGTCTCTCACCCTCGCCGTCGCCGCGACCGCGCCGCTGTTCCTGCGGGCGTTCCAGGAGGGACCGCATGACACCGAGGTCAACTGGGTCCTCCGCATCGCGTGCTGCTTCGTCGCCGGGGTCTTCGTCTCCCTCGCCGTCCGCGGGATGGAGGAGCGCAAAAGTGCCGACAGCTGGGGGCTCTTCCTCTCCGTCGTCTCCCTCGCCGGGGTCGTCCTCGCCTGCTTCTGGAACACGTGGCGGCGGGCGGGTGACCCGACCGTCGATTTCGCCGGTGTGGTTACGGCCTGCTACCCGCTCCTCGTCGCCGGCCTGATGTTGACCAGGCGCGGGCCGGCCCGGGTCCTGGCCTCGGCGCCGCTGCTCTACGGGGGCCGCATCTCCTACTGCCTGTACCTGGTGCACTTCCTGGTCAAGGAGGTCGCGCTGACCCTCGTCTGGCGCCCGGGCGACGCGCCCGGAGCGCTGACCCCGGGGCTGGTCCTCGCCGTCCCGGCGCTGGTCCTGCTTTCCGGGGTGTTGGCCGCCGGCCTGCACCACGGTGTCGAGGAGCCGGCCCGACGACTGCTGCTGGCTCTCTGGAGGCGACTTCCGGGCGAGGCCGGTAGGCGTCGCGTCCAGGTGGCCGCCGTCCCGGCGGCGCCCGCGCTGGTCACCGAGGCGCGGGGGCTGCGCCAGGTCCTCGGGCCGCCGACACAGCGGCTGGCCGCGGTCGGCGGCATGCGGCAGCCCCTGCCAGTTCGGCCGGCGTTGGGGCACCACGCCGCCGACGTTCCTCGCCAGGGCCCGATGACCGTGGTGCCCCGTCGGCCCATCGCCTCGGCAGCCCACGGCGTGCGCGCCGGCTCTGTGCCCCGCAGCGCGCACCCCGGCTCGCGGGGGCGCGGACCGGCCGCGGACGGGGCGCACGCCCGAACTGTCGGACGCTCGTCCTAGCCTCCCCGCATGCGGCTGCTGCACACCTCCGACTGGCACATCGGCCGTTCGCTCCACGGCACCGACCTGCTCGCCGAGCAGGACCGGGTACTGGCGCGGCTGGCCGAGGTGGTGGCGACCGAGGGGGTCGACGTAGTCCTGGTGGCCGGCGACGTCTACGACCGGGCCGTGCCCTCCGCCGACGCGACAGCGGTGCTCGACCGGGCGCTGACCCGGTTGCGGTCGGCGGGCGCGGCGGTGGTGCTGACGCCGGGCAACCACGACTCGGCCCGCCGGCTGGGCTTTGCCTCGGGCCTCCTGGCGGTCTCCGGCGTGCACGTGCGCGCGTCCACGCCGAGGCTCGACGAACCGGTGCTGCTAGCCGACGAGCACGGCGACGTCGCGGTCTACGGGCTTCCGTACCTGGAGCCGGAGGTGGCCCGGCACGAGCTCGGCCTGGCCGAGGCGCGTAGCCACGAGGCGGTGCTGACCGCGGCCATGGACCGGGTCCGGGCCGACCTGCTCCTCCGGCCCGGCACCCGGTCGGTCGTGCTCGCGCACGCCTTCGTGGGCGGTGGCGTGGCCAGCGACAGCGAGCGCGACATCTGCATCGGCGGCGTCGACCTGGTGCCGGCGTCGGTCTTCGACGGCGTCGACTACGTGGCCCTCGGACACCTGCACCGGCCACAGTCACTCAGCCCGCGGGTTCGCTACAGCGGTTCGCCGTTGGCCTATTCCTTCGGCGAGGCCGGCCAGGACAAGCAGGCCTGGCTGGTCGACCTGGACGCCGATGGTCTGGCCGACGTGCGCCCGGTGCCACTCGCCGCCCCCCGCTCGCTGACCGTGCTCACCGGGGAGCTGGAGGAGCTGCTCGCCGACGCGGCGCACGCACCTCTCGAGGAGCACTTCGTCTCCGCGCGGCTCACCGACCCGGTGCGCCCGGCCGACCCCATGCGCCGCCTGCAGGCCCGCTTCCCGCACTGCGTGCACCTGGAGTGGACCGGTGGCGCCGAGGTCACCGACGGGCGCAGCTACCAGGAGCGGCTCGCCGGCCGCAGCGATCTCGAGGTGGCCGGGGAGTTCGTCCGGCACGTCCGCGGGTTGGACGCCGGCTCCACCGAGCGTGAGCTGCTGGGCCGCGCACTGCTCGCCGCGGGCCGTGACGAGGTCGCCCGGTGAGGGTCCACCGGCTGACCGTCACCGCCTTCGGGCCCTTCGCCGACCCGGTCACCATCGACCTCGACGAGGTCGGCCGCGACGGCCTATTCCTGCTCTGGGGAGCGACCGGGGCGGGGAAGACCACCTTGCTCGACGCGATCGTCTTCGCCCTCTACGGCACCGTCCCCGGCGCGCGGGGCGAGGAACGGCGACTGCGCAGCGACCACGCGTCCTCCGGGGTGCGCACCGAGGTCGAGTGCGAGGTCACGCTGGGTGGAGAGCGGTTGCTGGTCCGCCGGCGGCCCGAGCAGCAGCGCCCCAAGCTGCGCGGCACCGGCTGGACCACCGAACAGGCCAAGCTGACCGTCCAGCGGTGGGCCGACGGCAGCTGGGAACCCGTGAGCACACGCATCGACGAGGGGTCCGAACACCTGCGCACCCGGCTGGGACTGTCGGCCGAGCAGTTCTGCCAGGTCGTGCTCCTGCCGCAGGGCGACTTCGCCCGCTTCCTGCGGGCCGAGCCGGAGGACCGCGGCCGGCTGCTGCGCACGCTGTTCGACGTCGGCAGGTTCGCCCGCGCCGAGGACTGGCTGGCCGAGGAGCGGCGCAGCGCCGCGCAGGCCCTGGAGAAGGCCACCGGCCGGATGGGCACTCTGGTGGCCCTGGTCGCGCAGGTCGCCGACGTCGACGTGCCCGAGGAGCTGGTCCCCGAACTGGTGGGCGCGGCGGCCGGTGGCCGCGTCGACCCATGGGTCGCCGGGGTGCGCGCCGCTGCGGCGGGCCGGCTGGCCACCGCGCAGGCCGAGGCCCAGCGGGCCGCCGAGCGCGTGGCGGAGGTGGACCGCGCGCTGGCTGCCGCCCGCGCGCTGGAGGACCGGCACGTCCGCCGGGAGCGGGCCCGCCGGGAACTGGAACGGCTCACCGCGGCCGAGCCCGAGCTGGCCGGGGTGCGCGCCGCGCTGGACGCCGGCCGGCGGGCCGAACCACTGCGCGATGCCCTGGAGTCCGCCGGGCGCAGCGCGCTGGTGGCCGAGGAGGCCGCCGAGGTTCTGCAGCGCGCCAACTCCGGCTGGACGGCGATCGCGGCCGGCCGGGAGGCCACCATCATGCTGGCGCGGGAGCTGCGCGACGGCGCGGCGGCCGCCCGCGCGCTGTGGCCGGAGGTGCACCGTGCCGAGGAGCTGCGCCGCCGCGCCGATCAGCTCGCCGTCGCGATCGACGAGCTGGACCGCCGGGCAGAGCGGGGCGCGGCTGACCTCGCCGGCTGGCCGGCCCGGCTGGCCGAGCACGAAGCGGCCATCGCGGCCGCCCGGGACGCCGCCAGCCGGCTCCCCGGGTTGTCGGCTGCAGTATCGGCAGCAGAGGTAGCCGCCGAGGCCGCGCAGGCCGCCGAACAGCTCACCGCCGAGGTGAGCCTGACCCGCACCGCCGACCAGGACGCCCGCGAGGTCGTGCTCGACGCCCGTGACGAGCTGGGCCGGCTGCGGTCGGCACGGCTGGACGGGATGGCCGCCGAACTCGCCGCGCAGCTCACCGAGGGCGCCGACTGCCCGGTGTGCGGGTCGACCGAGCACCCGAGGCCGGCCACTGCCGCTCCGTCGGCGGTGACGGCCGACGACGAGGAGCGCGCCCGCCGGGCCGTCGAGCACGCAGAGGAGCGTGCCGCGGTCGCGCGTGCCGCCCTGGAGGACAGGCAGCGCCGGCTGGCCGCCGAGCAGGCCCGGGCCGGCGACGCCCCGCCGGAGGAGCTGCGGGCCGCGCTGGCCGCAGCCCGCGCGGACGAGCGCGTCGCCGCCGAGCTGGCCGCCGGGCTGGCAGCCGGCGAGGCCGAGATGGTCGCCGTCACCGCCCAGCGCGACGCCACGCAGCGCCAGGTCGCCGACGACCGGGAGGCGCTCGAGCGGGCGCGCGCCGAGTCCGCCGCTGCCTCCGCTGCCTGGACCGAGCTCCAGGAACGGCTGACCGCTGCCTGCGGGCAGGACGCCGACCTGGACGCGCGCATCACCCGGCTGGTCGCCGAGGCCGAGCGCTGCGAAGCGCTGGTCGAGGCCGACGGGGCCGAGCTGCGCGCCCAGTCCGCCGCCGACAGTGGCCGGCGGGCCGCCGAGCAGCGGGTTGCCGAGAGCGGCTTCCCCGACCTGCTCGCCGCCGCCGACGCCCTGCTCGACCGCGAACGGCTTGCCGCGCTCGCGACGGGGGTCGAGGAGCACGACCATCAGCGGGCGGTGCTCAGCGCCGCCTTGGCCGAGCCGGAGCTGGCCGACCTCGAGCCGCGACCGGACCTCGACGCCGCCCGGTCGCGGTGTCAGGGCAGCACCGCAGCCCGCGAGGAAGCGGTGACGGTGGCCGTGCAGGCGCGCCGGTGCGCGATCTCCCTCGACGACCTCGCCGGTGAGGTGACCGCTGTCGAGCTCGAGCTGGACGAGCGGCGGGCGTGGGCCGACCAGGTGACCGCCCTGGCCGACCTGGTCAACGGCCGGGGCGCCAACACGCTGCGGATGCGGCTGCAGTCCTTCGTGCTCGCCGCCCGCCTCGAACAGGTCGCCGAGGTGGCCAGCCGCCGGCTGCAGGACATGTCCGGCGGCCGCTACACCTTCGTGCACAGCGACGCGCTCGGCCGGCACGGTGCCCGCGGGGGCCTCGGGCTCGACGTCCTGGATGAGTACACCGGGGTTCAGCGGCCCACCAAGACGCTGTCCGGCGGGGAGAGCTTCATGGCCTCGCTCGCCCTCGCGCTCGGCCTGGCCGACGTGGTCACCGCCGAGAGCGGGGGAGTGCAGCTGGACACCCTCTTCGTCGACGAGGGCTTCGGCACTCTGGACCCCCAGGCGCTGGATGCGGTGATGACCGTGCTGGACGAGCTGCGGCGGGGCGGGCGCTCGGTGGGGCTGATCAGCCACGTCGAGGAGCTGCGTACCCGGATCAGCAGCCGGGTCGAGGTGATCGCCGGCCGGCACGGCTCCCGGCTGGCGGGCTGAGCGACGCGGACCTGACGGTTGACGGCGCTGTCAGCTCGCCCGGTCGAGCGGGCGGGACCGGGCGACGCCACCTTTCGGTGTCGGGTCCGGTGCGGGGAAGACCCAGCGGCGGTAGCAGAGGTAGCGAATGACCGTTCCCATCACGATCGAGGCGATGTTTGCCGCTTGCAGCATCAACGCGCCGTCCTGGGCCAGCGGGTAGCGCACGACCGCCACGATGCCCACGGCCAGCAGGAGGGTGACGCCGTTGATGGCGGTGAACAGCAGGTACTCGCGGCGCACACCAGTACGGGCCCGGTGCGAGAACGACCAGTACCGGTGCCCGACGTATGCCACCGACATGGAGACCAGCGTCGACAACAGTTTGGCCGTCACCGCGCCCACGCCCAGGTGGGCGTACAACAGCTGAAACAGCGCGATGTCGATGACGAAGCAGGTGCCGCCGACGACGCCGAAGGCGCCCAGCTCCTTGAGGAGCAGCCGCCACGTGCCGAGCCAGCGGCGGGGGACGGTCTGCAGCGGCACGTGCCGACTGTAGGTCGTCGGTCCGCGTCGCCGCTGGTCGAGCGGGGACGGACGCAGGTAGCCTCACCCCACGATGGCCGCCTCTCTCGACCCGCGCACCCGCCTGCCCGTCGTGGCCATGATCGGCGGCGGTCAGCTCTCCCGGATGACGCACCAGGCCGCGATCGCGCTCGGCCAGACGCTCCGGGTCCTGGCCACCGACTCCACCGAGTGCGCCGCCCTGGTCACCGCCGACGTCCAGCTCGGCGACCACCGGGAGCTCGCCGACCTGCGCCGCCTGGCCGACGGCGCGACCGTGGTCACCTTCGACCACGAGCACGTGCCCACCGAGCACCTGCAGGCCCTGGTGGACGCCGGGCACCGGGTCGCCCCCGGCCCGGCCGCGCTGGTGCACGCCCAGGACAAGCTGGTGCTTCGACGCGCGCTTGCGGAGGCGGGGGAGCCGCAGCCGGCGTGGGCGCAGGCGCGCACCGTCCACGACGTCACCGCCTTCGCCGACGACGTCGGGTGGCCGGTCGTGCTCAAGACGCCGCGGGGCGGCTACGACGGCAAGGGCGTGTTCGTCGTCGACGGTCCCGGCGAGGTGGCCGACCTCCTCGAGCAGCACGGCAGCCTGCTGGCCGAGGAGCGGGTGGCGATGGTCCGCGAGCTGGCCGCCCAGGTGGCGCGCTCGCCGTTCGGGCAGGTGGCCGTCTGGCCGGTGGTCGAGACGGTGCAGAGGAACGGCGTCTGCAACGAGGTGCTGGCCCCCGCCCCTGGCCTGGACGACGAGCTGGCCACCGCGGCCCAGGAGCTCGCCGTCCGGATCGCCGACCGGCTCGGGGTGGTCGGCATGCTCACCGTCGAGTTGTTCCAGACCGCCGACGGGATCGTGGTCAACGAGCTGGCCATGCGGCCCCACAACTCCGGGCACTGGACGATCGAGGGTGCCCGGACCAGCCAGTTCGAGCAACACCTGCGCGCCGTCCTGGACTACCCGCTCGGCTCCACGGCGATGACCGCGCCGGTCGTGGTGATGGCCAACGTGCTGGGCGGCGACACCGCCGCCGACGACTGGGCGGGGCCGGGCCTGGACGAGCGGGTGCACCACTTCATGGCGCACTGGCCCGACGTCAAGCTGCACTGGTACGGCAAGGGGCAGCGGCGCGGCCGCAAGCTGGGCCACGTCACGGCCCTGGGCGAGAACCTGGCCGAGGTGCGGGCCCGCGCGGGCGCCGCCGCCCGCTACCTGGCCGACGGCGTCGTCGACGACGCGTTCGCCTTCGCCGACGAGCACTGACCCCCCGAGCAGACGGAGCCCCACATGAGCGACCCGATCGTCGGCATCGTCATGGGCAGCGACTCCGACTGGCCGATGTTGGCGTCAGCGGCCGAGGCGCTGGCGGAGTTCGGTGTCCCGTACGAGGTGCACGTCGTCTCCGCCCACCGCACACCCCGGCGGATGCTCGACTACGCCGAGGGCGCCGCGGGCCGCGGCCTGCGGGTGGTCATCGCCGGGGCCGGGGGAGCGGCCCACCTGCCCGGGATGGTCGCCGCGGCCACGCCGCTGCCGGTGATCGGCGTGCCCCGGCCGCTGGACTCCCTCGATGGTCTGGACAGCCTGCTGTCGATCGTGCAGATGCCCGCGGGCGTACCGGTGGCCACCGTCGGCATCGGCGGCGGCCGCAACGCCGGGCTGCTCGCCGTCCGCATCCTGGCCGCCGGCGACGACCGGCTGCGCGCCGCCGTCGAGCGCTTCCAGACCGAGCTGGCCGACGAGGTGGTGGTCCGGGACACACGGCTGCAGGAGCGGCTCGCTGCCACCGACTGACTCCTTTGGCGGTGAGTCCGTGGACCAGGCGCGGACGGCGGACCTACGCTGTACCCGTGGGTAACAACGCCGCGCTGTACGCGCTGACCGACGAGCACGAGGCCGTCCGTGAGGCGGTGCGGAACATCGCCGAGCGCGAGATCGCGCCGTTCGCCGCCGAGGTGGACGCCCGCTCCCGGTTCCCGGTCGAGGCGCAGAAAGCACTCACGGCCGCCGGTCTCCACGCCACCCACATCGGTGAGGCCTATGGCGGCGAGGGCGCGGACGCCATCGCCACCTGCATCCTCATCGAGGAGGTCGCCCGGGTCGACGCGAGCGCGTCGCTGATCCCAGCGGTGAACAAGCTCGGCTCGATGCCGATCATCCTGTCCGCGTCGGAGGAGCTGAAGCAGGCGGTGCTGCCCTCCATCGCCGCCGGCGACGCGATGATCAGCTACGGGCTGTCCGAGCGCGAGGCCGGCTCGGACGCCGTGGCGATGAAGACCCAGGCCCGCCGGGAGGGCGACACCTGGGTGCTCAACGGGACCAAGGCCTGGATCACCAACTCCGGCGTCTCCGAGTGGTACACGGTCATGGCAGTCACCGATCCGCAGAAGGGTGCGAACGGCATCTCCGCCTTCGTCGTGCACCGCGACGACCCGGGCTTCGCCGTTGGCCCCAAGGAACGGAAGATGGGCATCAAGGGCTCACCCACCTGCGAGCTGTACTTCACCGGCTGCACCATCCCGGCTGACCGGGTCATCGGGGCGCCGGGCACCGGCTTCAAGACCGCGCTGCGCACGCTCGACTTCACCCGCCCGACCATCGGCGCGCAGGCGGTAGGCATCGCCCAGGGCGCACTGGATGCCGCGGTGGCCTACACCAAGGAGCGCCGCCAGTTCGGCTCGGCCATCTCCGCGTTCCAGGGCGTGCAGTTCATGCTCGCCGACATGGAGATGAAGATCGAGGCCGCCCGGCACCTCGTCTACGTCGCCGCCGCCGCCGGCGAGCAGGGGCGCCCGGACGTCACGCGGGTCTCCGCCTCGGCCAAGGCCTTTGCCTCCGATGTGGCCATGCAGGTGACCACCGACGCGGTGCAGCTGTTCGGTGGCGCCGGCTACACCCAGGACTTCCCGGTCGAGCGGATGATGCGCGACGCCAAAATCACCCAGATCTACGAGGGCACCAACCAGGTGCAGCGGATGGTCATCGCCCGGTCACTGCTGTGTTGAGCCGGCCGTCGCCGCCAGGACGACCGCCGGCCGCGGTGCGAGCGGCTGCCGGATGTGGCGGCCGCCATGTCGGTCGGTTCCGGCCGGCCGGGTCGCGCCCCGGCATCCTGGAAACGTGAGCCCGCATCGCCGGACGCTGCTGACCTCGGCGTGGACCCTGCTCCTGCTCCTGCCGCTCACCTCGTGCGGCTCAGGCGAGAGCGGGAGCGGGAGGGGGAGCGCCGCAGCGGTCGCGACGCCGGCCGCACCCACCACCACCGACACCCCGGCGGCCACCGACACGCCGACCGTCACTTCCCCGGACGCGGCAGCCGTCCTCCGGGTGGCGTTTCTGGGCGACTCGTACACGGTCGGTGTCGGTTCCTCGATCGCGGGCTACGTCGCCGCGGTCGCCGATGGGATGGGCTGGAAGGCGGTCAACGACGGACAGTCGGGAACCGGCTACCTCAATCCCGGCCCCGGCGCTGGGACGTCGGTCTTCGCCGGCCGGGTCCCGGCCGTCGCCGCCGAGGTCCCGGACGTCGTCGTGGTGCAGGGCAGCACCAACGACGTCGGGCAGGACCCCAACGCCGTCGGTCAGGCAGCCGACCACCTCTACGGGGCACTGGCCGCTGCCCTGCCGCGCAGCCGGATCGTCGTCGTGGGGCCACTGGCCGCGCCGAGCGTCGACCCGGCCGGCGTGCTGTCCATCCGGGACGCGCTGGCCGCGGCGGCCGCCCGGGCCGGCCTGTCGTTCGTCGACCCGATCGCGGCCGCGTGGCTCCAGCCCCCCGACGGCCTGTACGCCAGTGACAAGTTGCATCCCAACGACGCCGGGTATGCCCAGATCGCCGCACGACTGGTCCGCGCGCTGGGGAAGCTCGGCTTCTGAGGCGGTTCAGTCCAGCAGGCTGCTGACGGCTGACAATCGGGAGTCCTCGGCCATCGAGGCCAGCCAGGTCGACCAGCCCGGCCGGGTGCGCACCGCGAGCAGGGCGGCCCGTGCGGCGTCGCGGTCGCCCCGCCGCGAGGCCGCCAGCGCGCCGTACAGATCGCGGGCGCCCTCCGGGGCGAAGACGGCAAGCGTCTCGTAGTCGCGCTCGTCATAGGCGCGCTGCAGGTTCCGCAGCATCCGTAGCTGGGCCACCGGGTCACCGGAGTCGTCGACCCGCAGGTCGGTGCGCACGCCGTCGTCGTCGTCGGTCGCCGGGGAGCCGCTGACCACCAGCAGCGCCGCGGACTGCCGGCCGCGCAGGTCGCCGCCCGCGTCCTGCCCGGCGGCCAGGGCGGCCAGCAGTCGATCGGCCAGCGTCCCGGTGGCCGCCGTGAAGGCCGCCGCCATCGCCGGCAGGACGTCGTCCGAGGCGAGCATGTTGCCCTGCACGCTAAACCCGTCCCCGAGCTGGTGGCCACTCACCGGCAGCGACCCGCGGCCGGTGTCGGCCGCCACCCGGCCGGCCATGTCGACCACCGCGATCTGCCGGTCGACGTCCTCCGCGGCGTGCGCAGTCCGCCGCACCAGCGCCTGCGGCGAGGCACCCTCGGCCAGCCCGGTCAGCAGCGATCCGCCCAGGCCCCGCCGGCTGCGGGCCTGCACCGCGACCACGCCGACCCCGGGGCGGGCACTGGGCACGGCCCGGCCGACCGCCAGGATGCAGGAGGCGACCGCGATGCCCAGCTCGCCGGTGCCGGCGTCCCGGCCGATGACCGAGAAGGTCACGAGCAGGTCAGACGGCCGCCGGCAGCGCCATGGTCGGCACGTCCCCGTCGGCCTGGAGCGGGGCGGCGGTGGCCGCGATGACCTCGTCGACGGTGACGCCGGGGGCGACCTCGCGCAGCACGAGACCCGCGGGGGTGACGTCGATGACGGCCAGGTCGGTGGCGATGCGGTCGACACAGGCCTTGCCCGTCAGCGGCAGCGAGCACTCCTCGACGATCTTGGCCGAGCCGTCGCGGGCGACGTGCTCCATCATCACGATCACCTTGCGGGCGCCGTGGACCAGGTCCATGGCGCCGCCCATGCCGTTGACCATCTTGCCGGGGATCAGCCAGTTGGCCAGGTCGCCGCGGGTGTTGACCTGCATGGCCCCCAGCACGGCGACGTCGATGTGCCGGCCGCGGATCATGCCGAAGGACTGGGCGGAGTCGAAGAAGCTCGCCCCGGGCAGGAGGGTGATGGTCTCCTTGCCGGCGTTGATCAGGTCCGGGTCCTCCTCGCCCTCGTAGGGATAGGGGCCGACGCCCAGGACGCCGTTCTCGCTCTGCAGCACCACCTGGACACCGTCGGGCACGAAGTTGGGCACCAGGGTCGGCATGCCGATGCCGAGGTTGACGTACTGGCCGTCGCGCAGGTCGAGAGCGACGCGGGCGGCGAGCTGGTCGCGGGTCAAGGACATCGTCAGCTCTCCTGCGTTCCGTCGGTGCCGGCTGCCGCCGGGGTGGCCGGGTCGTCGGCCGGGGCACCGGCGCCGGGGCGGGGCCGGGTGGTGCGGTTCTCGATCTTCTTACCCTCGGGGCCTACCACCACGACCCGCTGCACGTAGATTCCGGGTAGGTGCACGGCTTCGGGCAGGATCTCCCCGGGCTCGACCAGTCGCTCGACCTCGGCGATGGTGACCCGGGCGGCCATGCCGCAGAGCGGGTTGAAGTTGCGGGCCGACTCGTGGAACACCAGGTTGCCGTGCCGGTCGGCCAGCGCCGCCCGGACCAGCCCGTAGTCGGCGGTGAGCGCGGTCTCCAGCACGTAGTCCTGGTCGCCGAAGCGGCGGACCTCCTTGGGCGGGCTGGTCTGCACGACGGTGCCCTCGGCGTCGTAGCGGACCGGGATACCGCCGTCGGCGACCAGCGTGCCCACCCCGGTCGGGGTGTAAAAGGCCGGAACGCCCGACCCGCCGGCGCGCAGCCGTTCGGCCAGGGAGCCCTGCGGGGTCAGCTCGACCTCCAGCTGGCCGGACAGGTAGAGCCGGGCGAGCTCCTTGTTGCCACCGACGAAGGAGCTGATCGTCCGGGAGATGCGGCCGGCGTAGAGCAGCACGCCCAGCGCCTGGTCGTCGACCCCGCAGTTGTTCGAGATCGTGGTCAGCCGGCTGGTGCCCTGCTCGAGGAGCGCGTCGATGAGGGCGAACGGCACGCCGCACAGCCCGAACCCGCCCACGGCCACGGTGGCGCCGTCCGGGATGTCGGCCACCGCCTCACGGGCGTTGGAAACGACCTTGTCCACTTGTTCGACCACCATCCATCGAGTGCTGGGCTGGCAGCGTCAGGCGGGGCGGCCCAGCTCGCGGATCCCGTCGAGCTTCAGCCCGAGCGTAGCGGTCACCCGTTCGGCTTCAGCGCGACCCGGCAGGCGGTCGGCGAAGGCGTGCCGGCACAGCACCAGCGAGGCGCCGGCGGCCAGGGGGGCCAGCAGCCAGGCGACCGGCCCCGCGGCGGTGGCGGTCTGGTCGTCGACGAGCACCCGGTCGCCGGGCGAGAGGCCCAGTCGTCCGGCAAGTTCCTGGGCGGTCTCGACCAGGCCGCCCAGGGTCAGCTGCACCCCGCCGAGCAGCAGCCCGGGGGCCGCGGGGTCCACCGGGGCGTAGGGGGAGAAGTGGTCACCGTGCGCCCGGACCTCCAGGGCGAAGTCGCGGGCCGGTCCCACGTACCCGGCCATCCCCATGCCGAGCGGGTGCAGGGACAGGCCGAGCAGTTCCTCGATGCCCTGATCCTCCAACGGGGGCAGTCGGTCGGCCGCTGCCAGCACGATGTCGGCGCCGTCGAGGCGGTCGTCGTCCTCGGCGGCGGTGTCGAGCACCGCGGCCCCGCAGCTCCACGCGCCCAGCAGCACCGCGGCGGTCTGCCAGTGCACCGGCAGGGCGACGGCGACGGTGCTCCCGGGGCCGACGTCGAACTCGTCCTGCAGCAGGTTGGCCGTCTTCGCCACCCAGTTAGCCAGGGTGGTCGCCGAGAGCTCGACCCGCTCCCCGGTCGCGTCGTCGTAGTGGGTGATCAGCGGTGCGGTGCCGGCGGCGCGGACGCGGGCGGCGAGCAGGTCTGCCGGGGTCGCTGGGATGTCCGGGCCCATCAGTTGATGCAGCTCGTGTCCGCCGCGGTACGCGGGTCCTCGCCGGTGGTGGTCGCGGCCGGGGGAGCGACCACCACCGGCTGTCCGATGCCGTTGAAGTCCGAACCGAGCACCAGCTGGACGGTGCCGGTGGTCGCGCTGTCCAACACCGAGGTGACGGCGCCGGGGATCGCGGCCGCGAGCGTGGCAGCCAGCGCCTCGTCCCCGCTGGCGTACCGGACCTCGGTGGCGGTGTAGTCCGACGAGTCGGCGTTGGCGGTGCTGGTGACCTTGAAGCCCGCGCCGGCCAGGTCCGAGGCGGCGGTGGCGGCCAGCCCCTTGGTGCCCGAGCCGTTGTAGACCTCCACGGACACGTCGGCGGGGGCCACGGTCGCCGGTGCGGCCGGGGTGGCCGCCGTCGTCTCCGCCGCCTTCGGTTCCGCGGACAGCTCGGCGAAGAACGCGTGCAACTTGTCGGTGTCCTCCAGCCGCAGGATGTAGCGGCCGGCGTCGTCGGTGTCGTCGCCGACGTAGGGGATGGTCTGGAAGTCGATGCTGCCGGCGGTCACCGACTGCATCTGCTGGGCCAGCTGCAGCAGGTTCAGCGTCTGGTCGACCGTCAGTGCCTCCGCCGCGGCCTGCACCAGCTGACGCTGCTTGCCCAGGTCCAGCAGCACGTTGTCCGACAGCATGTTGCGCAGCACGCCGGCGATGAACACCTGCTGGCGGATGATCCGGTCGAAGTCGCCCCGCGGCAGGCCGTGCCGCTGCCGGACGAACTTCAGCGCGTCGGCGCCGCTGATCGTCTGGGGGCCGGCGGGGAACACCGCGCCGGAGTAGAAGGAGTCGTCGACCGCCTCGCAGAGGTTGACCTGGACACCGCCGACGACGCTGGAGAGCTGGAAGAAGCCGAGCAGGTCCACCTCGGCGTAGTGGTCGATCTGCAGGCCGGTGAGCTGGCTGATCGTCCGGACGAGCAGCTGGGCCCCGGCGGCGCGCACGTCGGCGTCGCTCGCGCCCTCGTCGGCGTCCTGCATGCCGTAGGAGTAGGCCGCGTTGAGCTTGTCCTGTCCGTGCCCGGGGATCGACACGTAGGAGTCGCGGGGGAAGGAGACGAAGGAGGCCTTCGACCCGTCGGCCGGGACGTGCACGAGGATCATCGTGTCGGTGTTGGTGCCGGAGTCGGTGCCGGCGTTGAGCTCGGCCAGCTGCTCGTCGGTGAGCGCGGCGCGGCTGTCGTTTCCGACCAGCAGCAGGTTCAGCGCCTCGCCGACGTCGCCTACGTCGTCGTTCCCGGCGGTCGGGATGGCGTCGGTCCGGTTCACTGTGGCCTCGGCGACGCGGCCCAGGTACCAGCCCCAGCCGCTGGCCACCAGCAGCACGAGCGAGACCAGACCGGCGACGACCCGGGCGGTCGTCGCCGCCCGGGCGCCACCCCGTGCGGGGCGGGGGGACCCGGTCTCGGCGGCCGTCGAGCCGGGCCCGGAGCGGGGGGAGCGGCCGAGGCGGGGGTCCAGCCGCGGCGGCAGGGCGCGCGAGGCGTTCGGCGCCTGGCGCTCGTCGTCTGTGCTCACGGCGTCGTCCTCACGTCTGCGGGCCCGACGTCGGTGAGGTGCCCAGGATGGCCCGTCGTCTGGCGGCGTGGTCGTCGGCGACTGTACGTCGCAGGACCGGGCGGTCCGGTCGGTCGCGCCGCCTGGCGGCCGCCGTGTCCCGTCCCGCCAGACCCACCGCGTCCGTCTCGTCGCACGCGCACCAACGGCACCTCCGGTCGGGCGGCCGGTGGAGGACCCGCCGCCCGGTCCGGCCACAGTGGAGCCCGCGGTCGAGACGGTTCAAGTCCCGCGCGTCCATCGTCCGGCGGGCGGCTGGTCATGTGTGCCGCCCGGGGACCTGCCTGCCCGGGCCGGCGGGCAGTCCGGTGTCGGCCGGCCACGCCGCCGACTCAAGAAGCGGTTCCCCGGGGTCGATGAAGCAGGAGGAAGCGGTCGGCAGCAGCGTGCCGACCGGGCAACCGCTCATCGGAGGACCTCCTCGTGCGCCGAATGTTCGTGGGTCTCACCGCCATCGTGGCCCTGACCGCGACCCTGCTCGTCCTGCCCGTCTACGCCGCGCCTGCGCCGGAGCCGGAGCCGGTCACCACCTCGAGCGACCTTGTGGACCTCGGCTCGGTCGAGGAACCGGCCCCGGCCGCCGACGTCCAGGCCGGCACCACCGACCCGGTCGCCGGGGTCACCGCGACGGCACCGACGCTCACGGTGACCCGTACCGGGGTCGACCCGTTCTCCCTCGTCGGCGTCACCTGGGCCTACGACCCGGCAGTCACCGACACCGTCGTCCAGGTCCGGGTGCTGGAGGCGGGCGGCGGCTGGGGTGCGTGGACTGAGGTCAGCACGGAGACCGCCGACCAGGGGACGACGACGCGCACCGGTGCGGAGCTGCGCGGCGGCACCAGCCCGCTGTGGACCGGGCGGAGCACCGGCGTCGAGTTGGAGCTCGTGACCCGGTCGGGCGCACAGCCCACCGACGTCCAGCTGGACCTCGTGGATCCGGGCACGAGCGAGGCGGATACGGCACTCGGCGTCCCGGACATCACCGACACCGCGCACGCGGCCACGACCATGCCGGCCGTCTACTCCCGGGCGCAGTGGGGAGCCGACGAGTCCATCCGTACCTGGGCTCCGCAGTACGCGGCGACGATCAAGGCCGCGACCCTGCACCACACCGCCGACACCAACAACTACACCGCCGCCGACGTGCCGGCGATGATGCGTTCGATCTACCGGTATCACACGGTCAGCCTGGGCTGGGGCGACATCGGCTACAACGTCATCGTCGACAAGTTCGGCCGGATGTTCGAGGGCCGTTACGGCGGCCTGGCAAGCACCGTGATCGGAGCTCACGCCGGTGGCTTCAACACCTCGACGTTCGGCGTGTCGATGCTGGGCAACTATGACGTCGTGGGCGTGCCCCAGGCCACCGTCGACGCCGTCTCGGCGATCATCGCCTGGAAGTTCTCCCTCTTCGGAATGAACCCGCAGGGCACGACGGTGCTCACCTCCAGCGGCGGCGGCACGTCCCGGTATGCAGCGGGGACGAAGGTCACCCTGCCCACCATCTTCGGGCACCGTGACGTCGGAAGCACCGCGTGTCCCGGCCAGTACGGCTACTCCCGCCTCGCCGAGATCCGGGACCGGGTCACCAGTCTGATGGGCACCGACACCCCGCAGATCACCGCCCGCTACGACTCGGACGTCACGCTGCGGGCCGCGCTCGGCGCGAAGACGGGCATCGAGGCTACGGCGGCGGGGGTCAGCTGGCAGCCGTACGTGGGGGGCAACCTCTACTACAGCCCGGCCACGGGGGTCGTGTACGTGCACGGCGCCGTGCTGAGCCGGTACCTGGCGGCCGGGGGGCCTGCCTCCCTCGGCGCCCCGAACGCCGAGGAGCGCGGGCTGCCCGACGGGCGCGGCGTGCGGGCCGACTTCGAGCAGGGGGCCGTCTACTGGACGGCGGCGACCGGTGCGCACGTCGTCCGCGGCGCCTTGCTGGCCTACTGGGCGTCCACCGGTGCCGAGACCGGCCCGCTGGGGTACCCGGTCGTCAGCGAAATCTCGGCCGATCGGGTCGGCGCCGTGTCGCGATTCGAGAACGGCACCGTATACTGGTCGCCGACCACTGGCGCCCGGACGGTCCGCGGTGGCGTCGCGGCCGCCTACGAGGTGGCCGGCGCGGAGACGGGCGTGCTGGGTTACCCGGTGTCCGAGGAGACCACTGTCGCGGGGAACCGGGGACGGGTGCAGCAGTTCACGAGCGGCTCGGTCTACTGGACGCCGGCCTTCGGCGCGCTCGTCGTGCGCGGCGGTGTCGGCGCGACCTGGGCCTCGCTCGGCGGTCCGACCGGTGTCCTCGGCTTCCCGACGTCCATTGAATGGACCGCCCCGGACGGCAAGGGCCGTGTCCAGCTCTTCGAGGGCGGCTCGGTCTACTGGACGGCGGCCACCGGCGCCCACGGGATCTGGGGCGGCATCAGGAGCACCTGGGTCGCCGCCGGGGCCGAGGCCGGTCCGGCCGGGTACCCGACATCGGAGGAGGCGCCGACCGGTCAGGGCGCTGGCATCGTCCAGCAGTTCCAGAGCGGGCAGGTCTACTGGCTGCCCGAGACCGGCGCCCGCATGGTGCGTGGGGCGGTGGGCAGCCAGTGGCTGGCCTCCGGTGGGGTGTCCGGCCGGCTGGGCTACCCGACCTCGGACGAGCAGGACGTCCCGGGTCGCGCTGCCCGCGTCCAGCTCTTCCGGGGCGGGGCGGTCTACTGGTCGGCGGCCACTGCCGCGCACATCGTCCGGGGCGACATCGCCACCGCCTACGAGGCGGCCGGTGGGGTCGGCGGCGTCATGGGTCTGCCGGTGACCGAGGCCGTGGCGACTGCCGACGGCGTCGGACGCGTCCAGTCCTTCCAGGGTGGACCGGTGTACTGGTCGGCGGCGGGCGGCGCGCACGTCGTGCGCGGCGCCATCGGTTCGGCCTGGCTGGCGGGCGGCGGTCCGACCGGCCGGTTGGGCTACCCGACGAGTAGTGAGACGGGGACCTCGGCAGGGGTCGTCCAGGAGTTCCAGGGTGGCTCGGTCACCTGGCCGACGACCACTTACTCGACCGCTGTGAGCCCCCGGTGAGCCGCCGGGCAGGCCGAGCGGCCGCACGGTGGCGGGGCGTGGTCCTGGTCGCCGCGGTGTGGGCCGGTCTCACCGCCGGCTGCGGCAGTGACCCGGTCGAGTCACGAAGTGCCGCCGACCCGGTCGACGGCACCGCCGCGGCCCCGTCCGCCGGTGCCGCGGACGGCACGGTGGACGGCACGGTGGACGGCACGGTGGACGCGGAGACGGACGCGGGGAGCGACGGCGCGTCTGACGGGGAGGGGACGGACGAGGGGGCGGTCGCCTCGGCGACCCCCACCGCGTCCTCGTCGCGCGGCGACTCCGTTGCCGTCGTGATCACCTACGGCGCCGTCCAGGACGACACCGGGTTCTTGGAGGTCAGCGGGTTCGCCGACGGCGTCGTGGAGTTCGACGGGACCTGTGTCCTCACCCTCAGCCAGCCGGGTTTCGCCGACGTCAGCACCCGGGCCGAGGCCGTCCCGGACGCGCGCAGCACCTCGTGCGGCGCGCTCACCGTGCGGCTGGACCAGTTGGGTCCAGGTCCGGTGACCGCCCTGCTGACCTACCGGTCGGGTCGTTCGTCCGGCACGTCAGACCCGCTGACTATCCCCACACCATGACGGAGACCACGATGATTTCCCCCCACGGCCGCATCCGCCGCGGCCTCAGTGTCATCATCCTTGTCGCCGTGGTGGTCGCCGGGATCGCCTGGCTCGGGCCGCGGGACACCGCCCAAGCGGCCGATCTCAGCCGGTTCCAGGCAGGCGACATCATCAGTGACGCCTTCTTCTACGACGGCTGGGCGATGTCGGCCGGCGACGTCCAGGCGTTCCTGGACCAGAAGGGCGCATCGTGCCGCACCGGCGCCGACGGGACCTCCTGCCTGAAGGTCTTCCGGCAGGACACCGCGTCGCGGGCCGGCGACGACCGCTGCGCCGGTTACCAGGGTGGACTGCAGGAGAGCGCGGCGGTGATCATCACCAAGGTCGCGCAGGCGTGCGGCATCAGCCCCCGGGTGCTGCTGGTCATGCTCCAGAAGGAGCAGGCCCTCGTGACCAACAGCGGGGCGAGTCTCAACGCGACCCGGTACCGCAGCGCGATGGGCTTTGGTTGTCCGGACACCGCGCCGTGCGACACCCTCTACTACGGCTTCTACAACCAGGTCTACAGCGCTGCACGGCAGTTCAAGAACTACGCCGCCACGCCCCAGAACTACGCCGCCACGCCCCAGAAGTACGGCTACCGAGCCGGTCTTGTCAATCAGGTGCGGTTCTCGCCGAATGCGGCCTGCGGCAGCCCGCAAGTCTACATCCTCAACCAGGCCACGGCGGGGCTGTACAACTACACGCCGTACCAGCCCAACACTGCGGCTCTCAACGCCGGCTACGGCTCTGGTGACGGGTGCTCGGCCTACGGCAACCGGAACTTCTACAGCTACTTCACCGACTGGTTCGGCTCCACGCACGAGCTCGGTGCCACCCAGATCTCCCTGGCGTACTACCGCGTTGGCCCGTCGTCCCTCGGTGGCCCCCTCGGGGACGTCGGCTGCGGCCTGGCCGGTGGCGGGTGTGTCCAGCGTTTCGAGCGGGCCTCGATCTACTGGTCCCCCGGCAGCGGTGCGCACGTCCTCGGCGGAGCGATATTCACCGCCTGGGCCCGGGCCGGCTGGGAGGTCGGCGCCCTCGGCTACCCCATCTCCGACGAGCTGGTGGCCGCGGACGGCGTCGGCCGCCTGCAGCAGTTCCAGGGCGGGTCGGTCTTCTGGTCACCCACCACCAACGCCCAGGTCGTCCGGGGTGTCATGTTCGCGGCCTGGGCCGCGGTCGGTGCGGACACCGGGCCCTACGGCTACCCGATCAGCGGGGAGCTGGTGGCGGCGGACGGCGTCGGCCGGCTGCAGCAGTTCGAGGGCGGGTCGATCTTCTGGTCGCCGGCCACCGGCGCCCGGCCGGTCCGGGCCGCCATCTTCACCACCTGGGCCGGCATGGGCGCTGACACTGGGGTCCTCGGCTACCCCACGAGCGGAGAGCTGGTGGCGGCGGACGGCGTCGGCCGGCTGCAGCAGTTCCAGGGCGGGTCGATCTTTTGGTCCCCGACCACCGGCGCACAGCCGGTGCGCGGCGCCATGTTCGCGGCCTGGGCCCGGCTGGGAGCAGACGCCGGCGCCCTCGGCTACCCCACGGGAGTGGAGGTGCCAGGTGCCGCCGCCGACAGCGTCGTCCAGCAGTTCCAGGGCGGTGCGGCGCACTGGTCACCGGCCACCGGCGGGCACGCGGTCCTGCGGGCGCTCGCCGACGGTTGGGCCCAGCGTGGTGGCGCAGTCGGCCTCCTCGGGCTCCCGGTCGGTGACCAACGCCGGCTGACGGGCGGCGCCGTCGCTCAGGACTTCCAGAACGGCGTCCTCTACGGGCTCTCGGCGACCCAGAGCGTCACCGTCCGCGGTGCGGTCCTGACGAGTTACCGGAAGTACGACGCCGACGCCGGGCCGTTGGGCCTGCCGCTGACCGAGGAGCAGACGGTCGGGTCGACGCAGGTGCAGCAGTTCCAGAGCGGGTCGGTGTACTGGACCGCCGCGTCCGGTGCGCACCCGGTGCGGGGTGCGATCGCGGCGGCGTGGTCGGCGGCCGGTGGCCTTGGTGGCGCTCTGGGTGTGCCGACGAGTGACGAGTTCGACGCCGGGGCGGGTCGCGGGCAGTCGTTCACCGGCGGGACGGTGTACTGGTCGGGCGGTAGTGGAGGTCACGTGGTGCGGGGCGCCATCTGGGCGGCCTACCAGGCCGCGGGTGGGCCGGCCGGGCCGTTGGGCCTGCCGCTGACCGAGGAGCAGACGGTCGGGTCGACGCAGGTGCAGCAGTTCCAGAGCGGGTCGGTGTACCGGACGGCCGCGTCCGGTGCGCACCCGGTGCGGGGTGCGATCGCGGCGGCGTGGTCGGCGGCCGGTGGCCTTGGTGGCGCTCTGGGTGTGCCGACGAGTGACGAGTTCGACGCCGGGGCGGGTCGCGGGCAGTCGTTCACCGGCGGGACGGTGTACTGGTCGGGCGGTAGTGGAGGTCACGTGGTGCGGGGCGCGGTCGCGGCGGCCTACCTGGCCGCGGGTGGGCCGGCCGGGCCGTTGGGCTTGCCGCTGACCGAGGAGCAGACGGTCGGGTCGACGCAGGTGCAGCAGTTCCAGAGCGGGTCGGTGTACCGGACGGCCGCGTCCGGTGCGCACCCGGTGCGCGGCGCGGTCGGGGCGACGTGGTCGGCGACGGGCGGACTCCAGGGACCGCTGGGCGTCCCGACCGGCGACGAGACGCCGCTCGGTTCCGGGGTGGTCCAGCAGTTCCGCGGCGGTGCCCTCTACTGGGCCCCCGCCGCGGGCACCCGCCGCATGGGCGCGGACGTGCTGGCTGCCTGGATCAAGGCCGGCGGGCCGACCGGGACCCTGGGCGAGCCCCTCGCCGATCAGTACGTGCAGGACCAGGCGCAGCGGGTCGACTTCCAGCACGGACGCATCACCATCCGTCCGGGACAGCCGGCCGAGGTGGTGACCGGATGACCGGATGACCGGGTGTCCGGGTGTCCGGGCCGCGGGACGTCGCTGGGATACTGTCGGCGGTCCCGGCGGCGCACCCGATGTCGCCGGGCGCGCCGGCGGAGACCGCGCCGCGGGCGGAGTCGCCGGGGTGGTGCTGGTCCGGTGTCCCCCCGCCGGTCCCGGCGGTGGCGAGCCCGGGCATCGACCCCCCGATGTGCGCCCGCATCCACCCGGTGGCCGGGCACAGGTGACCAGGAAGCGACGGTGCATGATGCGCTCGAGACCAGACGGTGCGCCGGGCGGGAGCCGCGCGACGTCACCGCGCACCGCGCCCCGCAGTCCTCGTCCGAGCCGGGCGCAGTGACGGGCGACGACACCTCGGTGGACGACCGAGTCGTCTCGCCGCTGCGGCGGCTGGTGACCTCGCCCGCCGCCCGGTCCGGCGTGCTCCT
This sequence comes from Modestobacter sp. DSM 44400, assembly GCF_900107175.1. GTDB lineage: Bacteria > Actinomycetota > Actinomycetes > Mycobacteriales > Geodermatophilaceae > Modestobacter. The sequence goes on along the minus strand of NZ_FNOZ01000001.1, from coordinate 164,680 downwards.
GCTCGTCTTTTCGCTGGCCGGGCACATCGGCAACTACCTGTACTACGTGCTCGCCGCCCGGGCGCTGTCGCCAGCGGAGTTCGCCGAGGTGAGCGCGATGACCGGCCTGGCCACCATCGCCTTCATGCCGGCCACCGGGGTGCAGGCCGCGGTGGCGCGCGACGTCGCCGCGCTCACCGCGCGGGGCCTGGCCGCCGAGGCGGCCGCGCTCGCCCGCGCCGTCAGCCGGCGGGTCGGGCTGGTCCAGGTCGGGTTGCTCCTCGTGCTCTGCCTGGGTGCGCCGGCCGCGGTGGCCGTGCTGGACCTGTCCTCGGCGTGGGTGTGGCTGGCCGGCTCGGTGTGGATCGTGCTCGGGCTGGGTCTGCAGATCAGCCTCGGCGTGCACCAGGGCCGCGAGCGCTTCGGCCTGGTCGGCGCGGTGCTGGGCGGCCCCATGGGCGTGCTCCGGCCGATGCTGCTCATCCCCTTCGTCCTCGCCGCCGGGGTGGTCGGCGCGCTCGCCGCGCTGGCGGCCGCGACGGTGGTCGGCCTCGTGATGACCTCCTGGGGCGCCCGGTCCCGGCGGGGTGGCACCGCCGGTCCGGCGCGGCTCCCGCAGGTGCGGACGGCGCTGATCGCGCTGGGGGCGTTCGCGTCCCTGACCAACATCGACCTGCTGATCGCCAAGGTGACGCTGGGCCCGACCGAGGCCGGCCTGTATGCCTCGGCGGCGCTGCTGGGCAAGATCGCCCTCTACGGGCCCTCCGCGCTGGCGCTGATGCTGCTGCCCAAGGTCACCGCACGGGTGGCGTCCTCGCTGAGTGTGCGCAGCCCCGCGCTGCTCACCATGGCGGCCACGGTGCTGACCGGAGCCGCCGTCGCCGTGGCCATCGCACTGGCCCCGGCGTCGCTGGCCGGTGCCGTCTTCGGCGAGGCCTACGCCGGCGCCTATCGGCTGGCTGCCCCGCTCGCCGCGGCCATGACGCTGCTGGCCCTGGTGCACGTCCACATCATGGTGAGTCTTGCGCGCGGCGACCGGGTACTGATCGGCATCGTCGCGGTGGCCGCGGTCGCGCAGGCCGCGGGTCTGCTGCTGCTGGGCGACACCCCGGGCCGGATGGTCCTCGTCACCACGATCGTGGCGGCTGGCACCCTGGCGGCGCACGAACTGAGCTCCCGGTACGGCTTCATCCGACTCGGCCTGCGGGAACCGCAGCGCCACGAGGCATCCACGGCCTCCCCAGCGGGAGCGATCGACGAGGAGGCGACATGACGCTCGACATCATGATCCCGTTCTACGGGGACCCCGACATGCTGCGGCAGACGGTCACCAGCGTGCTCACCCAGACCGACCCCGGCTGGCGCCTGACCGTCGTGGACGACGGCTACCCCGACCCCTCGGTGGCGGAGTGGTTCGGTGCCCTGGACGACGAGCGGGTCACCTACGTTCGCAACGAGCAGAACCTCGGCGCGAACAAGAACTACGAAAAGTGCATGACCCTCGCCACGGAGCAGGACGTGGTCATCCTGGGTGCCGACGACCTGCTGATGCCGGAGTACGTGTCCGTGGTGACCCGGGCCCGGGCAGCGTTCCCGGAGGCGGCGGTCATCCAGCCCGGCGTGAAGGTCATCGACGAGCACGGCGTCGAGTCCCGCACGCTGGTCGACGAGACCAAGAAGCGCCTCTATGCGCCCAAGCTGTCCCAGCGCGCGTCCATGTCGGGGGAGGAGCTGGCACGCAGCCTCCTGCGGGGCAACTGGCTGTACTTCCCCTCGTTGGTCTTCGACGTGGAGAAGGTGCGGGCCATCGGCTTCCGCCCCGGGCTGGACGTCGTCCAGGACCTCGCGCTCGTGCTGGACCTGGTCATGCGCGGTGAGTCCCTCGTCGTCGACCCCACCACCTGCTTCGCCTACCGTCGCCACGGCGGCAGCGACAGCTCGTGGCGGGCCGTCGAGGGCAGCCGGTTCCGTGAAGAGCGGGCGTTCTTCCTCGGTGCCGCGGCCGAGCTCGAGAAGCTCGGCTGGACCCGTGCGGCCCGGGCTGCCCGGCTGCACGCGTCGTCCCGGATGCACGCGCTGACCTACCTGCCGGTGGCGGTGCGCAAGCGCAAGCTGGGGGCGGTGCGGGTGTTGCTCGACCACGGCTTCGGTGGGCTCCGCGACGAGCTCGGCCGGTTGCGCCAGTCCGCCGGGGGGACGTCGAACCCGCGCTGACCGACGTCCGTCGCTGGACCGTCGGTCTCGGCGATCCAGCCCGTGCGCAGCCGGCCCGTCCGCGTGAGCGGTCCGGGTCAGCCGGTGGGGTCGGTCAGGTTGGGCCCCGGGAGCGTGCACGCCGGAATCGGCGCCGTCTCGTTCGGGCTCAGGTCCACGGCGTAGACCTGCACGCCGGGCGCGGTGTGGACGAGCTCCAGGGACGGTGACTCGTCGACGCCCACCAGGCCGGGCACCCGGCCGAAGTCCGGCCGGACGTAGCCGCTGCCGAGGAACACGTAGCGGATGTCCAGCTCCTCCACGGCCGCCCGGACGTCGGCGTCGGAGTCCAGGCAGTTGAAGTGCTCCAGGAGCAGCTGCTGCGTGGGTCCCATGGTCGGGATGACGCGTGGTTCCACGATGTGCCCGAAGAGCGGGTGCAACCCCGCGACGGCTGAGAGGTACGCCGATCCGTCCTTGGAGTCGTTCATGATCGTGCCGCCGCTCGAGTGCCGGGCCAGCCACAGCATGGCGGCCACCTCCGTGGCGTTGAGCGTCCGCTCCTGCCGGTAGTTCGGCTCCACCCGCGTGGCGTTGCTACCGGCGTAGAGACCGTTGGACCCGGCGACGACCAGGAGCAGGCCCGCCGCGACCAGGGCCCCGGTCGCCGTCCGGACGGTGACCCGTCGGCCCCGGGCACCCAGCACCCGGCGGAATCCGCGCTGCGCCGTCTGCGCGAGGGTCCACAGCCCGTGTGCAGCCAGCGGCGCAAAGCCGAGGACGGTGAGCGCGGCGAACCGCCACCGGTCGTTCCACCAGGGGCCGGTGACGGCGGCGACCAGCTGGCTGTCCGAAGCCGCGGCCATCACGAACAGCCCGAAGGTGACCGCCGCACCGCCGAGCCAGCCCCACATGTACCGCGCCCGGACCACGGTCAGCAGCCCCACGACGAGCAGCGCCGCCAGCCAGTACTGCGGGGCCGGGGCCTCGTGGTTGAGCAGCAGCAGGTCGCCGGCTGCCTGACCGGGGGACTCCACGGCCGGCCAGTCGATGTTTGCGGCCTCACCGGTGGTGATGGCGCCCCGGATGGCCGGTACGGCGGCGGCGACGGCCAGCACGCCCGCGGCCACGAGCACCAGCAGGTCAGGGGCGACCGTGCGAGGGGACCGCACCCAGCGCACGAGCAAGTAGACGATCACGAAGATCCCCGCCGACAAGGCCGTGCTGGGGTGGAGCCCCAGCAGACCCGCCGCGCTCAGCCCGAACAGCAGGGTCAGCGCCGGGCTCCGCCGCGACAGTGCGATGTCGAGCACCAGCAGGAAGGCTGGGATGGCGGCCACCCCGGCCGCGTAGGGCAGCAGGGGACCGCGCCAGAGCACGTCGTAGGGAAAGCTCGCGAACCCGGCCAGCAGGACGGGCGCGGTGGCGGTGACGGCCAGCGGCGCGCCCAGTCGGTGGAGCAGCCCCGCCAGGCCCAGGCCGGCCACGAGGCAGACCAGCATCGCCTGGCTGTTGAGCACCTCAAACACCGTGCCGCCGGTGAGGTCCTCGACGACGGCGGCCAGCCCGTGGAAGGTGTTGGGGTAGTAGAACGACGTGGATTCCCAGTCGTTGATCTGCCGCATCGCGGTCGGTGCCAGGTCCCCGGAGTCGGCGATGAGGCGCACCGCGCTCGCGTGGAACACGTAGTCCCAGTCCTGATTGGGGGCCCCCAGGCGGCCGAAGCCGGCGAGGAGCACCCCGGCCGACAGGAGCCCGCCGCCCGCCACCCCACCGGCGACGAGCAGGCCGCGCAGGCTGGGTCGCTGCGGGCGCTCGATCGCCAGGCGCTCGCGCCACGGGCGGGCGCGTCCGGTGGCAAGGCGGGCGGCGACGACCAGCAGCCCGGCCAATCCGGTGGCCACGACCAGGGCCACCGGATTCCAGGAGAAAGGCAGGAAGGAGGCGACCGTCGCTGAGGTCGTGATGACCCCGTAGCTGAACACCGGGGAGCACGCCAGGGCGGTGCTGGGGCGAAGACCGGCCAGTAGACCCAACGCCATTCCGGGCAGGGAGAGGGCCAGCAAGCTGACCACCGGGATGACGAAGGCGTGCAAACTCACGAACGGGGTCCAGTCTCTGGGGATCCAGGGCGATCAGCGCAACGGTACGTCAGCGTCCGCCTGCTCCCGGCCGTCCGCAGGTCTTCCGTACGACGTCCCACCACACTGGTCCCGCCTGCCTCACCGGGACGCGTCACCGGCCGGGTCGCCGCCCCCGCCCATGTAGCGTTCGCGGCATGGCTGCAGTGACTGCGACCGTCACTCTCGGGCGCGCGCTGGCTGATCTCAGGAACGGCTGGGCCATGCGTCCCCTGTGGGGGCACCTGGGATGGCAGGACATCCGCCAGCGCTATCGCCGGTCGATGCTCGGTCCCATCTGGATCACGATCAGCATGGCGGTGACCGCGATCGCCCTGGGAATCCTCTACGCCGGCCTGTTCGGCAACGACCTCTCGGTGCAGCTGCCCTACATCCTGGTCGGGTTCATCGTCTGGGCGTTCATCAGCGGGTGCATCACCGAGGGCGCCGAGGTCTTCATCGCCAACGAGGGCCTGATCAAGCACCTGCCCTCACCGCTCAGCGTGCACGTGTACCGGCTGGTCTGGCGGCAGACCCTGCTGTTCGCCCACAACCTGCTCGTCTACGCGGTCATGCTCATCGTGTTCCCGCAGCCGCTGCACTGGACCGACCTCGCCGCGATCCCGGCCTTCGTGCTCCTGGCGCTCAACGGCGCGTGGGTCGCGCTGCTGTTCGGCATCGTGACGACCCGCTTCCGTGATCTGACGCCGATCACCCAGAGCGTGGTCCAACTGCTGTTCTTCCTGACGCCGATCGTCTGGATCTACGGCGACCTGCTGAACAGCCCGAACCCCTCGATCGCCGAGCGTGCCCGGCTGGCGGAGTTCAACCCGCTACTGCACTTCGTGGAGATCATCCGGGCGCCCATGCTCGGTCAGGACCAGGTCCCGCGGCACTGGATCGTGGTCCTCGCGATCACCGTCGTGGGCTGGGCGCTGGCCCTGTTCGTCCTTCGCAAGTACCGGTCCCGCGTCGCGTATTGGGTGTGAACGTGTCCACGAGCAGTCAGCAGGTCAGCATCCTCACCAAGGACGCGTCCGTCGACTTCCCCATCTTCGACGCCAAGAGCCGCTCGCTGAAGAAGACGGTGATGGGGCTGGTCGGTGGCAACATCGACAGCGGGGCGCGGGTGCCGATCATCGAAGCGTTGCGCGACATCAGTCTGCACCTGGAACACGGCGCCCGGGTCGGTCTGGTCGGGCACAACGGCGCCGGCAAGTCCACCCTGCTGCGTCTGCTCGCCGGCATCTACGAACCGACCCGCGGGGTGACGGAGATCCATGGTCGCGTCGCGCCGGTCTTCGACCTGGGCGTGGGCATGGACCCGGAAATCTCCGGGATCGAGAACATCATGATCCGCGGCCTCTTCCTCGGCATGACCCGAAAGCAGATGGAGACCCGGGTCGACGACATCGCGGAGTTCACCGAGCTCGGCGACTTCCTCGGCATGCCGTTGCGCACCTATTCCACGGGCATGCGGGTCCGGCTCGCCCTCGGTGTCGTGACGAGCATCGACCCGGAGATCCTGCTCCTCGACGAGGGCATCGGCGCCGTCGACGCGGCCTTTCTGGAGAAGTCCAAGCGCCGCCTCTCCGAGCTCGTGGACCGGGCCGGGCTGCTGGTGTTCGCCTCCCACTCCGACGAGTTCCTCCGCGAGCTGTGCGACACCGCCATCTGGATGGAACACGGCCGGGTGCGGCAGCAGGGAGAGCTGGAGGAGGTCCTGGCCGCCTACCGGACCTCACGGCAGTGAGCACTCCCGACGGCGACCGGGTGGTGGCGGTCATCGTCACCCGACACCGGCAGCGGCTGCTGGCCCTCAGCCTGGCGGCCATCGCCGGCCAGACGCGGCCGGTGGACCACGTGGTCGTGGTGGACAACGGTCCCGACCAGCCGGCCCGTGACGTGGTGGACGCCAGCGGCCTGCCGGTCACCTACCTGCCCAGTGAGCGCAACCTCGGCGGTGCCGGCGGGTTCGCCCTGGGGATGCTGCACGCGCTGGCGCTGGGCGCGGACTGGGTCTGGTGCGCCGACGACGACGGCCGTCCGGCGGACGACACGGTGCTGGCCACGTTGCTGGCCACGGCGAGGCGGCACGGCCTTGCCGAGGTCTCACCCCTGGTCACCGACATGTCCGACCCCGACCGGCTGGCCTTCCCCCTGCGCCGCGGGCTGCGCTGGCGACGGGCCCGCAGCGACTTCAGCGGTCTGGAGGTGCTGCCCTCCTACGCGTCGCTGTTCAACGGGGCCCTGTTCACCGCCGCCGCTCTCGACGTCGTCGGTGTCCCGGACTACCGGCTGTTCTTCCGGGGGGACGAGACCGAGGTCCACCGGCGACTCGTGCGCTCGGGGCTGTCGTTCGGCACCGCCGTCCAGGCGGCGTACCTGCACCCGCAGGGCACGAGCGAGTTCGAGCCCATCCTGGGCGGCCGGCTGTCGGCGCAGTACCCCACCGACGAGGTCAAGCGCTTCTTCACCTATCGCAACCGCGGCTACCTGATGGCCCAGCCGGGCATGCGCTGGCTGCTGCCCCTCGAGTGGGTGCGTTTCTCCTACTTCTTCCTCGTCCACCGCCGCGACCCGGGTGCCTGGCGCAGTTGGCTGCGCCTCACCCGGGCCGGGCGGCGGGAGAGGTTCACGCGCCCCTGACGTCCCCGGCGAAGGCCTTGCCCCAGTTCTCCAGCGAGGTCAGCTCGTCCAGGTGCTCCCGGTACTGCTCACGGAGCGCCGGGAACTCGCGAAGCAACCGGGCGTGCAGTCGGACCGACTGTCGCAGCATCCGCCAGAAGGTGTCGGGCTCCCGACGGCGGAACGTGACACCACGGCCATCAGCCGTGCCCACGGTCGCGCTGTCGAGCCGCGACAGCAGGAACCAGCGGGCGTCCTGGGCGGAGATGTTCATCTCCGGCCGCTCGGCGGTGCCCGGCTTGGGGGCGCGCAGGTTGTGCGACAGCGCGGCCAGCAGGGTGCGGCCGATGGTCCCCGGGGTGGTCGGCGGCTTCATGAACCGCTCCGCCTTGACCGCTCCCATGGACGGGAGGGGCAGGTCCGAGGAGGAGGCGACCACTCGGCCATCGGGGTAGTCGCCCTGGTGCTCCAGCGCCGTCGGCAGGGCGGTGGGCAGCAGCGGGAAGAGCCGGTCGGGGCCGGCGAGGAAGTCCTCGTACGCCCGGTGGTGCAGCGACGCGGTGGCGTACTGCAGCATGATCAGGAACTTCAGGTCGAACTTGAAGGTGTCCCGCAGCAGCGACCCGCCCCGCTTGTACGGGCTGTGCAGCGCAGCCGCGACCAGCCTGTTGCGGGTGTGGAAGTAGGCCTGCCACCCCGCGGTGTCGTCCTTGTCGCTCCAGGACAGGTGCCACACCGCAACGCCCGGCAGCGTCGTGGTCGGGAAGCCCCGCTCGCCGGCGCGGATGCCGTACTCGGCGTCGTCCCACTTGATGAACAGCGGCAGGGCCAGACCGAGCTGCTCGATCGCCACGCGGGGGATGAGGCACATCCACCAGCCGGAGTAGTCGACGTCGATGCGCCGGTGCAGCTGAGGCGACTTGCGCAGGCTCTTCCTGGCGAAGTCGTGCCCGTACTCGGTGTTCGGGGCCGCCCGCCAGAAGAACTTGTCCATGGTGACGACCTCGCCCATGGTGTGCAGGACTGACCGGTCCTGCAGGGCGAGCATCTGACCGCCTACGAGCATCGGCCGCTTGGCGAAGCGGGCGAACGCGTAGGCGCGGGCGATGCTGTCCGGTTCGAGCTGGACGTCGTCGTCGAGCAAGATGTGGTGCGTGGCGTCGGTCGACGTCTGCATCTCGTACATCGTGCGCGAGAAGCCGCCGCTGCCGCCCAAGTTCGGCTGCTCGACCAGCAGCATCCGGTCGCCCAGGGCCGCCGCCGCGGCCGCGAACCCGGTCGCGTCACGGACCTTCTTGTTGCCCTGGTCGGCGACGACGACCCGGTTGATCAGCTCGACGACGACGGGATCGTCGGCCAGCGCCTGTAGAGCGGCCACGCAGTCGTCGGGTCGGTTGAAGGTGCAGATGCCGATCGAGAGGCGGGTCTCGTCGGACGGCGCCAGGGGGGCCGACCACGCCCCCTGGTGGAGGGTGAAGGTGCCGTCGTCGGCGGTGACGTCGAACCAGTACCAGCCGCCGTCCTCGAACGGCGTCAGGTCCAGATCGAACTCCAGCCGGCGCCGCTCGCCCGAGGTGGCCACGCCGGTGACGTGGATGACGCTTCCGTCGGCCTTGGACCGGTAGACGTCGATGCGCCCGGGGCCGGAGACGTCCAGGCCGAGGATGACGGTCGGCAGCACCGTCCACCGGCGCCAGTAGCTGGCCGGGAAGGCGTTGAAGTACGTCGCGAAGGAGACCTCGTTCCCGGCGGCGACGGTCGCCTCGGAACGCGAAGCGGACTTGACCCGCTTGGCGCGCTCCTCGTCGACGTACAGCGAGCGGACCTTCAGGGGGTCACCGGGGCGGGGCAGGATGACCCGCTGGAGCAGGGTGACTGCCTTCTGGGAGGAGAGGTCGGCGGCCGAGGGCTCACTGACCCGCTCGGGCGACACCGCGGAGTCGGTCGTGGTCATGGTGCTCAGTCCTCCAGGCGGCCGTCGAGCGACCCACCCTGGTCGAAAAATGGGCGGATGCGGTTGTCGAACATGCTCAGTGCTGAACCGATGGCCATGTGCATGTCCAGGTACTTGTATGTGCCCAGGCGCCCGCCGAAGAGCACGCGCTTGTCCGCGGCCTCCTTCTTCGCGAGTTCGCGGTAGGTCTCGAGCTTGGCCCGGTCCTCCGGGGTGTTGATCGGGTAGTAGGGCTCGTCACCGGTCTCGGCGAATCGGGAGTACTCCCGGACCACGACGGTCTTGTCCTTGGGGTAGTCCCGCTCCGGGTGGAAGTGCCGGAACTCGTGGATCCGGGTGTAGGGGACGCCCTCGTCGGCGTAGTTCATCACCGAGGTGCCCTGGAAGTCGCCGATCGGCAGGACCTCCTGCTCGAAGTCCAGGGTGCGCCAGCCCAGCTCGCCGGCCTGGTAGTCGAAGTATTTGTCGATCGGCCCGGTGAACACGGTCGGGATGTCGGTGGGCAGCTCTCCGCGCACGTCGAAGTAGTCGGTGTTCAGCCGCACCTCGATGTTGGGGTGCTCGGCCATCCTGGTCAGCCAGGCGGTGTAGCCGTCGACCGGCAGGCCCTCGTGGGTGTCGTTGAAATAACGGTTGTCGAAGGTGTAGCGCACCGGCAGCCGGGCGATGACCTCGGCGGGCAGCTCGGTGGGGTCGGTCTGCCACTGCTTCTTGGTGTACCCCCGGATGAAGGCCTCGTACAGCGGGCGACCGATGAGCGAGACCGCCTTCTCCTCCAGGTTGGCCGCGCTGGCGGTGTCGACCTCGCCGGCCTGCTCGGCGACGAGCTCTCGCGCCTCGGCGGGGGAGAGGCTCTTACCGAAGTACCCGCAGATCGTGGAGAGGTTGATCGGCAGGGAGTACGTCTGGCCGGAGTAGACGCTGAAGACCCGGTGCTGGTAGTCGGTGAAGTCGGTGAACCGGTTCACGTACTCCCACACCCGCTCGTTCGAGGTGTGGAACAGGTGGGCGCCGTAGCGGTGGATCTCGATACCGGTCTCGGGCTCGGCCTCGGAGTAGGCGTTCCCGCCGAGGTGGTCACGGCGGTCGATGACGAGCACCCGCTTGTCCAGCTGGGTCGCCACCTGTTCGGCGACCGTCAAGCCGAAGAAACCGGAGCCGACGACGACGAGGTCAGGGCTTGCTGTAGTCACGCTTCGCGACCATACCGGCGGGTGGGTGATCGGACCGGATGCACGGGGGGCGGACATCCCACCCTCCTCATCTGCCCCGCCGGACCCGCGCGGTGACCAGTGGCACGGAGCCGGCCGCATACGCTCGCCGCGTGGACGCAGCACCGGGACCCCGACCGCTGCGGGTGGTGGCGGTGACCTACTCCCCGGGGGACACCCTCGGAGGCTTTCTCACCTCGCTCGCGGAGGCGACAACCCAACCGGTGGACGTCGTGCTGGCCGACAACGGCTCCACCGACGGGTCGCCGGAGCGTGCGGCCGCGGAGAACCCGCATGTGCGCCTGCTGCCCACCGGCGGCAACATCGGTTACGGAGCGGCGGCGAACGCCGGACTGGCCGATGTGCACGAGGGTTGGGCGCTGGTCGCCAACCCAGACGTCCGCTTCGAGTCGGGATCGGTCGACGAACTGCTGGCCGCGGCGGAACGGTGGCCGCGGGCGGCCACCGTGGGCCCGGCGATCCGCACCCCGGAAGGGGAGCTGTACCCCTCGGCCCGCGACCTCCCCGCGCTGGGCACCGGCATCGGGCACGCGCTGTTCGGCTGGGTGTGGCCGGCCAACCCGTGGACGGCCCGCTACCGGCGGGAGCGCGAGGCCCCCCGCGAGCGGCCGGCCGGCTGGCTGTCCGGGTCCTGCTTCCTCGTCGACCTGGCCGCCTTCCACTCCGTCGGCGGCTTCGACCCGGGCTACTTCATGTACTTCGAGGACGTCGACCTCGCCGAGCGGCTTGGCCACCGCGGCTGGCTGCACGTCTACGTGCCCTCGGCGGTCGTCGTCCACGAGGGTGGGCACGCCACCCGTCGGGAGCCGCACCGAATGCGGCGGGTCCACCACACCAGCGCCCTGCGCTACCTGTCCAGGCAGTATCCCGGCCGGCGGAACGCGCCGCTCCGGGCTGCCCTGCGGTCCGGGCTGGGCGCCCGAATGCTGATCTCCTACGTCAGCGGGCGGGTGGCTTCGGGCGCGCGCTTCCAGCGCGCAGCCGGCGAGCTCGACTCCCGGAACGGCTGATCGGATGCGACACGCGGTGATCATGGCGGGGGGATCGGGGATGCGGCTGTGGCCGCTGTCCCGGGCGCAGCGGCCCAAGCAGCTGCTCGACGTCATCGCCGACGCCGACGGCGGGGGAGCGCACAGCCTGCTGGCCGAGGCGTTCACTCGGCTGCAGGCGGTGCTCCCGACGGAGCAGATCTGGGTCTGCACCGCCGCCCGGTACGGCGACCTGGTGCGCGCCGCGCTGCCCGAGCTCGGCGCCGACCGGCTGGTGCTCGAGCCGGTTGCCCGGGACACCGCCAACGCAGTCGGGTTGGCCGCCGCGCTGGTCGCCGACGTCGACCCCGACGCCGAGCTGGCCGTGGTCAGCTCCGACCACGTGATCCGGCCGGTGGAACGGTTCGCCGACGCGCTGCGCACCGCCTACGACGTGCTCGCCGTCCGGCCGAGTGCCCTGGTCACCCTCGGCGTCACCCCCACCTCGCCGGCGACGGGGTTCGGCTACGTGCAGAAGGGCGCGCCGATCGAGGTGCCGGGCGCGGCCGAGGCGGCGTCGTTCCGGGAGAAGCCGGACCGGGCGACCGCCGAGCAGTATCTGGCCAGCGGCGAGTACGTGTGGAACTCCGGGATGTTCGTCTGGCGCGCGCAGACGGTGCTCGACGCCCTTGCCGACCACCTGCCGGAGTCGGCGGCTGGGCTGGCGGCGATCGTCGCGGCGCCGGCCGGTCCGGAGCGCGACGCCGTCCTTGCCGAGGTCTTCCCGACGCTGCCGAAGATCAGCGTCGACTACGCGGTGCTGGAGCCGGCGGCCACCCAGCCCGGCCGGGTGGCCGTGGTCGACCTGGACGTCGACTGGCTGGACGTCGGATCCTGGCCGGCGCTGGCGCACACCTTGGAGACCGATGCGGCGGGCAACGCCGTCCGCGGGCTCACCGTGCTGCTCGACAGCAGCGGCAACGTGGTGCTCAGCGACGACCCCGCGCACCTGGTCGCCCTGGTCGGCGTGCGCGACAGCGTGGTCGTGCACACGGCCGACGTCACGATGATGTGCCCGGTCGGCGACGCCGAACGCGTGAAAGAGCTGCTTGCTGCAGTGACGGAAGGTGCGGGGGAGCGCTTCGCCTGACCGTGCCCAGCGCGTTGCGTCCCCATGCTGAGGTCCTCGGCCGTCTACGCTCCGTCCCGATGAGCGCAGTCGGAGAAGGTGCGTGGCAGTCCGGCGAGCGGAACGGGCTCCACGTCGCGACGCCGCCTGAACTGGCCACGGCGCCGCCCCCCGGGCCGTGGGACGACACGGTCGTGATCGTGCGCGTCTACAACGAGGCGCCGGTGGTCCGCGGGGTGATTGCCGAGTTGGTGGCCGAGGGGCTGCACGTCATCGCCGTCGACGACGCCAGCACCGACGGATCGGCCGAGCAGATCGACGCGTCCGGCGCGCTCCGCGTCAGCCACCCGGTCAACCTGGGAGCCGGCGGTGCCCTGCAGACGGGGTACGAGGCCGCGCTCCGGTTCACCACCGCGCGCTACATCGGGTGCTTCGACGCCGATGGCCAGCACCAGATGGCGGACCTGCTCGGGATGATCCGGCGGATCCGGGAGGGCTACGACGTCGTCATGGGCTCCCGCTTTCTCGACCAGAAGACCGAGATGAGTCCGTTGCGGCGGATGATCCTCCGACTGGCGGCCAAGCTCATGAACCGCAAGTCGGGCACCAAGCTCACCGACGCCCACAACGGTCTGCGGCTGATCACCCGCGAGGTGGCGGCGAGCATCAAGCTCGCCCACTCCGGGATGGCCTACGCCTCCGAGCTGGAGGAACACCTGACCCGACCGGGTCGGCGGATCGTGGAGTACCCGGTGCACATCCTCTACACCGACTACTCGCGCTCGAAGGGCCAACCCCTGCTCAACAGCGTGAACATCCTCGCCGACACCGTCGCGCACCGAATCAGCCATGGGAGGCGTCGGTGATCATCAAGTGGCTGCTCGTCCCGGCGTTGATCTTCGCCGTGTGGTTCTCGCTGCGCTCCCGTGCATCACTGCGGGGGCAGGCGCGCCGCAAGATCCTGGCCGGCATCACCGTCGTGGTCGGAGTGCTGGCGGTCATCTTCCCCAACGCCACCCAGCAGCTGGCCGACTGGGTGGGGGTGACCCGTGGTGCTGACCTCTTGTTGTACGTGCTCGCCCTCCTGCTCATCTACATGATGGGCAGCACGGGGGTCCGGTTCCGCGAGCAGGAGGCGCGACTGGTCCGGCTGTCGCGCGAGGTTGCCCTGGCCGAGGCGGAGGCACGCGTGGGCATGCGGGCTGCGCAGGACCACGAGCCGTCGCCCGGCGTGACCGGCAGCGGCGCCGGGCACTGACCGGGCCCTCGCCGTCCTGCCCCGCGGCGCAACTAATCTCCCGGGCATGAAAAGCATCGACGTCGCCGCGGTCGTCTCCGGGGGTGCCTCCGGGCTCGGCGAGGCCACCACCCGCGCGCTGGCCGCCCGGGGGGCCGCCGTCACGATCATGGACCTGCAGGCCGACCGCGGACAGGCCCTCGCGGCCGAGCTGGGCGGCCACACGACATTCGTGCGCACCGACGTCACCGACGAGGCCTCCGTGCAGGCGGCGATCGAGGACGCGACCGGCAAGGACCGCCCGCTGCGCATCGCGGTGAACTGCGCCGGCATCGGCTACGCCGCCCGGGTGCTCGGCCGGGACGGCTCCGCCCACGAGCTGGTGCCGTTCACCCGGACGGTGACGGTCAACCTGATCGGCACCTTCAACGTGCTCCGGCTGGCCGCCGCCGCGATGGCCCGCACGGAGCCCGAGGAGGACGGCGAGCGCGGCGTGATCGTCAACACCGCCTCGATCGCGGCCTACGACGGGCAGATCGGCCAGATCGCCTACGCCGCCTCCAAGGGCGGCATCGTGGGCCTGACCCTGCCGGCGGCGCGAGACCTGTCCTCGGTCGGCGTCCGGGTGTGCACCATCGCGCCGGGTCTGGTCGACACCCCGCTGCTCGCGGGGCTCCCCGAGGAGGCCCGGACGGCGCTGGCCGCCGGCATCCCGTTCCCCAAGCGACTGGGCCGCCCCGAGGACTTCGCCCAGCTCGCCCTGGACATCGTCGAGCACGGCTACCTCAACGGCGAGGTCATCCGGATGGACGGCGCGCTGCGGATGGCCCCCCGCTGACGGCAGCGAGGAGCACGACCACCAGCGCGCCCGCGCACGAGTCGGTCTGGCGGCCGGACTGGCCGGCCGACGTCCGCCGCGCCCTGTCCCGGGACCGGCGGGGCACCGGCGACCCCACACTGCGCTACGCCGAGGACGGGATCTGGCGCACGACCACCACCCCCGACGGGCCGGCGACGGTGCACCTGTCCGGGAACGGCGGAGAGGTCCGGGTCGCGGCCTGGGGCCCGGGCGCCGGCTGGGCGGGGAGTGCGGTGCCGCGCTGGCTGGGCGCCGCGGACCCGTGTGCGGAGTTCCGGCCCGATGAGCACCCGCTGGTCGTGCGGTTGCACCGCAGTACCCCGTGGCTGCGACTGGGCAGCACCGGGCGGACCTGGGACGCGCTGGTCCCCGCCGTCCTGGAGCAGAAGGTGACCGGCCTCGAGGCGCACCGCACCTGGCGGGAGCTGCTCCGGCTGGCCGGCGAGCCGGCCCCGGGGCCCGCGCCGGCGGGCATGCGGGTCGTCCCGTCCGCGCAACGGGTGCTCGCGGTGACCGACTGGGAGTGGCACCGCTGCGGACTGGACGGCGCCCGCCGCCGGGCGCTGCGGGCGGTGGCGAGCGTGGCGCACCGGCTGGAGCCGGACGACGGCTGCGACTCCCCGACGCTGCAGCGCCGCCTGCATACCGTGCCGGGCATCGGCGTGTGGACGGCGGCCGAGGTGGTGCAGCGGGCGCTGGGCTGCCCGGACACGGTCAGCGTCGGCGACTACCACCTGAAGAACCTGGTCGGCTGGTCGCTGGCCGGCCGGAAGACCGATGACGTCGGGATGCTGCAGCTGCTCGAGCCCTGGTCGGGGCACCGTCAGCGGGTGGTGCGGCTGCTGGAGGTGGGCGGCAGCATGCCGCCCAAGCGCGGACCTCGGATGGTCCCCACCCAGTACCGCGGGATCTAGCCGGCGAGCAGGCCCAGCAGGTAGTCCCCGTAGCCGCTCTTGGCCAGCGGCTCCGCGACGGCCCGCAGACCGTCGTCGTCCAGCCAGCTGTTGCGCCAGGCGACCTCCTCGATGCAGCCGATCTTGAGGCCCTGGCGTTCCTCGACGACGGAGACGAACTCGCCGGCCTGGCGCAGGCTGGTGAAGGTACCGGTGTCCAGCCAGGCGGTACCGCGGTCCAGGACGGTAACGGTGAGCCGGCCCTGGCGCAGGTAGTGCTCGTTGACGGAGGTGATCTCCAGCTCGCCGCGGGCGCTTGGGGTGATCGTGCGGGCGACGTCGACGACGTCGGGGCCGAAGAAGTACAGGCCGGGAATGGCGTAGGAGCTCTTGGGCTCGGCGGGCTTCTCCTCGATGGAGGTGACCCGGCCGGTGCCGTCGAACTCCACCACGCCGTACTCGCCGGGGTTGGCCACGTGGTAGGCGAACACGTGCCCGCCGTCGGGCTCGGGCATCCGGGAGAGGGCGGTGCCCAGGCCGGCGCCGTAGAAGATGTTGTCGCCGAGCACCAGGGCGGCGGCCTGCCCGTCGAGGAACTCTGCGCCGATGAGGAACGCCTGCGCCAGGCCCTCGGGTACGGGCTGGACGGCGTACTCGATGCGCATGCCCAGCTGGGAGCCGTCGCCCAGCAGCCGCGCGAAGGCCGCCGAGTCACCGGGGGTGGTGATGACCAGGACCTCGCGGATGCCGGCCATCATCAGCGTGGACAGCGGGTAGTAGATCATCGGCTTGTCGTAGACCGGCATGAGCTGCTTGCTCACCCCGAGGGTGATGGGCCACAGACGACTACCGGTTCCCCCGGCGAGGATGATCCCGCGCATGGGGAGACGTTATGGGGCTCCATCGGGGGACGCTCCCGCCGAGCCGTCTCGACTCCCCCGTGGTAGGTCCTGGGCTGGGCATTCCCGTCCGCGCCGGTGCAGCAACTAGCGTGCAGGTCATGCGCGTCCTGGTCACCGGCGGAGCGGGCTTCATCGGCTCGCACTACGTACGAACAATGCTCGCGGGTGGCTATCCCGGCTACGAGGACGCGCAGGTCACCGTCTTCGACAAGTTGACCTACGCCGGGAACCTGGCCAACCTCGCCCCGGTCGCCGACTCCCCGAACTACACCTTCGTGCGCGGCGACATCTGCTCGGCCGCGGACCTGGACGCCGCCCTGCCCGGGCACGACGTGGTGGTCAACTTCGCGGCCGAGTCACACGTCGACCGCTCCATCACCGGCGCAGCCGGTTTCGTGCTGACCAACGTGCTCGGCGCCCAGCAGGTCTTCGACGCCGCCGTCCGGCACCAGGTGCCCCGGGTGGTGCACGTGTCCACCGACGAGGTCTACGGCTCCATCACCGAGGGCTCCTGGACCGAGGACCACCTGCTGGAGCCGAACTCCCCGTACTCGGCGGCCAAGGCGGGCAGCGACCTGATCGCTCGCGCCTACGCCAAGACCTACGGCCTGGACATCTCGATCACCCGCTGCTCGAACAACTACGGGCCCTACCACTACCCGGAGAAGGTCATCCCGCTGTTCGTCACCAAACTGCTCGACGGTCACAAGGTGCCGCTGTACGGCGAGGGCGCGAACGTCCGCGACTGGCTGTTCGTCGACGACCATTGCCGCGGCATCCAGCTCGTGCTGGAGAAGGGCGCGGCCGGGGAGTTCTACAACATTGGTGGCGGCCGGGAGCTGTCGAACAAGGAGCTCACCGAGCAGCTGCTGGCCGCCACCGGCCGCGACTGGTCCTACGTGGAGAACATCGTCGACCCCCGCGGCGGCGGCCACGACCTGCGCTACTCCGTCGACTTCACCATGACCGCCGCCCTCGGCTACGCCCCCCGGATGAGCTTCGAGGACGGCCTGGCGCTGACCGTGCAGTGGTACCGGGACAACCGCGCCTGGTGGGAACCGCTCAAGGTGCGCGCGTGAGCTCCTCGCCGCCGGTATCCTGGCTGGTGACCGGCGCCACCGGGCAGCTGGGCACCGACCTGCGAGCCGTGCTCGCCGGCCGGGACGGCGACACCGTCACCGCGCTGGGCCGGGCGCAGCTGGACCTCACCGACGAGGACGGCGTCCGTGCCACCGTGCGCGGCTGGCTGGTCGCGGCCGAGGGCCGCGGGGACCGGCCGGTGCTGCTCAACGCCGCTGCCTACACGGCCGTCGACGCTGCGGAGGCCGACGAGGACACCGCCGCCCTGCTGAACGGCACCGCCCCCGGCTGGCTGGCGCAGGAGCTGGCCGGTCGCGGCCGGCTGGTGCACGTCTCCACCGACTACGTCTTCGACGGCGCTGCCACCACTCCCTACGGCGCCGGCGACACCCCGGCCCCCCGCACCGCCTACGGCCGCACCAAGCTCGCCGGGGAACGCGCGGTTGCCGCCGTGGACGATGACGCCGTCGTCGTCCGCACCGCCTGGGTCTACGCCGCCCACGGCAGCAACTTCGTGCGCACCATGCTCCGGCTCGAGGGCGAGCGGGACACCGTTCCCGTGGTGGCCGACCAGACCGGCAGCCCCACCTGGTCCGCGGATCTGGCCGCCGGTCTGGTCGAGCTGGCGGCCACCGGCACCCGGGGGGTGCTGCACGCCACCGACGCCGGCAGCACCACCTGGCACGGTCTGGCCCGCGAGGTCTTCGCCCGCACCGGTGCCGACCCCGACCGGGTACTGCCCACCACCACCGAGGCCTTCCCCCGGCCGGCGCAGCGGCCTGCCTACAGCGTCCTGGACCCGGCCAGCTGGACCGCTGCCGGCCTCACGCCACTCCCGGCGTGGCAGCAGTCGTTGCAGGTGTGCCTCGACCAGCTGAGGTCGCCCGGGGCGGCCTGAGGACGCGGGCGCTCCGTACGAGACGGCGCGGTCAGCCGGACGACCCGCGGCCGGGGGCCAGGGCGAGGCGGCCCACCGCCAGCATGCCCAGGGCCCAGCCCGCGACCACGAACGGGTCGCCGGCGTGCACGCCGTGATCGTGCGTCACCGCGACAACCACGGGGCCGTCGCTGACGTACTTCCCGGTCAGCAGAAGCAAGGCGAAGCCGGTGAGGACGCCGGCCGCCACCAGGACACACAGCCAGTGGAGCAGTCGGGGACTCCGCACGGACTCAGCCTGCCCGCAGTTCCGCGTACCGCGCGGAGCACTGCGCCATCGTCGGCAGCAGTTCCTGCTCCCGGGCCTGGGCGAGCGTGGGGGCGGCGAGGTCCTTGGCCGACAGCTCGAGCTCCACGTCGGCCGGCCAGGGCAGGTCCAGGACGGAGTCCATCGGGTGGATGCCGAATTCGCGGCCGGGGGAGTAGCCGGTGGACACCAGGTAGGTCACCGAGCTGCCGTCGGCCAGCGACACGAAGGCGTGCCCCAGCCCCTCGGCCAGGTACACCGCCCGGGGCTGCTCGCTGTCGAGCACTACCGAGTCGTGCACACCGAACGTGGGGGAGCCGACCCGCACGTCAACGACCACGTCCAGCACCTTTCCAGCCGGGCAGTACACGTACTTGGCCTGTCCCGGCGGCACCAGCGCGAAGTGCACGCCGCGCAGCACGCCGCGGGCGGACACGGAGTGGTTCGCCTGGGCCAGCGTCAGCCCGAGGCCGGTCGCCTCGGCCAGCACGTCGGCCCGGTACCACTCGGTGAACCGGCCGCGGGAGTCACCGTGCGGCACCAGGTCCAGCACATAGCTGTCGGGGACGGCGAGCTCGTGGATCTCCACGGCGGGCAGGCTAATCGAGCGAGCCGGGCTGCTCCTGGGCGGAGTCGTCGGCGCCCAGCCAGAGCCGGCCCACCAGCGAGGAGGCGCCCGGCGTGCTCACCGGCTCCCAGCGGGTCGCCCAGCCCTCGGCGCGGAGGTGCACCAGGACGGCGCCCAGCACGGCCCCCAGGGCGATGGCGGTGGTCCGGGTGACGGCGTCAGCGAGGTGCACGTCGATGCCGCCGTCGCTCTCCCGGCCGTAGGACAGCACGACGGGGAACTCCGGCAGCGCGACCGCGGCGATTCGGAAGGCCTCGGCGACCGCGTCGAGGTCCCCGGGCCGGGGGGTGATCCGCTCGGCGGGGGCGCGACCGGCCACCAGGTCGCGGCTGCCGAACGGGAACAGGTCGCCGGCGCCGAGCCGGACCAGCGGGCGGGCGCCGGCGTCGTCGCCGGCCGGGTCGGGCAGCGCCAGCCCGCGGACGACGGCGACCGGCACCCCGGCCAGCTTGCCCTTCACCAGGTCCGCCGCGGCGGCGAGCTCGTCGACCAGGGCGACCTGCGTGGTCTCCAGCCGATTGCCGTACGCGTCGACCTCGCCGCGCAGGTCCAGCAGAGCCGGGACCCCGGCAGCGCCGACCGCGACGTCGGTGAGCCCGTCGCGCCACGGGCGGCCGAACGTGTCGCTGACCACGACGCCCACCCGCACGCTCAGCAGCCGGCCCAGGCCCGTGCGGAGTTCCCGGGCCGAGGCGTCGGCGTCGGCGGGCAGCAGGACCAGGCTGTCGGCGGCCACGTTGGAGGCGTCGATGCCGGCCGCGGCGACCACCCAGCCGTGCCGGGTCTCCACGATCCGCAGCGGTCCGCGGCGGGCGACCACCCGGACGGTCTCGGCATCGACCGCGCGCTGGCGGGCCGCCTCCCGGTCGGTGCCCGGCTCGACGTGGACGAGGTTGCCCTCGACCTTGGAGACGACCTTGGAGGTCACCACCACGACGTCCCCGTCGGTCAGCCACGGGGCGGCGGCGGCAATCGCGGCGGCCAGGTCGTCGCCGGGCGCGAACTCCGGCAGGCCGAGCACCGGGAACACCGAGTAGCCGGCAGCCGGCTCGGTCATCGGCCGCCGGCCCCGTCCCGGGGCCCGCCCTGAGCGTGCGAAGGGTGGGGAGGACGGGGTCCTTCTACCGCGGCGTCCAGCGCGGCCCGGGCCAGCGCCTCGGTGGTCTCCGGCGAGCTCATCAGCAGCGGCACCGGGCGGACGTCGACGCCGGGGACGGAGGCACCATCGCCGGTCTGCACCAGCCAGGCGTCGAGCAGGCCGCCGTCGGAGCGGGCGCCGTAGTGGCGACCCACGCCCTCGGCGCTGACCTCGACGCCGACGACCGGCAGGCAGCGGTCGGCCATGCCGCGCACCACCTCGCCGCCGACGATCGGGGACACGCCCACGACCCGGCCGGCCGTGCCGCGCAGCGCCTCGCGGATGCCGGGGACGCCGAGCACGGTGCCGATGGAGACCACCGGGTTCGACGGGGCGAGCAGGACGGCGTCGGCGCCGGTGAGGGCCTCGACGACGCCGGGGGCCGGGCGGGCTCTGTCCACGCCGACCTGGACGAAGGCGCTGGCCTCCAGCGACGCACGGTGCCGGACCCACCACTCCTGGAAGTGGATCGCCTGCGGCCGCCCGGTCTCGGGGTCGGCCACGACGACGTGGGTCTCGACCCGCTGGTCGCTCATCGGCAGCAGCCGGACGCCGGGCTGCCAGCGGGTGGACAGCGCCGCGGTGACCTCCGAGAGGGGGTAGCCGGCGTCCAGCATGCGGGTGCGGACGAGATGGGTCGCGAGGTCGCGGTCGCCGAGCCCGAACCAGGTCGGCTCGGCGCCGTAGGCAGCCAGTTCGTTCTTGACCGTCCAGCTCTCACCGCGCCGGCCCCAGCCGCGTTCCTCGTCGATCCCGTTCCCCAGCGTGTACATCACGGTGTCCAGGTCGGGGCAGATCCGCAACCCGTGCATCGTCACGTCGTCGCCTGTGTTCACCACCACGGTGACGTCGGCGCCGGGCGCCGCGGCGAGCACCCCGCGCAGGAAACGGGCGCCGCCCACGCCTCCGGCCAGCACGACGATCTGCACCGGTCCATGGTGCCTGATGGGCAGAAGTCGACCGCAGGACCCCGGGGGGACCGGTCGAGGGCCGATCGATCTGGACGAAACCTGTGCGCCGGACTGGGCAGAACCTGACTGCCCCGGCGGCGTGTCGAGGTGGATCGTGACCCCCCGGGGACCAGGGGTGACGGGTGGGACCGGAGTGGTCCGGCGTTACACCCCGTCAACTTGACCCGGCCTTCACGACACGCGTGTAATTCCAACGTTGTCATCAGGCGCTGGCCGCTCGGGAACCGCCCGGGAAGGCTCGCCGGAACGAGACGTGAGGGGACGCATCGTGATGGCTGAGGTGTCGTGGTTGAGCGAGTACAACAGCGCAGCGGCCGGTTCCGCGCCGTCCGCCTACGTGGCCGACGTGCTCGGCATGAGCCCGCAGGGCGGGGCGACCTTCGACGCCGGCCTGCCCGGGGGGCTGCTGGACGAACAGGGCTGGCAGGAGAGCGCGCTGTGCGCCGAGACCGATCCCGAGGCGTTCTTCCCGGAGAAGGGCGGCTCGACCCGCGAGGCGAAGAAGATCTGCACCGGCTGCGAGGTTCGCTCCGAGTGCCTGGAGTACGCCCTGGGCAACGACGAGCGCTTCGGCATCTGGGGCGGCCTGTCCGAGCGTGAGCGGCGCCGCCTGCGTCGCCGCGCCGGCTGAAGAAGGACCCCTCCTGGAGAGAGGACCCCTTCCTGGGTCACCTCGCAGGCTCGGGGACGCCCTGGAGGCGGCCGAACCTCCCGGTGTGGTCGACTGACTCCCGTGGTCACCCGGGTCGCCGTCGGACGCACCCGAGTGGTCCGCGAGGTCCGTGCCGCGGCACCCCTCATATCCGACCTCGCAGCGCCTGTCACCGCCCGTGGGCCGTGGCTGACCGCCGTGCTGAACGTGCAGTCCGCCTCCCTCGTCCCCTCGGGCCGCCCCCGGGCGGTGGTGGTCGAGCAGCACCGGCAGGGCCGTCCCGACGGGGCGGCCCTGTTGTCGTTCTCCCGCCGGGGCCCGGCCACCGCGGTGACCCTGCTGGGCGACGCCGTCGGGCCCGTCCCCGGCGGCCGGCCGCCGAGCCGCCTCCTCGCGCGGGACGACGACGTCGCCCGCCGGCTCGCCGAGGGTGTGCTGGAAACTCTCGACCGGCTCCGCGGCCCGTGGACGATGCGCCTGGGCGGCCTACCGCTGGGCGACCCCACCGTGCGGCACCTGGCCGCCGCCCTGCCGTCGGCCTCGCTGGCCAATGCCCGCAGCCGCCGGCTGGTCGACGAGCTCGACTCGGTGGCCGACGTCGTCCGTACGACCGACCCGGCCGGGCTGGACCGCTGGCTGCCCGCCGTGCTGGACCGGCTGCCCGCGCCCGACCGGCCGTTCGTGCGCGCCAGCGCCCGCCTGCACGCCGCCGTCGGCGCCCTCGAACTGGCCGTCGTCCCGGGGGACGATGCGCCCGCGGCCCTGCTGCTGACCCTGCTCGACCCCGTCTCCGGCGACCGGTGGCCGTGGTGGGGCGCCTCCGCCGTGGGCGGCCTGCGCCGCGAGCTCGGCTCGCCGGTGGTCACCCTGACCGCCTCGGCCGGCCTGCGGGTGCTCGGACGCCGCTGACCGTGCGGCGCTATCGGCTCAGCCGGCGTACTGCAGCACGTTGACGCCGGGCACCGGCGTGCTGGGCGCGCTGTCCAGGCCGATCCGCACCACGCCGCTGGCCGCCGCCACCCCGCCGCGAACCGCGCCGGCGGGGGAGATCGTTGCGGTGAGCTGGTAGGCCCGCCCGGTGTAGGCCGGCGACGAGCCCTTGAACCGGGTGTAGGTGGGGAACAGGCCGAGCACGTCGAGCCTCTCGCCGTCCCGGCTGACCTGGAGGGCAGGGCTGGCGAGGTCGGCGTACTCGGTCAGTGAGCGGCTGCAGCCGGCCGCCATCGGGTCGGCGGGCGGCTCGTCGGTCAGGCAGTTGAACGTCGGCAGTCGGACGTGGGCCAGCGCCTGCGCTCCGTCGCTGCTGACGCTCAGGCTGGGATAGGTGACGGTGAGCCCGACGGCGCGCTGCTCGAGCAGCACGCCACCGAAGGTGACGCTGGCCGCGACCCCGTCGTCGCCCAGCGGCACGGAGCTGAAGGCCAGCGCCGCTGCGGCGGTCTCGGTCGTCGTCTCCGGTGCCACCGTGGTCGGGACGGCCGGGTCCACGCCCGCGGCGGCCGACCCGGTCGGTGCCGTTGCCGGCGCGGTGGTGCCGGCGGTCGCCGCGCCGGCAACGGCGGAGGTGGCTGCGGCGGAGGTGGGTGCGGTGGAGGTGGTGTCGGCCGGGCCCCGGCCGGCGGTCACTGCGACCACGACCGCCAGGACGACGAGCACCACCGCGGCCACCACCATGGCCAGCACCGCCGACCGCGCCGAGGGGCCGCCCCCGGCGTCGCCGGTCGACGGCGCGGACACCGTGGACGCCGTGGCCCCGGTGCGCGGCGCCGAAGGGGCCCGGGAGGTGCTGGGGGCAGGTGTGCCCGGCGGGTGCTCGAGGAACCCGGGCAGGTCGTCGACGAACGGGACCGTCCCCCGCAGTGCGCCGCCCGCTGGCGGGACCGGCGCGTCCGGAGGGAGTGCCGCCGTGGGTGCGGGCCGGGCGCTGTGTCGGCGGCCGGTGAGCCGGGCACCCAGCAGGCCCAGCGCGATGCCCACCGCGACGGCCAGGACCACCCAGGCGGTCAGCGTGGCCGTGGACACCGAGGCGAGGGCGGCGCCCGAGGCGAGGTTGTGCGTGCTCATCCCCGGCAGCATGGCAGTGGCGCCCGGCCGGTTCCGGGGAGGACCCGATCAGCCGGGGGGATCGATCTCCTCCGGGTCGCGGCCCAGCAGCACCGCGACCTGGTCGACGACGACGTCGCGGACCAGGTCGGCGAGGTCGTCGCGGTCGGCGGCGCGGATCTCCAGGGGCCGCCGGTAGACCACGATCCGGGCGGGGTGCTCCCGGCCGTCCTCACGGTGGGCGGGCAGCACGCGGGCGAGCGGGACGCTGGCGTCGTCGAGCACGTCGGCGTCCAGCACGACCTCGTCGGGGCTGCTGTGGTCGACCCAGGGCACGTCCTCGACGGCGAACTCCACGCCGGCCAGCTCGCGCTCCCAGCGCCGCTCCAGCTCCTCGACGGCGTCGAGCACCAGGTCGTCGAATTGTTCCGCGCGGCTGCGGGACAGCGGCACGGTCGGGGGGACGAGGCGGCCGCGCAGACCGCGGCCGTGGCGGTCGCGCCGGGCGCGGGCAGGAGAGCGGGACATCGCGGGTGCGAGCGTACGGGTCGCCGCCCCACCCGGACCCCTTCGCGCCCCGCCGGGAGGTGTCCCGCGGCACGCGCGCGGCGTTTCCGGTGTGCCTGCGCCCCAGATGGACGAATCGCGGTTAGTGTGCCGATCTGTGAGGACCCGGTGGTGAGGCAGTCACGTCGCTGCTCGCGCAGCGGCTGCGCGCAACCGGCGGCGGCGACCCTGACCTACGTGTACGCGGAGTCCACGGCCGTCGTCGGTCCCTTGGCGACCTACTCGGAGCCGCACAGCTACGACCTGTGCGAGTTCCACGCGGAGCGGCTGACCGTCCCGCGCGGCTGGGAGGTCGTGCGGCACGAGATGGACGCCGACGACGCCGGGCCGACCGGCGACGACCTGCTCGCGCTGGCCGACGCCGTCCGTGAGGCGGCCCGGCCCGAGCCCGTGCGCAACCCCGCCGACGACGGCAGCGGCACGCGGCGCGGGCACCTGCGGGTCCTGCCCAACCTTCCCTGAAGAAGGACCCGCTGCCCCCCACCGCTCGCACGCTCGCGGCGGGACCCTGCAGCGGGGCCGACGCGGGATGCCGGGCTCGCCGATAGGGTCGTCCGCGTGTCAGACCTGTCGTCGATCATCAAGGCCTACGACGTGCGCGGGGTGGTGCCCGACCAGTGGGACGTCGACGTCGCGCGGGCCATCGGTGCCGCGTTCGCCGAGTTCGTGCACGCCGAGACCGGAGCTCCCGCCGTCGTCACCGCGCACGACATGCGGGAGAGCTCGGTTCCGCTCTCCCGGGCTTTCGCCGAGGGCGTGCTGGGCCGCGGGCTGGACGTCGTCGAGGCCGGACTGGGCTCCACCGACATGCTCTACTTCGCGGCCGGGTCGCTGCAGCTGCCCGGTGCGATGTTCACCGCCAGCCACAATCCGGCGCAGTACAACGGCATCAAGCTCTGCCGGGCCGGCGCGGCGCCCATCGGCCGGGACTCGGGGCTGGTGCAGATCCGGGAGTGCGCCCAGCGGCTGGTCGACGGCCGGGACGGCGTCTTCGACCGCAGGCCCGAGCGGCTCGGCTCGGTCAGCAGCCGCGACCTCGCCGCCGAGTACGCCGGCTACCTCCGCCAGCTGGTCGACCTGTCCGGCATCCGCCCGCTGAAGGTCGTCGTCGACGCCGGCAACGGCATGGGCGGGTTCACCGTGCCCGTGGTGCTGTCCGGTCTTCCGCTGGACGTCGTCCCGATGTACTTCGAGCTCGACGGCACCTTCCCCAACCACGAGGCCAACCCGCTCGACCCGGCCAACCTGGTCGACCTGCAGGCCGCGGTGGTCGAGCA
Organism: Modestobacter sp. DSM 44400; assembly: GCF_900107175.1. Classification (GTDB taxonomy): domain Bacteria; phylum Actinomycetota; class Actinomycetes; order Mycobacteriales; family Geodermatophilaceae; genus Modestobacter. The sequence goes on along the minus strand of NZ_FNOZ01000001.1, from coordinate 139,046 downwards.
CGGCGCCGACATCGGACTGGCCTTCGACGGCGACGCGGACCGTTGTTTCATCGTCGACGAGCGCGGGCAGGCGGTCAGTCCCTCGGCGATCACCGCCCTGGTCGCCGTCCGAGAGCTGGCGAAGGGCCGGGGCACCACGATCATCCACAACCTGATCACCTCCAAGGCAGTGCCGGAGATCGTCCGGGAGCACGGCGGCGAGCCGGTGCGTACCCGGGTGGGGCACTCGTTCATCAAGGCCGAGATGGCCCGCACCGACGCGGTCTTCGGCGGCGAGCACTCGGCGCACTACTACTTCCGCGACTTCTGGCGCGCCGACACCGGCATGCTCGCCGCGATGCACGTGCTCGCGGCGCTGGGCGAGCAGTTCCGCCCGCTGTCGGAGCTGACCGCCGAGTACAGCCGGTACGCAGCCTCCGGGGAGGTCAACTCCACGGTGGCCGACGCCCCCGGGCGGGTCGCCGCGGTCCGCGCGACCTGGGGCTCCCGCGAGGGCGTGACCCTGGACGACCTGGACGGGCTCACCGTGCAGCTGCCCGACGGTGCCTGGTTCAACCTGCGGGCCAGCAACACCGAGCCGCTGCTGCGGCTGAACGTGGAGGCACCGGACGAGCCGCGGATGGCGGCCGTGCGCGACGAGGTACTGGAGATGGTGCGGTCATGACCGGTCCCGAGACGAACACCGCGACGCTGGGCATCGACCCGGCGCTGCTGCAGATCCTGGCCTGCCCCGACACGCACCACAGCCCGCTCACCCTCGACGTGGCGGCCGCCGAGCTGGTCTGCGGCACCTGCCACCGGGCGTTCCCCGTGCGTGACGGCATCCCGGTTCTGCTGCTCGACGAGGCCCGGCAGCGGCCGGCATGACCTCTCCGGAGCTGGCCGAGAAGGTCCTCGACGACCTCGACCTGCTGCGCGCCCGCGACCCCCGCGGGCTGTTGCCGGCCGTTGCCGGCGCCGGTGCCCAGGTGCGGGAGACCGCCCGGCTGACCGGGGAGGCCTCGCTGGAGCGGGTGACCGCCGGCGGCCGCCCACGCGGCCTCGTGATCGTCGCCCGACGGGAGGGCGCGGTGGCCGCCTCGGTGCTGCGCGCCCTGCTGGGGCCGAGCAGTCCGGTCACCGTCGACGTGGTGCCCGGCCCGGCGCTGCCGGTGTGGATGGGCGCCTCCGACGTCGTCGTGGTCGCCACCCGGACCGGCGCCGGCCGTTACGCCGTCACCCCGGCCTACGAAGCGGCCCGCCGCGGCGTGGCGCTGGTGGGCATCGGCGCCGAGGACGCGCCGCTGCACGCCGCCTGCGGCGGCGCCCGCGCCCCGTACGTGTCGCTGCCGGCCTCCCGGGTGCGGCACACGACCCTGTGGTCGCTGCTGACCCCGATGCTGCTGCTGGCCGACCAGCTGGGCCTGCTGCCCGCGGGCACGGCCGACACCGAGGGAGTGGCCGGGGCACTGGACGAGGTTGCCGCCGAGTGCGGCCCGGCCCGCGAGTCCTTCGTCAACCCGGCCAAGACGCTGGCCCTGGAACTGCTGGACGCGCTGCCGGTCATCGCCGCCGAGGGACCGCTGGCCGGCGCGGCCGCGGAGCGGGTCGCCGACCAGCTCGCCACGTTGGCCGGCCTGCCGGTTCCCACCTTCCGGCTGCCCGACCAGCGGGTCGCCGCCCGCACCGTGCTCGGCGGGCCGCTGGCCCCGGCGGGAGGGCAGGACGACTTCTTCCGCGACCGGGAGGCCGACCCCGGCCGGCGGCTACGGCTGCTGACCATCCGGGACGGCGACGTCGGCGACGACGACGGCACCTCCGAGCGCGAGCCCCGGTCGGCGGCCGTGGCGCTGCAGGAGGTGCTGCGCACCGCGACCGCGCGCAACGTCCCGGTGAGCGCGCTGGCCGACCACGGTGAGCCGGACCGGTACCCGCGGCTGGTCCAGCTGGCCCGCCAGCTGGCCGTCGCCGACTTCAGCGCCGTCTACCTGGCGCTCGCGTTGGACCACGAGCGGGCTCTCCATCCATGATGGGCAGGTCATGAGCGAACACACAGCGAGCGCACAGGCCCCGTCGACGGCGAACGGCAACGGCGACCACGGCAGCGAGTCAGCCGGCGGGCACGGTGGCAGCAACAAGGCCATCCTCGCCGCGCTGGCCGCCAACCTCGGTATCGCGGTCGCCAAGTTCATCGCCTTCCTGGTCACCGGCGCCTCCTCGATGCTCGCCGAGGCGATCCACTCGTTGGCCGACTCGGGCAACCAGGGGCTGCTGCTGCTGGGTGGGCGCACCTCCAAGCGGGAGGCCACGCCGGACCACCCGTTCGGCTTCGGCCGGGACCGGTACCTCTACGGCTTCCTGGTCGCCGTGGTCCTGTTCAGCGTCGGTGGGCTCTTCGCCATCTACGAGGGTGTGCACAAGATCCTCGGCTCGGAGGAAGTGGACTCGGCGGCCTGGGCGATCGGCGTGCTGGTCATCGCCATGGGCTTGGAGGGCTTCTCGCTGCGTACCGCGGTCAAGGAGACCAACGCCGTCCGCAAGCCCGGTGAGAGCTACTGGGCCTTCATCCGGCACGCCCGCGCCCCCGAGCTGCCCGTCGTCCTCCTGGAGGACACCGCGGCGCTCGCCGGCCTGGTGTTCGCATTGCTGGGCGTCGGGCTGTCCGCGCTGACCGGCAACGGGCTCTACGACGGCCTGGGGACCATCGCCATCGGCCTGCTCCTGGTGGTCGTGGCCATCGTGCTGGGCATGGAGACCAAGAGCCTGCTCATCGGTGAGGCGGCGACTCCGGCCGACCGGCGGGCCATCGTCGCCGCGCTCGAGGAGGGCGATGACGTGTTGTCGGTCATCCACATGCGCACCCAGCACCTCGGGCCCGAGGAGCTCCTGGTCGGCGCCAAGATCGCGGTGCGCTCCGACGACACCGCGGGGTCGGTTGCACAGGCGATCGACGCCGCCGAGTCACGCATCCGCGCGGCGGTGCCCATCGCCCGGGTGATCTACCTCGAGCCCGACATCCGCCGTCCGGCTCCCGCCGGAGGTGGCGGCTCCACGGGCGGGACCGCCCCGCACGGGTGAGAGGCCGCTGTGGTGTGGCGCGCATCCTGCCGACCTGTCGGGAGTGACCGCGACACCAGTAACCTCCGGGACGATGTGGCAGCTGAGCAGCACCGTCCGGCACTATCCCTGGGGCAGTCGGACCGTCATTCCCGAACTGCTGGGTGAGCCCTCACCGGCTGACCAGCCGCACGCCGAGCTGTGGATGGGGGCCCATCCCGACGCGCCCAGTGTGCTGCCCGACGGCCGCGGGCTGGACGCCGCGATCGCCGGCGCACCCGACGAGCTGCTGGGCGTGCTGGTGCACGAGCGGTTCGGCACCCGGCTGCCCTTCCTGATGAAGGTGCTGGCCGCCGACACCCCGCTGTCGCTGCAGGCCCACCCGACCACGGCGCAGGCCGAGGCCGGCTTCGCCGCCGAGGAGGCCGCCGGCATCCCGCGCGACGACCCGACCCGCACCTTCAAGGACCCGTTCCACAAGCCCGAGGTGCTGCTGGCCATCACCCCGGTCGAGGCGCTGTGCGGCTTCCGCCCGGTCGAGGAGTCGCTGCACTGCCTGGCCAAGCTGCAGCTGCCCGAGCTGAAGTCGACCATCGCCGCGCTCGCCCGCGGCGGGCTGCGGGCGGCCATCCCCCAGGTGATTGCCCTGTCGGCGAAGCGGCGGGAGTCGCTGGTCGCGGCCGTCGCCATGCGGGCGCTCAGTTTCGTCAACGCCCACGACCCGGAATTCATCAACACCTACCGCTGGGCGGCGACCCTCGCCGAGACCTACCCCGGCGACCCGGGCGTGGTCATCTCGCTGATGTGCAACCACCTGCGGCTGGCCCCCGGCGAGGCGGTCTTCCTGCCCGCCGGCAACCTGCACGCTTACCTGTGCGGCGCCGGCATCGAGGTGATGGCCAGCTCGGACAACGTGCTGCGCGGTGGCCTGACCACCAAGCACGTCGACCTGGCCGCGTTGATCGAGGTGCTCGACTTCACCGACGGCAAGGTGCCGGTGCTGCACCCGGTGCTCGGCCCCGGCGGCCTGCGCTACCAGGTGCCGGTGGAGGACTTCGAGCTCACCCGCTGCCAGTTGGGCGCCGACCCGGGGGTGCTGACCACCGATGGCCCGCAGGTGCTGCTGTGCGCCGAGGGCACCGCGGTGCTGGGCTCGGCCGACGGCGAACTCGAGTTGAGCCCGGGCCGGTCGGCGTTCGTGCCGGCCGGATCTCCGCTGACCGCCCGCGGGCCGGGACTGCTCTACCGGGCCACCACCGCCCTGCGAGCCGGCTGAGGGTCACGCGGAGGCGTGGCATATTCCTCGGTCCGACGGGCGCGACGAGGTCGCTGCAGGGCGGACGTGCGCTCTCGCTCGGGGACCGGTTCTGCCTGGCGCTGACTTTGCGCAGCCGTCCCCCCGAGGTGCTCACCGCGGACCGAGCCTGGTCCGGGCTCGACCTCCCCATCGAGGTCCACCTCATCCGCTGACGTCTGTCCGCCGCCCGAGCACGTACCCTTGATCCCGGCACGAGCCCCGCCGAAGCCTCGGCATGCTCGCACAGCGACCGCACGTACGCCCGCCCGTCCCGATCCCGGGACGCCGCCGGGCCGGACACTGGAGCGACATGACCGCCACCATCGGCACCCGAGTTCTGACCACCGACGACTTCAAGGTCGCCGACATCTCCCTCGCCGGCTTCGGCCGCAAGGAGATCTCCCTCGCCGAGCACGAGATGCCCGGCCTGATGGCGCTGCGCGCCGAGTACGGCGACGAGCAGCCGCTGGCCGGTGCCCGCATCGCCGGATCGCTGCACATGACCGTGCAGACCGCCGTCCTCATCGAGACGCTGACCGCGCTGGGCGCCGACGTCCGCTGGGTCAGCTGCAACATCTTCTCCACGCAGGACCACGCGGCCGCGGCGATCGCCGTCGGCGCCGGCACCCCCGACCAGCCGACCGGGGTGCCGGTCTTCGCCTGGAAGGGCGAGACGCTGCCGGAGTACTGGTGGTGCACCCAGCGGCTGTTCGAGTTCACCGATGCCCAGGGCGCCCTCGTCGGCCCGAACATGCTCCTGGACGACGGCGGCGACGCCACCCTGCTGGTGCACCTGGGCACCCGCTTCGAGACCGACGGCGTGGTCCCCGACACGACCGAGGCCGACTCGGAGGAGTACGGCGTCATCCTCGACGTCCTCCGGGACAGCCTGACCACCGACCCGCAGCGCTGGACCCGGGTCGGCGCGGCCATCAAGGGCGTCACCGAGGAGACCACCACCGGCGTCCTGCGCCTGTACGAGCTGGCCCGCGACGGCCGGCTGCTCTTCCCGGCGATCAACGTCAACGACTCGGTCACCAAGAGCAAGTTCGACAACCTCTACGGCGTCCGGCACTCGCTCATCGACGGGATCAACCGCGGCACCGACGTGATGATCGGCGGCAAGGTCGCCGTCGTCTGCGGTTTCGGCGACGTCGGCAAGGGCTGCGCCGAGGCGCTGCGTGGCCAGGGCGCCCGGGTGATCGTCACCGAGATCGACCCGATCTGCGCGCTGCAGGCGGCGATGGAGGGCTTCGAGGTCACCACGCTGGACGACGTGATCGGCACCGCCGACATCATCGTCACGGCGACCGGCAACAAGGACATCATCTCCGCCGACCAGCTGGCCGCCACCAAGCACCAGGCGATCATCGGCAACATCGGGCACTTCGACAACGAGATCGACATGGCCGGCCTGGCCCGCACCCCCGGGGTCACCCGGACGACGATCAAGCCGCAGGTCGACGAGTGGCGGTTCGCCGACGGCCACACGATCATCGTGCTGTCCGAGGGCCGGCTGCTGAACCTCGGCAACGCCACCGGGCACCCCAGCTTCGTGATGAGCAACTCCTTCTCCAACCAGGTGCTCGCGCAGCTGGAGCTGTGGACCAACCAGGCGGCCTACGAGGGCCAGACCCCCGGCGTCACCGTGCTGCCCAAGCACCTGGACGAGAAGGTCGCCCGGCTCCACCTGGATGCCCTGGGTGTCAAGCTCACCGAGCTCACCAAGGTGCAGGCGGACTACCTCGGTGTCCCGGTGGAAGGCCCGTTCAAGAGCGACCACTACCGCTACTGAAAAGGACCCCCTGCCCCCACCGTTCGCAAGCTCGCGGCGGGACCCTGCAGGTGGCCCCGCACGGGGTCGGACAGCCCCGTGACCGGCCGCTGAACAGCTCGTCCACCACCCGCCCGGGTGTCCTCCCGGGCGGGTGGGGCCGTCTTCGGGCCCTCGGCGCGGCAGAATGGACCCGTGTCACCTTCCGCTCCCCCCGCGGGGACCAGCCGCGGCCGTGTCCTCGTCGTCGATGACGACGCCGCCCTCGCCGAGATGCTGGGCATCGTGCTGCGCCGGGAGGGGTACGAACCGGCCTTCGTCTCCGACGGCGCCCGGGCGGTCGCCACCTTCCAGCAGCTGCGCCCCGACCTGGTGCTGCTGGACCTGATGCTGCCCGGCCGCAACGGCCTGCAGATCTGTGCCGACATCCGCACCCAGTCGACCGTGCCGATCGTGATGCTCACCGCCAAGGGCGACACGATCGACGTCGTTCAGGGGCTGGAGGCCGGCGCCGACGACTACGTGACCAAGCCGTTCAAGCCCGTGGAGCTGGTGGCCCGGGTCCGCGCCCAGCTGCGCCGCGGCGACAACGGCCAGGCCGAGAACCTCACCATCGGCGACGTGCAGATCGACGTGCCGGCCCACGCGGTGACCCGCGACGGCGCGGCGATCCCGCTGACGCCGCTGGAGTTCGACCTGCTGGTCGCGCTGGCCCGCAAGCCGCGGCAGGTGTTCACCCGGGAGCTGCTGCTCGAGCAGGTCTGGGGCTACCGCCACGCGGCCGACACCCGGCTGGTGAACGTGCACGTGCAACGGCTGCGGGCCAAGGTCGAGCGCGACCCCGAGAAGCCGGAGGTGGTGCTCACGGTGCGCGGTGTCGGGTACAAGGCCGGCCCGCCGTGACTCGTCCGTGAGCGCGACCGCGCGTCCGGGGACAGTCGGCGCGGACGGCGACCGGTCGGACGCCGCCCGCCCGCGCGCCTCGGGAGCGCGGCGCGTCCGGCGCGCCGCGCTGGTGCGGGTCGCCCGGGGCCGCCGGCTCACCCGCCGGGGCGTGCGCCGCGCCGTGCACACCTGGCGCTCGTCGCTGCAGCTGCGGATCGGTGCGATCACCATGGTCGTGGCGGCGGTCGTGGTGGTGATCGTCAGCCTGGTGCTGTTCCGGCAGATCAGCGACCAGCTGCTCCGCGTCAAGCGCCAGGCCGCGGTCGACCAGTCGCTCGCCGGGGTGCAGTACGCCCGGTCCGAGGTCAGCGGCATCGCCACCGGCGACTCGGCCAGCGTCCGGTCCACGCTGGCCCGCACCGTCCAGGGCCTGCGCTCCCGCGGCGGGGCGGCCGGTGACTTCGACGTGGTGATGGTCTACCGCTCCGGTGACCAGGAGCGGGTGGCCGCCAGCCGGACGACGCTCACCTTCCGCGACCTGCCGAGCGAGCTGCGGGTCCAGGTGGCCAGTGGCTCGCAGGCCTACCAGTACGCGCCCGTTCCGGACGCCGCCGTCCGCCTCGTGCCCACGCTGCTGGTCGGGGCGCCGGTGCCCGCCGACGGGCAGAGCGGTGACCGGGTGGAGGTCTACTTCGCCTTTCCACTGGAACAGGAACAGGAGAGCCTGGTCCTCATCCGCAGCACCGTGGCGATCATGGGCGTCGTCCTGGTGCTTTTCGTCGTGGGCATCGGCGTGCTGGTGACCCGGCTGGTGGTCTACCCGGTCCGACGGGCGGCGAGCACGGCCCAGCGGCTGGCCGAGGGCCGGCTGGAGGAACGGCTCGCCGTCCGCGGGGAGGACGACCTGGCCCGGCTGGCCACCAGCTTCAACGCGATGGCCGACAGCCTGCAGACGCAGATCACCCAGCTGGAGGGGCTCTCCCAGCTGCAGCAGCGCTTCACCTCCGACGTCAGCCACGAGCTGCGCACCCCGCTGACCACCGTGCAGATGGCCGCCGACGTGCTGCACGACGCGCGGGCCGACTTCGACCCGGCGGTGGCCCGCTCCGCAGAGCTGCTGCACAACGAGCTCGAACGCTTCGAGGTCCTGCTGTCGGACCTGCTGGAGATCAGCCGCTACGACGCCGGGGCGGCGGTGCTGGAGGCCGAGCCGCAGGACCTCCCCCAGGTCGTCGACCGGGTAGTGGCCGGGATGTCGGCGCTGGCCGCCCGCCGGGGGTGCGAGCTGCGGGTGACCCAGCCGGCCGAGCCGGTGATCGCCGAGGTCGACGCCCGGCGGGTGGAACGGGTGCTGCGCAACCTGGTCGGCAACGCCATCGAACACGGGGCGGGGGACCCGGTGGAGATCACCCTGGCCGCCTCGCGCACCGCCGCGGCGATGACGGTGCGCGACCACGGGGTCGGACTGAGCTCGGCGGATGCCCAGCACGTCTTCGACCGTTTCTGGCGCGCCGACCCCGCCCGGGTGCGCACGGTGGGCGGCAGCGGGCTGGGCCTGTCGATCAGCCTGGAGGACGCGCGGTTGCACGGCGGGTGGCTGCAGGTCTGGGGGCTACCCGGGCAGGGCGCCCAGTTCCGGCTCACCGTGCCGCTGACCGCAGGAGGGGAGCTGACCGGCTCGCCGCTGCCGTTGCGGCCCACGGCGCTGCGCGCGGCGGCGACGCGGCAGGCCGGTCCTCGACCGTCGTCTCCCGCGCGACGGACGGAGGACTCGTGAGGCCGGGAGGGCGACGCCCCGTGCGGGCCGTGGTCGCCGTCCTGCTCGCCGTCCTGCTCGCGACCGCGGTGCTCGCCGGCTGCAGCACCGTGCCGGAGAACTCGCCGACGGTGCAGATCACCCAGCTCGCCGACCCGCCGGACGCGCCGGTCGGCATCGAGCCGATCCCGCCGGAGGCGGGCGCCACCCCCGAGGAGGTGGTGCGCGGGTTCATCGACGCCAGCGCCAGCACTGCGCGCAACCACCCGGTCGCCCGCCAGTTCCTCGCCGCGGATGCCGCGACGTCGTGGTCGGACAGCGGCGGGGTGACCGTCATCGGCGCGTCGTACTCCACCCGCCAGACGGCGCACGGCACCGTGGAGCTGAGCGCGCCGCTGGTCGGCACGGTCGACGAGCGGGGCGTGTTCACCGTCGGCGACGGCGCGCTGTTCACCCGCGCCTTCACCCTCAGCGACGACTCCGGCGAATGGCAGGTGATCGACCCACAGGACGGCCTGCTCATGCTGCAGCCGGACTTCGTCCGCACCTACGACGCGGTCAACGCCTACTTCCTCGACCCCACCAGGACCCGGGTGGTGCCCGACCCGCGCTATCTGGTCTCCGGAGAAGCGCAGCCGAACGCGCTGGTCGAGCGGCTGATCGCCGGACCCTCGACCGCGATCGCCGCCGGCGTGGTCAACGCGCTGGCCAAAGTGCAGCTCCGCAGCACGGTGAGCGTCGCCGGGACCACGGCGCGGGTCGACCTGACCTTCCCGGAGGGAACCACCGACGCGGCGCTGTCCGGGCTGTCGGCCCAGGTGGTGTGGTCGCTGGACGCGCTGGACCTACGCTCGGTCGAGGTGCTCCGTGACGGGCAGCCACTGGGACTGCCCGGTGTGCCCGCCATCCAGAGCGTCGACGACTGGGCTGCGCTGGACCCCGACGCGGCCCCGGCCGACGCAGTGGGGCACTACCTGGTCGACGGCGCCCTGCACCGGGCCACCGACGGGGCGCCCGCGCCCGGTCCGGCCGGGACAGGCGCGTACGGGCTGTCCTCGGCCGCGATCTCCGCGGACCGGCGGACCGGTGCCCTGGGGCTGACGGCGGGGGTGTCGGTGGCGGGACCGACCGCGAGCCTGCTCGCCGGGCCCTACGGCGGCGAGCTGGCGCCGGTGCTGACCGGCGGCAGCTTCACCGCACCGACGACGGCGGGCACCCGATCGGAGGTCTGGACGGTGCGCAACGGCACCGACGTGGTGCGGGTGCCGGCCAGCGGGACCCCGCAGCCGGTGAACGCCGCCACGCTGGCCGGGTTGGGACGCACCTCGACCCTCCAGCTGTCCCCGGACGGTGTCCGGGCGGCAGTGGTCGTGGAGACCCCGCAGGGCGGCCAGCTCTACGTGGGCACGGTGGTCCGCGCCGACGACACGGTCAGCGTGCGCGACCTGCGCTCGGTCGCGCCCTCGGTGCGCCAGGTCGTCGACGTCGGCTGGCGGAACTCCGGTCTGCTGATGCTGCTGGCCGGCGACCCCAGCGCCCAGCGCACGGAGCCGTACACGGTGAGGGTGGACGGCTGGGACCTGACGACGGTGACGATGGCCGGTCTGCCGGGTCAGCCGACCGCGCTGGCGGCCACACCGAGCCGGCAGCCGTTGGTCACCGCCGACGGCACGCTGTGGATGCTGTCGGGTGGGAACTGGGTCACCCTGCTGCGCGGAGAGCAGCCGGTCGCCGGGACGGCGCCGTTCTACCCCCTCTGACCCGAGCTCGCCGGCCGCCGTCCCCAGCCGCGGCCGTCGTCCCCGAACGGGAGCGGACCGCGCACCCGGGACCCGCGCCGCGCGCAGGCTGTCCGGGTGGCGGCAGGGGGCGGGCGGGTCGGACGACCGGCTGCGGGTGCCCTCGTCGCGGGCTGGACTGCGCTGGCCGACCTGGTCCTGCCGCGCACGTGCGCCGGCTGCGCCGTCCCCGGGGACGTGCTGTGCCCGGACTGCCGCGGCCGGCTTGCGGAGCCACGGCTGGCCGAACCCCGCCGGCACCCCGACGGCTTCCCGCCGACGGTCGCCGCCGGGGCGTACTCCGGACCGGTCCGCCCGGCAGTGCTGGCGTTCAAGGAGCACGGCCGCGCCGAGCTGGCCACACCGCTGGGCCGGGCGCTGGCCCTGGCCGTCACGGGCGTGCTGGCCGGGCTGCCCGGCGCGGGGCGGGGGAGGCCGGTGCTGCTGGTGCCGGTGCCCAGCTCCACCGCGGCGGTGCAGCGGCGTGGCCGCGACCACGTCGGGGAACTGGCCCGCGCGGCGGCCACCGAGCTGCGCGCCGCCGGGTTGGCCGCCCGCCCGGCGGCCCTGCTGCGCCGTCCGCGGGGCACCCGCGACTCCGCCGGCCTGGACGCCGCCGCCCGGCGGGCGAACCTGGCCGGGCGCTTCGCGGTCCGGGCGCCCCGGGACGGGCCGCCGGTCGGTGCCGTCCTGGTGCTCGTGGACGACGTGGTGAGCAGCGGCGCGACGCTGACCGAGGCGGCCCGGGCGCTGGCCGCCGGACTCTCCTCCGGGAACGAGCCCGTGCTCGCGGCGGTGGTCGCGGCGACCCCTCGACGGTCCGGGCACCGGGTTGCGGCGCGCTCACCTGGGACCTTCACGGTGCGCACCTGACGGGAGGACCAAGGCGCGCGTCTCGACTGTCGTGGTGCGGCGGGGACGGCTAGCGTCGGTCCGATCACAGCCCGCTCGACCGGGAGGTCTGATGGAGATCGTGGTCCGTGGTCGCAACGTCGAGGTGCCCGAGCACTTTCGGCAGCACGTCGAAGACAAGGTCGGCCAGCTCGAACGCTTCGACGGCAAGTTGATTCGCATCGACGTCGAACTGCTGCACGAGAAGAACCCCCGCCAGTCCGCCAACTGTCAGCGTGTGGAGATCACGCTGCGCGGCAAGGGGCCGGTGGCCCGCGCCGAGGCCTGCGCCCCGGACTTCTACGCCGCCCTGGAGCTCGCCGCCCACAAGCTGGAGAACCGTCTGAGGCGGGCCAACGACCGCCGGCGGATCCACCACGGCCGGCGCACGCCGGCCAGCGTCCGGCTGGATGGAATGCCCGTGGAGGCCGACGGCACCGCGCTGGCCGCGATGGCGCTGGACAAGGAGCTCGCGGCCGGTCCGCACGTGACCGACCTCGACGAGCACCTGCCCGGGCAGGTCGTCCGGGAGAAAGTGCACCCGGCCACCCCGATGACCGTCGACCAGGCGCTGCACGAGATGGAACTCGTGGGGCACGACTTCTTCCTCTTCGCCTGCGCCGACACCGGCCAGCCGTCGGTGGTCTACCGGCGGCACGCCTACGACTACGGCCTCATCAGGCTGGGTGCACCGCTGGCCCTCGGGCACGCCGGCGAGGCCACCGACAGCGTGGAACGGGAACCGGCGACCGTCTGACCGGGCACCGTGCGGCGGGCCGTCTCCCTCGGGGAGGCGGCCCGCCGTCGTGTGCCGAGGGGTCAGTCGCCGGGCAGCCGGGAGAAGAGCGCGGCGTCGCCGCGGGAGCCGTCCCGGTAGGGAGGTAAGAACGCAGCACCCCTCCTGGGTGAAACGGGCGCGCCGGGCCACCGCCTGCGACGCGGCGTTGCGGACGTCGCCACCAGGTGCACCCGGGGCGCGCCCAGCCGCGGCCCCCAGGGCCTGGCCCCCGTGCAGGGCCCCGGCGCGAGCGTGCGAGAGCTGGGGGCACGGGGGTCCTTCGACCAGCGCTGGATCAACGGGTCCTGGCAGGCAGTGAACACCGCATCGACGTCCTCGGGCCGGAACGGGCCAGCACCAGCCGCTCGGTGCGGACCACCTCGGTGGTCAGGTCGACGGCGGAGAGGTCCAAGGTCACCGCCGCATCCTCACGCGTTGCCCAGCACCCGGTCGACCGATATCTCCAGCACCACCCGGGCCGGGTTCTCCCGCGGCGTGCGGTACCGGACCGCGTAGCGTGCCACGGCGTCGGCGACCGCGGCGGCGTCCTCCCGCACCACCGCCGTTCCCTCGAAGGTGACCCAGCGACGCCCGTCGACCTGGCACACCGCGACCCGCTGCTGCCCGGCGCGCACGTGCCGGACCTTGGCCGAGGCGCCCGAGGTGATGACCCGCGCGGTGCGGGTGGCCGAGTCGAAGGTGACCCCGACCGGGACGACGTGCGGGTTGCCGTCGGCGCGCAGCGTGGTCAGCGTGGCCAGGTGCCGCTCGGTCAGGAAGGCCAGCAGGTCGTCGCTGAGGTGGTCGAGGTCGAGGGAGCGCACGTCCGCGAGGGTACGGAGCGGCGCTCGCGGGTACCGCTCTCGGCCGCGCCGGAACCCGTTCCCAGCTCGGCCGCCTACGCTGGGGTCGTGGTGTTCTCGAAGATCCTCCGTGCCGGTGAAGGCAAGCTCGTCCGGCGGCTGTCGAAGATCGCCGACGCGGTGGACGTGCTCAGCGACGACATGGCCGACCTCACCGACGCCGAGCTGCGCGCCAAGACCGATGAGTTCAAGGAGCGGCACGCCGACGGGCAGAGCCTGGACCGACTGCTCCCCGAGGCGTTCGCCGTAGTCCGGGAGGGCGCGACGCGCACCCTGGGCCAGCGCCATTACAAGGTGCAGCTCATGGGCGGGGCCGCGCTGCACCTGGGCAACATCGCCGAGATGAAGACCGGTGAAGGCAAGACGCTGACCGGCGTCCTGCCGGCCTACCTTAACGGGCTGGCGGGCAACGGGGTGCACGTGGTCACCACCAACGACTACCTCGCCCAACGCGACGCGCAGTGGATGGGCCGGGTGCACCGCTTCCTGGGCCTGTCGGTGGGCACGATCCTGTCCGGGCAGAAGCCGGCCGAGCGCCGCGAGCAGTACGCCTGCGACATCACCCACGGCACGAACAACGAGTTCGGCTTCGACTACCTGCGCGACAACATGGCCTGGTCCAACGCCGACCTGGTGCAGCGCGGGCACGCCTTCGCCATCGTCGACGAGGTCGACTCGATCCTCATCGACGAGGCCCGCACCCCGCTGATCATCAGCGGCCCGGCCGAGACGAGCGCCCGCTGGTACGGCGAGTTCGCCCGGATCGTCCCGCTGCTCAAGCGCGACCGGCACTACGAGGTCGAGGAGTCCAAGCGGACGGTCGCGGTGACCGAGGAGGGCGTGGAGTTCGTCGAGGACCAGCTGGGCATCGAGAACCTCTACGAGGCGGTCAACACCCCGCTGATCGGCTACCTCAACAACGCGCTGAAGGCCAAGGAGCTCTTCCGCAAGGACCAGCAGTACATCGTCAGCAACGGCGAGGTGCTCATCGTCGACGAGTTCACCGGCCGCGTGCTGGCCGGCCGGCGTTACAACGAGGGCATGCACCAGGCCATCGAGGCCAAGGAGAAGGTGCAGATCAAGGACGAGAACCAGACCCTCGCCACGATCACGCTGCAGAACTACTTCCGGCTCTACGAGAAGCTGTCGGGGATGACCGGCACGGCCCAGACCGAGGCCGCCGAGCTGCACCAGACCTACAAGCTGGGCGTCACCCCGGTCCCGACGAACCGGCCGATGATCCGCGAGGACGAGGCCGACGTCATCTACAAGACCGAAAAGGCGAAGTTCGACGCCGTCGTCGAGGACATCGCCGAGCGGCACGAGGCCGGGCAGCCGGTCCTGGTCGGCACCGCGAGCGTCGAGAAGTCCGAGGTGCTCTCGAAATACCTGGTGCGCAAAGGCATCAAGCACGAGGTGCTCAACGCCAAGAACCACGCCCGGGAGGCGGCGATCATCGCCGAGGCCGGGCGGCTCGGGGCGGTCGTGGTGGCCACCAACATGGCCGGCCGAGGCACCGATATCCAGCTCGGCGGCAACCCCGACTTTCTCGCCGACGACGTGCTGCGCGCCCGCGGGCTGTCCCCGGCGGAGACGCCCGAGGAGTACGAGGCTGCTTGGGACGAGGCGCTTGCCACCGCCAAGGAGCAGGTCGCGGCCGAGCACGAGCAGGTCGTCGCGGCCGGCGGGTTGTACGTGCTGGGCACCGAGCGGCACGAGAGCCGGCGGATCGACAACCAGCTGCGTGGCCGGTCGGGGCGGCAGGGCGACCCGGGGGAGTCCCGGTTCTACCTGTCCCTGGGCGATGACCTGATGCGCCGCTTCAACGGCCCGATGCTCGAGTCGATGATGAACACGCTGCGGGTGCCCGAGGACCAGCCGATCGAGTCCAAGATGGTCAGCCGGGCGATCCGCTCGGCGCAGACCCAGGTCGAGGGCCAGAACTTCGAGGTCCGCAAGGACGTCCTGAAGTACGACGAGGTGCTCAACCGGCAGCGCACCGTCATCTACGACGAGCGCCGCAAGGTCCTGGACGGCGAGGACCTGCACGTCCAGGTGCAGACCATGGTGGACGACGTGATCGGCGCCTACGTCGACGGCGCCACCGAGACCGGCTACGCCGAGGACTGGGACCTCGAGAAGCTGTGGACCGGTCTGAAAGCGCTGTACCCGGTGGGTCTGGACCGCGACGAGCTGCTGGACCGGGTCGCCGACGGTGACCAGGCCGCGCTGACCGGCGACGTCCTCAAGACCGAGCTGCTGGCCGACGTGCACGCCGCCTACGACACCCGGGAGGAGACCCTGGGGGCCGACGTCATGCGCGAGTTGGAGCGGCGGGTGCTGCTCAGCGTGCTGGACCGCAAGTGGCGTGAGCACCTGTATGAGATGGACTACCTGCGGGCCGGCATCCACCTGCGCGCGATGGCCAACCGCGACCCGGTCGTGGAGTACCAGCGCGAAGGCTTCGACATGTTCAAAGCGATGCTGGACGGCATCAAGGAGGAGTCGGTCGGCTTCCTGTTCAACCTGGAGGTCAAGAGCCAGGAGCAGCAGGAGGCCGAGGTCCAGGCGAAGCAGGCCGAGGCGGAGGCGGCCGCCCTGGCGGCGGCGCAGGCCGGCACCCAGCGGGTGCTCGCCCGGCAGCAGGCCGCCGCGGCCGCTCAGGCTGCTGCGGCGGGGCCCGCCGAGGCGCCGGCTCCGGTCGAGGCTCCGGTCGAGGCTCCCGTCGATGCCCCCGTCGATGCCCCGGCTGCTCCGGTCGCCCCTGCTATGACGTCGGCCAACGGGAACGGCAACGGCCAGGCCCCGGAAGGCTCCGCGCGGCGCACCCGCAAGCCGGCGACCACCGCGGCACCGACCGCTCCCGACGAGGCCCCGGCGCCGGCGTCCACCGGCACGGGTCCGGAGCTCCAGGTCAAGGGCCTGGAGGCGCCGAAGCAGGCTGCCGCGCTGACCTACAGCGCGCCGAGCCTGGACTCCTCGGCCAAGGAGGGCGGCGCGGCGAAGGCGGCCAAGACCGCCACCGTCACCGGCACCAAGGCGCCGGCCCGGAACGCTCCCTGCCCGTGCGGTTCGGGCAAGAAGTACAAGCAGTGCCACGGCGTCGCGGGCTGATCGCGACTGCGTCACGATCGGGACCTGCTAGGTCTCGGCTGCGCCGAGCGCCCTGCTGTTCCGCCGGAGCGACGGTGCGGGATGCTCCGCATGCCGCACCGGCTCCCACGGCGGTCAGCCGACCTGGAGAGCGGTGCAGCGCCACCGCCCGTCGATGCCCTCCATCCGGGCCGCCACGGCGTGCGCCCTGCCGTCGCGCCGGGCAACCGCGCTCACCTCGGCCACGCCGTCGACGGGTTCGGAGACGCGGACCGAGCTGATCCGCAGCGCCGTCGTCCCGTCGAGGCACCAGCGCGGCTTCCGCCGGGCGATGAGCACGGTGAACAACGAGGGCGTGACCGCCGGCTGCAGCTGCGACATCGGGCGCCGTCCGGCGAAGGCCTCCAGGGCGATGGTGACCAGGCGCCGCGCGGCCGGCCCCGGCTCGGGAAGGTCGGCCCGGCGACTCAACGCCGGGCCGAAGTCCGGTTCGTTCCCCGGCCGGCGGAGCGGCTGGTCCATCAGTGGCCGCGGACCCGGCGGTGGGGCGGAGCGCCGGCGAGGCCGGCCGGGGACGAGCAGCCGTACCGGCACCCGCTCGTCCTCGAGCGGCGGCCCCGGGGTGCGCACCAGGACCAGGTGCAGGCGGCCGCGGTCGTCGCCCGAGCGGGAGAGTGCGGCTGCGGGACCGGCTGCGGCGGGGATCGGCGGTGCGCTCATGGCGTTTCTCCAGGGACGTGGACGGGGTCGGACGGACGGGGGACCGCGCAGTTCACCGCGGCGCCCGGAGCACTTGGCCCGGCCGTAGCAGGTCCGGGTCGGGGCCGATGACGGCGGCGTTGGCCTGCCACCAGGCGTGCACTTCGGTGGCGATCTCGGCGTCGTCGACCGGCGTCCCCGGTCGCTGCCGGGCCAGGGCGTCGGCGGGCGATGTCCCACAGGCAGTCGCCGCGCAGGACGACGTGCTCCGCGGCCGGGTCATTGGATCCCGGCGGCGCGGGCGGAGCCGGTGGCCAGTCGGGCGGTTCGGCGGGCCGCTGCCCGGGACCGGCTCCGCGCTCGAACGGCTCGGCGACCGGCCAGTCGGTCTCCAGCGACGCCGGGGCCAGACCGCCGACGCCGGCAGGGAACAGGGCGGTGACGGCGGCCGTGCCGGACGGTGCGGTGCCGGACGGTGCCGTGCACGCCCACGTAGGTGCGCCGGCCGCCAGGCTGAGACCCACGGCCACCGCGGCGGCCCGGCGCGCACTGGCCGGCAGCACCACGAGCAGCACCAGCCCAGCAGCCCGTCCGCCCACCCCGGGCAGTGCGGACAGCCCGGTCAGCGCCAGCCCCAGCACGCCCCACCCCCAGCACAGCCACCCGGCCGTCGCCGCGGCGACCACCAGCAGGGCGTCGGGGCCGGCGGTGTCGACGAGGGCCTGCGGGGCGGTGGCGGCGGCGCGGACCTGCCCGGCGGTCGGACCGAGCGCGCCCAGCAGCCACGCGGTGGCGGCCATGACCAGGCAGGTCGTCGTCCAGCGCACGAAGGACATCGACACCTCCTCTTTCCGCCGATGACCAAACACCACGAACACAGGCAAACGCAACCAAACGCATGGGTTTGTGGACGACTAGCCTGTCGATGTGCGGTGGGAGCAGCTCTTCGCGGACCTGGAGGCGCAGTTCGCCGCCCAGGACCCCGAGGACGGTGCGGGCGAACGGGCGTCCCGGGCGCGCGCGGAGTACGGCGCGCTCCGGCTGGCCGACCGGCTCCGCGCGGCGCAGGGGTGGCCGGTGGCACTGAGCTGCCGCGGCGCGGGGGAGGTCACCGGCCGGCTCCTCGACGTCGGGGTCGACTGGCTGCTGCTCCTCGACGACCAGCAGCGCGAGGTGCTCGTCGCGGCCGGCGCGGTGCGGGCCGTCGGCGGCCTCGGCGCGGAGACCGCGGTGACCGGGGAACTGGGCGCCGTCGCGCGTCGGCTGGACCTGCGGCGTGCGCTGCGGGGCTTGGCCCGGGACCGGGCGACGGTGCAGTGCCTCCTGGACGACGGCAGCACGCTCAGCGGGACGGTCGACCGGGTGGGCGCGGACTTCTTCGAGCTCGCCGAGCATCCGGTCGACGAGCCGCGCCGCCGTGGGGCGGTGACGGGGGTGCGGGCGGTGGCGCTCGCGGCCGTGGCCGTCGTCCGGACCGTCCGGCCGGCGCTGGACTGACGCCCCCGGGCGGTCCGACCGGTCAGCGGGGGGTGTCGACCTCGGTGTCCTCGGCGGCCGCCTCGACGACCCCCGCGCGGGCCTCCGCGTACTTCTGCTGGATGAAGCGCTCCAGCTCGTCCGTCTCCACCCGCCACTGCCCGCGGCCGCCGATCTGGATGGCGATGAGCTCCTTGCGGCGCACCAGCGCGTAGGCCTGCGACCACGACACGTTGAGGATCTCCGCGACGTCGTCGAGGGTCAGGAAGCGCTGCGTGGCCATCAGAGTGGATCTCCCGTCGAAGGTGCCGACAGTGTGGCAGCCGGCTCCGGATGTCATCCGAAGGTGTGGACAACGGCTGCGCCGAGTGCCGCGCGTCGGTCATGATCTCCCTCCCGCAGCGCAGTCGGACGGTCACGACGTGGCCGGCGCGCTCGGGAGCGGACGGGAGCTGGGCATGGCAGTACGGAGCCCGACGCCGGGAGCGGTCCGCCCGGGCGGCGTCGACGACCCGGTGCCGGCCGGTCCACGACCCCGGCGCGTCCGGCCACCGCGGTGGCTGGACCTGCGCCTGGTCCTCGGCGTCCTCCTCGTGCTGGGCTCGGTGCTCGTCGGCGCCCGCGTGGTCACCGCGTCCGACGCGACCGTGCCGGTCTGGGCGGCCACGGCCGATCTGGGTCCGGGCACCGTGCTGGACCGGGACGACCTGGTGGCGGTCTCGGTCCGGCTGGACGACGTCGCCCGCGCCTACCTCGCCACCAGCACCCGTCCCGAGGGTCGAGTGCTCTCCCGGGCGGTGCGGGTCGGGGAGCTGCTGCCCCGTTCGGCCCTGGACGAGCCGACCGGCCGGGTGCAGCTCGCCCTTCCCGTTCAGGCCGGCTACGTGCCCCCGAGCCTGACCCGCGGGCAGTTGGTCGACGTCTACGCCGTCGCCGATCCCGCTGCCGGTGCACCTGCCGCGGCCGGCGGGGACGTCGACCGCATAGTCACCGCCGCCCCCGTGCAGGCGGTGTCCGGACGCGGCGACGGGGTGCTGTCCACGGCGACGACCACGGTGCAGGTCGTGGTCTCGGTGCCGGCCGGCGACGCCGCGGACGTGCTGGGCCTCATCGGCGGCCGCGGCCTGGTCGTGGTGGTCCGGGACGCGGCCGGCACCGCGGTCGACACGGGGCCGACCGGCTGATGTCGCTGCAGGTCTTCACCGCCGTCACCGGGGCCGCCTGGGAGTCAGAGCTGGTCGGTGCGCTGGACCGCGACGACCACGGGGTCACCGTCGTCCGGCGCTGCGTGGACGTTGCCGAGCTGCTGGCCGCGGCGGCCACCGGGACGGGGCAGGCCGCCCTCCTGTCGGCGGAGCTGCGCCGGCTGGACGGCGCGGCGGTCGCGCGGCTGACGGCCGCGGGCGTGGCCGTGGTCGGCCTGGTCGAGCCGGGCGACGAGGCGGCATCGGAGCGGCTGCGTCAGATGGGGGTCGCCCGGGTGCTCCCCGCCGACGCCGAACCCGAGGTGATCGCCCGGGCGCTGCGCGAGGCGGTCGGCGGTGCGCCGGGCGCCGGGCGGGAGCTGGCCGACCCGCGGGCCGCACTGCCCACCCTGGGCGTACCACCGGAGCCGGCCGGCCAGGGCGCCGTCCGTGGCCGCGTGATCGCCGTGTGGGGGCCCACCGGGGCACCCGGCCGGACGACGGTCGCCGTCGCACTGGCCGACGAGGCCGCTCGCCTGGGGACCTCCTCGTTGCTCGTCGATGCCGACGTCTACGGCGGTGTCGTCGCCCAGGTGCTGGGGTTGCTGGACGAGTCACCCGGCATCGCGGCGGCGGCGCGGCAGGCTGGCTCCGGCATCCTGGACGTCGGCTCGCTGGCCCGGCTGGCGTGGGCCGTTCATCCGCGCCTGCGCGTGCTCACCGGGCTGGCCCGGGCCGACCGCTGGCCGGAGCTGCGGCCGCAGGCGCTCCTGTCGGTGCTCGCGGAGGCGCGTCACCTGGCGCAGCTGACTGTCGTGGACTGCGCCTTCTGCGTCGAGGAGGACGAGGAGCTGTCCTTCGACACGGCGGCGCCGCGGCGCAACGGGGCGACGCTGACCGTGCTCGAGGAGGCCGACGAGGTCCTATGCGTGAGCGGCGCCGACCCGGTCGCGCTGCAGCGCACGGTGCGCGCGCTGGGGGAGTTGCGCGAGGTCCTGCCCGAGGTCGAGCCGTTCGTGGTGGTCAACCAGGTACGGCGCGGCCCGGTGCCAGGCGATCCGCGGCGGGAGATCGCCGCGGCCGTCGAGCGGTTCTCCGGACGGCCGGTCCGGTCGTTCCTGCCGGCCGACCGGCGGGCGACCGACGCCGCGCTCGCTGCCGGCCGCACGTTGGCCGAGGTGGCGCCCGGGTCGGGGCTGCGCACCGCGCTGCGGGCGCTGGCCGCCGAGCTGGCCGGACTGCCGGACCCGTCCGCGCGGCGCCGCACCGGCCGGCGTTGAGCGTCCGCGCGCCGGTGCGCTCCGGTGCGCTCTGGTGCGCGCCGATGGCCGGTCGCCCGGCGCTACCGGGACCGCCGTAGCGTGGGGCTCCCCGAGTGAGGAGGGTCACGTGGTCGAACGGCTGACCCCACTGGATGCGTCGTTCCTCTACCTGGAGGACCCGGACACGCCCATGCACATCGGTGTCGTACTCGTGCTCGAGTGCCCGTCGGGAGTGCTCGACCACGACGCGCTGGTCGATCTCGTAAGCGCCCGGCTGCCGCTGGTGCCGCGGTACCGACAGCGGGTGCTCGAGGTGCCCGGCCACCTGGCCAACCCGGTCTGGGTGGACGATCCGGACTTCGACATCAGCTACCACGTGCGCCGGTCGGCGCTGCCCCGCCCGGGCAGCGAGGACCAGATGATGGACCTGGTCGCCCGGCTGACCGCCCGGCCGCTGGACCACCGTCGTCCGCTGTGGGAGATGTACCTGGTCGAGGGGCTGGCGGGGGACCGCACCGCGGTCATCACCAAGACCCACCCGACCCTGGTCGACGGGCTCGGCGCGATCGACATCGGTCAGGTCATTCTCGACCTGAGCCCCGACGGTGCGGAGGCGCCGGCCGAGGCTCCCGACTGGCGGCCCCGCCGACCGCCGGGCTCCGTGGCGCTGGTCTGGGAGGCGGTCGAGGACTACCTGCAACGGCCCTCCGCGGTGGTGGAGACGGCCCGGACGGCGGCCGGCGACGTGCGTGCGACCGCGGCCCGCTGGGCGGGGGTGGCCGGCGGGGTGCTCGCGGCCGCGGCGCGCACCGCGATCCGACCGGCACCGGTGAGCCCGCTGAACGCACCGATCGGCCGGCAGCGCCGCTTCGCGGTGGCCCGCGCCTCACTCGACGACGTCAAGGCCGTGCGCAAGGCGCACGGTGGCACCGTCAACGACGTGCTGCTCACCGTCGTCACCGGCGCGCTGCGGGAGTGGCTGCTGTCCCGGGGAGAGCCGGTCGTCGGGTCCACGTCGGTCCGTGCGCTGGTACCGGTGTCGGTGCGCGGCGAGGACGACGAGGCGGGCAACCAGGTCTCCTCCCTCCTGGTCGACCTGCCGGTCGGTGAACCCAACCCCCGGGTCCGGCTGGCCCGGATCAGCTACGCCATGCGCGGGCTCACGGGGAACGGCAAGTCCGTGGGGGCCGACACCCTCAGCGCCCTGTCCGGGTTCGCGCCGCCGACGCTGCATGCCCTGGGCGCCCGAGCGGCCAGCGGCCTGTCCCGGCGGCTGTTCAACCTGGTGGTCACGAACGTGCCGGGCCCGCAGTCCCCGCTCTACGCCGGCGGCGCCCGCATGGTTGAGGTCTTCCCCGTCGTCCCGCTGGTCCGTGGGCAGGGCCTGGCGATCGGCATGACCAGCTACGACGGCACCGTCTACGTCGGGCTGAACGCCGACCGGGACAGCCTCAGCGACGTCGACGTGCTGGCCGACCTGATCGAGCAGGAGGTCGCCTTCCTCGTCGAGACGGCCACCTGAGCTCCCGGGGGTGGGCGCTGGAACGATCGCCGGGCCGCGCGACGTTACGGTTCCCTGTCCGACGACGAGGGAGACGAACCGAGTGCGCGTGTACCTGCCGGCCACGACGACCGTGCTGCAGCGGTTGCTGGACGAGGGTCGGCTCGAGCAGCCGGTCACCGTCTTCGCGGTGACCCCCGAGCTGCGGGAGCACTACCCCCTCAGCGACACCGACGAGGAGCTCGAGTATGCGGCGTTGCTGGCGGCCGCCCGGGCCAGCCTGCGGCTCATCGACGTGGACCCCGGCGCGGCCCGGCGCCGGGTCGTGCTCGCCGCCGACGTGCCGGACGCCGCGGTCACCCCGATCGACGACGACGCCGCGGACGCCGGCGCCGCCCGGGTCCGGGTCGACGTGGCGATGTCGGACATCGCCAGCGCGCACGTCGACGGAGCCGAGGCCGAGGAGGACGTGGCCGCCGCGGTCTCGGTGGTGCTCGAGGCCGACCTGGGCAGCGAGGACGCCCAGTTCGTCGTCGACCAGGCCGAGGGCCACGAGCTGGCCTGGTACGCCACCCAGGAGATCGGGCCCGCGCTCGAGCTGTTGTGAGCCGCCGCGCCTGTAGGCGTCCCAGCGTCGGCTGGTTCAAGCCCCCCGCGTGGGGACCCTGCCGGCCGTGCGCCGCCGGGCCACCTGAACGCGGGTGACGCCACCGCCGACGACCAGCCAGCCGGCGCCGGGCCGGGTGGGCACTGGTGTGCGCGGCACGCGGAGCCCGAGCAGTTCGGCGTCCCCGGGCGCTGGGCGGAGGAGCAGGGCGGTACGGCTGCGCCGCAGCGCCACGGTGGGGCCGCGGAACGCGCTGGCCAGCTCCGGGGCGCTCGCCGCCGCCAGCACCACCAGGTGGCCGCCGGGCCGGGCGAGCGAGCCAAGGGCGTCCGCGACGGGATCGGGCAGCGTGCCCACGTCGTCGGCCACCACCACGGCCAGTCGGCCGGTCGTCGCTGCCGCCCACTCCCGGAGACCGGCAGCATCGCCGCGGTCGAGCCGGTGGCTGCCCGCGTCCGCCCCTAACGGCGGTCGACCGGGGGCGAGATGGAGCACGGCCGCCCCGGCCGCCCGGCAGTGCTCGCCGAAGGCGGCCAACGCAGAGGAGCGGCCGCTGCCCGGTGGGCCGACGACGAGCAGGCCGCCGGTGCGCACCAGATCGATGGAGACCGGCTCACCCTCGTCGTTCCCGGGGCCGACGGGCAGCTCCGGCGGCCCGCCGGGACCGGAGGGAGGGCTCGCGGGCAGCGGCAGCTCGGGGTCGGCGGGGAGGGTGACCACTCGGATCGCCGCGGGGCCGTTGGACGCGCCCGACGCGCCCGACGCGCCAGAGGGGGCCGGCGCGGGCGTGGTCGGCCGCGGCTGGGCGAGCTGGCACTCGACCGCGTCCTCACCGACCAGTGCCCGCCCGGGCGGGCGGACCGCCGGCACGTCCCGCGGCCCGATGCCGGCGATGGCGTAGTCGGCGCGGTCTGGCAGCGGCAGCACCAGTCGTGTGCGCATCGCCGCGGCGAGACGGCTGCCCGGCACCGCCCGCTCGGCGGTGACCACACACGTCAGGCCGACAGCGGCACCCTCGCGGACCAGGCGCAGCAGGGCCGAGGATCCGCTACCGGGTTCGGCGTCGTCGAGCTGCGCCGCCAGGCTCTCGTAACCGTCCACGAGCAGCAGCAGCGCCGGGGTCCGGGCCGCGGTGCCCGCGCGGCGGCGGTCGACCTCGGCCTGTAGCCGGTTGAGCAGCCGCACCGTCCGATGGGGGTCATCCCGGGCGACCGTCGTGCCGGTGTGCGGGAGGGCCGCCGCCTCCGCGGCGAGACCGCCACCGCCGTGGTCGAGGACGTGGACGTGCAGCGCCGCCGGACCCAGTTGGTGGACGGCCTCACCGAGCACGGTGCGCAGGGTCGTGGTGCGGCCGCTGCGCGGTCCGCCGACGGCGAGCCAGCCACCCCCGTCGGCGAGGTCGAGGGTCAGCGGCTCCTGGGACTGGGTGTCGGGGGAGTCCAGCAGTCCGATGCGCAGCTCCGTCGCCGCGGCACCGTCCATCGCGCCGAGGTCCAGGTCCGCGGCCGACAGCTGGACCGGCAGCGGGGCCAGCCACGGCCGGCCGGGTGGGGTGAGCCCCGCATGCCGCGCCCGCTGCTGGAGGGCGTCGACGAGGGCGGCGAGGTCACCGGGCCCCTGGTGGCGCGGGGCGCCCGGTCCGCTCGGGACGGGTTCCGGCGGCCAGGAGCGACGCCGGACGCGGACCCCGGTGCGGCCACGGTCGGCCGTGACCGACACCCGGGCCACCTGGACCAGCAGTGGCGGCTCGCTGCCGGAGCGTACGTAGGCGCGCCCGGGCCGGCCGGCCGGGATCGAGGCGGCGAGTGGGGTGCCCAGCACGTCGCGGGAGTCGCTCTCGTCGGTCGTGCGCAGGCAGATCCGCAGGGAGCAGTTGGCCCGGATCTCGGGACTGACCACCCCGGAGGGACGCTGGGTGGCCAGCACCAGGTGCACGCCGAGCGAGCGGCCGCGCTGCGCGATGCCGACGAGGCCCGGAACGAAACCAGGCAGTTCCTCGGCGAGGGTGGCGAACTCGTCGACGACGATCACCAGACGGACCAGCGGTACCTCGGGCGGCAGCTCCGACACGTCGCGCGCGCCCTGCCCGGCGAGCAGCCGTTCCCGACGGGTGAGCTCAGCGGTCAGTGACCGGAGCGCACGGACGGTCGACTGCGGGTCGAGGTCGGTCAGCATGCCCACGGTGTGCGGCAGTCCGGCGGCCTCGGCAAAGGCGGCGCCGCCCTTGTAGTCGACCAGCAGGAAGCTGACCCGGTCCGGCGGGTGCTGCAGTGCCAACCCGGTCACCAGGGTCTGCAGCAGCTCGGACTTCCCCGCCCCGGTGGTCCCGGCGACCAGCAGGTGCGGGCCCTGGGCGCACAGGTCGAGGGCGAGTGGGCCCTGCGCAGTGGCGCCCAGCGTGCACTCCAGCGTGGCCCGTCCGCGGTCCCACCGGCCGGAGAGCTGCCCGGCGACCGGATCGAACCGCAGGCTCCCGCCCGGCAGGTCGACGAGGGCAGCGGTGTCCGGGATGCCGCCGGTGATGGCCGGCGGCGCCACGACGGCCAACGAGCGGGCGGTGGCGGCGGCGACCGGTTCTGGAACGCCGTCCAGGGTGATCTCCCGTTCCTCCGGTGTGCCTGCCAGCCGTAGCCGGCCCCGCGCGCCGGTCTCTCCGCTCACAGTCAGGCAGGCGGCCGTGGACACGGCCAGGGAGCTCGCCGAAGGCGCCAGGGCCACACAGACCGGCGCCCCAGCACCGGCGAGCGCCGCGGCGGTGTCCGCCCCGACCTGGCCGTCGAGCAGGACAACTGTTCGAGGTCCATGCTCCGGGTCGTCGGGCAGGTCCGCCGGCAGGCCCCGGTCGGGAACGCCGACGACGGTCACCGCCGGCAGCCAGCGGGTCCACCGCCAGTCGTCGCAGTGAGCGTCAGGGGTGAGCACCACGACCCGCAGTTCGGTGGGCGGCGTGAGCGTGACCAGTTGCAGCAGTAGCGCGCGGGCCACGCCTGTGACGCGCGCCCGTGGGCCGACCACGCCGAGGCTTCCCAGGGCGGCCAGGTCGGCCGTCACCGGCAGGTGGTCGGCAGCCACCGGGGTCCGCATGCCGTCGGCGCCGGCCCGGGTGACCCCGGTCGGGCCGCGGCCGGTGCCCAGCCGCACGACGAGGAGGTCGGAGCTGGTGCGGGAGCGGGACCACAGTGGGCTGGAGAGCCGGCGGACCGCGGTCGCCAGGAAGGCCGGGTCCGGGAACGCCTCGTCGAGGGCGCCGACGGCCGTACTCACCGCCGCGGCGAGCGCCTGGTCGGAGCGCGCCAGCTCGGCTGCGTAGTCGGCGGCGGTCCGACGCCGCAGCCGGTGGCCGGACACCCGGTCCGAGATCCAGCTGCCCAGGGCCACGACCGGGCTGAGCAACGCGAAGAACAGGAACTGCGGCGCGGAGAGCAGCCAGGCCATGAGGGCGCCGCCGACCGCGGGGAGGGCGAGGGCTACCCATCCGAGGCGACGGCGAGCGGTCTCCGGCGGTGGCGCCGGGACGCTGACGGAGACCTCTGCCGCCGGCACCGGGCGGGCGTGCACCGGCCGGACGCGCAGCCGGCCCTGCGGTGCGGGAGAGCGGTCCAGCGGCTCGCCTCGCGGACCGCTGAGTCGCACGGCGCTCGCGCCGAGCAGCAGCGTCGAGCCCACCGCCCAGGGGCTCGGCCGGTCGCCGAGGGGAACGTGGCCGGCCGGGGTCCGCAGGACCGTGCCGTTGCTCGAGGCGAGGTCGGTGACGGTCACCTGGCCGGCCCCGACGCTCACCAGCACGTGGCGGCGGGACACGTCGGGGTCGGTGAGCGGAAACCCGCACCCCGCCCCGCGGCCCACAACGAGGTCGCCCCGGCCGAGCGGCAGCACGTGGCCGGCGTCCGGGCCGCCGACCACCTGCAGCTCCAGGGCCCCGGCCGTCTCCGGATCGCCGTCTCCGGTGCCGGTGCGCGGCCCCGGCCGGTCCAGGCCGAGCACCGCGCCGTGCCGCAGGGCAGGCGCCGACAGCGGCGTCCCCTCCGGCAGCGGGCTGGAGCCGGCCCACAGGGAGGGGGCGGCGCCGCCGAGGACGTCGGCCAGCGCGGTGAGCACGTCAGCGACGGTCGCGGTGTCATCGGCCTCCACCTCGACGTCGACAGCGCCGTCGGCCGCCCACAGGGTCCACGTCCGGGAGCCGCGCAGGGGGGCCGCAGGCAGAGTCGGGGCCGGGGCGGCGGGGTCGAGAACGGTGTGCACGCGGCCGATCGTGCCGTCGTCGGACGGTCAGCGGATCGTTCTGCCACCGACCTGTGGACAGGCGGATCGCCTGTGGACAGCCGGCGCACGGAGAACCGCGGCGCCCCTAGCGTCTGCCCCGACCGGGAGGTGCCCGGACCGAGGAGGGGCCATGAAGGTCGACATCGCAACGCTGCAGACGATGGCCGGGCAGTGCCAGGGCGAGGCCGCGGACACCACGTCCCGGCACGCCACCCTGTCCAGCGGCATCAACAGCTCGGTGCTGGAGGGCTGGACCGACAGCCAGGCCGCTGTGCAGTTCAGCGAGCTCTACGAGAAGTGGCGGCTGTCCAGCCAGGGCGTCAGCGAGGCGCTCACCGGCATGGGTCAGCTCCTGACCAGCGTCGCGTCGGCCTACCAGCAGCACGAAGCGGAGATGGCAGCCCGGATCGGCGCGATGATCTGAGCCGGAACGTCGGTCGGGTGAGGGCGCCGAGCCGGCGCCGGTCAGCTGCCGGCGGCGGTCGCCGGCACGGCGGCGCCGCCGGGCGCAGGTCGCCGCAGCGCGGTCAGCCGTTCCCACGGCAGGATCGACAGGATCGCGATGCAGTGCGGCAGGAAGATGATGCCGACGCCGGCGTAGACCATGACGTGGAAGCCGAGCAGGAAGAGCACCAGCCCGATCCGGGCCCGGTCGCTGCGCACCAGCAGCATCAGCGGTGAGCTGAACTCGAACGCGATCATCACCCACTGGGCCGCGGGCAGCAGCCACGGCACGTCCAGGGTCCACTCCGACAGGTCGGTGCCGCGGCGCACCACGGCCCGGGTCAGCGTGGAGCCGGTCGCCCAGTCCCAGCCGCCGAAGCGCATCTTCGCCCAGGCCGCCAAGAAGTAGGTGAGCATCACCGCCACGAACACCGCGGCCATCGCCCAGCCGGCCGCCTCCGACGGGCGCCGGTCGCGGAAGCGGGCGCGCCCGATCGTGGGGAGCACGGCCAGCGCGACCAGAAAGGCGATCCGGTCGTGGTCGACCTTGCCGTAGCTCATCGCGATGACCATCCACTCCCCGTAGAGGAGGAAGACGGCCAGGCCCAGCAGTCGGGGGGCCCGCCCGGTGGCCGCCGCCAGCGCGGCCACCACCAGCGCCCACTGCACGACCAGCACCACCGTGTGGGTCGGCGTGGGCAGGTGCAGCACGCGGCCGATGATCAGCGGCTGGTAGTAGTCGGTGGGCACGTCGGCGTGCGCCCGCACCCATGCGGTGGTGAGGAAGACGTCGATCGGGATGAACAGGTAGGCGATCACCCGGAACACCGCGACTCGGGCCAGCGGCACCGGACAGACCCACCAGCGGACGGTCAACGGCGGGGCCGGCGCCGTCGCCGGGCGGGCGGGGGCCGTCGAGGTCGATCCGGTCACGAGGAGCCCTCCAGCTCGTAGGCGACCAGGACCGTGTCCTCGAACGCGCCGGTCTGCGTGCCGTTCCGCAGCTCGAAACGTCGCTGGACCACCTGCACCGACACCAGGCCCGGTGCGCTGGGGTGCCGCTCGGCGAACTGGTCGGCCAGCAGACCGAGCAGCTCCGGGTCGGCCTCCAACCGGGAGAGCTGGCCCTCGAACTCGGCGCGCCGCAGTCCCACCTCGCCGCCGCTGAGCCGCACCTCTTCCCCCGCGCCGGTCAGTCCCACCACCCGGGTGGAGATGACCGGGGCGTTCGGATCGGCACGGGTCGAGTACATCCGGAACGGGCCGAACGGGAACGCCGAGTCGTTGGCCCAGACCGTGCCCACCAGCAGCAGGGCCAGCACGACGGCGGCCGACGCGAGGCGCGCGGCCCGCCCCCCGGCCGACAGTCGGACGACGTCGGCCTCCGTGGCCCGGTCAGGGGCGATCTGCAGCTGCACGGTGCCATCGTAGGATCGGCGCCCGTCCAGACGGGTCACCGATGCTCCGTGGCGGGCCGCTCGCGTTCCGCCACCCGGACCGCGGGGCCCACGCAGCCACCGCGTCGCCCGTCACCTGATGTCGACAGCGGGAGCGCGCAGATGCAGTTCGGCCGGTACTACGAGGAGTTCGAGGTCGGAGCGACCTACAAACACTGGCCCGGCAAGACCGTCACCGAGTACGACGACCACCTGTTCTGCCTGATCACCATGAACCACCACCCGCTGCACCTGGACGCGCACTACGCCGCGGAGACCACCGACTTCGGCACAAACGTCGTCGTCGGCAACTACGTCTACTCGCTGCTGCTGGGCATGAGCGTTCCCGACGTGAGCGGCAAGGCCATCGCCAACCTCGAGGTCGAGTCGCTCAAGCACATCGCCCCGACCTTCCACGGCGATACCATCTACGGCGAGACCACCGTGCTGGACAAGACCGAGTCGAAGTCCAAGGACGACCGCGGCGTCGTGTACGTCGAGACCATCGGCTATAAGCAGGACGGCACCGTCGTCTGCACCTTCCGCCGCAAGGTGATGGTGCCCAAGCGTTCCTACGGCGAGAGTCGGGGCGGCGAGCAGCCCGGCCGCCCCGAGCCGATCCGGCGCTGACCCAACGCCGGGCCGCCCCGAGCCGATCCGGCGCTGACCCAACGCCGGGCCGGCCGAGGCGCTCAGCGGGGGAGCGCGCCCCACCCGCCGAGCGCCTCGGCCAGCCCCGGCGTGCACTCCAGCGCCGCCAGCCCCGCGGCGTCCACCCAGGCGACGTCGTCCGCATCGTCCCCGGCCACCGGCCGCTGCTCTGGGTCCGCCAGCCGGCAGGCGAAGTCGGCGACGGTGAACACCACCCCGCCGGCCGGGATGCGCACCCGGCCGAGCAGCGCACCCGCGGTCACCGTCAGGCCGGTCTCCTCCGCGACCTCCCGGACGACGGCGGCCTCCTCGCTCTCCCCGTGCTCCACCCGCCCGCCCGGTACCGACCACGACCCCCGGCTGGGCGCGTGCCCGCGCCGGATCAACAGCAGCCGCCCCCGCTCGTCGCGCACCACCGCGCCCACGCAGGGCACCTCGGGGAGCTCCTGGGATCCCGCGTCGGCCGGTCCACTCGTCACCGGGCGAGGCTACGGCGACGGTGGCCGGACCTGGGCGGTCGCGCGCGCCACGGGCCGGTGCTTGACGTGGGCCCTCCGGGACAGCACGGTGAGCGGCGATGAGGCGCTTGACAGCACGGCGTAGCCGTTCCGCTCCGGCACCGGAGGTGGGTCGATGAGCGTCTCCGCGGTCTGCCCCCGCTGCGGCGAGGTCCTGGTGGTCCGCCCGGAGACCCCGGGCGAGGGCTGGTGCCACCTGCACGCCGCCGTGATACCGATGCATCACACCGTCGTCGTCGCGCACGACGAGATCACCGCCATCACCGCCGACGCGCGCGTGCCGGCCTGGGTCCCCGACCCGATGGCGGCCGGCTGGTCGGTCACCGGACTGGCCTGGGGCGGTGAGCCCGGTGCGCGCGCTCTCGTCGTCGCCTGCGCCGGCCCGGCGCCGTTGGGCGGCTCGGCGGAGCTGGTGCTCGCGGCCGAGGAACCGGGCATCGGCCTGGGCTGCGGCTACGCCGGCCTGCCCGGTGTCGACCCGGGGGAGCTGATCGACGGCCCGTCGACCGCTGCGGTGAAGGCGGCCGGCCAGCGCGTGCCGCTCTGGCCGGTGCCGACCGGGGACGACCGGGCCGCCTTCGTGGGGGAGGCCTACGGGGTGTGGCTCTGGCTGGTCACCTGGCCGGCCCCCGCCGCCTGGCTGCTCGCCGAGGACCTCGGCCTGCTCGACCTGCGTGAGCGGGTCTACCCCGACCTGCCGCTGGGGCCGCCCAGTGACCACCTGCTGCCCGGCAGCTGAGCCGGGCCGGGCCCGCAGTGGTCACCGCTTGCGGCGTGGCGTGCGCGCGGCGGGTGGGACCTCTGTTACGCATGTGCCGTGACCCACCCGGGTCGCGTCGTCGTCGCGGTGCTCTGCACCCGCGGCACGTCCCGCCACCCGGCGAACGGAGCGGTGTGACCCTGAAGAAGGTGCTCACCTGGCTGGCCATCGCGTTCGTGGTCTTCTACGTCATCAAGGCGCCGGAGTCCTCGGCGAACATCGTCCGCACCGCCGGCCAGGCCCTGGGTGACGCGGCGTCCTCGCTGGCCGCCTTCGTGGGTTCGCTCGCCTGAGTCGGCCCGTGTCCGGCCCCCGCGAGCGCCGCCCCCGGTGGGGCAAGGACGCCGAGAAGTACCTGCTGGCAGGTGAACCACCCGTCATCGCCACCCGGCGGCACCCCGCCGTGCTGTTCCTGCCCGCGGTGCGCGGACTGCCGGTGCTCCTCGTCGGGGGCTGGCTGCTGCAGCTGGACCCGGACAACCGGGTCAGCAGTACGGTCGGCCTGCTCGTCGTCCTCGGGGCGCTGGGCTATCTCGGGCTGTACGTCGGCGAGTGGTGGGTCCGGCACTTCCTGATCACCCGGCGCCGGGTGCTGCTGACCTCCGGGGTGATCATCCGGACCGTCGCGGTCATGCCGCTGCGCCGGATCACCGACCTCACCTGGAAGGAGACGTTCTTCGGCCAGATCCTGGGCTACGGGACCTTCCGGTTCGAGTCCGCCGGCCAGAAGCAGGGCCTGGACGAGATCACCTTCCTGCCGCACGCCGCCGCCCTCTACAAGCGGGTCAGTGAGCTCATGTTCGGCAGCGACTCCTCCACCACCCCGGTCAGCGACGACGAGGACGGCAGCGGCTCGATGGACGACGGCGAGTCCGCGGCCGAGGATCCCCGCAACGGCGCCCCGCTGCGTACCGGACGGCGGGACACCGCACCCATCCCACGGCTGCGGCCGGCCGCCGAACGCGACGATTGACCCGGCCGCTGTCCCGGGTCGCCGGGTGCCCGGCCGCCGCGTGCGGCAGTCTGGGGCCGTGCGCATCGACCTGCACACCCACTCCTCGGTCTCCGACGGGACCGACAGCCCGGCCGAGCTGCTGTCCACGGCGGCCGCGGCCGGGCTCGACGTCGTCGCGCTCACCGACCACGACACCACCGCGGGCTGGGGTCCGGCCGCGGAGGCCCGCCCGGCGGGGCTGACCGTCGTCCCCGGCATGGAGCTGTCCTGCCGCTGGTTCCCCGACGACCAGCCGCCTATCAGCGTCCACCTGCTCGGCTACCTGTTCGACCCGCTGCACGCAGCCTTCGTCGCCGAGCGGGCAAGGCTGCGGGAGGAGCGGCTCTCCCGCGGCGAGCGGATCGTGGTGGCCCTGGCCGCCGACGGTCACCCCGTGGCCTGGGAGGCGATCCTCGAGCGCAGCGCCGGCGGGGTCGTCGGCCGCCCGCACATCGCCCGGGCCCTGGTGGAGGCCGGCGTGGTGAGCTCGGTGGACGATGCCTTCGCCACCCTGCTGCACCACCGCAGCCCCTACTACGTGGCCAAGGCCGACACCGACGTCCGCGAGGGCATCGGGCTGGTCCGCGCCGCCGGGGGAGTGCCGGTGTTCGCCCACGGCATGGCGCGCTCCCGCGGCCGGGTGGTGGGGGACGGCGCGATCGCGGCGATGGTGGACGCCGGGCTGCTCGGTCTGGAGGTCGACCACCCCGACCACACTGCCGAGGAGCGCGACCACCTGCGGAACCTGGCCGCCGTCCACGGGCTGCTGACGACCGGTTCCAGCGACTACCACGGCACCAACAAGCGCACCCCGATCGGCGCCTGCACCACCGACCCCGGCCAGTACGAGGCGCTGATCGCCGCCGCCACCGGCAGCACGCTGCTGTCCGACTGAACGGGCGACTCGGCCGTCGCGCAGCCCGCGGACCGCCAGCGACACCGCCAGGGCGGTCATCACCCCGGCGATGACCGCGTCCAACACCCGCCACGCGACCGGTCGGGCGAACACCGGCCGCAGCAGCCGCGCACCCGAACCCCAGCGTGGTCAACCACACGGCGCTGCCCCACCGCCGCGCCGGCCGCGAAGGACCACCGACGGTCATCGAAGGTGCTGGCCAACGAGCCGAGCAGCACCACGGTGTCCAGGTAGACGTGCGGGTTCAGCCAGGTCAGCGCCAGAGTGGCGCCGACGGTCGCGGCCAGTCCGGTCGCTCCGCCGCCCGAGCCGGATCAGGGACGACGCCGTCGGACGCCCAGCTCAACTTTCTGAGCCCTCGTTAGCGCGGCTTTATGGACCTCGACCTCGACCTCGCCCAGCTCCGTGCGCTTCAGGTGGCCGTCACCGAGGGCACGCTCGAAGCCGCCGCACGCAGGCTGCACGTCACCCCCATCGGCGGTCAGCCAGCGGCTCAAGGCGTTGGATACGGCCACCGGCCGGGTGCTCCTGGTGCGCAGCAAGCCGGTCGAGGCCACCGCGTCGGAGAAGGCGGTGCTACGGCTGGCCCGACAGGTCGACCTGTTCACCGCCGACGCCGTCCGGGAGCTCGGGGAGCCCGAGCTGCCGGCCGGGCGCCCGGTCACGCTGCCGATCGCGGTCAACGCAGACTCGCTGGCCACCTGGGTGCTGCCCGCGCTCGCGCCGCTCGCCGGGGCGTGCGTGTTCGACCTGCACCGGGAGGGCCAGCAGCACACCAGCGCGCTGTTTGCTTCGCGGCACGGTGATGGCCGCGGTGACCGCACACGCCGAGCCGGTGCCCGGGTGCAGCTCCACCCGGTTGGGCGGGATGCGCTACCGCCCGATGGCCACCCCGGCCTTCCTCGCGCGGTGGCTCCCCGACGGGGTCACCCCTGCGGCGCTGGCCGGCGCGCCGGTCGTCGTCTACGACCGGGACGACAACCTGCAGCACGGCTGGCTGCGCAAGCGCGCCGGTCCGGCCGCCGATCCGCCACAGCACTTCTTGCCCTCGTCAGCGGACTACGTGACCGCCGTCCGGCTGGGGCTGGGCTGGGGCATGGTGCCCGACCTGCAGCGCACCCCGGCCGACGCCGGTCGCCTCCGCGAGCTGGACCCGGACGGTGCGGTCGACGTCATCCTGTACTGGCAGCAGTGGCGGCTGCGGTCGCCGTCCCTGGACCGGGTGGCGGCCGCCGTCCTCTCCGCCGCGCGCAAGGAGCTGGACCGGGACGTCGGGCCGTGACCCCCGGCCCCTTCCTTGGCGTCCCCGAGCGTCGTGCGGCCCTCTCCTGGCGTGCCCTGAGCGTGCGAAGGGCTCGGGGAGAAGGGTTTTCTTCAGGCGCTGAGCAGCTCGGGCCCCGCGACCCGCTCGCGGGCGGCACGGACGATCGGGTTCTGCCGTACCCGTGCCGGGACGGCCAGCGCCGTCTGTCGCAGCGCCTTGACCGCGGCCGTGGCAGCCGGCTCGGTCAGCGCGAAAGCGGGCAGTCCGTACATCCGGCGCGCCCATGTGGGCAGGGTGGCCACTCCGAGAGAGGCCAGTCCGGCCCACGCCGGGCGGGCGGGGGTGAGCAGCTGCACCCAGCCGGGCATGGGGGGCAGCACGATGAAGCCGTATGCGGCCCGGGCCGGTGGGGTCAGCGCCAGCGCGGGGCGCACCTGCTCGAAGTAGGCGGCCAGCTCCTCGACCGTGGTGGGGACATCGACCTCCGGGACGCCGATCAGGGTGGCGGCGACGACCTGCTCGGCCACGTACCGGTCGGCGTCCGCGTCGGTCAGCGGCACCCCGGCGCGGCGGGCCACCGACAGTAGCGAGTCGACCTCGGCGCAGTGCACCCACAACAACAGGTCCGGATCGTCGACCCGGTAGCTGCGGCCCGTCGTCTCTTCCGTCCCGGCGAGCGGGGCGTGCATGCCGCGCACCCGGCGCACCGCCCGGAGGGCCTCGCGGCGGGTGCCGAAGGTGAGGGTGGCGACGTACTCGGCGGTGCGGGTCAGCCGCGGCCACGGGTTCGTGCGGAAGCCCTCGGAGAACTGGTGGACGCCGTCCATGGCGACCGGGTGCAGGGCCTGCAGCAGCAGGGCGCGGATCCCGCCGACGGAGAAGCTGGGGTCGGAGTGGATCCGCCAGCTGACGCTGTCGGGGCCGAAAAACCCCAGCCGGTCCTCCTCGGCGGTGAACTCGGAGACCGAGGGCGGGCGGGTCATCGACGCGCCTCTGCCGAGTCGTCGCGGCTGCCCTGCCCCGCGGCGACCGCGCCCCAGAAGTCCAGCAGCACCGCCAGCGTGCGCGCCGGGTTCTCGATGGCCGGGGAGTGGACCGAGCGGTCGATCACCTCGTGCCGGGCGCCGAGGCGCTGGGCCATGTCCGCCTGGGCGGCCGGCGTCCAGGCGTCGTCGGCGGCGCCGTGCGCCACCAGCACCGGCACCCCGGTGGCGGCGAGCTCCGCGACCCGGTCCGGCTCGCCGAGCATCGCGTCGGCCATGCCCTGCAGCCCGGCCGGGTGGTTGCGCAGGAACCGGGCGGTGAGGAACGCCCGGGTCGGCTCGGGCACCGCCTGGCGCCGCGGGTCGGTCATCGCCAGCTGCTCGAGGGTGTCGCTAACCAGCTGTACGCCGCCGGCCGCCAGCAGCGGGGCCAGGTGGTCCAGCAGCTCGGCCCGCGGGCCGGTCAGCCGCCCGGCACCGCTGCCCAGCAGGGTGAGCGAGTCGACCGCGGCCGGGTCGGCGAGCACGGCGGCGCGGGTGACGAGACCGCCGAAGCTGTGCCCCAGCAGGTGCAGGGGACCGTCGGTCTCGGCGCGCAGCCGGCGCAGCACGGCCAGCACGTCGGCGGCCAGCGCCTCGACGGTGTACTGCGCCGGGTCGCCCGGGCCGGGGGACTCGTACTGGCCGCGTTGGTCGAGGGCCACGACACGGAGTCCGGCGTCGGCCAGCGGGGTCAGTAGCGGAGCGAAGTCCTCCTTGCTGCCGGTGAACCCGGCGACCAGCAGCACCGTTCCCCCGGTGCCCGGGCCGGTGTCCAGCGCGGCCAGCTCGCCAGCGCCGCCGCGGAAGGGAACCCCTTCGGCCTGGTGGGCGGCGAGCTGGCGGAGGTCGTCGGGGGCGGTGTGTTCGGAGCCACCTGGCAGGACCATGTGCCCGAGTGTGCCTCGCAGCGACAGAGCGTGCCCGGACGGGCTCCGGGCACGGTTCCGGGCGAGAGCTCAGCGCAGCCCGAGCACCGCGTCCTCGGTGGCGTAGACGACGGCCGGGCCGACGACCGAGGTGCGCCCGCCGGCCGGCAGGTCGGCGACCAGCACCGACCGGCTGAGATCGGTGCCGTCGGCGAGTGACCGCTGCACCAGCGCGCCGTCCTCGGGCACCAGCACGGTGGGGGAGTCGGCTCCGCTGACCGACGGCAGTCCGGTGGCCGGCACCTGCCAGCGCGTCGCGCCGGTGGTCTGGTCCAGGGCGTAGACGGTGCCGCGGACCCACACGAGGGCGGCGTCGGCGGCCCCGGCCTGCTGTAGCGGCTCACGGGTGGCCGACGACCCGGACAGCGGGGGGAGCAGCAGCTCGTGGAGGAGAGTGCCGTCGGCCGGGGCCAGCACCTGCAACCGGTCGCCGATGACGAGGTCGACGAGCCGGTCCACGCCGGCCAGCCGGGTGGGGGCGCCGGCGGTGTCGACGCTGCGGGTCCAGGTGGACGAGCCGGAGAACCCATCGAGCAGCTGGACCTGGAGGTCGGCGTCCGGACACCGCTGCAGCAGGACGACGCCGGTGCTGCCGACGTCGGCGCCCACCAGCCGGCAACCGGTCGAGGCCGCGTGCCGCCAGCGGGTGTTGTTGCCGCTCGGGTCGAGCGTGGCGAGGCCCGAGGGGGCCCAGGCCAGCACGATGCCGTCCGTACTGGCGAATTGCACGTCCTCCGCGAAGTTGACGCTGCGGTACCAGGCGCGGACCCCGGTCTCGGCGTGCAGGGCGACCGCCTCGTCGCACCGGCCGGCGGTGCGGAAGACCGCGATGACCAGCCCGTTGACCGCGGTCGCGTCGCACAGCAGCGCGTTGGACCGGGTGTAGTGCCAGGCCTCCGCGCCGGTGATCGGGTCGCGCATGATGAGGCCGTGCGCGTCCGTGGTCAGCGCCCGGCCGCTCTCCACCGCCCGGCGCGGTGCCGGACCGGTGTCGGCCGACCAGCTGATGGACAGCCGGGCGGCCGGCGCGGTGTCGGGCACCGACGCGGCGTCGGCGGTCGTGCTGCTCGTGGCCGCGGCGTCCGAGCCCCGCCAGAGCAGCGCGGCGACGACGGCCAGCACCACGGCGGCAGCCGTCCAGACCGCTACCCGCAGTGGCGGGCGGCGGCGGGTTCCCCCGCCCACGCCGGAGATCAGGCGGCGGACTCGGAACCGCCGCGACCGGAGCCACCCCGGCGGCGACGGCGGCGGGGCTTGCTGCCGGACTCGCCGGACTCGCCGGACTCGCCCGTGGCGGCCGACGGGGCGCTCACCGGCGCGTCACTGGCTGCGGCAGCGCCCTCGGCGGCCGGGCCGGCGCCGCGGGTGCGGCGACGCGGCCGGCTCTTGGGGGGACCGGCGGAGGACTCGGTCGCCTCGGCTGCAGCGCCGCCGTCGCGGCCCGGGCCGGAGTGGTTGCCTCCGGCGCGGCCAACTCCGGCGCCGCCGGTGCGCTGGCGCTTGCCGGTCTCCCCGAGGTCCTCCAGCGTCTCGGCACCGAGGCCCTCACGGGTGCGCTGTGAGCGCGGCAGCCGGCCGGTGGCGGTCTCCGGGACGTCGAGGTCGGTGCAGACCCACGGCGAAGTGGAGTACGTCTCCGGCGGCTCGGCGAAGTCCAGGCCGAGTGCCTTGTTGATCAGCTGCCAACGGGGAATGTCGTCCCAGTCGACGAGGGTGACGGCGACACCGGTGCTCCCGGCGCGGCCGGTGCGGCCGATCCGGTGCACGTAGGTCTTCTCGTCCTCCGGGCACTGGTAGTTCACGACGTGGCTGACGCCGGTGACGTCGATGCCGCGGGCGGCGACGTCGGTGGCGACCAGGACGTCGACCTTCCCCGCGCGGAAGGCGCGCAACGCCTGCTCGCGGGCACCCTGCCCGAGGTCACCGTGCACGGCGGCCGCGGCGAACCCGCGCTCCACGAGGTCGTCGGCGACCTTCTGGGCGGTGCGCTTGGTGCGGCAGAACACCATGACCAGGCCGCGGTCGCGGGACTGCAGCACCCGGGAGAGCAGTTCGGGCTTGTCTAGGTTGTGAGCCCGGTAGATGAACTGCGTCGTCTGGGGGACGGTGCTGCCCTCGTCGTTGCCGTGCGCCCGGATGTGTGTCGGCTGGGTCATGAAAGCCCGCGCCAGGTTCACGATCGGGCCGGGCATCGTCGCGGAGAACAGCATCGTCTGCCGCTTGTCCGGGACCATCTGCAGCACGCGCTCGATGTCGGGCAGGAAGCCCAGGTCGAGCATCTCGTCGGCCTCGTCGAGGACCAGCACCTTCACCTTGCCCAGGATCAGGTGGCCCTGCTGGGCGAGGTCCAGCAGCCGGCCCGGCGTGCCGACGACGATCTCGACGCCACCCTGCAGCGCCTGGACCTGCGGCTCGTAGGCCCGGCCGCCGTAGATGGCCTGCACCCGAATGCCCCGCTTCGCGCCGGCGGCGGCCAGGTCGCGGGAGACCTGCACGCACAGCTCACGGGTGGGGACGACGACCAGCGACTGCGGGACGCCGTCGCCGCCCTCGGCCGGCGGGACGACGCGCTGCAGCATCGGGACGCCGAAGCCCAGGGTCTTGCCTGTGCCGGTGCGGGCCTGACCGATGAGGTCGTGGCCGGCCAGCGCCAGCGGGAGGGTGAGCTCCTGGATGGCGAAGGTGCGGGTGATCCCGACCTCGGCCAGCGCGGCGACGACGTCGGCGTGCACGTCGAAGTCGCTGAACAGCGGGCTGTCGGTGGCGACGGGTGCGCCGCCCAGCTCCTCGATCACGGACTCGAGCTGCTCGGGCGCGGGCGCGCCGGTCTCGGCGTGCTCGAGATCGGGGGTGGTGGGGGCGTTCTCGGTGGTGTGCTCGGTGGAGGTCAGTTCTCTCGCCTCGGTCTGGTGGGGGACCAGCGCGTCGTCGGTGCCCGGGAGGGCGTTTCCCGACATCGTTCGCTGGGCCCGGGGTCGGTTCCGGGATGGTCGATCCAAGCGCCGACGCGGCCAGCAGACCGGGCGTCGAGGTGCAGACTGCCCGGGAGACGGCCCCAGAGGGCCGGTCTCGAGGAGGAGATCCAGCGGTCATCAGCGCACAGGGACTTGCTTGATCGGAACGAACCTGACGGTCCGCCGATTCCATCGTAGCCTGATCAGCCCGTTAGCCTCGGCTGCACCGCCGTGTGACACCGGCCCGGGCGCCGCCCGGGGAGGCCGCCGTCGCCGCAGGAGTGCCGAGGAGGGCCGGATGGCCGGGGTCGACCAGCGAGCCGTCGTCGAGCTGCTGGGCGTGCTGGCCTACGCCGAGCTCACCGCCTTCGACCGGTTGGCCGAGGACGCCCGGCTGGCCCCGACGCTGGACGGCCGGGCCGCGCTGGCCCGGATGGCCGCCGCCCAGGTCGCCCACCACGAGCGGGTGACCGCGCGGCTGCGGGAGCTGGGCGTGACCCCGGTCGAGGCGATGGTGCCCTTCGTCGCCCCGCTGGACGCCTTCCACGACGGGACCCGCGCCAGCACCTGGCTCGAGGGCCTGGTCAAGGCCTACGTCGGCGACGGGCTGGCCACCGACTTCTACCGCGAGATCGCCGCGTTCCTGCCCCAGCCCGACCACGCGCTGGTCGATGAGGTGCTGGCCGACAGCGGCCACGCGGACTTCGCCGTCCGTGAGGTGCGGGCCGCGATCGTGGCCGACCGGGCGGTCGCGGGGCGGTTGGCACTGTGGGCCCGGCGGCTGGTCGGCGAGGCGCTGACGCAGTCGCAGGCGGTCATCGCCGAGCACGACCGGCTGGCCGAGCTGATCGTCACCGGCACCGGCTCCCTGGCCGGTGTCGGCGAGTTGCTGACCCGGATCACCACCGCGCACAGCGCCCGTATGCAGGCGCTCGGCCTCAACCCGTAGAGAGAGATCCGGCGAAACCGTAGTCACGCCGACGGGAGGGAGGAGCCCCTCCCCGAGGCGTTACGGGAAGGGACTCCGCTCAGCCGGGAACGTCACCTGGCCGCGGTGCGATCCGGAAGGATCGCGACGTGTACGGCTCAGCCGGCGATGAAGCCCACGCGCCGTGAGTCGGCCTCGGCGATCTCGACGTAGGCGATCCGGTCGGTCGGGACGACGATGCGGCGGCCGCGTTCGTCGACCAGCGTGAGCAGGCCGTCCTTGGAACCGGTCATCGCCTTGGACACCTCGGCCGCGATCTCGTCCGGCGTCTTGGGGCTGTCGATGACCAGCTCGCGGGGGGAGTGTTGGACACCGATCTTTACTTCCACGCGGGGATGCCTCCTCTGGTCGGACTGCTGTTGCCCACGCTAGTGCAGCGCGGCGGGGCGGACCTGCCGCGGCGGGTGCGCCCTCAGCGAACGGAGCCCGCCGGGCGGATTGTCAGTCACCCGCGGGGTCGCCGTCGCGGCGCGGGAAACCTGACATGCCGCGCCAGGCCAGTGCGGACATCAGCGACACCGCCTCGTCGCGGGACAGCGTGCCCTTGCCGGCCAGCCACCAGCGGGCGCTGCTCTCGGCCAGCCCGGTCATGCCCGCGGACAGCAGCAGCGAGCGCTCCGGGTCCGCGCCGGTCTCCACGGCGATGACCTCGGCGATCGCCTCGATGCAGTGGCGTACACCGTCCTCGACGACCTGTCGCACCCCGGCGTCGTTGCGCAGGTCGGACTCGAAGACGAGCCGGAAGGCCTCGCCGTCGGCGTCGATGAAGTCGAAGTAGGCGCCGACCGCGCCGTCGACCCGTTCGCGTTTGTCCTCGGTGCCGGCCATCGCCTGGCGGACCCGGTCGGTCAGCTCGGCGACCTGCTGCTCCAGCAGTGCCAGGTAGAGCTCCCGCTTGCCCGGGAAGTGCTGGTACAGGACGGGCTTGCTCACCCCGGCCCGGTCGGCGATGTCGTCCATCGCGGCGGCGTGGAAACCCTGGGCGACGAACACGTCCTGAGCGGCACGCAGCAGCTGCTGGCGGCGGGCGCCGCGGGGCAGTCGGGACGTGCGACGGCTGGCCGGCGGCGCGGGTACGGGTCGGCTGGGGTGCATGGCGCAGCGACTCTACCGGCGCATGACCCCGGCGGCCGCTCGCGCGGTGCGACTACCGTCGTCGTGGTGCCTGCCGCCCCCGAATCCACGATGCCCCTGCCGCGGCTGGGCGCCCTGGTGCCGCCCTGGCCCGGAAAGCAGGTGGTCCTGAGCGGGGGGCCGGTGTTCGTCCGTTACACCCCGTGGACGGGACCGGTCGAAGGCGGTTCCGAGGATGCACCGGTGGAGCGGGCGCTGTACGTCCATGGCCTGGGCGGCGCCTCCACCAACTGGACCGACCTCGCCGCCCTGCTCGCCGTCCGGTTCGAGGGCTGGGCCCTGGACCTCCCGGGTTTCGGGGAGTCCGAACCGCCGTCGCGGGGCGGCTACTCCATCGCCCGGCACGTCCAGGCGGTCGTGGACCTGCTCGAGTGGGTGGTCGACCGCCCTGGTCCCGGCCGCGGTCGCCCGGTGCACCTGCTCGGCAACTCCCTCGGCGGACTGGTCAGCCTGTGGGGCGCCGCCCGACGACCCGACCTGGTCGCGACGCTGACGCTCATCTCCCCGGCCATGCCGGTGTACCGGGTGCCGGCGGCCTTCGACCGGGCGATCACCCTCGTGCTGCTGCCCGGGGTGCCCGCCCTGGCGGAGAAGCGGCTGGCCGGTGTGAGCGCCGAGCAGCGGGTGCGCGGGCTCGTGCGGATGTGCTTCGGCAACCCCGACGCCGTTCCCCCGGCCCGGCTCGAGGAGGCCATCGAGGAGATGCGCCGGCGTGACGAGCAGCCCTGGGCCGGGCAGGCCCTGACCCGCAGCCTGCGCGGGATGATGACCTCCTACCTGCGGTTCGGCCGGGCGAACGCCTGGCGGATGGCCCGCTCGGTGCGAATGCCCACGCTGGTGGTGTGGGGCGACCGGGACCGGTTGGTCGACCCGCGGCTGGCGCCGCGGCTGGCCGCCGCGCTGCCCGACGCCCGGTTGCAGATGCAGCCCGGGGTAGGTCACCTGGCGATGCTCGAGGCGCCGGAGGCGACCGCCCGGGTGGTGCTGGGGCTCGCCGAGCACGCCGCCACCACCGCCGCGGACGTCCTCGCGGACAGCATCGGCAGCCCGGCCGAGCCGGGGGCCGCGGCCGCGGTCTGAGCTGTCCGGCCCGGTCGGCGGCGTCCGCGGGCGAGCCGGGCGGGGCCCGTGTGACGGGATCGTCCGACGCCGCACCGCCTGCGCCGAGGTGCCCCGGCCCGGTGACCCCCCGTGAGAGCCTGACCGGCGTGCCCCGTCCGGACCGTGCCGCCGACCCCCGCGGGTCCTCGCGCCCGGGTCAGCCGCTGGTCGCCAGCCGGGACCCGGTCGGCCGGGGACGGCAGGGCGCGCACGACCTGCCCACCGGCCGGGTCCGCCGCTTCGTCCACCGCTACGGCTGGCGGGCCTACGCCATCCCGGTGCTCACCGCGGCCACCCTGGTCGCCCTCGTCGACGTCGCGGCCACCAACGCCCAGGACACCGCCGGCCGCGCCGACACCGCCGCCGCCGCGCAGCCCGCGGTGCCGTCCACCACCGCACCCGTTCCGACCGCACTCGCCACGACGGCCGACCCGCAGGTCGCCGAGGGGGAGGGCCGGCCCACCGCCGAGGTGACGGTCGGGCCCAGCGCGCCGACCTTCGTCGAGCAGGGCGCGGGCACCGTCACCGTCGTCGACGGCACCTCACCGGTGCTGGGCAGCGGGCCGCTGGAGCGGTTCGTCGTCGAGGTCGAGGACGGCGTCGGCGTCGACGACGCCGGGTTCGCCGACGCGGTCGTCGCCACCCTCGGAGACGCCCGGTCATGGGGCAGCGGCGGGCAGATGTCCTTCCAGCGGGTCGGCGCCGCCGAGGCCGCGGCCGGGTCCTACGACTTCCGGGTGAGCCTGGTCAGCCCCGCCTCCATGGAGACGTACTGCCCCGGCGTGGGCACCGGCGGCTACACATCCTGCCGGTACGGCGAGCGCGCCGTCATCAACCTGGCCCGCTGGGAGACCGCCGTTCCCGACTACGCCGGGGACATTGCCACCTACCGACAGTACGTGGTGAACCACGAGGTCGGGCACGCGCTCGGCCACGGCCATGAGCAGTGCTCCGGTCCCGGCCGGGTCGCTCCGGTCATGGAACAGCAGACCCTCGGTCTGCAGGGGTGCACGAAGAACGCCTGGCCCTATCCGTGATATCGCCATCCTTCGGATGACACTGCGGCCAACGGCCGTCCCGGACGGTCGTCGAGCCGTTGCCCGCGTTCCACGGACCGCCTCGCGGCGGGACGTGGTCGCCTCGGCGGTTCACTGATGGTCCCTGGTCGCTCTAGGGACGACGGACCGTGGGCCGAGTGGGATTACGACGGCGTGTCAGGCTGTTGCGGAGCAGAAGAACGCGGCTTCGGCCGATTGTCCTGCCTGTACCCGCAGTCGCGAAGGAGCACCCCGTGCAGTTGCCACCGCTGGTGGATCCAGCCGCCGACCTCTCCATCGAGGAGGTCCGCCGCTACAGCCGCCACCTGATCATCCCCGACGTCGGGATGGAGGGGCAGAAGCGGCTGAAGAACGCCAAGGTGCTGGCCGTCGGCGCCGGTGGTCTGGGTTCGCCGGTCCTGCTGTACCTCGCCGCAGCCGGCGTGGGCACCCTGGGCATCGTCGAGTTCGACACCGTCGACGAGTCCAACCTGCAGCGCCAGATCATCCACGGCCAGTCCGACGTGGGTCGGTCCAAGGCCGAGAGCGCGCGGGACTCGATCAAGGAGATCAACCCACTGGTCGACGTCCGCCTGCACGAGACGCGGCTGGACAGCTCGAACGTCGAGGAGATCTTCAGCCAGTACGACCTCATCGTCGACGGCACCGACAACTTCGCGACCCGCTACCTGGTCAACGACGCCTGCGTGCTGCTGGACAAGCCCTACGTCTGGGGTTCGATCTACCGCTTCGACGGCCAGGTGTCGGTCTTCTGGAACGAGCACGGGCCGAACTACCGCGACCTCTACCCGGTCCCGCCGCCGCCCGGCATGGTTCCCTCCTGCGCCGAGGGCGGCGTCCTGGGCGTGCTGTGCGCGACCGTCGGTGCGATCCAGGCCACCGAGGCGGTCAAGCTCATCACCGGCATCGGCGAGACGCTGCTCGGCCGGCTGATGGTCTACGACGCCCTGGAGATGACCTTCCGCGAGATCAAGGTGCGCAAGGACCCCGAGGGGGACCCGATCACCGGCCTCATCGACTACGAGGCCTTCTGCGGCGTCGTGTCGGTGGAGGCCCAGGAGGCGGCCGCCGGCTCGACGATCACCGTTGACGAGCTCAAGGACATGATGGACGCCGGCAAGGA
Organism: Modestobacter sp. DSM 44400; assembly: GCF_900107175.1. Lineage (GTDB taxonomy): Bacteria > Actinomycetota > Actinomycetes > Mycobacteriales > Geodermatophilaceae > Modestobacter. The sequence continues at coordinate 94,611 of NZ_FNOZ01000001.1, read as the reverse complement.
CTTCGAGCTCATCGACGTCCGCGAGCCGAACGAGTTCGAGATCGTCTCGATCCCGGGCGCGAAGCTGATCCCCAAGGACGAGATCCTGTCCGGCCGGGCGCTGTCCCAGCTGCCGCAGGACCGCCCGATCGTGCTGCACTGCAAGACCGGCGTCCGGTCGGCCGAGGCGCTGGCCGCGGTCAAGGCCGCCGGCTTCAAGGACGCCGTGCACGTGCAGGGCGGGGTGACGGCCTGGGCGACGCGGATCGACAAGGCGCTGCCGACCTACTGAAGAAGGACCCCGTCCTCCCCACCGCTCGCAAGCTCCCGGCGGTGCCCTGGACGGGGCCGCCGGGCCCGGGGTCCCTTCGGGGGCGCCGGGCCCTGCTGCGTCCGGGGGCTGCGCTTGACTGGGCGCATGCCCGAGTCCTCCCGAGCCGCGCTGCTCGAGCGCTTCCAGCGGGCCCAGGCCCTGGTCACCGACCGCGTGGATGCCGTCGAACCGGAACAGTGGGACGCCCCCGCGCTGCCCGGGTGGACCGTCGCGGATCTGGTCGCCCACCTGACCGCCCTGCAGTTGGCCACCGCCGGGGTGCTCGCCGGCGAACTGGCGGACGACGTGGTCGCCGTCCCGGCCGGCACCGACGTGCTGCGGGGCGACGACCTGCTCACCGCCTGGGAGACCGCGGCGGACACCGCGCTGACGGCCTGGGCGCTGGACGACCAACCCGACCGGACCGTCCACTCGCCGCGTGGACCGGTTCCGGCCGTCGAGCACCTGGCCGGACTGACCGCCGACCTGACCGTGCACGCCTGGGACCTCGCCCGCGCGACCGGTGGGGACACCCTGCTGGATGCCGAGCTGGTGGCCGCGGCCCTGGTCGTCGGCGAGCAGCACCTGGGACCCGGCGGCGTGCCCGGCGTCGTCGGGCCGCCGGTGGCGGTCCCGCCGGACGCCGACCCGCTGACCCGGTTGCTGGCCCGCTACGGCCGGCGGGGATGACTTCCCGGCCGACGGCGTGACCAACAGCGACGGCCGGCCGGGGAACCCCCTAGCATCCGGAGCGCAGCCCGCCGACCCCGAGGACACCATGAGCCAGCCGCCCCAGGAACCAACCCCCGGCCAGGGCGGTGGCAGGGGTCAGCAGCCCGGCGAGGCCGGCCAGGCCGACGGGTGGGCGGCACCGCCGACGCCCGGCGCACCGGCGTCCGGCTACGGACCACCGCCGGCGCACGAGTGGCAGCAGCCCTACGGCGCCCCGGCGCCCGGGGCGGCCGTGTGGGAGAGCCCTGGTCGTCCCGGCGGCAGCGTCCTGAAGAAGGGGCTGCTCGTCGGCGGGATCGTGGCGGTGGTGCTCCTCGCCGCCCTCGGGGCGGTGCTTGCGCTGACCCTCAGTGGCGGCGTCGAGCGAGTGGCGTCGGACCCGACCGTGCAGAGCGCGCCCGCGCCCGTCACCTCGTCATCCCCGTCGGTCACCTCCGAGATGTTTCTGGCCACGCTGCCCGCGGAGTTCGTCGACTGCGCGGAGACCGCGACCGAGGGGGACGGGGACACCCGGGCCGCCGTGTGCGGCGCGGCGCAGTCCCGGCCCGACCCGGCCCGGGCCAACTGCTACCTGTACCCGGACGTGCGTACCCTCGGCGACGTCTTCGCCGGCGACGCGACCGACATCGGGATCGCTGAGTTCGCGGACGGTCAGGACTGCTCGACGGGCATCGGCTACACCGCCTGGACCGCCGACGGCGTGCCCGGCGGGCACGTCGGCTGCGCGATCCTGGACGACGGGCGGGTCGCGGTGCTCTGGCCCGACGAGGAGTACCTGACCGAGGGTGTCGTGACCGCGCCGGACAGCACCCGGGCCGAGCTGTCCAGCCTGTTCGCCTGGTGGGAACAGAACGCCTACTACCAGGGCTGACGTGGCATCCGAGGACGTCGACGAGGCGGTGTACGACGTCGTCGAGTCGATCCCATCGGGCCGGGTGAGCACCTACGGGGCGATCGGCCGGCTGGTCGGGGTCGGCCCGCGCCGGGTGGCGCGGGCACTGTCCGGCGGCGGGGGAGCAGTGCCCTGGCACCGGGTGGTCCGCGCCGACGGCACGGCCGCCGAGCCGGTCCGGGTCCGCCAACTCGAGCTGCTCGCGGGCGAGGGCGTGCCCTTGCGCGGCCAGCGGGTCGACCTGGCGGCCGTGGGCTGGCCGGACGAGGAGTGACCTCTGCGGGACTGTCGGTGCCGCGTGGTCTCATCGAGGGGTGCGGGGAGAGACAGCAGTCGCGGGCACCGGTACGGCTCCGGGCGGGGCGCCGGTCTACCGGCTCGTCCAGCCCGAGGTCGCGCCCCTGGTCCGCCCCCGGCTCGACCCGACCCAGCAGGCGGTGGTCGACCACGCCGGCGGCCCGCTGCTGGTGCTGGCCGGACCCGGAACCGGCAAGACCACGACGATCGTGGAGGCGGTGGCGGCACGGATCGAGGCGGGCGTCGACCCCGAGCGAATGCTGGTTCTGACCTTCAGCCGCAAGGCCGCCGCCGAGCTGCGTACCCGCATCACCGCGCGCGTCGGGCGCACCATCCGTGAACCGGTCGCCCGCACCTTCCACTCCTACGCCTTCGGGGTGCTGCGGCGGGCCGCCGTGCTGCGCGGCGAGCCCGCGCCGCGGCTGCTGACCTCCGCGGAGCAGGACGCGGTCGTGGCCGACCTGCTGCGCGGCGACGTCGAGGAGGACGGCGTGCGCTGGCCGGCCGAACTGGCCGCGGCGCTGGGCACCGACGGTTTCCGCGACGAACTGCGCGAACTCCTGCTGCGGGCCACCGAACGCGGTGTCGACGCCCACCGGCTCGCCGCCTGGGGCCGGGAGCGCGGGCTGCCGCACTGGGAGGCCGCGGCGGCCTTCCTCCGGCAGTACCAGGACGTCTCCTTCTTCGCCACGGTCGCCCGCGGCGGGGCCAGCGGCTACGACCCCGCCGAGCTGGTCCGCACCGCGATCGACGAGCTGCGCGACGATCCGCAGCTGCTGCGCGGCGAGCGTGAGCGGGCCAGCTGGCTGTTCGTCGACGAGTACCAGGACACCGACCCCGCCCAGGTCGAGCTGTTGGAACTGCTGGCCGGCGGCGGGGGTGACCTGGTCGTGGTCGGTGACCCCGACCAGGCCATCTACGCCTTCCGCGGCGCTGAGCCGCGCGGCATCGTCGAGTTCCCCGAACGGTTCCGGCACCGCGACGGCCGCCCGGCCGCCCGTGCGTCCCTGGGCGTCTGCCGCCGGTCGGGCGCCGAGCTGCTGGCCGTCAGCCGACGGGTCGCCGAGGGCCTGCCCGGGCCGTGGGAGCACCGCCGGCTGGTGATCGGTGAGGGGATTGCCCCGGGGTCGGCGGAGGTGCACGTGTTCGACTCCGCTGCGGTGGAGGCCGCCTTCGTGGCCGACACCGTGCGGCGTGCGCACCTGCTCGACGGCGTCCCGTGGTCGGAGATGGCGGTGGTGGTCCGCTCGGCCGCGGCCAGCCTCGGGCCGGTGCGTCGGGCGCTGAGCCAGGCTGGTGTACCGGTCGCGGTCTCCGCCGACGACGTCGCGCTCGCCGGGCAGCCGGCCGTTCAGCCCCTGCTGGCCGTGATGCGCGCCCTGCTCCCGGCCCGCGGGCCTGCGGCCACCGGGCTCGCCGGGCCGGACGCCGACCCCGACGCCGTCCGCACCGAGACGGGGCTGGACGAGCCGGGCGCGGAGGCACTGCTGGCATCCCCGTTGGGCGGGGCCACCGTGCTCGACCTGCGCCGCATGCGCCGCGCCGTCCGGCGGGCCTCGGCCGCGCGCGGGGAGGACCCGGCCACCCGGTCCGCGCCACTGGCTCAGTTGCTCACCGACGCCACGCTGCTCGACGCGGTGCCCGAGCACCTCGCCCGGCCCGCGGCCCGGGTGGTCCGCGTGCTGGACGCCGGGCGCCTGGCGCTGGCCGGTGGAGGCAGCGCCGAGGACCTGTTGTGGGCGCTGTGGCAGGCAACCGGGCTGGGGTCACGCTGGGCCCGGGCCAGCGCAGTCGGCGGCCAGACCGGCGCGGTCGCCGACCGCGACCTCGACGCGGTGGTGGCGCTCTTCGATGCCGCGGCCGGCTTCGTCGACCGGCTGCCGCACGCGGAGGTGTCCGCCTTCGTCGACCACCTGGCCGCGCAGCAGCTGCCCGGCGACGGCGGCGCCGCGCGGGCGCCGGCCGGGGAAACCGTCCGGCTGCTCACCGCGCACGCGTCCAAGGGCCTGGAGTGGGACCTTGTCTGCGTCGCCGGCGTGCAGGAGGGGGTGTGGCCCGACCTGCGCACCCGGGCCAGCCTGCTGGGCGCCGAGGACCTGATGGAGGCGGCGGCCGGCACCGACCCGGCGAACCTGGACCGGCGCACGCTGGCGCTGGCCGAGGAGCGCCGGCTGTTCTACGTCGCCTGCACCCGGGCCCGGCGCCGGCTGGTGGTCAGCGCCGTCGACGGTGCGGTCGAGGGCGACGCGGGCACTGCAGTCTCCCGGTTCCTCGACCTGGTCGTCCCGCCGCCGGCCGACGGCGAGGGGGCCGACGGTCTGCGCCGGCACACGCCGCTGCCCCGGCAGCTGACCTTGCCCGCCCTCGTCGCCGAGCTGCGCCGCCACCTCACCGATCCGCACACCCCGGCGCCGCGGCGGGCCAGCGCGGCCGCGGTGCTGCGCCGGCTGGCCGACGAACGCGTTCCCGGTGCCGACCCGGCCGGTTGGTGGGGGCTGGCGCCGCTGTCGGACGACGCGCCGCTGGTCGACCCGGCCGACGTCGTCCCGGTCCGGCCCTCGGCCATCGACACCTTCCAGCGCTGTCCGCTGCGCTGGGTGCTCGGCTCGGTCGGTGCGGAGGCGGCGCCGGAGGCCACCCGCACGGTCGGTTCGGCGGTGCACGACGTGGCCCAGCAGGTCGCCGAGGGCCTGCCGCCCGCCGACGCCCCGGCCGTGCTGGACGCCGAGCTGGACGGGCTGGACCTGGGCCCGGGCTGGTTCGACCAGCGGCAGCGGGACCGTGCGCAGGACATGCTGACCAAGTTCCTGGCCTGGCACGCCCGGGCCGACCGGGAGCTGGTCGCCGCCGAGGAGGACTTCGACGTCGTCGTCGGCCGCGCCCGGCTGCGCGGTCAGGTCGACCGCCTCGAGCGCGACCGGGAGGGCCGGCTGGTCGTCGTCGACCTCAAGACCGGCAAGACCGCGCCGCGGTCGGTGGAGGAGCACGGTCAGCTCGCCGCGTACCAGGTGGCCGTGGCCGAGGGCGCCTTCGCCGAGCACGGGACCGCCACCGGCGGCGCCGCGCTGCTGCAGGTGGGCGGCAGCCAGAAGGCGGCCAAGGAGCACGTCCAGCCGGCGCTCCCCGCGAACGTCGACGCCGGGGCGACCTGGGCCGGGGAGTTGCTGGCCGCGGTGGGCGAGGGCATGGGTGCGGGTACCTTCGCCGTCCGCACCGATGCCGACTGCGACCGCTGCGCGTTCCGCCGCAGCTGCCCGATGCAGGAGCCGGGCCGGCAGGTGACCCGGTGATCCTCGCTGGTGATCCCTGGTCGTCTGAGGGCTTGTGGCCTCGTCCCGGGTTCCCTCGCGAGCGTGCGAGCGGAGGGCAGGACGAGGTCCTTCAACAGCTGGCCCTCGACCTGCCCGGACTGGTGGTCCCCGCGGTGCCCGACCTGCCGCGGCTGCTCACCCCGGCCGAGGTCGCCGAACGGTGCGGGCTGTCCTACGCGCCCTCGCCCGAGCAGGCCGGGGTGGTGCAGGCGCCGGTCGACCGGCCGCTGGTCGTGGTGGCCGGGGCCGGCTCGGGCAAGACCGAGACCATGGCCGCCCGGGTGGCCTGGCTGGTCGCCAACCAGCTCGTCGCTCCTGAGGCGGTGCTCGGGCTGACCTTCACCCGCAAGGCGGCCAGCGAGCTGGGCGCCCGCATCCGGCTGCGGCTGGCGGCGCTGGCCCAGCACCCCGACACCGACCCGGCGCTGCGCGAGCGGCTCGCGGTCGCCGCGCCGACGGTGGCCACCTACCACGGCTACGCCGCCGGCATCGTCGCCGAACACGGGCTCCGGATCGGTGTCGAGCCTGGTGCGGGCGTGCTCGGCCCGGCCATGTGCTGGGGGCAGGCGGCCACCGTGGTGGCCGGGCACACCGGCGACATGAGCGACGTCGCGCTCGGCCTGGTCACCACCACCGAGGACGTCCTGCAACTGGCTGCCGAGCTGGGCGAGCACGACATCAGCCCGGCCGCGCTGCGGGCCTGGACGACGCGGCTGGAGCAGCAGGTGCACGGCTACGCCGACGCACCGCGCAAGAAGGGCGTCTACAAGAACGTCTCCGACTTGCTCGCCCGTCAGCGGGCCCGGGTGGCTCTGCTGCCCATGGTGGAGGCGTTCGAGGCGCGCAAGCGGTCCGCCGGCGCCATCGACTACGCCGATCAGGTCGCGTTCGCCGCTACGGTCGCGGTCACCTCCCCGGAGGCGGCCCGGCGGGAGCGTGCCCGCTGGCGGGTGGTGCTGCTCGACGAGTACCAGGACACCAGCGTGGGCCAGCTCCGGATGCTCGAGGCGCTCTTCGGCGGGCCCGGGGGGCACCCGGTGCTCGCCGTCGGTGACCCGCGGCAGTCGATCTACGGCTGGCGGGGCGCCTCCGCGGGCACCATCGAACGGTTCGGCCGCACGTTCCCCGGTACGCCCGACCGACCCGCCGAGCGGCTGACGTTGTCCACCAGCTGGCGCAACGACCGGGCGGTCCTGGCCGTCGCCAACACCGTGGCCGCTGCGCTACCCGAGCCCGACCAGCCGCTGCCCGACCTCGCGCCCTCGCCGGTCGCCGGCCCGGGCGAGGCGCACTGCGGCCTCTACGAGACCGTCGCCGAGGAGACCGAAGCGCTTGCCGACCGGCTGGCGGACTGCTGGCACGGCCGGACGAGTGGGGGGCCGGAGGCCTCCCCGGGGAGTGCCGGATGCGGCTGCGAGCCGCACGGGGACGGCTCCCGGCCGCGGGGTCGTCCGGGGGACGACGGTGTTGTCACCACCCGGCCCACCGTCGCGGTGCTGGTCCGCCGCCGCGCGCAGCTGCCCGGGATCGCCGCCGCCCTCCGGAAACGTGGGCTGCCGGTCGAGGTCGTCGGTTTGGGTGGGCTGCTCGACGTGCCGGAGGTGTCCGACGTGGTGGCCATTCTCCGGGTGCTGGTCGACCCGACCGCCGGCGACGCGCTGGGCCGGCTGCTCACCGGCGCCCGCTGGCGGATCGGCCCCCGTGACCTGGCGGCGCTGGAGTCTCGCGCCCGCACCCTCGTCCGCGAGCGCGCCACGGCCCCCGGGTCCGGTGCACCGCCCGCTCCGGAGGCGCCGGCCGACGGCGTGCCCGGCGGCGAGGACCCGGCCGTCCCGGCCCCGCCGCGGGAACGCGGCAGCATCATCGAGGCCCTCGACGACCTGGGCCGGTCCGAGGCCTACTCGACAGAAGCGCACCGCCGGCTGCGCCGGCTCGGCGCCGAGCTGGCCGGCCTGCGGTCCCGGCTGGGCGAGTCGCTCCCCGACCTGGTCGACGAGGTGGTCCGGGTCCTGGGGCTGGAGACCGAGCTGGCCAGCCACCCCGACGTGACCCCCGGCGGTGCCCGGGCGCACCTGGACGCCCTGCACGAGGTGGCCGCGGAGTTCACCGAGCTCGCCGAACTGCCGTCGCTGCCGGCGTTCCTCGGCTACCTGTCCGACGCCGAGGTCCGGGAGCGCGGCCTGGAGCCCGGCGAGGTGGCGGTCAACCCCGAGGCGGTGCAGCTGCTCACCGGCCACTCGGCCAAGGGGCTGGAGTGGGACGTCGTCGCCGTGCCGGGGATGACCGTCGACCAGTTCCCGGCCCGCACCGACGCCTCGGACTCCTGGATCCGCGACCCGGGGGCGGTGCCGGCCGAGTTGCGCGCCACCGACCGCGCGGAGCTGCCGGCGCTGCGGCTGCCGGTGCCGGGCTCCGGTGACCAGGCCGCGGTGCGCGACGCCCTGGACGACTACGTCGCCGAGTGGAAGGACTTCGGGCTCGCCGAGGAGGTGCGGCTGGGCTACGTCGCGGTCACCCGGGCCAAGCACCTGCTGGTCTGCTCGGGCAGCTGGTGGCGGGACGGCAAGAAGCCCTGCGGGCCGTCGTCCCTGCTGCACGCCGTTCGGGACGCCTGCGAGGCCGGCGCCGGCGTGGTCGACGCGTGGGCGCCCGCGCCTCCGGAAGAGGCCGATAACCCGGTGCTCGCCGAGTGGCCGGTCGGCGTCTGGCCGGCCGACCCGCTGTCGGCCGGGCGGCGGCGGGCGCTGACCGCGGCCGCCGAGCAGGTCGCCGCCAGCCGGCCGCACCCGCTCACCGACGATGCCCTCGGCGCGACCGACGACCCGCTGGTCGCCGACTGGCTGCGGGACGCCGACCTGCTGCTCCGCGAGCGCGCCGAGACCCACCGCGGCACCGTCGACGTGCCGCTGCCGGCGCACCTGTCGGTCTCCTCGCTGGTCGCGCTGCGTCGGGACCCGGGCGAGCTGGCCCGTCGACTGCGCCGGCCGATGCCGGCCGCACCCGCTCCGTTGGCCCGCCGCGGCACCGCCTTCCATGCCTGGCTGGAGGAACGGTTCGGCACCGCGCGGCTCATCGACCTCGACGAGCTGCCCGGGTCCGGCGACGCGGCCGCCGCGCCGGACGCCGCCCTGGCCGGTCTGCAGCGCGCGTTCCTGGCCGGCGAGTGGGCCGATCGGCAACCGGTCGACGTGGAGGCGCCGTTCGAGACGCCGCTGGGGCCACTGACGCTGCGCGGGCGGATCGACGCGATCTACAGCGACGGGGCCGGTGGCTACGAGGTCATCGACTGGAAGACCGGTCCGGTGCCGGGCGCAGCCGAGCTGTCGGCGACCGGTGTGCAGCTGGCCGCCTACCGGCTCGGCTGGGCGCGGCTGAGCGGCGTGCCCGTGGAACGGGTCAGCGCCGGCTTCCACCACGTCGCCGCCGGGGTCACGCTGCGCCCGGTCGACCTGCTGGACGAGGCCGGGCTGCTCGCCCTGGTCACCGGGGCCGGCGAGTGATCGTCCGGGACGCCGAGGAGCGGGACCTCCCCGCGATCGTGGCGTTGTACGCAGACGACGTGCTGGGCGCTGGGCGCGAACAGCCCGGCGAGCCGCTGCGCGAGCAGTATCGGCGGCCCTTCGCCGCCATTCGGGACGACCCGCGGCACCGGCTCGTGGTGGTAGAGGACGGCGACGAGGTCATCGCCACGCTCCAGCTGTCCTTCCTGCCGCACCTGGTGCGCCGCGGCGGGGAACGCGCGCAGATCGAGGCGGTCCGGGTCGCCGTGGCCCACCGCGGATCGGGAGTGGGCAGCCAGCTCCTGGCTTGGGCCGTCGAGCAGCCGCGGCAACGGGGCTGTGCCCTCGTGCAGCTCACCACGGACGCCACCCGCCCGGCTGCGCACCGGGTCTACGAGTCGCTCGGCTTCACGGCGAGCCACCTCGGGATGAGGCTCGTGCTGGATTGAGCTCAGCGACCCGAGGCGATCCGGTCCAGCACCGCTTGGGCCAGCGCCTCAGGCGCCTGCTCGGGGATCCAGTGGGTGATCCCCGCCAACTCCACGAACCGGTAGTCGCCGGTGACCTGGTCGGCGCACGCCTCGGCCGCCGTCCGGCCCACCGCGACGTCCTCGTCGCTCCACACGTAGGTGGTCGGCACGCTGACCGGGTCCACCGGCGTCCCCGAGCTCATCGCCCGGTACCAGTTGAGTGCCGCGGTCAGCGCGCCCGGCGCGGACAGCTGCGACACGTAGACGTCCACCGCCTCGGCCGGCACGCCGCTCGCCGGAGAGTCCAGCATCCGGCGCAGCCGGCGGGCGCCGTCGGCGAGCAGCACCTCCTCGGCCTTGCCGGCCTGCCAGAACAGCTTGATGTAGCCCGAACGCTCCTTCTGCTCCGGATCGGCGCGGAAGGCCAGCGTGTACGCGGTCGGGTGCGGCACCGAGACCGCGGTCAGCGTGCGCACCCGGTCGGGGTGCCAGGCCGCCATCGCCCAGGCCACGTTCGCGCCCCAGTCGTGCCCGACGACGTCGGCCACCGGGATGTCCAGCGCCGTCATCAGGTCCGCGGTCACCTGCACCAGGTTCGGCAGCGCATAGGCGCCCACCTCGTCGGGGCGGGCACCGGGGGAGTAGCCCAGCTGGTCCGGGGAGTAGGTGCGCAGCCCCGCCTCGGCCAGCAGCGGGGTCACCGACGACCAGCTCAGCGAGGTTTCCGGGAAGCCGTGCAGCAACAGCACCGGCGGGCCGTCCTCGGGGCCGTCGGTCCGCACGTCGAAGGTCAGGTCCCCGACGTCCACCTGCTGCATGCCCACGGTCACCCCGGCAACCTAGCCCGCCGGCCACTCCACGGCAGGCGGCCGCGGGGCCACCGGATACGGTCGGGGCCGTGAGCAGCAACGCGGAACGCGACTTCGTCACCACCCACCTCGACGACCTGCACGCCGACCTCGACGCCTGGCTGCGGATCCCGTCGATCTCGGCCGACCCGGCGTGCGCCGGCGACGTCGCCGCCAGCGCCGAGTGGCTGGCCGAGGCGCTGCGCCGCACCGGCTTCCCGACCGTGGAGATCTGGCCGACCGCCGGAGCCCCCGCCGTCTACGCCGAGTGGCCTTCCGCGGACGCCGGCGCACCGGTCGCGCTGGTCTACGGCCACCACGACGTCCAGCCGGTCGACCCGCTGGAGCTGTGGGAGCACCCGCCCTTCCAGCCCACCCGGATCGAGGGCCCCGACGGCCCCGAGCTGCACGCCCGCGGCGCCATCGACGACAAGGGCAACGTCGCCTTCCACCTGCTCGGCATGCGCGCCCACCTCGCCGCCACCGGTCGGGACACCCCCGCGGTCACGGTGAAGCTGATCGTCGAGGGCGAGGAGGAGTCCGGCTCGCCCAACTTCCCCGACCTCCTGCGCGAGCACGCCGACCGGCTCCGCTGCGACGTCATCGTGGTCAGCGACACCGGCATGGCCGCCCCCGACGTGCCCAGCGCGGTCACGGCCATGCGCGGGCTCGCCGACGCCGAGATCACCCTGCGCGGCCCCGCGGTCGACCTGCACTCGGGCTCGTTCGGTGGCGCGGTGCCCAACCCGCTGCACGCCCTCGCCGACCTGCTGGCCAGCCTGCACGACGAGTCCGGCCGGGTCACCCTGCCCGGTTTCTACGACAAGGTGCGCCCGCTGACCGACCGGGAGCGCGAGCTGATGGGCCGGGTGCCCTTCGACGAGGCCGAATGGCTGGCCGGCCCCGCCGCCTCCCGGGTGGCCACCGGCGAGGCCGGCTTCAGCACCCTGGAGCGGGTCGGCGCCCGCCCGACCGCGGAGGTCAACGGCATGTGGGGCGGCTACACCGGCCCCGGCCACAAGACGATCGTTCCGGCCGAGGCGCACGCCAAGGTCACTTTCCGGCTGGTCGCCGACCAGGTGCCGGCCGACCTCGCCGATCAGGTGCGGGCGTGGGTGGAGGCCAACACCCCGGCCGGCATCGAGGCCGAGGTGCACGTGCCGGCCGGCGGTGTCGGCCCCTGCGCCAGCAACCTGGACTCCCCGGCGATGGCCGCGCTGCTGCGCTCCATCGGCCTGGCGTTCGACACCGACGCCGATCAGGTGCTGTTCACCCGTGAGGGAGGCAGTGGGCCGGAGGCGGACCTGGCCGGCATCCTCGGTGCCCCGCTGGTCTTCCTGGGCGCCGGCCTGCCCACCGACCGCATCCACTCGCCCAACGAGCGGGTGCTGCTGCCCATGCTGTACCGCGGCGCCGAGGCGGCCGCCCACCTCTGGCGCGAACTCGCAGGGGTCAGCTTCCCGCGATGACCCAGGAATTCGTCGGGGAGCAGGTCGGCGGCTATCGAGTGCTCGGCGTGCTCGACAGTGGGGCGCTGGGCCAGGTGTTCCGCGCCGCCGACACCGAACGCGGGCACGACGTCGCGCTGACGCTGCTCGACCCGCAGTGGACCTCGGATGGCGCCTACCGCCAGCGGTTCCTCACGTGTGCGCGGGCCGCCGCCCGGCTCACCGAACCGCACGCCGTCCCGGTCGAGCGCTACGGGGAGGTCGACGGCCGGCTGTTCCTGGCCGCGCGTCTGGTCGAGGGGGAGGACCTCGCCTCGCTGCTGGCCCGGTCCGGCGCGCTGGACCCGGCCCGGGCCGTCGACCTGGTCGGCCAGGTCGCCCGGGCGCTGGACGCCGCCTCCGCCGCCGGCCTCGTCCACGGCCGTCTCTCGGCTGCCGACGTGCTGCTCGCTCGGTCCGGCGACGCGAACGCCGGTGCGGACGTCGTCCAGGTGACCGGCCTGGGCCTCGCGCTCCCGGTCGACCCGGGCCCGCGGGCCGACGTCTGCGCGCTGGCCGGGGTGCTGTTCGAGCTGCTCACCGGCCGGCCGCCGCTGCCGGCCGCCGAGCCGCCGGCCCCCTCGTCACTGTGGCCGGACATCCCGCCGGACCTGGACGGCGTGGTGCTGCGGGGCCTGGCCGCCGACCCCGGTCAGCGGTGGTCGTCGGCCGGGGGCATGGCCGCCGCCGCGCGGGCGGTCCTGTCGGTCAGCGGCATCGAGGTGTCCCGTCCGGCGGACCGTCCCTCCCCGACGGGTGTGGCGGAGGCGGCGCCGACCGCGCTCCGGGCCGGCCGCCGCCTGTTGCGGCGGCTGGACCCGCGGCGCAGGTAACGGCAGCCGGACGAGGCCGTCCCGTCCGCATAGGGTGACGGCGTGAGTGAGGTCGGCGGGGGTCAGGCGACGGCGGCGCCGGGCTGGTACCCCGATCCGGACGGCGCTCCGGGCCTGGTGCGCTGGTGGAACGGGTTCTCCTGGTCCGACGTGACCACCCCGGCCGGCCCCGGCGTCGCCGTCGGAGCCGCGTTCCAGTCGCCGCCGCACCCCACCGTCCCGCCGTCCCAGCCGTGGGCGTCCACCGCCCCGGCGCGCCGTTCGCGGCGAACCCCGCTGCTCGTCGGCGCCGGCGTCCTGGCGCTGGTGGTCGTCCTCCTGCTGGTGGGGGTGTTCACCGGCGGGTCAGGCCGGGACGACGCCGGCGCACCCACCGCGGTGCCCACCATCCCGGCCGGGCCGACGTTCGCGCCCGGCACGGTGCGCATCGTCGATCCCGACGCCGGGATCTCCTATCCGTTCCTCGGCGACGGCTGGTACGAGTACGGCCAGGGCGCGCCGGTGGAGACCGCCAGCGTGGCCGGCCAGTACTTCGTCACGCAGGAGACGCTGCCGGACTCCCTGGGCGAGTTCATCGCGCAGTGCACCTCGGGACCGGTGGTCGACGGCTACGGCTGGTCGGGCGCGGCCAGCCTGGAGAGCACGGTGCAGACGATCGCCGACAGCGTCCGCGCCAACTACTACCCCGGGCCCAACGAGCGCACGGTGCGCCGGTCGGCGGCCCTGACCGTGGACGGCGCCGCTGCGTGGGTCTACGAGTTCGACCTGTCCTGGGACGTCGAGGGGTACGACGCCAGCGGAGAGCGGGCGGCGTTGCTGCTCATCGACGTCGGCCGGCCGGCGCCGGCGCTGCTGTACCTGTCGATCCCCAACACCCATGCCGAGCTCTACGGCGTGATCGACCGGGTGCTGGGCGACGTCGACGTGTTGTGAGCTGGGCTCCCCTCCGTGGGAGGAACCGACGACCGGAGTGTCGTTCGGCGCGGTTAGGGTCCTGGATGTGACAGCAGCTGCAGACCTGACCCTGCGGCACCCCGTGGAGCGCTTCACGCTCGACAACGGACTCCGGGTCGTCCTCGCCCCGGACCGGAGCGTCCCGGTGGTGGCCGTCAGCGTCTTCTACGACGTGGGGATGCGCTCGGAGCCCGTGGGCCGCACCGGGTTCGCCCACCTCTTCGAGCACATGATGTTCCAGGGCTCGGCGAACGTCCCGAAGATGGAGCACGCCCGGCTCGTGCAGGCCGCCGGCGGCACTTTCAACGGCTCTACCCACCTGGACTACACCAACTACTTCGAGGCCCTGCCGGTCGAGGCCCTCGAGCGCGCGCTCTTCCTCGAGGCCGACCGGATGGCCGCGCCGGCGATCACCGAGGAGAACCTCCGCAACCAGATCGACGTGGTGAAGGAGGAGATCCGGGTCAACGTGCTGAACCGGCCCTACGGGGCCTTCCCCTGGCTGCAGCTGCCGCCGATCGCCTTCGGGAGCTTCGCCAACACCCACGACGGCTACGGCTCCTTCGTCGACCTGGAGTCCTCAACCGTCGAGGACGCGACCGACTTCTTCGCCCGGTACTACACCCCGGCCAACGCCGTCCTCTGCGTCGGCGGCGACCTCGGCGTGGCCGAGACCGAGCGGCTGGTACGCCGCTGGTTCGAGGCCGTGGAGCCCCGCCCCGCCCCGCCGGTGCCGGAGACCGGTGAGCCCTCGCCGACCACCGCCCGGCACGGCGTGGTCGAGGACCGGCTGGCCCCCGCGCCGGCCGTCGCGATCGGCTGGCGGGTGCCCGACCCGGTCGGCGACTTCGATACCTACCTGGGCACCGTGCTGCTGTCCGAGTTGCTCAGCGAGGGAGACGCCTCCCGGCTGGAGCGCCGGCTGCTGCATACCGACCGCATCGCGGTCGGGCAGAGCAGCTACCTGGGCCTGTTCGGCGACCCGTTCGACGTCCGGGACGCCACGCTGCTGGTCACCCAGGTTCACCACCCCGCTGAGGTGCCCGCTGAGCGGGTGCTCGCCGCCGTGTACGAGGAGGCCGACCGGGTGGCCACCGAGGGGGTCCCTGCCGACGAGCTGGCCCGTATCCAGGCCCGCACGGAGGCGCAACTGCTCCAGCAGGCCGACTCGGTGCTCGGCCGGACCCTCGGGTTCGCCGCCGCTGAGCTCATCCACGGCCGCGCCGAGCTCGCCGGTGAGCTGGCCGCCCGGCTGGCCGCGGTCACCCCCGAACAGGTGCAGGCCGCGGCCCGCGGGCTGTCCCCGGACACCGCCGCCGTCCTCGAGCTGCGCGCGACCGGAGGAACCCGATGATGTGTTCGACAGCACGGCGTAGCCGTTCCGCTCCGTCACCGGAGGTGGGTCGATGAGTGCACCCGTCCTCGACCTCTCGTTGGTGCCGCCGCTGGGCGACCCCCGGCCGCAGCCGGTCCCCGAGGTGCACGAGCGGACGCTGCCCAACGGGCTGCGTCTGGTCGTCGTCCCCCGGGCCGGCGTGCCGCTGGTGGAGCTGCGGTTGCGGGTCCCCTTCGCGGCCTCGGCGCCGCGCAGTGCGGCGACCCACGCCGCCCGTACCTCGGTGCTGACCGGCGCCGTCCTGCTCGGCACCGCCGCGCACGACCAGCTGGAGCTCGCCCAGCTGCTGCAGGCCCACGGCGCGGAGCTCTCCGTCTCCGCCGACCCCGACCGGCTGCTGTTCTCCACCACGATGCTGTCCGACGGTCTGGGCGCGGTCCTCGGCGTGCTCGCCGAGCTGCTGAGCCGGCCCACCTACCCCGGGCCGCAGGTGGAGGCCGAGCGGGGGCGGGTCGTCGAGCGGATCGGAATCGCCCGGTCCCAGCCCGGCGTCGTCGCCCGCACCGCGCTGGCCGCGCGCCGCTACGGCGTGCACCCCTACGCCCAGCAGCTGCCGGCTCCGGAGCTGGTCGGCACGGTCACCCCCACCGCCCTGCGCAGGCTGCACCGCGACCGGGTGCTCCCGGCCGGCAGCACGCTGGTGCTTGTCGGCGACGTCGACCCGGCCTCGGCCGCCGACGTCGTGGGCTCGGCGCTGGCCGACTGGTCGGCCGAGGGCGTCGCCGTCGTGGCCCCGCCCGTTCCGATCCTGGCGCCGGGCCACCTCGAGGTCGTGGACCGTCCCGGGGCCGTGCAGTCCAACCTGCGGCTGGGCGGGCCCGCCCCGGCACGCACGGATCCGGCGCTGCCGGCGGTCCGGCTGGCCAGCATGGTGTTCGGCGGCTACTTCTCCTCCCGGCTGGTCGAGAACATCCGCGAGCGGCGCGGCTACACCTACAGTCCGCGGAGCTCCGTGGAGCACCTGATGGCGGGCTCGTCATTCGTTGTGGAGGCCGACGTGGCCACCGAGGTGACCGGGCCGGCCTTCCTGGAGACCTGGTACGAGCTGGGCCGGATGGCGGTCACCCCGGTCACCGAGCCCGAGCTGGAGTCCGCTCGCCGCTACCTGCTGGGCACGCTGGCATTGGGCACCGCCACCCACTCGGGGCTGGCCAGCACGCTGTCGGCGCTGTTCGGGGCCGGTCTGCCGGCCGAGTGGCTGGCCGACCACCAGCGCGCGTTGGCCACCGTCACCGTCACCGACGTCGCGGAGGCGTCCCGCCGTTGGCTGCACCCGGCGGGGCTGACCGCGGTGGTCGTCGGCGACGCCGGCACCGTCACCGAGCCGCTGCGGGCGCTTGGACCGGTCGACGTCACCGCTCAGGCGGCGGGGGCATGAGCGTCCCGGCGGGCGGCAGCACGCCGGCGGACAATCCGGTGCCGGTGAGAACAGCGGAGTGGCCGACCTCGGCGACCTCCACGCCGGACGCGGTGCCGGTGCTCTCCCGTGCCGCTCATGACCGCGGCCACCTGGCCCGGGCGCTCGCCGACCCGGCCCAGGGCCGCCCGGTGCGGGTACTCACCGTCGACGACCAGCGCAGCGTCCCGGTGCACGAGGGGACGGACGGCCCCGAGCTGGTCTACGACGAGCGCCCGGCGATGCCCACCGGCGCCATCTACCTCGGCGAGGCCGAGGGCGTGCATTACGCCGCCGTCCGAGGGCAGCGCGCGCTGACCGTCAGCGGCCGGCCCGTCGACCACTGGGCCGGGCTCCGGGAGCTGGGCGCCGACCTCGGTGATCTGGACGCCGGTCTGCTGGCCCAGGCGGTCGGCATCGTGGAGTGGCACGAGCGCAACCGGTTCAGCCCGGTGTCCGGCGCGGCGACCACCATCGAGCGCGCCGGGTGGGTGCAGCGCGACCCGGAGACCGGCACCGAGGTGTTCCCGCGGACCGATCCCGCGGTGATCATGCTGGTCCACGACGGCGGTGACCGCTGCGTGCTCGGCCGTCAGGCCGTGTGGCCGGCCGGCCGGTTCTCCATCCTGGCCGGTTTCGTCGAGCCGGGGGAGTCCGCCGAGGGAGCGGTCGCCCGCGAGGTCGCCGAGGAGGTCGGGATCGCCGTCACCGACGTCCGGTACGTCACCAGCCAGCCGTGGCCGTTCCCGCAGTCGCTGATGCTCGGCTACGTCGCCCGGGCGCTGGACGAGGAGCTGCGCATCGACCACGACGAGATCGAGGAGGCGCGCTGGTTCAGCCGGGACGAGCTGCGCTCCGGCGCCGGTCCGCAGGCATTGCCGCCCGGGGTGTCCATCGCCCGGCACATCATCGACCGCTGGGTGACCGGCGAGTTCAGCTGAACAAGGACCCCCTCCTCCCCACCCCTCGCAAGCTCGGGGCGGTGCCCGGGAGGGGGCCCTTGACGCGCTCAGCTCGCGAAGCGGCCCTGTAGCACCAACGCCGGCCGGTCGGCGTGGTCGGCCAGCACCACGGCGTCGGCCAGCGCGGCGGGGTCGACCTCGGCGTCGTAGCGGTCGAAGGCGGGCAGCTCCCAGGCTCGCTCGCCCGGCGTGCGCCGCCGACGCGCGGCCGGACTCACCCGCAGGTGGACGACGACGTCGAAGGCCAGCCCGAGGCCCTGCAGCAGCGAGCCCGGGACCAGCAGTACCCCGCCGGGCGGTGCGGGCCGGTAGGCGGCTCGGGCGGCGCGGTCACGCGCCACGTCCCACAGCGCCGGCAGGTACTCCCCGGAGCCGCGCGGCCCGGCGCGGTCGAGCACCTCCCGGGCCAGCGCTCGGGAGTCCAGCCAGTCGCTGTACCGGGCGTCGGGGTCGGTGCGGCCGTGCTCGAGCCGCAGGGACGCCGGCCGGTAGAAGCCCTCGGCGGGCACGATCACCGCAGGCCGGCTGCGGGCAGGCAGCAGGTCGGCCAGCCGGCTCGCCAGCGCATCCGGCCCGGCGACACCGCCGGCGGGCGCGCTCAGCTGCGGCCCGTCCAGCGCGACGCGCAGCACCGGAGCGCCGGGTTCGGCCGGCACGACGGCGAGGAGGTCGGCCAGCAGTTCGGCGAGAGCGGCAGGGAAGAGCGGGCGCGGAGCGCTCAGTTGTGCGCCTCCGCCCCGGTGCCGGGGCTGGCGGCCGGCCGGGGACGGCGGGTCACGCGGCGGACCGTGGGCGGCCGCGGCCCCGGGAGCGTGTCGGCGGTCGGGCGGTGGTCGTGCGCGGGGTCTGACGTCGTCCGCTGGCCGGGGACGGCGGCCCGGGCAGGCAGTCCGTCGAGCACCTCGCGGGCCAGTTCCTGCGCCGGGCGCCCCTGGGCGCGGGCGCGGCGGCGTAGCTCGTCGAAGGCCTCGCGCGGGGAGGAGCCGTGCCGCTCGGCGAGCACGCCGATGGCCCGCTCGATCGAGACCCGCGCGGCCAGGGCGTGCTCCAGCTGGCCGACGGTGCGACGGAGCTCGGCCAGCTCGGCGTCCCTCGGGTCGGGGACCTCGGTGGGGGCGTCGGGCGCCGGGCCCTTGCGGGCGGCCAGCCGCGCCTGCCGGCCGGGCTCGGGGACCGCTCCGGCCTCCTCGGCGACGAGGTCGGCCAGCGTCATCCCCTCCACCAGGGGCAGATCGCCCAGCTGCTCGGCGGGGTGCAGCGGGGTCCAGCCCCGAGCAGTGCGCACCAGCACCACGGCCGGCAGCCCGTCGGGGGTGCGGACGACGTCGTCCGGCCACGCGTCCGCCGGTGCGGACGTCGCCGACGTACCACGGACCGTCTCGCTCACCGCACCCTCCCTCCGTGCCGGCGGGGCCGCCGGCGCGTCGTCGCACGGGAGACTCCCACAGCAACCTTGGGGGCGGTCGTCGCCCGCCAGCGGCCGGGGGCCGGGGATCATGCGCCCGGCAGACCCGCGAGCTGGGACTTCACCTGGTCGATGCTGGGGTTGGTGAGCGCGCTCCCGTCGGCAAAGACGAGCGTCGGCACCGTCTGATTCCCGCCGTTGGCCTTCATGACCAGCTCGGCGGCGCCCTCGTCGAGCTCGATGTTGACCTCTCCGTACTCGATGCCCTCGCGCTGCATCAGCTTCTTCAGCCGCACGCAGTACCCGCACCAGCTCGTGGTGTACATGGTCACGGCAGTCCCGGGAGTGCTCATCAGGACGATCCTCTCTCGTTCCGGTCGGCAGCGGCCACCCGGGGGGCGGATGGCCCGGCGCCGGCCCGAGGTCTCCAACGCCGGGCGCCTGGGGATGCTTCCCCCCGGACGGCGGGGGCGGCTGGGAGGATCAGGTCCGTGGGGATGCCGCAGATCGACCATCAGTCGGACGCCGACGCCGCGGGTGCCGCCGAGCAGGTGCTCGCCGGGTTGGACGAGCAGCAGCGGGCGGCTGCCTCCGCCGTTCAGGGCCCGGTCTGCATCCTGGCCGGTGCCGGCACCGGGAAGACCCGCACGATCACCCACCGGATCGCCTACGGGGTGCACACCGGTGTCTACGTCCCCGAGCAGGTGCTGGCGGTGACGTTCACCGCGCGGGCCGCCGGGGAGCTGCGCAGTCGGTTGTCGGCGCTGGGTGTGGGCGGGGTGCAGGCGCGCACCTTCCACGCCGCGGCGATGCGTCAGCTGCGCTACTTCGCCCCGCGCGTGCTCGGCGGCCCGATGCCCGAACTGATCGAGAACAAGCTGCGGGTCGTCGCGGCGGCGGCGTCCCGGGCTCGGCTGTCCACCGACCGCGCCAGCCTGCGTGACCTGGCCAGCGAGATCGAGTGGGCCAAGACCACGCTCGCGACGCCGGAGGACTACCCCGCCCGGGCGAAGGCGGCCGGCCGCGAGGCACCTTTCGAGGCGGCCGCGGTCGCCGAGGTCTACCGCAGCTACGAGGCAGCCAAGCAGCGCGACGGCTCGCTGGACTTCGAGGACCTCCTACTGGTCACCGCCTACGCCCTGGAGGAGCACCGGGACGTCGCCCGGGAAGTGCGCGGCCAGTACCGGTACTTCGTCGTCGACGAGTACCAGGACGTCAACCCGCTGCAGCAGCGGCTGCTGGACGCCTGGCTCGGCGGCCGGGCCGAGGTCTGCGTGGTCGGCGACCCCAACCAGACGATCTACTCCTTCACCGGGGCCGACCCTGACTACCTGCTCGGCTTCGCCGACCGCTATCCCGACGCCGAGGTGGTCAAGCTCGAGCGCGACTACCGCTCCACCCCGCAGGTGGTCGGGCTGGCGAACAAGTTGATCGGCCAGGCCACGCCGCGCAAGGGCCTGCCCGGCCTGCGCCTGCTGGGCCAGCGGCGCGACAGCGTCGAACCGCGGTTCGTCGAGCACCCCGACGAGCCGGCCGAGGCAGCCGCGGTGGCCCGCGCCTGCCGGGAGCTGGTGGACGGCGGGCTGCCCGCCAGCGAGATCGCCGTGCTGTTCCGGATCAACGCCCAGTCCCAGGTGTACGAGTCCGCGCTCACCGACGTCGGCGTGCCCTACGTCCTCAAGGGCAGCGAGCGCTTCTTCGAACGGCCCGAGGTGCGTGAGGCGGTGCTGCTGCTGCGCGGCGCCGCGGCCGGGGGCAGCGAGCCGGGGGCGCTGGTGCCGACGGTGCGCGACGTCCTGGCCTCCACCGGCTGGGTGGAGCACCGCCCGTCCGCCGGGGGCGCGGCCCGCGACCGCTGGCAGTCCCTGGCCGCGCTGGTCGACCTGGCGGTCGATCTGGTCGCCGAGGAGCCGACGCTGGACCTGGGCGGCTTTGTGGCCCACCTCGCCGAGCGGGCCGGCGCCCAGCACGCTCCGACGGTGCAGGGGGTCACGCTCGCCTCGATGCACGCGGCCAAGGGCCTGGAGTGGGATGCGGTGTTCGTCGTCGGCCTGGTCGACGGAGTGCTGCCGATCGCCCAGTCGCAGAGCCGGCCCGATGCGGTGGAGGAGGAGCGCCGGCTGCTCTACGTGGCGGTCACCCGCGCCCGGGAGCAGCTCACGCTGTCCTGGTCGCTGGCGCGCAACCCCGGCGGACGCCGGTCCCGCCCGCGGAGCCGGTTCCTCGACGGCCTGGCCCCGGACGGCGCGCCCCTGGCCAAACGGTCGGCCAAGCGCCCCAAGGTCGTTTTGGAGGGGGAGGCGGGAGAACGGTTCGAGCGGCTGCGCGCCTGGCGCAGCAGCACGGCCACCGCCGCGTCGGTGCCGGCCTACGTCGTCTTCACCGACGCCACGCTGCAGGCGGTCGCCGAGGCCCGACCGGGGTCGCTGCGGGAGCTGTCCGGGCTGCCGGGGATCGGCGCTCGCAAGCTCGAGCTCTATGGCGAGGACGTGCTCGCCACCCTCGCCGACTGAGGCCGGACCGACGGGTCGTCGAGCTGCGCGGACGCCGTCGACACGCCCGTTCCAGGGAACTGCCGTTAATTGCGTTGACCCGGCTCGGGGACCTCGCCTAGCCTTCGAGCACACCACCTGGGAGTGACCAGGAGCACCACCCGAGCAAGGCACGGACAGGCAGACACAGGGAGCGCGGCCGGCAGGCCGTACTTCGACCCCGGAAGGAGGGGACCCCATGAGCAGCACCGACATCACCATGACCGGTGCGGCGGGCGCGGCCCCGACGCCGGCTGTCGTCGTGTGCCCGTCCCCGCGCGGGGTCGTCCGCACGGCACCGTCGTCCGCCGCTCCGTTGGACGGGACCGGCCTGCCCTTCGCCGGCACGACCACCCTCCGCCCCCGGGTCCCGGCCGATGCCCTCGACATCACCAGCACCGACTCCGCCGGCATCTCCTTCGAGCAGGAGATCGGCGTCGTCGTTCTGGACGGCTACCAGGGCTGTAACGCGCACCGCACCACCAGCTGCACCCCGGGTGACCTGCCCCCGAGGGACCCACTGAGCTAGCAGCTCAGCTGGTCCTCCTCGAGGCCGCGGAACCCGGACACCGGGATCCGCGGCCTTCGTCTTTCCTCGTCCGCCGCGGACTCCACCCGACTTCCGGTCGGCGGGGCCCCCGTCGACCGGTCGCAACCGAGGAAGAAGAGGAGGAGCGGCCGTGCAGCACACGATCGAGCGACCGGCGTCCCAGCGCCGGCCCGCACTCGACCGCACGCACGCGTCCACGGGGGAGCTCCAGCCGGCGCCGGCCCGACGGGCGCTGCCCTGCCGGGTCGAGGACCCGGACCTGTGGTTCGCGGAGAGCCCCGCCCAGCTCGAGCACGCCAAGACGCTGTGCATCGAGTGCCCGGTTCGGAGCGCCTGCCTGGCCGGCGCGCTGGACCGGGCCGAGCCCTGGGGCGTCTGGGGTGGGGAGATCTTCGACCGCGGCGCCGTGATCGCCCGCAAGCGGCCGCGGGGCCGCCCCCGGAAGGTCACCGCCGAGGCAGCGGCGTGACCGCCCCGGACCCGCACGCGCTCGAGCAAGGCACCAACACCACCACAGCGGCGCCGTGGTACGGCGCCCCGTACAGAGGACGAGAGATGAACCTGATCGAGCACGACCTGGCCCGCACCCACATGCGGGAACTCCAGGCGCAGGCGGACACCGCTGCGCGGGCCCGTCGGCTGATCGCCGCGCGTCGCTGGGCCCGCCGGGCCGAGCGCGCGTCGCGACGGGCCGCCCGGGCCAGCGACGCGGTCTGGTGAGGAGCAGGGGGAGTACCCACATCGCGGCGCTGTCCCAGCCGGGGACGGCCGTCGTTCGCGGCGTCAGCCGCTGTGCATCCCGGTCGCGGACCCGGAGGGTCCCGGCCGGGATGCAGGTAGCGGCTCAGCGCGCGTCAGGGACGGCTGCTGGCCGGGGTGTCGTCCGGAGGATGACAGACGACACAGCTCAGCCGGCGAAGCCGGGCAGCCACTCCTCGCACACACCCCGGTAGGGGGCCCGAGCGTCGAGCTGGCACAGCACGCCGATCGATCCGATGGTCACCCGATGGATGAGCAGGTAGGCCGGCGGCAGGTTCAGCTGGCGGCCCAGCCGGCTGGCGTCGCTGCGCGGGTCGCCGATCCGCACGGCCTGCTCCTGCATCCAGGCCCGGTTGAACTGGAAGGTCGGCGCGGCGACCGGGGCCAGCAGCGGCAGCAGGTAGTCGAGGACCCCTTGGGCGTCGACCTCGATGGAGGGCCGGACGAATCCCTCCGCGCGGAGGTCGGCGAGCACGTCCTCGGCGCGGCCCTCCAGCGCCCAGCGCACCAACCGGCCGATCGGCTCGGGGTGCCCGTCGGGCAGCCGCGCGGTCGCGCCGAAGTCGATGACGCCGAGCCGGCCGTCGGGGACCAGCCGGAAGTTGCCCGGATGCGGGTCGGCGTGCAGCAGCCCGGCCCGCTCGGGGCCGGAGAAGTGCAGCACCGCCATCAGCAGCCCGGCGCGGTCGCGCTGTTCCTGGGTGCCGGCGGCGATGATCCGGGACAGCGGGATGCCGTCCAGCCACTCCGAGACGATCACCTTCGGCGCGCTGGCCACCACCCGCGGTACGACGATCTGGTCGTCGTCGGCGTAGGCGGCGGCGAAGGCCCGCTGGGAGTCGGCCTCCAGGACGTAGTCGAGCTCCTCGACCACCCGCGCCTTGAGCTCGGCGATCAGCGGCTTGACCTCCATGCCGGGGAACAGCGCGGCGAACAGTCGGGCGAACCGGGCCAGTTGGTTGAGGTCG
Source organism: Modestobacter sp. DSM 44400 (assembly GCF_900107175.1). Classification (GTDB taxonomy): domain Bacteria; phylum Actinomycetota; class Actinomycetes; order Mycobacteriales; family Geodermatophilaceae; genus Modestobacter. The sequence goes on along the minus strand of NZ_FNOZ01000001.1, from coordinate 71,028 downwards.
GCCATCAGCGCGGTGCCGGCGCCCGGGTACTGGATCTTCACCGCGACGTCCCGGCCGTCGTGCCAGGTCGCCCGGTGTACCTGGCCGATGCTGGCTGCCGCGGCCGGGGCGTCGTCGAACTCACGGAACCGCTCGCGCCACCGACCGCCGAGCTGCTGGGCCAGCACCGCGTGCACAGTGCGGACCGGCATCGGCGGCGCCGCCTCCTGCAGCTTGGTCAGCGCCTCGCGGTAGGGCCCGGCGACTTCCTCGGGCACCGCGGCCTCGAAGACCGACAGCGTCTGCCCGAGCTTCATCGCCCCGCCCTTGAGCTGTCCCAGCACGGCGAACAGCTGTTCGGCCGTCCGTTGCTGCAGCTCGGCATTGACCTCCTCCGCCGGGCGACCCGACAGTCGCTTGCCGATGCCGAGGGTGGCTCGTCCCGCAGCCCCGAGCGGGAGGGAAGCCAGCCTCGCCGTCCGGGACGCCGCCCCCCGGGGGATGTCCCGACCGGTGTCACTCACGAGGACATTGTCCCCTCTGCCGGCCTGCCATGCGGGCAGCGGCCGCACCGCACGGGCACGCGGGGTGCGCTGGCCAGCGGCGGAGCACCGGCAGCGGGCCGGGAAGGCGCAGCTCCAGGGTCGCCTCCAGCACCGCCGGCGCCGCGGCGCCGTCGAGGTGGGCGAGCACCTGGACCGCCGCGGTCGCCGCGGTCAGCAGGCAGGTGACGGTCGAGCCGCTGGGCACCGGGTCCGCGGCGGCCAGCTGGGCGGCCAGCCGCGGCCAGGCCGGGTCGTCGTCCCGGCGGTGGGCGTCGGCGCAGCGCAGGCAACTGGTCGTGCCAGGCAGCACCAGCGGCCCCACGACGCCGGTCTCACCGCGCACGGTGGCCACCAGGTGGGGGACGCCGTCGCGGTGCAGTGACACGTGCAGTGGGTCGACCGCAGCCCACGGCCGGCAGAGCACGACCAGGTCCGGTGCCTGGTCGGTCGGCAGCGGGCGCAGGTCGGTGAGCGGGTTGGCGCGGCGCACGGCGTCCGCGGCGGCCAGCGCCCGCGGCCGGCCCTCGTCGGCGGCGCTCACCCCGCCGACCACCGCGTCGGCAGCGGTGGCTGCTCCGCGGTCGCGGACGTGCACCCGGCCGACGCCGCTGGCCGCGAGCACCGCGGCCAGCGGTGCGCCAACGCGGGTGGCCCCGTCGATGACCACGGCGCTCAGCCGGCGGGCGTGCCAGCGTCCGGCGCCGCCGGGACCGGTCGCCGCCGCGGGCAGCTCGGTCGAGGCCCGGGCCGCGGCGGCCGGGCCGGGGTCGGTGGCGAGCAGGTCGGCGGCCGCCAGGTCGGAGAGCAGCCCTCCGGCCCGGAGCCCGGCCAGCAGGTCGTCGACCACGCCGGCGGGCACGCCCTCGGCGGTGGCCTGGGCGCGCACCGCCCGCTCGCTGCGCCGGCCGTCCAGCCCGGCGAGCAGCTGCCCCACGTCCGGCCCGGCCGGGTGCACGCGGACGCCGCTGCGCCCGTCGACCCCGCCCACCTGCAGCGTCCGGCCGTCCAGGCGCAGGACCGGGGTGGCGGGCGGCAGCAGCGGGTGCGGGCTCTCGGTCACCGTTGGCAGGGTGCCAGGACGGACCGGTCCGGACGGGGCGCCGTCCACAGGCCGGTCTGGACGACCCAGGTGCGGACCGTCCAGGACCGGTTCCCACAAGCTGTGGACAGCGGTGTGGACACCGTGGGGACCTGTCGGTGTGTCCCTGTGCACCGCCCCGGGAGAGAAGGCCCGGCGGCGCCCGCCGGTAGCGCCTCACCCGGCCTCCACCTGCGCCGACCTCCCCACGGCGGCTGTGGACGGTCCACCGGTCGGGGGACCCCGGCGCGCGTCGTTCCACTGTCCGTGTGCACCTGTCCACGACCGGGTGTCCTCGGGTGGGCGGGGGCGCGGTCGCCCGTTACCGTGCGTGCGTGGAGCAGCGACCCGACCGCCGACCGACCGGGGTGTCCGCCGTCCCCGCCGCCCGGTCCCGGACGGCGTCTGCCCCGGGCCTCCGCGAGGCCGTGGAGGTGCGGCGCAGCGCGCGGCGCCGGCGCACCGTCACCGCCTACCGCGAGAACGGTCGCACCATCGTGCTGATCCCTGCGGCCTTCAGCGCCGCCGAGGAGCGCCGCTGGGTCGACCAGATGGTCGCCAAGCTGCAGACCCGCGAGGAGCGGCGGCACCGCAACCTCGCCTCGGACGGCGAGCTGATGACCCGGGCGACCACGGTGTCGGACACTTTCTTCGCCGGCCGGGCGGTGCCGGCCAGCGTGCGGTGGGTGGACAACCAGCACCGCCGTTGGGGCTCGTGCACGCCCAGCGACCGGACGATCCGGCTGTCCAGCCGGCTGCGCGGCATGCCGGAGTTCGTCGTGGACTACGTGCTGGTGCATGAACTGGCCCACCTGCTCGAGGCCAGCCACGACGAGCGGTTCTGGGCGCTGGTGCACGCCTATCCGCAGGCCGAGCGGGCGCTTGGCTTCCTCGAGGGCGTCGAGTTCGCCCGGCCCGACACGCCGCACGGCGCCGTCCCCGGCGACGGGCCCGCCGACGACGTGGAGGAGCCGGGCGAGCCCGACTGAGCGCCCCGGTCCCGGCTCAGCTGTGGGGAGGGTCCTCGTTGGCCCTGCCGGCGTCCGGCCCGGCGTCGTCCCCGGTGCCGGGTTCGCTGTCCGGCTGGTCGGTGAGGTGCACGGTCAGCTCGGAGAACTCGTCGCTGCCGCCCTGGCGGGCCACGAAGTCCAGCGGCTCGTCGAGGTCGTCGGAGGTCGGGAGCAGGTCCGGGTGGGACCACAGCCGGTCGCGAGCGGCGGTGCTGTGCTGCTGGGCCATCGCGCCCCACACGGTGCTGGCGTCCCGCAGCCTGCGTGGCCGCAGCTCCAGGCCGACCAGCGTGGCGAACGTCTGCTCGGCCGGACCACCCGAGGCCCGCCGCCGGCGCATGGTCTCGGCGAGCGCCCCGTGCCCGGGCAGCCGCGGCCCCGCCGCGGCCGACACCACGCTGTCCACCCAGCCCTCGACCAGGGCGAGCAGGGTCTCCAGCCGGCGCAGCGCCATGTGCTGCTCGGCCGTCTCCTCCGGCTCGAGCAGCCCGCTGCCCAGGAGGCGCTGGATGCTCTCCGGGTCGCTGGGGTCGACGCCGCCCTCCATGCCGCTCATCGCCTCGTCCAGCCCGCGCTGAATGGCCTCCGGGTCGACGTGGATGCCCCGGGCGTAGGCGTGCACCGCGTCGGTGAGCTGCTGGCGCAGCCACGGGACGTGGGCGAACAGCCGCTGGTGCGCGGCCTCGCGCAGCGCGAGGAACAGCCGCACCTCGTCCTGGGGTCGATCCAGCCCGGCACCGAAGGCGGCCACGTTCTGCGGCACCAGCACACCGGCGCCGGTCGGGCCCAGCGGCAGGCCGACGTCGGTGCTGGTGAGTACCTCGTCGGCGAGCTTGCCCAGCGCCTGGCCGACCTGGGCGCCGAACATGACGCCGCCCATCTGGCCCATCACGCCGGCCAGCGGGCCGGCCATCTGCGCCGCCTCCGCCGGGAGGGCGCTGGTCATCGCCGAGACGACCCGCTCGGCGAGCGGGTCGATCAGCGCGCCCCAGGCGGGCAGCGTCTGCTCAACCCACTCGACCCGGGACCAGGCGAGGCCGCGGTCCATCCCGGAGGGGAGCTCGGTCGCCTCGTCCAGCCACAGGTCGGCCAGCCGCAGTGCCTCGGCGACGGCCGCCCGCTCCGCCTCGGACGTCGGCTGGTGGCCGGGGGCGAGCTGGCTGATCGCCCCCTGACGCGCGAGGTCCCAGTTCACGGGCCCCCCCGACCAGGTCATCAGCTTCTGCAGCTCGGCAAACAGCGGCATCTTGCCCAGCAGGTCCTCGGGGGAGCCGCCCCCTGGCCCGCCGAAGCCGGCGCCGCCGAAGAGGGCACCGAGCCCGAAGGGGTCACCGGGTGTGCCGCCGCCGGAGCCCCCCGAGCCGCCGGAGCGCTCGGGGTCACGGTCGGGGAGCCCGAAGCCAAACGGCGGTTGATCGCTCATGGCCCCACCGTAACCGCGCCCGGGGTCCTGGACCCGGGAACCGCGGGCCCCCCGCGTACGCCCAGAGCGGATCGTGGGAGCCCCTCACCGGGGCTGGTGTGGACGCGGCCCGAGCGGAGTCCCAGGCTGGTCACCTACTCTCGCCCGTCGTGAGTCGTCGGATCGCCACCCTGGTCACCGGTGCGGCGCTGCTGCTCGTCTTCGGGGTGGTCGGCACGCTGCTGCCGGTGCCCTACGTGGCGCAGGTGCCCGGCCCCACCTTCAACACCCTCGGGGACATCGACGGGCACCCGATCATCTCCCTGGACGGCCGGGAGCGGAATGACACCTCGGGCAACCTGAACCTGACCACCGTCGGCGTGCCTCAGCGCCCGTTGGCCCTGGTCGGGGCGGTGCAGGGCTGGTTCGACGGCGAGGTCACCGTTGTCCCCCGCGAACAGGTCTACCCGTCGGGGAAGTCCGAGCAGCAGACCCAGCGGGAGAACCGGCAGGCGTTCCTCACCTCCGAGCAGTCCGCCCGGATGGCGGCCCTGGGCGAGCTGGGCTTCCCCGAGCGGGTCGTCGTCCAGGAGCTGGCCGACGGCTCCCCGTCGGAGGGGCGGCTGCGGGCCGGGGACGCGTTGGTGTCCGTGGGCGGCACGGTGACGCCCGACACCGACGCACTCAGCGCGGCGCTCGAGGCCATTCCGCCCGGGACGTCGATGCCGGTCGCCTACATCCGCCTGGGCGAGCCCGGGACGACGACGGTGACCACCGGGAAGGCCGCGACCGGAAAGGGGTCGGCGCTGGGCGTACTGGTGCTCGAATCACCCGATGCGCCGTTCACCGTGGACATCCGGGTCGACGACGTCGGAGGGCCCTCGGCCGGCCTGATGCTCACCCTGGGCATCCTGGACCTGGTGGGGGACACCGACCTGACCGAGGGCGTCGTGGTCGCCGGCACCGGCACCATCACCGGGGAGGGCGACGTGGGACCGATCGGCGGCATCCCGCTGAAGCTCATCTCCGCTCGGGAACTGGGCGCCGAGCTCTTCCTGGTGCCCGCGGACAACTGCGCCGAGGCGCTGGCCAACGCCCAGCCGGGCCTGCCGATGGCCAAGGTCGCCTCGCTGGACGACGCGCTCACCGCGCTGGCCGACCTGCGCGCCGGTCGCACCCCGGCCCCCTGCTGAACGGCACGCGAGGCCGGGACGCCGGCTCCCCAGCTGGACGTGGTGTGCTTGTGACCTCGGGAACCCACCACCGCCGGCATCAGTTGAGCAGTCGGACCCGGGCGCCTGACCTGTCCTGCGCCGCCTGCGGCGCCGAGCCGGTGGCGGTCGAGTAGTCCGTGGCCTCCCGGCCACCCCCTGATCTGTGAGGAGACCGCTCGTGGCCATGCGGCCCCCCGTGCCGGTGCCGGCGTTGTCGCGGCGCGCGAAGTCGTTCATCGGCATCGTCGCCGTCCTGCTGGTGCTGTCCACCGTCATCGGCACGCTGACCAACGTCTACGTCGACTACCTGTGGTTCGACGAGACCAACTACACCGAGGTCTTCTGGACCGAGGTGCAGACCCGCGCCCTGCTGTTCGCCGTCGCCGGGCTCGCCACCGGTGGGCTCACCGCGCTCGCGGTGTACCTGGCCTACCGCTTCCGCCCGACCTTCCGCCCGATGTCGCTGGAGCAGCAGAACCTCGAGCGTTACCGGCAGTCGCTGGAGCCACGCCGCAAGGTCGTGCTCACCGGGATCGCCGTCGTGCTGGGCCTGTTCGCCGGGTTCGCCGCGCAGGGCAGCTGGCAGACCTGGCTGACGTTCCGCAACGCCACCGACTTCGGGCGGACCGACCCGCAGTTCGGCAAGGACATCTCCTTCTTCGTCTTCGACTACCCCTTCTACCGGTTGGCGCTGGGCTTCGCGTTCGCGATCGTGCTGCTGTCGCTGATCGGCTCGGTGCTGACCCACTACGTGTTCGGCGGACTGCGCCTGCAGACGCCGGGGCAGAAGCTCACCGGCGCCGCCCGGGTCCAGCTGTCGGTACTGCTGGGGCTGTTCGTGGCCCTCAAGGCCGTCGCCTACTGGCTGGACCGGTACGGCACGGTCTACTCCGGTCGGGGCAACGTCTTCACCGGCGCGTCCTACACCGACGTCAATGCGCTGCTGCCGGCCAAGAACATCCTGGTGTTCGTGGCGGCGATCTGCGCCATCGCGTTCTTCGCCAACATCTTCTTCCGCAACACCCTGCTGCCGGCCGCCGCCCTGGTGCTGCTCCTGCTGTCCAGCCTGGTCATCGGGGTCGCCTACCCGGCGATCGTCCAGCAGTTCGTCGTGCGGCCCAGCGCGGACCAGAAGGAGGCGGCCTACATCGAGCGGGCCATCGCCTCCACCCGCGACGCCTATGGCCTGTCCGACATCGAGTACGTCGACTACGGCACCAACACGGGCACTGGGCAGGAGACCGGGACCGACGCGGGCACCGACGTGGCCAGCACGCCGACGCCGGCCGACCTCGCCGCCGACACCGAGACGATCCGCAACGCCCGGCTGCTGGATCCCAACGTCCTGCAGGCGACGTTCCTGGCCCGCCAACAGATCCGCAACGTCTACGGCTTCCCGGCGAAGCTGGACATCGACCGGTACACGACCGACGGGACGACGCAGGACTACGTGGTGGCCGCCCGTGAGCTGGACTCGTCCGCGCTGTCGGGGAACCAGACGAACTGGATCAACGAGCACACCGTCTACACCCACGGCAACGGGTTCGTCGCCGCGCCGGCCAACCAGGTCGTCTCCGGGGAGGCCGGCGGCGAGCCGAACTTCACCACCGGCGACCTGCCGACCCAGGGGAACATCCCGGTCGACCAGTCGCGCGTCTACTACGGCGAGCTGCTCAACGTGAACGGGGCGGACGAGTACTCCGTCGTCGGTGCGGCCGGCAACGACTCGCCGCGGGAGTTCGACCAGCCGGAGAGCGGTTCCGCGGGTCAGGTGAACAACACCTACGACGGCAATGGTGGCGTCTCGATCGGCAGCTTCTTCCGGCAGCTGACGTTCGCCATCCACTACCGGGAGCGCAACTTCCTACTCTCCGGCGCGGTCAACGACAACTCCAAGGTGCTCTACGTCCGTGATCCGCGGGATCGGGTGGAGAAGGCCGCGCCCTACCTGCAGGTGGACGGCGACCCCTACCCGGCGGTGGTGGAGGGCCGGATCGTCTGGATCGTCGACGCCTACACGACATCGGACGCCTATCCGTACTCCTCGCTGCAGAGCCTGGGTGAGGCGACCAACGACTCCCTCACCGGCACGGGCACGTCTGCCCTGCCCAACGACCAGGTCAACTACGTCCGCAACTCGGTGAAGGCCACCGTGGACGCCTACGACGGCACGGTCGACCTGTACGCCTTCGACGACACCAATCCCGATCCGGTGCTGGAGACCTACGCGAAGGCCTTCCCGGGCACGATCAAGCCGTCGAGCGCGATCAGCGACGAGCTGCGCAGCCACTTCCGTTACCCGGAGGACCTGTTCAAGCTGCAGCGCGACGTGCTCACCCAGTACCACGTGGACAACCCGAAGGACTTCTACAACGCCAACGACTTCTGGCAGGTCCCCAGCGATCCCACGGAGAACACCGCAGACTCCCAGCCGCCGTACTACGTGCTCTCCCAGCGGGTCAGCGAGGGCAACGCCACCTTCCAGCTGACCAGTGCACTCAACGCGCTCAACCGGGAGAACCTGTCGGCCTACATGGCAGTGTCCAGCGACCCGTCGACCTACGGCGAGATCCAGGTACTGCAGTTGCCGGGCAACACCCAGTTCCGTGGGCCGACCCAGGTGTTCCAGTCCTTCAACACCAACAGCGAGGTCAGAACGCAGCTCACGCTGTTCGACAGCGCCAGCTCCCAGGCGGTGTTCGGTAACCTGCTCACCCTGCCGATCGGCACCAACGGGCTGCTCTACGTCGAACCGCTGTACGTGGCCGGCACCGGGGAGAACTCCTTCCCACTGCTGCAGAAGGTGCTGGTCAACTACGGCGACCGGGTCGGCTACGCCGACACGTTCGCCGGGGCGCTGGACCAGGTCTTCGGCGACGGCGCCGGTGACGCCGCCGCCGACAGCGGGACGGCGCCGGCACCCACGACCCCGACGACGCCGCCGAGCGGAACCGCCAGCCCGACGACGCCGGCGCCGGACACCGGGAACGGGACGGACACGTCCGCCCGGGACCGGGCGGTGGCCGACATCAACGCGGCGCTGACCGCGCTCGCCGACGCCCAGCGGAGCGGCAACTTCGCAGCGATCGGCCAGGCACAGTCCGACCTGCAGGCCGCCATCGCGGCCTACGAGGCGGCCAACCCGGCGGCCAACGGACAGGGCGCCGCGGCGACGACGCCACCGCCGGCCACGCCGACGGGCTGACCGCGCGGCCGACACCGGTGCCCCGCGACGGGCGCCGGTGCCGACCGCGGGGGCCGGGGGGCGGGACGCTGCGGGCCGTGTATGGTGGTCACTACCGACGCGGGGTGGAGCAGCTCGGTAGCTCGCTGGGCTCATAACCCAGAGGTCGCAGGTTCAAATCCTGCCCCCGCTACCATCGGAAATTGGCCTCGCAGTGACTGTGAGGGCAGTTTCCGATTGTGCAACCATCCATCGGCATACAGTCCGGGCCGCGGGTCGCGCCGCAGTCTCGCGCGGGCCGACAGGCGCTAGCATGGGGTTCGGCACCGCCCCCAGGGCAAACGACGCTCGTCTGGCGAGGACTGCGCGGTGTGGTTGGTGCCTCGGCCATCGACTGGTGGCTGTAGTTGCCGCATGGGCGGGCTGTCGGAGCCCGACGCGTCGATCTCTCGCAGATCCGGGGGTCTGAGTCGCGTCTCGGAGTAGCCACCCAGGCCCTCGCTTCGCGACAGCCATCGCCCGGCCGGGGACTGTGTTCAGCATTCCGCCGCGGCAACCGTGCCGGGCATTGCAGAGGAGGAGTCTGTGGCTCGACGAGGCCAGTGCCAGACGGGCACTCGCCGTACCGCCGCGCGGGACCAGCGACGCGACCGCGGCGACGTCATTTCGGGGCTCGCCCGCACCGTCCGTGAGGTCGAGGCAGCCGTCCGGCGCGGCCCCGTGACGCCCGCAGTGCGCGCGAAGTTCCAGGGCGTCGCAGTGCTGTTGCGCGAGGAGCACGCCCGGGTCCGGGCGGAGGGGACCGGCACCGACGCCCACCGGGCCGAGCAGCTCAAGCGCCTCGACGGGATCGCGACGATCCTCGCGAAGACCGCCGTGCGCGACCCCGCGCTCCTCGCGCTCCTCGCCGGGGACGCCGTGGTCTCCGACTCGGCCAGATCGCTCGAGCGGGACATGCGGGGGGCCGTCGGTGTCGAGTCGACCCCTGACGAGACCACGCCGCCGGAGCCCGCGGCCGCCTCCGCCACCACCGTGCGTCGGGTCGTGCCGCAGTCGGTCGTCTCACGACAGCTGGCCAACCCTTTCCTCGCCCCCGACTTCGCGTCCGCCCGGCAGAGCACGGCGCGTCCGCGCCGCCTGGCCGGTTGGGAGCTGCTCGGCCCGCTCCTCAGTTCGTTCGAGCGCGCCGGCGGCGGCGACTCGGCGTGCATGGCCCTTCCCGCGCCGTCCTCCCGGCACGCGCCGGGTGGCGTGGAGCTGATGCCGCACCAGGCGCAGTTGGTCGCCGCTGCCGCTGCCGGCCACCGGACCTTCCTGCTCGCCGACGAGCCGGGTTTGGGCAAGACGGCTCAGGCACTGCTCGCCGCGGAGGCGGCGAATGCCTACCCGCTGCTCGTGGTGGTACCGAACGTCGTCAAGACCAACTGGGCGCGCGAGGCCGGTCTCTGGACACCCCACCGCTCGGCCACCGTGATCCACGGCGACGGGGAGACGATCGACGGCTTCGCCGACATCGTCGTCGTCAACTACGAGGTGCTCGACCGCCATGTGGGTTGGTTCGGCGACTTCGGCTTCCGCGGCATGGTCGTCGACGAGGCGCACTTCATCAAGAACAAGGCCTCCCAGCGCTCGCAGCACGTCCGGGAGCTTTCCGAGCGCATCCGGTCCCGCATCGCGCGTCCCCTGCTGATGGCTCTCACCGGCACCCCGCTGATCAACGACATCGAGGATTTCCGGGCCATCTGGCAGTTCCTCGGCTGGATCGACGAGACGAAGCCGCTCGCCGAGCTGATGGATTCGCTCGACGAGACAGGTCTGACGCCGGCTGACCCCGCGTTCTACCCCGCCGCTCGCAGTTGCGTGGTCGACCTTGGCATCGTCCGTCGCCGCAAGGTCGATGTGGCTGCCGACATCCCCGCCCGCCGCATCGCCGACCTTCCCGTCGAGCTCGACGAGAAGGCCGGCCGTTCGATCCGGGCGGCCGAGCGTGACCTTGCCCGCCGGATGGTGTCGCGGTACGAGAGCGCGCTCGCGAGCCGCCGGTCCGGTGCCGTCGTCGAGGGCATCGACCATGACCTCGTGCGCAGGGTGGCCAGGTGGGAGCAGAAAGACACGACCACGACGAAGACCGGCGAGAACGTGTTCAGCATGATGCGACGCATCGGCCAGGCGAAGGCCGGCCTCGCCGCCGACTACGCGGCGCAGCTCGCGCGCAGCGCGGGCAAGGTGGTCTTCTTCGCCAAGCACGTCGACGTGATGGACGTCGCCGAGGAGACTTTCGCCAGGCACGGGATCCGTTTCTCGTCGATCCGTGGCGACCAGACGCCCGCGTCGCGGCAGAGGCACATCGACGCCTTCGTGAACGATCCCGACGTCGCCATCGCGGTCTGCTCCCTGACCGCGGCCGGCGTGGGTCTCAACCTGCAGGTCGCCTCCAACATCGTGCTTGCCGAGCTCTCCTGGACCGACGCGGAGCAGACCCAGGCCATTGACCGCAGCCACCGCATCGGTCAGAAGGAACCCGTCACCGCGTGGCGCATCATCGCCGCGCAGACCATCGACACCAGGATCGCTGAGCTGATCGACAGCAAGGCGGGGCTCGCCGCCAGGGCGCTCGACGGCTCGGAGGAGGAGGTGTCGTCATCGGTCGACGTGCAGCACGAGGCGCTCGTCGCGTTGTTGACGGATGCGTTGTCGGCGTTGCCGTAGCCACGCGCAGCCTCACCGACCGGGCACTGACCCCGTCGCGAAACGCCGGTGACGCACGGTCGGCGGGTTCCCCCGCTACGCGGACACGTGTCCGCCCAGGTACGACCCGGCCCCCACGCGCAGCGTGAGGGGCCGTTGTCGTCCTCGCGGACGGCTTGCCCCGCTGAAGTTGGTCGCGACGGGTCCTCCCGGGGGCCGGTCGTGGGCCTGGAGAGCCCCGTGTATGGTGGTGATTACCGACGCGGGGTGGAGCAGCTCGGTAGCTCGCTGGGCTCATAACCCAGAGGTCACAGGTTCAAATCCTGTCCCCGCTACCACGCAGAGGGGCCCGGTCGCCGGAAGGTGACCGGGCCCCTCTGTCTGTCCGGTGTCAGATCGCGCGGATGCGGTCGGGCGCGAGCGAGGGCGAGAGGGACCACATGCAGTCCGAGAGCGGCGGGTCGCCCTGGCCCGGGCAGGTCACCGTGCGGGAGCTGGCCGACGGTCGGGAGATCCGGTACTTCGACGATCGGGCCACCGACGGCCCCGTCCACGAGGCGGTTGACACCCGGCCGCTCGGCGAGCCGCCGCACGCCGGCGAGTTGCGCCTGGACGTACTCACCGGTGAGTGGGTGACCATCGCCGGGCACCGGATGAACCGCACCTTCCTGCCCAGCGCGGCCGACTGCCCGCTGGACGCCACCCGCGACCCGGCCCGCCCGACCGAGGTCCCCGACGTCGACTACGACGTCGTGGTGTTCGCCAACCGGTTCCCGAGCTACGCCCCGCTCGTCGTGGGCCCGGCCTCCGCCGGCCACCCCGAGGTGCTGGGCCCGCCCGACCGCCCGGCCACGGGGCACTGCGACGTCATCGTCTTCTCCAGCGACCACCAGGCCTCCGTGGTCGACCTCCCGGCCGAGCGGCTGCGCACCATCGTCGAGGCGTGGGCCCAGCGCACCGCCGAGCTGTCGGCGGATCCGACCGTGGCCGAGGTGTTCGTCTTCGAGAACTCCGGCGAGGAGATCGGGGTGACGCTGAGCCACCCGCACGGGCAGGTGTACGCATACCCCGTCGTCCCCCCGCGGTCGGCGCAGCTGATCGAGCGCGCCCGGCAGTACCGCGCGGCGACCGGGAGCAACTTGCTGGCCGACGTGCTGGCCGCCGAGCTGGCCGAGCGGCGCCGGGTCGTGCTCCGCGGCGAGCACTTCTCCGCCTACGTGCCGCGGGCCGCCCGCTGGCCGGTGGAGGTTCACCTGGCGCCGCACCGCGACGTGCCCGACCTGGCCGCTCTGGACGACGCCGAGCGGAACGAGCTCGGCGGGATCTACCAGGAGCTGCTGCGCCGGGTGAACCGCTTCCACCCCGGCATCGACCGGGTGCCCTATATCTCCGGTTGGCACCAGGCGCCCACGGGTGAGGACAGGAAGCTGGGCCGGCTGCACCTGCAGCTGTTCTCGTTGCTGCGCGCCCCCGGCAAGCTGAAGTACCTGGCCGGCTCGGAGTCCGGGATGGGTGCCTGGATCAACGACACGACGCCGGAGCGGATCGCCGACCGGCTGCGCGAGGTGGGCGTGTGACCGGGCAGTCGGACCGGGCCGTCGCCGAGCTGGCTCGCGCCTGGCGCGCCGGGCCGGACGGCGTGTGGACGGCGCCCGGCCGGGTGAACCTGATCGGCGAGCACGTCGACTACAACGGCGGGCGCTGCCTGCCCATGGCGCTGGACCGGGTCACCGCCGCAGCGGTGCACGTCCGCGGCGACGACCAGGTGCAGCTGTCCAGCGACGACCCCGACGCCGAGCCGTTCACCGGACGCCTGACCGACCTCGGCCCCGGGTGCGTGTCGGGCTGGGCCGGCTACGCGGCCGGCGTGCTCTGGGCGCTGCAGCAGGCCGGCATCGAGGTGCCCGGCATGGACGTCGCGGTGTCCAGTGACGTGCCGCTGGGCGCCGGGCTGTCCAGCTCCGCGTCGCTGGAGTGCGCGGTCGCCCTGGCGGCGGCCGAGCTGGCCGGGCGCTCCGACGACCCGGCGCTGCGCCGGGTGCTGATCGGGGCCGCCATCCGGGCCGAGAACGAGGTCGTGGGTGCGGCCACCGGCGGCATGGACCAGACCGTGGCGCTGCTGGCGGTGGAAGGCGCGGCCCTGCTCATCGACACCCGGGACGGCGTGACCGCGCCGGTGCCGCTGGGGCTGGCCGAGGCCGGGCTCCAGCTGTTGGTGATCGACACCCGGGTGCGGCACGAGCTGGCCGACGGGCAGTACGGAAAGCGCCGGGCCGACTGCGAGGAGGCGGCCCGGCTGCTCGGCGTGGGCCTGCTCGGCGAGGCGACGCTCGCCGACGTCGACCGGCTGACCGACCCGCGGCTGCGGGCCCGTGCGCGGCACGTGGTCAGCGAGATCGCCCGGGTCGACGAGCTGGTGGCCCTGGTGCGAGCCGGGCGGGTGGCCGAGTGTGGGTCGTTGCTGAACGCCTCGCACGCCTCGCTCCGCGACGACTACGAGGTGTCGGCGGTGGAGCTGGACACCGTGGTCGCCGCCGCGACCTCCGCCGGCGCCCTGGGCGCCCGGATGACCGGCGGCGGGTTCGGCGGCTCGGCCATCGCACTGGTGCCCGAGTCCGCGGTGCCCGATGTCGAGGCCGCGGTGCTCCGCGCCTGCGCCGAGCGCGGCCTCACCCGGCCGGCGACCCTCGCGGTCACCTCCGGACCGGCGGCTCGTCGGGTCTTCTGACCGGCGGCGGGGAACAGCGGGCCGGGCGCGGGGCGTTCGAGTCGCCATGGAACCGACCGTGACCGACGCACCGGAGCGCAGCCGCTACGAGATCCGGGACGGCGACCGCCTCGTGGGCCTGGCCGCCTACCAGCGCCGCGGCGACCAGGTCGTGTTCACTCACACCGAGGTCGAGGACAGCGCGGAGCACTCGGGGCTGGGCAGCCGGTTGGTACGCGGCGCCCTGGACGACGTCCGCGCCTCCGGGGGCAGCGTCGTCCCGGTGTGCTCGTTCGTGCGGGACTGGATCGAGCGGCACCCCGAGTACCGCGACCTGGTCGACACCCCCGCCGAGAACTGAGGTGAGCGTCCTGGACGTGCAGGTCGACGACCACGTCCTGGGTGACCAGGACGCGCCGGTCACGGTGCTGGAGTACGGCGACTACGAATGCCCCTACTGCGCTGCAGCCGCCCCCGTGCTACGCCGCCTGGTGGCCGAGAGCGACGGCGCCATCCGCCTGGTGTTCCGCAACTACCCGCTGCCCGACGTGCACCCGCACTCGCTGACCGCCGCGCTCGCCGCGGAGGCCGCCGCCGCTCAGGGCGCGTTCTGGGAGATGCACGAGCTGCTGTTCGACCGGCAGGACCACCTCTCCGACGCCGACCTGCGGGCCTACGGAGAGGAGTTGGGGATGGACGGTGACCGGCTGGTGGGGGAGGCGGCCCAGCCCTTCGGGGACAAGGTGGAGGCCGACTTCGCCGCCGGCCTCGCCGCCGAGGTGCCGGGCACGCCGACCCTCTTCGTCAACGGCGTGCTCTTCTCCGGTCGCCCCGAGCTCGGCGCGCTGCAGCGCGCGGTGGCCGCGGCCGGCAGGTCAGACGCCTCAGGCGGGGACGCGGGGCTCGAGCCAGGGCCGGGGCGGCAGCGTCCGCGGCGCGTCCGCTTCCGGCGTGCACAGCGGGAACCGCTCGCCGAGGACGCGCAGCAGCAGGGTGCCCAGGACCGCTGCGGTCAGTGACCCGGCGAGGATGCCGATCTTGGCCTGCTCGCGCAGCAGGACGTCGTCGAAGGCCAGGTCGGTGATGAACAGCGAGATGGTGAACCCGATCCCGGCCAGGGTGGCCCCGGCCATCAGGTGCGACCAGCGGACGCCGCCGGGCAGTACCCCCCATCCCGAGCGCAGTGCCACGAACGTGCCGGCGGTGATTCCGAGGGCATTGCCGGCGACCAGACCGACAAGCACCCCCAGGGTCACCGGTGAGCCCAGCGCTGCCCGGAGCGTCTCGCCGTCCAGCCGCACGCCGGCGTTCGCCAGCCCGAAGACCGGCACCACCAGGTAGGCCGTCCAGCGGTGCAGGGACTCCTGCAGCCGGGCGTTGGCCGGCACGGTGGCCGCCACCGCCAGGTTGGTCAGCCGGGCCCGCTGGGCGTCGGGGGCCTCGCGCAGCGCCCGGCCGAACTGGGCGGTGCGGGCGATCTCGCGCTCGGACGGCGGCCGGGCCGGGAGCACCAGCCCGAGCACCACCCCGGCGAGCGTGGCGTGCACCCCGGACTCGTGCACGGCCAGCCACAACGCAACGCCGACCAACACGTAGGGGGTCAGCCGCCAGACGCCCATCCAGCGCATCGCCAGCAGGACGCCGACCAGCGCGAGGGCGACGAGCAGCCCCGGCACGACGACGGCGTCGGTGTAGAACAGCGCCATCACCCCGATGGCACCGATGTCGTCGACGATGGCCAGGGTCAGCAGGAACAGCCGCAGCCGGTCGGGGCAGCGCGGGCCGAACAGCGCCAGCACGCCCAGGGTGAAGGCGGTGTCGGTGCTCATCACGATGCCCCAGCCGCTGCTGGCCGGGCCCGAGGGGTTGACCGCCAGGTACAGCAGCGCGGGCACGGCGAGCCCGCCGATGGCGCCCAGTGCCGGGGCGGCCACCGAGCGGCGGTTGCGCAGCTCGCCGGTGGCCACCTCGCGAGTGATCTCCAGCCCGACGACCAGGAAGAACAGCGCCATGGCGGCATCGTTGACCCAGTGGCGCAGGTCCAAGGCCAGGCTGAGGTCGCCGACCCCGATGGTCGCCGGCGTGCTCCAGAAGGCCTCGTAGCCTCCGGACCAGGGTGAGTTGGCCCAGGTCAGTGCGCACAACGTGCCCACCAGCAGCAGCGCGGAGCCGCCGGCCTCGGTGCCCATGTACAGCCGGGAGGACGGCGACAGGGCGGGCACGCTGAACCGCATCGGCGGCCCCGGGCGGGGCGGTTGGACCACGGGACCTCCTCGGCGCGAGCGGTGATCGTCTCAGCCGGGAGTCAACCGCCGGATCAGAGCACGTGTTCCCCGTACATCTCGCCCAGCGGGTCGGCGATGAGCTCGATGCGGGCGCCGTCGGGGTCGCGGAAGTACACCGAGACGCCGCTGTGCAGCACGTGCTCGACGCCGGCGTCGGTCAGCCTCCCGACCAGCGCCTCCCACCGTTGGGGTTCGACGCTGATCGCCACGTGGTGCAGGCCGCCGAGCACCTCGGCGTACGGGCCGACGTCCAGCCCGGGGAAGTCGAAGAAGGCGAGCAGGTTGCCGTTGCCGATGTCGAAGAAGAAGTGCGAGGACCCCGGGTAGTCGCGGTTCTCGATCAGCTCGGTGAGCGGGAAGCCGAGCACGTCGGAGTAGAACCGGATGGTCGCCTCGACGTCGCTGCTGATCAGGGCGGTGTGATGCAGCCCGCGCGCGGTGGAGGCCGGGCGCTCGCCGGCCGGGCGGAGGTGCGCGTCGCGGATGCGCGCTCGGCTGGCGGCCAGCGCGGTCGGGTCCGGGGTGGCGATGGTCTCGGGAGTGCTCACGGGATCCTCCTGCGGGGTGCTGCCGGGCGGCCTCGTCCCGGCACTCGCCCCGCACAACCCGGCCGGCTGCCGGTGCGTTCCCGCCGCCGGCGGACCCTCCCCGGGAAGGGGACGGCGCGGCTGGGAGGCTAACTGCATGCGCGTCCTGGTCGCCGGTTGGTTCAGCTTCGACGAGTTCATCGCCACCGTCGGCGACGAACTGGGCGCCGACGTCGTCGTCGGCTGGCTCCGGGAGCTCGGCATCGACCACGACGTGGCGTGGGCGCCCTACTTTCAGCGCGGTCCGAACTGGCGGAACGTCGACCCGGCCGACTACACCCACCTGGTGTTCGTCAGCGGCCCGCTGTTCGACCTCCCGGAGCTGCGGCAGCTGAGCGCGGCCTTCGCTGGTGCGCAGCGGTGGGCGGTCAACGTTTCGGTCGTGTCCGACGCCGGGCGGGCGCTGTTCGACCGGGTCTGGGAGCGCGACGCCCCAGGGATGGCACGCCCGGACCTGGCCGGCGGGACGACGACTCCCGACGTCCCGGTGCTCGCGGTCGCCTTCGCCCCGCCCCAGGAAGAGTACGGCGCGCGCAGCCAGGCCGACCGGGTGCGCGGCGTCCTGGAGGACTGGCTGCGGGCACGCGCGATGCCCTGGTTCGAGCTGGACATGGACCTCTATGAAAAGCCCTACGACCGCTTCCCCTCGCAGGTGGAGGCGCTCGTCCGGCGGGCCGACGTGGTGGTCAGCATGCGGCTGCACGCGCTGGTGCTAGGGCTGGCACACGGCGTTCCGGTCATCGCCTGCGACGGGGTGGTCGGTGGCGCCAAGGTGAGCGCGCAGGCCGCCGCCCTAGGCTGGCCGCTGGCGCTGACCGCGGGGGAGATCGACGCGCACGCGCTGGACGCCGCCCTGGAACACGCACTGTCCGGCACGCTGGCCGACCCGATCGCGGCGGCCCAGCGGCGCATGCGGGAAGGCAATGCCGAGGCCCGCGCGTGGTTCACCCGGCAGCTGGGCCGCTGACGGGCCGGTGCGTTGCCCCTCACGCAGCCTCCTCTCCAGCGTGAGGTGACCCGGCACGGACAGGCCCGGCAGGAGGCCGCCATGACATCGACGCCCGACCGTGCCCCGCACCCTCAGCTGGCCGAGGTCGATCTGTCCGAGCGGACCTTCTGACGGGGTCCTGCAGGTGCGCCGACCCGTGCCGGATGACGTGGGTGCGGTGGAGGCGGCCGTGCGGGCGTGTCCGACAGGAACGCTTCAGCTGGTCGACCGAGCCAGCGGTCGCTGAGCCGTCGCGAACCGCCGCGCCACCTCGGCCGGCACCGGCCGCCGCTGCCGCAGGGCGGCCGGCAGTCTCCTGAGCAGTCCGGCCAGCGCCCCACGCGCGGCAGGGTCGCGCACCGCCCTCGTCGCGAGACGTGCGGTCGCGGCGAGCGCCACCGACAGCGGCCGACGGAGCCAGTCGACGAGCACGTCGTTGCGGGTCTGCAGCGCCCACCGCTGCGCGCTGGGGCGGTCGGGGCCGGCCGGGTCGTGCCAGGCCAGCAGCTCGTCGGCGAAGACCAGCTGCCAGCCGGCGGCGGCCAGGTCCAGCGCGAGCAGGTGCTCCTCGCCGCCGAAGAACAGCAGCGGGGAGAAGCCACCGACGGCGAGGTGTGCCTCGCGGCGGACGACCGCGGCGAAGGCCGGGAAGCTGAGGACGTCGGGTCCTGGGGAGCCGGGGGAACGGCCCAGCGCCGCCGCCCGGTGCTTGCGGGTCACCCGGTCCTCCGACCCGTCGGCGGCCATCCGCACCCGGCCGACGACCACCGCCACCCGGGGATGGGCGTCGAGCAGGTCGGCGGCCGCTTCCAGAGCGCCCGGCTCCCACCACGAGTCGTCGTCGGCGAAGGCGACGTAGGGCGCGCGCGCCCGGCGGACGCCGTGGGTGCGGGCGACGGCACCGGTGTTGACCGGCAGCTCGAGCACCTCGACCCCCGGGTGCGCGGTCCGTACCGCTGCGGCGGTCCCGTCGGCCGAGGCGTTGTCGACCACGACGACCGGTGGACCGCCGGGGACGTCCAGGTGCGCGAGCGACCGCAGCAGCGACGCGCGGCGGTCGCGGGTGGCGACGACGACGGTGACGCGGGGGACGACGGGTTCCACGCTCGCGGCACTACCCGTGACAGCAGGCTGACACCATCACGGGTACCCGTGCGGGGACTGGTCCCAGCTGATGCAGCCTATGATGCAGTGATGCGTACGACCATCGACCTGCCGGCGGATCTGCACCGGGCGGCGGCCATGCTCGCCCGGGACCGGGGGCAGACCCTGAGCAGAACGGTCGCTGACCTGCTCAGGGCAGCGCTGGCGGGTGGATCCCGGCGCGCCGAGGTGGAGTTCGACGACGAGACGGGTCTGCCGCTGGTCCGACTGGGCCGCCGGATCACGGCTGAGGACGTCGCCAGCGCGCAGGACGAGGCCTGAGTGCGATGACCGGTTCAGCGGCGCGCACCCACCTGCTGGACGGGAACGTCCTCGTGGCCCTCGTCGTGCCGGAGCACGTGCACCACCTGCCGGCCCGCAGTTGGTTCCGCGGGGCACCCTCCTTCGCCACGTCGCCGACGGTGCAGGGCACGTTGCTGCGTTTGTTGCTGCGGTCCGGTTCGGGGATCACGCAGGCGCGTCAGGTGCTGGCTTCGGTCGTGGCGCACGCCCGCCACGAGCAGTGGCTGGACGACCTGTCCTACAGCGACGTCGAGCTCGTCCACGTGATCGGTCACCGGCAGGTCACCGACGCCTATCTGGCGCAGCTGGCCCGGTCCCGCGGCGGGCTCGTGGCGACGTTCGACGGAGCCTTCGCCCAGGTGGCGCCGGACGTTGCCGTACTCCTGCCGCGCTGACCTGTATCAGGCGGAGAGGACGGCGCCATTGCCGGTGTCGTCGAGTTCGGTCGCCAGTCGGTCCAACGGCAGGTCCACGGTGCGGGCGAGCGCGGCGACGGTGAAGAACGCCGGCGTGGGCACCCGACCGGACTCGATCTTCCGCAGCGCCTCGAGGCTGACGCCGGAGGCCGCGGCCACCTGGGCCGGGCTCCGGTCGCCGCGGGCGGTGCGTAGCAGGGCGCCCAGCCGGCGGCCGCGGTCGCGCTCGGCGGGGGTCAGCGGCGGTCGCACCATGAGGGTGATAGTAATACCGGGATAATCATACTGGAAGGGCGGCGACATGATCGAGCTGCGATCCCCCGGTGAGCTGGACGCGATGCGCGCTGCTGGAGCAGTCGTGGCGGAGATGCTCGCGGCGGTGCGGGCTGCCGCGGCCCCGGGCGTGCGGCTGACTCAACTCGACGAGGTGGCCCGCGCCGTCCTCGCCCGGGCCGCGGCGACCTCGCCGTTCCTTGGCTACGCGCCGCTGCGGACCACCCCGCCGTTTCCCGGCGTCGTGTGCCTGTCGGTGAACGACGTCGCACTGCACGGCATCCCCACCCGGCAGCCGCTCGAGGACGGCGACCTGCTCAGCGTCGATGCGGGCGCCACCCTGGACGGTTGGGTCGGCGACGCGGCGATCACCTTCCCGGCCGGCACCCCGCGCCCGGCCGACATGCAGCTGGTCGATACCACCGAACAGGCCCTGCAGGCCGGGATCGCCGCCGCCGTGCCGGGCAACCGGGTCGGCGACGTCTCCGCCGCGATCGCTGCCATCGGGCGCACGGGCGGCTGCGGCATCAATACCGACCAGGGCGGCCATGGTGTCGGCCGGACCATGCACGGGGAGCCGCACGTGCCCAACGAGGGCCGGGCCGGCCGGGGCGTACCGCTGCGCGCCGGCCTGGTCATCGCGATCGAGCCGTGGTTCCTGGCAGGTGGCGACGACGACTACCGGGTGGACGCCGACGGCTGGACGCTGCGCAGCGCCGACGGCAGCCGGGCCGCTCACGCCGAGCACACGGTCGCCGTCACCGACGACGGCCCACGCATCCTCACCGCCCCGGCCTGAGGGCGCCTGATCACCGGCTTCGCAGGGCGGTCTCCATCCTTACGCTGTGGCGCAAGGATGGCGACCACGGAGTGAGTCCGGTGCCCAGGGTGCGGGGCGCGCCTAGGCTCGCGAGGTGGCCCGCACGGACGACGTCCGCACGGCTCGTCTGGCGACGGGCATCGCGGTGCCGTGGGTCGCCGCCGGGGACGCCACCGGGGTCCCGGTCGTGCTGCTGCACGCCTGGGCGGAGTCCCGGCGCGCGTTCGACCGGATGCGGGCCTCGCTGCCCCCGTCGGTGTACGCACTCGCCTGGGACCAGCGGGGCCATGGTGACGCCGACCGCCCGGCCGGCGGCTACTCCCTCCGCGAGGCCGCCGACGACGTCGCCGCCTTCCTCGATGCCGTGGGGCTGACCCGGGCGGTGCTGGTGGGCTCCTCCAGCGGTGGCTACGTCGCACAGCAGGTGGCCGTCGACCACCCGGCGCGGGTGGCCGGCCTGGTGCTGGTCGGGGCGCCGCGGTCTCTGCGGGGCCGGCCGCCCTTCGCCGACGAGGTGGACCGCCTGTGCGACCCGGTCGATCCCGCCTGGGTGCGCGCCTCCCTCGAGTGGTTCCCCTGCGTGCAGCCCGTTCCCGACTGGTACCTGGCGGACAGGGTGGCGGACGGCGCCCGGGTGCCGGCGCACGTCTGGCGCGCTGCCCTGTCCGGCCTGTCCGACGCCGTCCCGCCGACCGAGTCCGCGCCCATCCCATCGCCGGCCCTGGTGATCTGGGGCGCCGAGGACCACCTGCTGCCGCGCGCGGAACAGCAGGCGCTGTGCGCCGCCCTGACCGGTTCCCGGTTCCCGGTCTACCCCGCCACCGGCCATCTGGTGCTGTGGGAGCAGCCGGCCCGGATGGCCGCGGACCTGACCGCATTCGTGCACGGCCTGGCCTGACCCGGCCCCCTTCCAGGGTCCCGCCCTGAGCTTGCGAAGGGTGGGGAGGAAGGGGGTCCTTTATCAGGCGAGGGCTTGGTCCAGGTCGGCGAGCAGGTCCTCGACGTCCTCGATGCCCACCGACAGCCGGACCAGGTCGGCGGGCACCTCCAGCGGCGAGCCGGCGGCACTGGCATGGGTCATCCGGTGCGGGTGCTCGACCAGCGACTCCACTCCGCCGAGGGACTCGGCCAGGGTGAACAACTGGGTCCGCTCACAGACCTTCAGGGCCGCCTCCTCGCCACCGCGGAGCCGGAACGACAGCATCCCGCCGTAGCCGGACATCTGCTTCGCGGCTATCTCGTGGTGCCGGTGCTGCGGGAGTCCGGGGTAGAGGACGTCGCCCACGGCCGGGTGCCCGAGCAGGAACTCGGCGATCCGGGCGGCGTTGGCCGAGTGCCGGTCCATCCGGACGCCGAGGGTCTTGATCCCGCGCAGCACCAGCCACGCGTCCATCGGCCCGGCGACGGCACCCATCGCGTTCTGGTGATAGGCCAGCTGCTCGCCCAGCCCCGCGTCGGCGGTGACCAGCGCGCCCCCGACGACGTCGGAGTGCCCGCCCAGGTACTTGGTCGTGGAGTGCACCACCACGTCGGCGCCGAGGGTCAACGGTCGCTGCAGATAGGGGGAGGCGAAGGTGTTGTCCACCACCAGCAGCGCGCCGGCCTCGTGCGCCACCTGCGCCAGCGCGGCGATGTCGGAGACGTTCAGCAGCGGGTTGGTCGGCGTCTCGCACCAGATCACCCGCGTCGTCGGCCGGAGGGCGGCGCGCAGCGCGTCCAGGTCGTTGAGGTCGACCGGGGTGTGCTCGACGCCCCAGCGGGAGAAGACCTTGGAGACCAGCCGGAAGGTGCCGCCGTAGGCGTCCCCGGGCAGGACGACGTGGTCCCCGGGTGCGCAGACGGTGCGCAGCAGCGCGTCCTCGGCGGCCAGCCCGGAGGCGAAGGCCAGCCCGGTGCTGCCCTCCTCGAGCGCGGCGAGGGCCTCCTGCAGGGCGGTGCGGGTCGGGTTGCCGCTGCGGCTGTACTCGTAACCGCCGCGCAGCCCGCCCACGCCGTCCTGCTTGTAGGTACTGGTCAGGTGCACCGGCACGACCACCGCTCCAGTGGCCGGGTCGGGCTCCTGCCCGGCGTGGATGGCGCGGGTGTTGAAACCGGTGTTCATGACATCACCGTAGGGGCTGGGGCGATGCCGACCAGGTGACCGAGCACGTCCTGCCGGGTCACGACGCCGGCCGGCTTGCCCTCCACGTGCACCAGCAGCGCGTCGGCCGTACCGAGCGCGCCCACCGCCGCCGACACCGGCTCGCCGGAGCCGATTATCGGCAACGGCGCGGACATGTGCCGCTCCACCGGGTCGGCCAGCGTCGCGCGGCCGGCGAACAGCGCGTCCAGGAGCGCCTTCTCCGCCACCGAGCCGACCACCTCACCGGCGGTCACCGGCGGTTCGGCCCGCACGACCGGCAGCTGGCTGACGCCGTACTCGCGCAGGATGTCGATGGCATCGCGCACGGTCTCGTTGGGATGGGTGTGCACCAGCGTCGGCGTACTCCCCGACTTGGCGTCCAGCAGCTCGCCGACGGTCTCGCCGCCGCCGGCGTCCAGGAAGCCGTAGTCGGACATCCACTCGTCGTTGAAGATCTTGTTCAGGTAGCCCCGGCCACCGTCGGGCAGCAGCACCACCAGGACGTCGTCCTTGGTCAGTCGCTCGGCGACCCGCACCGCTGCGACGACGGCCATGCCGCACGAGCCGCCCACCAGCAGCCCCTCCTCGCGGGCCAGCCGGCGGGTCATCGCGAAGGAGTCACCGTCGGACACCGCCACGATCTCGTCGGCGACCGACCGGTCGTAGGCTTCGGGCCAGAAGTCCTCACCGACCCCCTCGACGAGGTAGGGGCGGCCGGTCCCGCCGGAGTAGACCGAGCCCTCCGGGTCGGCGCCGACGACGCGGACTCGGCCGTCGCTGGCCTCCTTGAGGTACCGGCCGATGCCGGAGATCGTGCCGCCGGTGCCCACTCCGGTGACGAAGTGGGTGACCCGGCCGTCGGTCTGTGCCCAGATCTCCGGGCCGGTCGTCTCGTAGTGCGAACGCGGGTTGGCCGGGTTCGCGTACTGATCGGGCTTCCAGCCGCCCGGGGTCTCTCGCGCGAGCCGGTCGGACACCGAGTAGTACGAGCGGGGGTCGGCCGGGTCGACAGCGGTCGGGCAGACGTGCACCTCGGCCCCGTAGGCCTTCAGCACGTTGATCTTCTCCTGACCCACCTTGTCCGGGCAGACGAAGATGCACCGGTACCCGCGGGTCTGGGCCACGATCGCCAGGCCGATGCCGGTGTTCCCGCTGGTCGGCTCCACGATGGTGCCGCCGGGTCGCAGCGCGCCGGAGGCTTCCGCCTCCTCGATCATGCGCAGCGCGATGCGGTCCTTCACCGACCCGCCGGGGTTCAGGTACTCGACCTTCGCCAGGACCAGGGGGGCGTCTGGGCCCAGGTGGTCGGTGACGGAACGCAGTCGGACCAGCGGCGTGTCGCCGATCAGCTCGACGACGGACTCGGCGTACTGCACGGGGCCTCCTCGACCGGGGCACGGCCGATCGCCGCGGCCCTGGGTGCTCATCCCATCAGACGGGGCCGCCGCCGCGCGGGCCGGCGGTCGGTACGGCTGCCAGCAGACGTGGAGCCTCCGGGCTGCCGGCGTCCAGGGTCGGCTCCCATCCTGGCGCCGTGCTGCGTGAGGAGCGCCGACCGCCGCGCGCGCCACGCAGGACGTCACGAACATGCGTACCGCGATGTTGTCCCGATCGGTGATCGAGCAGGCCAAGGGCATCGGCGATGGAGCGCTACAAGGTGACTGCCGAACAGGCGTTCACGCTGCTCACCCACGCCTCCCAGCGCAGCAACGTCAAGCTGCGCGGCGTCGCCGAGGAGCTCGCGACGACGGGCGTGCTGTGCGGCAGCTGAGCGCCGCGCCGGCAGCGGTTTGCACCCGGCTGGCATCCGCTCCGGCGGCGGGGACAGGATGCGGTCATGACGCAGACGATCCCGCCGGTGCCCCGGCGCAGCCTGGGCGGGCTGCAGGTCGCCGCCCTCGGTCTGGGCTGCATGGGCATGAGCCAGATGTACGGCACCGCCGACCGGACCGAGTCGGTGGCGACCGTCCGCCGGGCCCTGGACCTCGGGGTGACCTTCCTGGACACCTCCGACGTCTACGGCGAGGGGCACAACGAGGAACTGGTCGGCGAGGCGATCGCCGGGCGCCGCGACGAGGTCCAGCTGGCCACCAAGTTCTCGCTGTCGCACGACGAGCGCGGCGGCATGGACATCGACGGCCGGCCGGAGAACGTCCGTTTCCGGGTCGAGGCCAGCCTCCGTCGGCTCGGCGTCGACGTTCTCGACCTCTACTACCAGCACCGGGTCGACCCGACGGTACCCATCGAGGACACCGTCGGTGCCATGGCCGAGCTGGTGCAGGCCGGCAAGGTCCGGTACCTGGGACTGTCGGAGGCCAGCGCCGCGTCGATCCAGCGGGCGGCCGCCGTCCATCCGATCGCCGCGCTGCAGAGCGAGTGGTCGCTGTGGACCCGCGACCTGGAGGTCCCCGGGGACGACGGCCGCAGCGTGCTGGACGTTGCGCGCGAGCACGGCATCGGCATCGTGCCCTTCAGCCCGCTGGGCCGGGGCTTCCTCACCGGGGCGATCACCAGCCCGGAGGACTTCGCCGCCGACGACTGGCGCCGCACCCACCCGCGGTTCACCGGCGAGGCGTTCACGGCCAACCTCCGGCTGGTCGACGCCGTCCGGGGGATTGCCGCGGAGCGGGGCGTCACCCCCGGTCAGCTGGCCCTGGCATGGGTGCTCGCCCAGGGGGAGGACGTCGTGCCGATCCCGGGCACCAAGCGGCGCAGCTACCTGGAGGAGAACGTCGGGGCCGCCGGCGTGCAGTTGTCTGCCGAGGACCTCGCGCGGCTGGCCGAGATCGCGCCGCCCGGCGTGGCTCAGGGCGGCCGGTACGCCGACGCGGGGTACGCGTACGGCAACAGCCCCCAGCGATGACCGCTCTGCTGCAGGCGCCCCGGACGACGCGGGACCCCGGCTCGGACGGCGTCGAGGTCGCCGTCCCCCCGCTGGGGCGTCCCCGGGACTCTGCCTCCGGTGTTCCTGCAGCACGGCTTCGTCGCCGACACCGTCACCGACTGGCAGCTGGCCGGGATCGTTCCGGCGCTGCTGGCGGCCGGCCGGGACGTGGTGGGGGTGGACGCGCGCGGCTACGGCCGGTCGGCCAAGCCGCACGACTCCGCCCGGACGGCGAGGTGCGGATGGCCGAGGACCTGCAGCGGGTGGCTGACGCCCGCGGTGCGCAGCGCTTCGACCTGGCCGGCTACTCGATGGGCGCGATCGTGTCGCTGCTGGTCGCCGCCGCGGACGCCCGGGTCCGCCGGCTGGTCGTCGGTGGAGGCTGGGCCGCGGTGGTCGAGCTCGGCGGTGTCGACACACGCACGATCCGGCCGGAGTTCCTGATCGCCGCGCTGGAGGCCGCCGACCCGGCCACCCTCGCCGACCCAGCTGCCGCGTCGTTCCGCCGTCTCGCCGACGGCGTGGGCGCCGACCGGCTCGCGCCGGCCGAGGTGGTGGCGCCCACGCTGGTGCCCGCCGGGGACGCCGACCCGCTGGCCGTGCGCCCGGAAGTGCTGGCCGCGGCCATCCCCGGGGCGCGGCTGACGCTCGTGTCCGGCGACCACCTCGGTGCGGTCGCCGTGGCCCCGTTCGCCACCGCGCTGGTCGAGCTCCTGGGCGCACCGTGACCGGGCCCGACCCGTCCTGCGGCGTCGCCCACGGCTCGGCGCCGGCCGGCGACACCCCGGAGCGGGTGCTGGTCGCCGGCTTCGCCTCCCCGGTCGCCGGCGCACTGTTGCGGATCGGTGCGGAGCTGGGCTGGCGGCCGGTGCTGGTGGAGCCCGACGTGGACCGGCCCGCGCCGGGCGGGCTCCCGGCGGACGTCGTCCGGGTCGCGAGCGTCGCCGAGCTCCCGGCCGGCCTGGGCGGTCCGGGCGCCGACGTCGTGGTCACCGACCACCATCGCGCGGAGCTCGGGGTGCTGCTGCGCGACGCGCTCGTCCGGCCGGTCCGCTGGGTGGGCATCATGGGCAACCCGCGCCACGAGGGCCCGCACGTCGCCGCGCTCGCCGCCCTGGGGGTGCCCGCCGCGGAGATCGCCCGGGTGCACCGGCCGATCGGGCTGGACGTCGGCTCGCGCAGCCCCGGCGAGATCGCGGTCGCCACGCTGGCCGGCCTGCTTGCCGACCGCAACGGGCGCCCGGGTGGGTTCTTCCCGCCGTCATGAGCCCGCCGTCATGAGCCCGCCGTCATGAGCGACGCCGCCGTCGTGCTCGGCGTCGACCTCGGCACCAGCGGCCTGAAGCTGGCCGCCCTCGACCTGTCCGGCGCCGTCGTGGCGGAGTCCGAGGTGGGCTACCCCATCGACCGGCCGCGGCCGGGGTGGGCGCAGACGGAGGTCGCCGTCTGGCGGCGCGCGCTGGACGACGCCCTCGCCGCGCTGGAGAACCAGCTCGCCGGCCGGCCGGTGGCCGCCCTCGGACTGGCCGGGCAGATGCACGGTGCCGTGCTCGTCGATCAGGACGGCGCCGCGCTGGCCCCGGCCCTGCTCTGGCCCGACCAGCGCGCCACCGCGGAGGTGCAGCGCTGGCGCGACCTGCCGGCCGGCGACCGGGCCGCGCTGGCCAACCCGCTGGTGCCCGGCATGACCGGGCCGCTGGTGGCCTGGCTGGCCACCGCGCGGCCGGAGCTGCTGGCCCGGGCCGCCGCCGTCCTGCTGCCCAAGGACGCGCTGCGGGCCGCCCTGCTGGCCGACGCCGGCCCTGCGGTGACCGACCGCAGCGATGCCTCGGCCACCCTGCTGTGGGACGTGCCGGGGGAGCGGTGGTCGCCCGCGGCGGTCGCGGCCGCCGGCCTGCGACCGGAGCAGCTCCCCGCGGTACGGCCCGGCTCGGCCGTGGTCGGGACGGCGGCCCTGGTGATCGGCACCGCCCGAACCGAGGTGCCGGTGGTGGTCGGGGGCGCCGACACCCCGCTGGCCCTGCTGGCCGCCGGCCGCCGCGACGGCCTGCAGGTGAACCTCGGCTCCGGTGCCCAGGTGCTGCGCCCGGGGGTGCAGCCGGTGCCGGTCGCCGACCCGCTGGTGCACAGCTACGCCACCGTCGACGAGGGCTGGTACGCGATGGCCGCGCTGCAGAACGCCGGCCTCGCCTGGTCGTGGGTGGGCGCGGTGCTCGGACTGAGCTGGCCGGCGTTCCTCGCCGAGGCCGCCGGCGCCGCGCCCGGTGCCGGCGGCGTCGTCTTCGTGCCCTGGCTGACCGGTGAGCGGGGCGGGGTCGCCGGGCCGGACGCCCGGGGGAGCTGGTCCGGGCTGTCGGCGGACGCGACCCGGGCGGATCTGGCTCGCGCGGCGCTGGAGGGCGTCGGCTTCGCCGTCGCGGCCGCGGCCGACCTGCTGGGGACGCCGGCGGACGGCGACCCCGTCGCGCTCACCGGCGGGGGGGCGCGCGACGCCGGAGTGCAGCAGCTGCTGGCCGACGTGCTGGGCCGGCCGGTGCGGCACGTCCGGGTGCACAGCGCATCGGCGGCCGGGGCCGCGGTGCTCGCCGCCAGGGGCCTCGGGCTGGACGTCGCCGCACGGCGGTCTTCCGGGCCCGTGGTCGAGCCGCGGACGGCGCCGGCGCTGACCGCCGCCCGGGAGCGGTGGTCGGGAGCCTGAACCGCCGCCGTCCGACGCGCGGAACGACCTCGACCCTGGCACCGTTGGGCGGGAGAGAGGGGGCCCGGCACGGGCCCTCCGCGCAGACGAAGGAGGCGGGCACCCCATGGCGTCGCTGTTCAACAAGGTCGTCCAGTTCGCCAACAGCCCGAAGGGCAAGCAGGTCATCCGTCAGGCGACGGACAAGGCCCAGCAGATGGCGAAGGACCCGAAGACCCGGGCCAAGATCGACGACGTGCGTCGTCGGGTGCAGGGCGGCCGGGGCGGGAACGGGTCCGGCCCGGTGCGCTGACCGCGCCTGCGCGACCCCGCTAGACCGACGGCGCTCGTCCCCCCGGGGCGAGCGCCGTCAGCACGTGCGGGTGCAGGACGCCGTTGGTGGCGACCGCGCTGCCCCCGGCCGGGCCCGCCCCGCCGGACAGGTCGGTGAACGCCCCGCCCGCCTCGCGCACGATCACGTCGAGCGCGGCGAGGTCCCACAGCGACACCTCGGGCTCGCAGGCGACGTCCACTGCGCCCTCGGCCACCATCATGTAACTCCAGAAGTCCCCGTAGGCGCGGGTCCGCCACACCTGCCGGGTCAGGTCTAGGAAGCTGCCCAGCAGCTCCCGCTCCTCCCATCCGGAGATGCTGGAGTAGGACAGGCTGGCGTCGGCGAGCCGGCTCACCTGCGACACGCGGCACCGGGTGGCGTTCTCCAGCCGGCGCCCGGTCCAGGCCCCCAGCCCGGCCGACGCCCACCAGCGCCGGTTGAGCGCGGGGGCGGACACCAGGCCCACCACCGGCACGTCGGCGTCCATCAGCGCGATCAGCGTCGCCCACACCGGAACGCCACGGACGAAGTTCTTGGTCCCGTCGATCGGGTCGATCACCCACCTGCGGTCACCGCGGCCGGTACTGCCGAACTCCTCGCCGAGCACGGCGTCCCGGGTGCGGGCGCGCGCCAGCGAGCTGCGCAGCTGTTCCTCCACCGCGCGGTCGGCGTCGGTGACCGGGGTGAGGTCGGGCTTGGTGTCGACCTGCAGGTCCTGGGCGCGGAACCGGTCGAGGCTGATCGAGTCGGCCTGATCGGCCAGCACGTGCGCCAAGCGCATGTCCTCGTTGTACCCGCGCTGCGCCGACGTCATGGGTCAGCAACCTAGTCGGCGGGGCCGTCTGCGCCCCGCCGACCGCCGGTCGGCCCCCTTACGGGCACCGCCCCGAGCTTGGTGACGTGCTGGAGCGGCCCCCCTGCAGGGGCCCGTCGCGAGCTTGGTGACGTGCTGGAGCGGCCCCCCTGCAGGGACCCGTCGCGAGCTTGGTGACGTGCTGGAGCGGCCCCCCTGCAGGGACCCGTCGCGAGCTTGGTGACGTGCTGGAGCGGCCCCCCTGCAGGGTCCTGCCGCGAGCTTGCGAGCGGCGGGGGGCAGGGGGGTCCTTCTTCAGTCGAAGACGGCGGAGCTGACCCCGCTGGGGCCCTCGTACTCGCGGTCCTCGATCTTCCTGAGGGCGTCCAGGACCTCCTTGTCGCCGCCGTGGTCCTGGGCGTGCTTGACGATGTCGTCCTTCTTCGCCGGGTAGTCGATGCCGCCGAGGGCCTTCTGGATGTCGATCGGGCTCACCATGCGCGGCCGGGTACCCAGCGGCCGGTCCGGTGATGCGCGGATACCGTCAGGGAGTGGACGCAGGAGTGGGCGCGGGGACGATCGTCGGGCTGCTGGCCGACCCCGCCCGGCTGAAGGTCGTGGCCGCGCTGGCCCTGGGCGCGGGCACCCTCGAGGAGGTCGCCGAGGTCAGCGGCCTCCCAATCAAGGACGTCGCCCTGGCCGCACGCCGGCTGGCCCGGGCCGGGCTGGTGCACCGCGACGGCCACGCGCTCGCGCTGCTCACCGACCGGTTCGCCGCCGCCGCGCGGTCGGCGGCCGAGCAGGCCCCGCCGCCGGAACGACTGTCCGAGGACCCCGCCGAGGACGCCGTCCTCTCGGCCTTCCTGCGCGAGGGCCGACTGGTGTCGGTGCCTGCCCAGCACAGCAAGCGGCGGATCGTGCTGGACCACCTGGTGCGGGTGTTCGAGCCCGGCGTCCGCTATCCCGAGCGCGAGGTCAACGCCCTGCTGCGCGCCTGGCACCCTGATGTCGCCGCGCTGCGCCGACACCTGGTGGACGAGGGCCTGCTGACCCGGGCCGCCGGCGTCTACTGGCGCAGCGGTGGCCACGTCGACGTGTAGAGGTGTCGAGGTCCGAAGGTCGAGCTGGAAGGGAGGCCGTCCGTGATCCGCCAGGTGTTCGCCTTCTCCGGCCTTCTTTCCCCGGCCCCTGGTGAGCGCGGCTCCCAGGTGCTGGTGGAACACGCCCTCGCGCTGGCGCGTCCCGCCGGCGGCGGACGGCCGCCCGGCCCGGTCCGGCTCTGCTACGTGCCGACGGCCGTCGGCGACGACCCGGCCGCGGTAGAGGCGTATCAGCGGGTGTTCGGCGCGCGCAGCGACGTCGACCTGACCGTCCTGCGGCTGTTCCCCCAGCCCAGCGTGGCCGACGTCCGGGAACATCTGCTGCGCCAGGAGGTCGTCCTCGTCGAGGGCGGCAGCGTGGTCAACCTGATGGCGGTGTGGCGCGCCCACGGCCTGCCCGAGGTGCTGCGGGAGTGCTGGGAGGCCGGGGTGGTGCTGGCCGGGTCGAGCGCGGGCAGCCTGGTCTGGCACCTCGGCGGTCCGACGGACTCCTGGCGGGACCAGCTGGACCCGTTCACCGACGGACTGGGCCTGCTGCGATACAGCAACGGGGTGCACGACGACCTCACCGACCAGCCACGCCGGGAGGGCTACCGCCGGATGGTGGCCAGCCGTGAGCTGCCGGCCGGATACGCCACGGAGGACGGCGTCGGGCTGCACTACGTGGGCACCCAGCTCGCCGAGGCGGTGAGCATGCGTCCGGGGGCCCGCGCCTGGGAGGTGCGGCCGGACGGCGCCGGAGGCTGCCTGGGAGCGCCCGGTGGAGCCGCGGCTCATCTGAGCCGTCCGCTCATCCCGGACGACGCGGCGTCCAGCGCAGGACGACGTACTCCACCGACAGCTCGTCGCGCACCAGCTCGCGCCGGCGGAGCACCTCCTCGGCGAACCCGGCCCAGTCAGCCAGCCGGCGCAGGTGGGTGAGGTCCCGCTGGTGTCGAAGCCGACCAGCACCCGGCCCCGGTCGGTCAGGTGGGAGCGGACGCCGGCGGTGAACCGGCCCAGCGCGGCGTAGCCCTCGTCGGTCGTGGTCGCCTCCAGGGCGTCCGCGGGAGGGAACCACCGGTAGGGCGGATCGCCCCACCACCAGGTCGAAGCGCCCGTCCACCGCCGAGAAGACGTCGCTGCGGCGGACGGTGACCCGGTCCGCCAGCCCGTTGCGCTCGACGTTGGCCCGGGCCGCGGGCACTGCGCCCTCGGCAACGTCCACGGCCAGCACCTCGCGGGCGGTCGGGTCGGCCAGCACTGCGTTGACCCCGGCCCCGGGTCCCATGTCCAGCACGCGGACCGGTCGCGCCGGCCTCGGCGCGCATCGCGGCCAGTACGGAGTCGTGCCAGCGGCGGATCGCGGCCGCCCGGCCGGGGTCCCAGCTGCGGGACGTGCGGCACAGAGCCCGCGCTCAGTGGCCGGTGTCGAGCTGGCCGACGGCCTCGAGCAGCACCCGGAACCCGGCCAGCCGCTCGGCGCGCGCCGGGGGGCCGGCGGCGGCCCAGGCGTCCAGGGCGCACTCCGGGTCCTCGGCGCGGTGGCCGCAGCCGGGCGGGCAGTCCAGCGCCGCGTCGGCCAGGTCGGAGGAGGCGGCGAGCACGTCGTCGGCGGTGACGTGCGCCAGGCCGAAGGAGCGGATGCCCGGAGTGTCGATGATCTGCCCGCCGCCGGGCAGGTCGAGCATCACCGCCGAAGAGGAGGTGTGCCGGCCCTTGCCGACCTTGCTCACGTCCCCGGTCGCGCGGTAGGCGTCGGGCACGAGCCGGTTCACCAGGGTCGACTTGCCGACCCCGGAGTGCCCGATCAGCACGCTCATCCGCCCGGCCAGCCGATCTGCCACGTCGGTCACGGGGGAGTCCCGCGAGACCACCACGGCGTCGACGTCGAGGCCGGCGTAGCGCCGGAGCAGCCCGGCGGGGCTGCCCAGGTCGCCCTTGGTGAACAGCAGCACCGGGCTCAGCCCGCCGGCGTAGGCCGCCACCAGGCAGCGGTTCAGGAAGCCGACGCTCGGTTCGGGGTCCTTGACCGCGCTGACCACGACCAGCTGCTCGGCGTTGGCGACGACGACGCGCTCGGTCGGGTCGGAGTCGTCGGCCGAGCGGCGCAGCGTCGTCCGCCGGTCGGCGATGGTCACGATCCGGGCGAGGGTGTCGGTCTGGCCGCTCACGTCGCCCACGAGCCGGACGTCGTCCCCGACGACCACCCCGTGCTTGCCCAGCTCGCGGGCGCGCATGGCGGTCACGTGCACCGGCGCGCCGTCCGGGCCGGCCACGCGCACGGTCATCCGGCCGCGGTCCACCGCGACCACCAGCCCGGGGACGGCCTCCTCGTGCGCCGGCCGCTGCCGGGTGCGGGGCCGCGAGCCGTGCCGGGTCGGCCGGACCCGGACGTCGTCCTCGTCCGACCGGCTGTCCATCCTGCGTCCGCTCACGGGCGTACTGCCTGACCCAGCATCCCCGCCCACCGGTCGGGAAAGTCCGGCAACGTCTTGCCCACCGCGCCCGGGTCGGCGGCCTCGACGCCCTCGACCGCCAGCCCCAGGACGGCGGCGGTCATCACCATCCGGTGGTCGGCGTAGGAGTCCAGCCGTGCGGGACGGCGCGGGCCGGGGGTGATGACCAGTCCGTCGGGGAGCTGCTCGACCCGAGCGCCCACCGCGGTGAGCACCTCGTCCAAAGCCTGCAGCCGGTCGGTCTCGTGCCCGCGCAGGTGGGCGATGCCGGTGAGCCGTGACGACCCGTCGGCCAGCGCGCAGAGCGCGGCGAGCACGGGGGTCAGCTCGCCGACCGCGCCCAGGTCGGCGGTCAGCGGCGCGATCCGCGGTCCGCCGGTCACCTGCAGCCCTTCGGCGGTGCGGGCCACGTCGGCGCCCATCTCGGTGAGCAGCCGGTCCAGCTGCGCGCCCGGCTGGGTTGTGTCGGTCGGCCAGTCGCGCACCGTCACCCGGCCGCCGGTGACCAGCGCGGCGGCGAGGAAGGGCGCGGCGTTGGACAGGTCGGGTTCGATGACCCGGTCCAGCGCGGCGACCGGGCCGGGGGAGACCCGCCACCCCCGGCCGGTCGCCTGTACGGCCACACCGTGCTCGCCCAGGGTGCGGACGGTCATCTCCACGTGCGATAGCGACGGCACCCCGCGGGTCAGCGTCAGGTCGATGCCCCCGGTGAACCGTGCAGCGGCCAGCAGCAGGCCGGAGACCACCTGGCTGGACTCGCTGGCGTCCACGGTCACCGGACCGCCGCGGACCGCGCCGGTGCCGTGCACGGTGAACGGGGCCCGGCCCCGGCCGCCGTCGTCGACCTCGACGCCCAGCTGCCGCAGGCCGTCGATCAGCCCGGCGTTGGGTCGGTCCCGCAGTCGGGCGTCCCCGTCCAGGTGCACCGGCCCGGTGGCGAGCGCGGCGACCGGCGGGAGGAAACGCAGCACGGTGCCGGCCAGTCCGGCGTCGACCTCGGCGGGGCCGCGCAGCGGACCGGGGGCGACCAGCAAGTCGGCGCCGTCCTCGGTGATGCCCGCCCCCAGAGCGCGCAGCCCGGCGGCCATCAGGTCGGTGTCCCGGGCGCGGAGCGGGCGGACCAGCCGGCTGGGCCCGTCGGCCAGCGCGGCCAGCACGAGGGCCCGGGCGGTGATCGACTTGGAGCCGGGCAGGGTGACGACGGCGTCCACCGGGCCGCGCGCGTACGGCGTCGTCCACACCTCGGTCATGTCGCCATCCTGCCGTCCGGGCTCATCCGTCGAGCAGTCCGGACACGACGCCGGCCACCCGGCGGGCGCGGGTGGTCTCGGCCTTGGCGCCGTCGACCCCGAGGACGTGGCGAAGTTGGTGGCTGTAGGCCAAGGCGTCGAACCGGGCTCGGGCGGCCGGCTCGGCGTCCAGCGCGGCAGCCAGGTCCGCTGGCACCTCGACGGTCCGCGGCTCGGTGTCGAGCTGGACGTCGACCTCGACCCGGTCGCCGGCGGCGACCCCGGCGGCGGCCCGGCGTTCGGCACTCAGCGGCAGGAGGAAACGGCCGCCCATGCTGGCGATCGTGCTGCGATAGGTGTGCCCGCCGACCGTGACCCGCACGGCGGGCTTCTTCCCGGCGCCCAGCGCCTCGACGATCTCGGGCGGCACCTCCATGCCGGTCGCGGTCTTCCCGCCGAGCTCGACGGTGGTGGAGAACCTCATGGCTGCAGAGGATGGCAGCCCGGGACGACGGGGACGAACAGCCGCCGTTCCGGACCGCCGGTGCTCAGCCGACGACCGGCGCCGCCGGGGCGCTGGCCTTCTTGGCCGGCATCGTGCGCACCAACCGGCGGTTGGCGAACTCGAACATGCCCAGCTCGGAGAGCTCACGGCCGTACCCGGACCGCTTCACCCCACCGAAGGGCAGTTCGGGGGAGGAGCCGGAGGGCTGGTTGATCCAGACCATGCCGGACTCGAGGCGGTCGGCGACCGACCGGGCCCGCTCGACGTCGCTGCCGTACACGGCGGCGCTCAGCCCGAAGTCGCTGTTGTTGGCCAGTTCGATGGCCTCGTCCTCGTCGGCCGCCCGGTAGATGACGGCGGCCGGGCCGAACAGCTCCTCGTGGTAGGCCCGCATGTCCGGGGTGACGTCGGCCAGCAGCGTCGCTTCCACGAAGGCCCCGTCGGAGTCGGGGCGGCCGCCGCCGGCCAGCACGGTGGCGCCCTTGTCGACGGCGTCCTGGATCTGCGCGGCGAGGTCCTGCGCGGCGCGCTCGGTGGACAGCGGACCCAGCGTGGTCGCCGGGTCGGCCGGGTCTCCGGGGGTGAAGGTCGAGAAGGCCTGCGTCAGGCCGGCGACGACGTCGTCGTAGACCTCGTCGAGCACGATGATCCGCTTGGCGGCGATGCAGGCCTGCCCGGTGTTGGCCATCCGGGCCATGGTGGCGGCCTTGACGGTGCGGCCCAGGTCGGGGGCGTCCAGCACGATGAACGGGTCGCTGCCGCCGAGTTCCAGTACCGACTTCTTCAGGTGCTTGCCGGCCAGCTGAGCGACGCTGCTGCCGGCGCGCTCGCTGCCGGTGAGCGTGACGCCCTGGACGGCTTTGCTGGCGATGACCTGCTCGACGTCGGCGATCTTCAGGAACAGGTTGGTGTAGACGCCCTCGGGAGCGCCGGCGTCGCGGAACAGCTGCTCGAGGGCCAGCGCGCACTGCGGGTTGTTCTCCGCGTGCTTGAGCAGGATGGTGTTGCCCAGCGTCAGGTTCGGCCCGGCCACCCGGACCACCTGGTACAGCGGGTAGTTCCACGGCTCGATGGCCAGGATGACGCCGGTCGGCTCGTTGACCACGACGGCCTCGCCGGCCATCACGTCGATCGGCTTGGGGGCCAGGAAGCGCGGCCCGTTGTCCGCGTAGTACTTCAGGATGCTGGCCGCCAGTTGCACCTCACCGGCCGCCTCCTGGATGCGCTTGCCCATCTCCTTGGTGATCAGGGCGGCGAACTCGTCCGTGCGCTGGAGCATCAGCTCGGCGGCGCGGGCCACGACGGCGGCGCGTTCCTCGACCGACCGACGACGCCACTCGAGGAAGGCGGCGTGCGCCCGCTCCACGACGGCGTCGACCTCGCCGGTCTGCAGGAACGGGAACTCCTGCTCGGTCTGCCCGGTGTAGGGGTTGACGGTGGCGTACTTCCGGGCGCCGTCGGTTGTCTTCGGCTGCTCTGTGGAAGGGGACTGGGTGGTGGTCACGGTGTGGTGCCCTCCGTCGGGTCTGCGATCTGGTGTCCGGGACGGTCCTACCCCTCCCTCCGGAGAGCACGCACTGGGGGCGTCGGCTGTCGGGGGGCCCACCTAGGCTCGCAATCGTCGTCCGACCGGAAGGAGATCGCCGTGTGTGGTCGCTATGCCGCCAGCCGCCGACCGGAGGACCTGGTCGTGGAGTTCGAGGCGGTGGCCGCCGAGGGGCAGTCGCCGCTGCCGGCGGACTACAACGTCGCCCCGACCAAGGACGTCTACGTCGTCCGGCACAAGAAGGAGCGGGACGCCGAGGGTAGCCCGACCGGCGGGGGGCATCGTGAGCTGCGGGCCGTGCGCTGGGGCCTGGTGCCCTCGTGGGCCAATGACGTCTCGATCGGCAATCGGCTGCTCAACGCCCGCGTCGAGTCGCTGACCGAGAAGCCGGCCTTCCGCACCGCCGCGGCCACCCGCCGCTGCCTGATCCCGGCCGACGGCTGGTACGAGTGGGCGCCGCGGCGGGACTCCCCGGGCAAGCAGCCGTACTACGTGACGCCGGAGGACGGGTCGGGGCTGGCGTTCGCGGGGCTCTGGGAGGTCTGGGGCCGCGGCGACGACCGGCTCTACACCTGCACCGTGGTCACCGCGCCGGCCGTCGGGGCACTCAGCGAGGTGCACCCGCGGATGCCGCTGGTCCTGCCGCGCGACCGGTGGGCGGAATGGCTGGACCCAGCGCGGGAGGACGTCGCCGCGCTGGCCGCGCCCACGCCGCCGGAGTACGTGGAGCGGCTGCAGATCCGCCCGGTCGGCCGCGCGGTGGGCAACGTCGCCAACAACGGCCCGCAGTTGACCGCCCGCGAGGAGTCGGTCAGCGAGCCGGCCGATCAGCCGGCCCTGTTCTGACCGTGCGCCCCGACCCCGCAGCGGAGTCCCGGACCACCACCCCCGCAGCGGCAGGCTCGCGCGCGCTGCCCGGCCCGGTGGCCGCCGCGGTGACGTTCCTGGCCTCCGGCGCGGTGCTGGTCCTCGAGATCGTCGGGCTGCGGCTGATCGCGCCCTACGTCGGGGTCACCCTGCAGACCAACACCGCGGTGATCGGGTTCGCGCTGGCCGCGATCGCCGTGGGCGCGTGGTCGGGTGGTGCCGCCGCCGACCGCACCGACCCCCGCAAGCTGCTGGCGCCGCTGCTGGTCGCCGGCGGGGCCCTGGTCGTCGCCGTGCTGCCGCTGGTCCGGTTCGCCGGCGACCTGCTGACCGGGGCGGCGGCCGGGAACGTCCTGCTCCTGGCCGCCGTGGCGGTGGTCGTGCCCGCCGCACTGCTGTCGGCTGTGCCGCCGATGGTGGTGGCGCTGCAGCTGGGCAGCCTGGCCGAGACCGGGTCGGTGGTCGGCCGGCTGTCGGGCATCGGCACGCTGGGCGGCATCGCGGCCACCTTCGGCACCGGGTTCGTGCTGGTCGCCGTGCTGCCCAGCAGCGTCATCCTGGTCGTCACCGGGCTGGTCGTCGTGGTGGCCGGGGCGGTCCTGGGCGTGCTGCTGCGCCGCACCGGGCCCGCGGGCTCCGGCCGGGTGCCGGCCGGGCTGCTGGTGCTGGCCGTCGCCGGCACGCTGCTGGCGGCCCTGGCACCGACGCCGTGCGAGGAGGAGACCGCCTACCACTGTGCCCGGGTCGAGGCCGATCCCGAGCGCAGCAGCGGCCGGGTGCTGGTGCTGGACACCCTGCGGCACTCCTACGTCGACCTCGCCGATCCGCGGTACCTGGAGTTCGAGTACGTCCAGGCCATCGCCTCGGTCACCGACGTCCTGGCCCCTGCCGGCGAGCCGCTGTCGGCGCTGCACGTCGGCGGCGGCGGCCTGACGCTGCCCCGCTACCTGGCCGCGGTCCGCCCAGGCACCACCAGCCGGGTGCTGGAGGTCGACCCCGGCGTGGTCGCCGTCGACGAGGAACAGCTTGGCCTGGAGACCTCCCCGCGGCTCGAGCTCTCGGTCGGTGATGCGCGGGTCGGGCTGGCTGCCGAGCCGGCGGGGGAGCGCGACCTGGTCGTCGGGGACGCCTTCGGCGGGTTGTCGGTGCCCTGGCAGCTGACCACCGTGGAGGCCCTCGGCCTGGTTCGCGACGCCCTCGCCCCGGACGGCGTCTACGCGGTCAACCTCATCGACCACCCGCCGCTGGCCTTCGTGCGAGCTGAGTTGGCCACCCTGCGCTCGGTCTTCGGTTCGGTCCTGCTGCTGGCCCGGGCCCCGGTGTTGGCGGGGGAGGACGGGGGGAACGTGGTCGCCGTGGCCGCCGACCGGCCGCTGCCCGCCGACGCGGTCGCGGCCGCGCTCGCCGACCGGGGGCTGGCCTGGCAGGTGGCCGGCGGCAGCGGGCTGTCCCGATTCATCGGGGACGCCGCCGTCCTCATCGACGACTTCGCCCCGGTCGACCAGCTGCTCACGCCCTACGGCTGAGCACGGCCCGGGTCAGCGGGCGATGGCCGTCGTCGTCGCCCGGCACAGCCGAACGAGGTCCGCTGGTGGCAGCTCCACCTGTAGGCCCCGCCGTCCGCCACTGACCAGCACCGTGGCGAAGGCCAGCGCGCTCTCGTCGACGACGGTCGGCAGTGCCTTGCGCTGCCCGAGTGGGCTGATCCCGCCGCGCACGTAGCCCGTCGTCCGCTCGGCGTCGGCGGGGTCGGCCATCGCCGCCTTCCGACCACCGGCGGCGGCGGCCAGCGCCTTGAGGTCCAGCTGCCCACTCACCGGCACCACCGCGACGGTCAGCGCCCCGTCGACCCTGGTCACCAGGGTCTTGAACACCTGCGCGGGGTCGGCGCCCAGCGCGGCCACAGCCACCTCGCCGTACCCGTGCGCGCCCGCGTCGGTAGAGGCGGGGTCGTACTCGTGCAGCCGGAAGGCGACGCCCGACTGCTCCAGGGTCCGTACCGCCTGGGTCGCTGCCACGGCGCAGCAGCCTAGAGCGCCGCTGCTCAGGACAGTGCCCCGGCGGGGAATCCCGTCCGGCTCGACCTGGTTGG
The DNA here is from genome assembly GCF_900107175.1 of Modestobacter sp. DSM 44400. Classification (GTDB taxonomy): domain Bacteria; phylum Actinomycetota; class Actinomycetes; order Mycobacteriales; family Geodermatophilaceae; genus Modestobacter. Next base: position 31,819 of record NZ_FNOZ01000001.1, on the reverse strand, counting down.
AGCGACCGTGAGCAGCACAGTCCGGGGCGCACCCACGCGCACAGCGCGCGGCTCCGCCCCCTCCCGCCGTCCCCCCGGCCGCCTGGACCGTTCCCAGCTAGGATCGACCGACGTGGTGACCCGTTCCCGGGCGCCGCAGAGAGGACGGTCGGTGCCCCAGGAGCCCGTGGTCGACAGTTCTGCTGAGGAGGCGGCCACCGCGGTGACGTCGTCCCCCGACGAGATGCCCGAGACCCCAGAGGCGCGCGCCGACGGCAGCCGCGCCGAGCCGGCCGAGAGCCGCGCCGAGCGCGACGCCCGGTTCGAGCGCGATGCGCTGCCCTACCTCGACCAGCTGTATCCGGCGGCGCTGCGGATGACCCGCAACCCCGCTGACGCCGAGGACCTGGTCCAGGAGACGTTCGTCAAGGCCTACTCGGCGTTCCACCAGTTCGCCGAGGGCACCAACCTCAAGGCCTGGCTGTACCGGATCCTGACCAACACCTATATCAACAGCTATCGCAAGAAGCAGCGGCAGCCGCAGCAGTACCCCACCGAGCAGGTGCAGGACTGGCAGCTGTTCAACGCCGAGCAGCACACCTCCACCGGGCTGCGCTCGGCCGAGATCGAGGCGCTGGACCACCTGCCGGACTCCGACATAAAGGACGCGCTCCAGAAGCTGCCCGAGGACTTCCGGCTCGCGGTCTATCTGGCAGACGTCGAAGGCTTCGCCTACAAGGAGATCGCCGAGATCATGGGCACGCCCATCGGCACGGTGATGTCCCGACTGCACCGCGGTCGGCGAGGGCTGCAGAAGCTGTTGGCCGACTACGCCCGCGAGCGTGGCTTCGTGCGCGCGGGAGCTGCGGAGGAGGCGAGCCGGTCGTGAGCACCGACCAGCACACCGGCCACGGCGCCGGCGAGGGTCACGAGGGCGAGATCACCTCGTGCGACGACGTCCTCTCGCACGTGTTCGAATTCCTGGACCGGGAGACCGACGACAGTCGCCGCGCGGTGATTGCCGAGCACCTCGAGGACTGTTCGCCCTGCCTGCGGCAGTTCGGCATCGAGCAGGAGTTCAAGGCGCTGGTGCGCCGGCGGTGCGGTGGCGACCCCACCCCGCTGGGGCTCCGCGACCGGATCAAGCTGCAGCTGACCACCGTCTCCTTCGAGGAGGACGGCACGCAGGTGCGGGTGGAGCGAACGAGCATCGAGACCTTCAGCACGCAGAACGCGCAGGGTCCGGGGGAGCACTCCACCGCCTGACCAGCCGAGCGGTGCCCTCCGACGAATCGCGAAGCCATTCGTCGGAGGGGTCGCAGGCCTGCTTCGATGTGCTTATCGGGGCGGCGTCAGCCGCTCCGCTGCCTCACCGGAGCTGCGATCAGGCGTTGGGCCGCTTGCCGTGGTTGGCGCCGCTCTTCTTTCGGGCGCGCCGCTTGCGTCCACGCTTGGACATCGCTGCCCTCCTCTCCTCGTGTGCTCCCCCGGCCGTCCGGCCGGGGGAGACCGTCCCGGTCTGCCCGGTGCGGCGCCGCAGTTCCGTCCTGCGGGTCACCCGAACACCGGTCAGGCTGACACCCGACAGGGTCTCACGGACTGGTGTTCCGGCGTTCGTCGGTGCGCGGTCGGGCAAGCTGGCGGAACGGCTGCCGGCTCGGCGGGCCAAGAACACGGGGGAGTGCGCGTGGTACAGGCGGTGGAGAGCGTCCTGGTCGCCGGTCGGGGGCCGATGGCCTGCGGGGTGGTCCAGGCGTGTGCCCGGCTCGGCGTCAAGGCCGTGGCGGTCTTCTCAGAGGTGGAGCGCGGCGCCCGACACATGCGGATGGCCGATGAGTCCGTGCTGCTCGGTCCCGCCGCCGCTGCTGAGTCCTACCTCGCCGTCGACCGGCTGGTCGAGGCCGCCCGCCGCTCACGGGTGGACGCCGTCCTCCCGGTGCCGCCCGCACTGGCCGGGAACGCGGCTCTGGCCGCCGCCGTCGTCGATGCCGGGCTGACCTGGATCGGGCCGCCGGCCGATGTGCTGGAGCGGCTCGGCGGCGACGGGGTGGAGTCGGCCAGCGAGCGGGGCTTCCTCGCCTGGGTGACCGCCGACGGCCTGCACCTGGTCACGCCGGTCCTCCGCGACCGGGCCGGGGGCACTCCCCGGGTCTCCTGGACGCCTGCTGAGGGCCTGGGCCCGCTGCCACCGGCCGCGCGACGGCTCCCCGAACTGGGCTGGCGTGGGCTGGTCACGGTAGGCATCGACCCGGACGGCGAGCTGGCCGAGGTGGCCGCCGGCTTCTCCCTCGACATGGCGGTGCTGGAGCGCGCCCACGGCGTGGACGCCGTGGAGCTCGCCCTTGCCAGCGTGACCGGCCGCGCGCCCCGCAGCGCCCCGGCGGCCGAGCCGCGGGCCGCCGTCGCGGTACAGCTGCGCTCGACCCTGCCGGCCGGAACGGCCGGCCGGGTGACCGGGCGGCTGCCCGACCTACCGGCGAGCCGCCCCGCGATGCCGGTGGTCGCGGTGACCGGCTACGAGCCCGGTGACCGGCTCGATGGGTGGTACGACGCCCTGCTGGCCACGGTCAGCGCAGCGGGTCCGGACGCCGCAGCCGCCGCGCGCGCCGCCACGGACGTGCTCACCGGCCTGCCCGAGGCCGGCGTCCCGCACGACGGCTCGGAGGTCTGCGCCACGCTGCAGCGGATCGCCGGCGCGCTGGTCCCGGACTGTCCGGGTCGGCTGACTGGCGGGGAGGGCCGGTGAGCCGGCCGGCCGTGCTTTCATGATCTCCCGACCGTCGGACCCGGCGTTCGGCTCCACGTCCAGGGGAGGCGCCGGTGGCAGTAGCGGAAATCCACGCCGAGATGGTCTCCAGCGTGTGGAAGGTCCTCGTCGCGCCGGGCGCGGAGGTGTCCGCCGGCGACACGCTGGTCATCCTCGAGTCGATGAAGATGGAGATTCCGGTGCTCACCGAGCACGCGGGCACCGTCGGTGAGCTGCACGTGGTGGAGGGCGAAGTGCTCCAGGAGGGGGACCTCATCGCCACCGTCGTCGACTGAGGACGTACGTGGCCCACCGGACTCTCTGCACGAGACTCTCTGCACCGGCCTTTCCAGGGCGTCCCCGAGCCGCGAGGGAACCCGGGAGAGGGTCCTTCCCAGTCCCGCTCCGGCAGCCGGGTGAATCCCAGCCGCTCGTAGAGCCGGTGGGCCGCCGTCATGTCCGTCGCGGTCGCCAGCACCATCAGCGTCCGCCCGGTTTCGCGGGCCTGCTCCAGGCAGGCGCGCACGAGCCTCTCGCCCACTTCCCGGCCGCGTACGACCGGGTTCACGGCGAGCATCCGGAACGCCGCCTCCGCCGGGGACCGGGTCACCTCCCCGAAGTCGCCGCCCAGCACCAGGGCCACACTGCCCACGATGCGTTCTGGAGGCGAACCCTTCGGCGGTGTAGACGCCGGCGGTCAGCGCAGCGATGCGGTCGAAGTCCGCGGGGATCGCAACGCGGATCGAGACGGCACTGCGCGAGATCACCCGTCGAGCGTAGGAGGGCCTCGGCCTAGGCTCGCCAGCACGATGAGCAGCCTCTCCGAACGTCTCACCCGCGGGTCGGCGGCCAGCCCGTCCCAGGTGGACCACGCGCGCCGGCTGGTCGCCGACTGGCAGCTGCTGGCCGACCTGTCCTTCGCCGACCTGACCCTGTGGGTGCCGCTGCAGTCCGGCGCCTGGTGGTGCGTGGCCCAGGTGCGTCCGCTCACCGCACCCACCAGCCAGCCCGAAGACCTGGTCGGCGCGGAGGCGACCGGGGTGGGGGCCGAGCCGCTGGTCCGAGCACACTCGGAGGAGCGACCGGTCACCGAGGGCGAGCCTGACTGGTCCGGTGCCAGCCCGCGACGCCGAGAGGTCATCCCCGTCCGGCACGACGGCGTCGTGGTGGCCGTGTTGGCCAAGGACACCAACCTGGCGGCCACCCGCTCGCCGTCCACGCTGGAGCTGACCTACCTCGACATCGCCGCGGACCTGTCGCTGATGGTCGCGGCGGGGACGTTCCCACCCCGCATGCTCGAGGACGCCGAGATGAGCCCCCGGGTGGGAGACGGGCTGGTCCGGCTGGATGCTTCCGGCCACGCCGTCTACGCCAGCCCGAACGCGCTGTCGGCCTACCGCCGGATGGGGCTGACCGGGGACGTCGTGGGCGCGGACCTCGCCGAGGTCACCCGCGCGGCCTCGGCGGACCGGGTGGCGGGGGAGGCGGTGGCGGCGAGCATCGGGGCGGCGGTCGCCGGGCGGTTCCCCGAGCCGATGGACGTGGAGAACGACGCGGCCACGATGCTGGTCCGCGCCCTGCCGCTGCAGGCCCCCGGTGGGGAGGCCGGCGCGCTGGTGCTGGTGCGGGACGTGACCGACGTCCGGCGTCGCGACCGGGCGCTGATGACCAAGGATGCCACCATCCGGGAGATCCACCACCGGGTGAAGAACAACCTGCAGACCGTCGCGGCGCTGCTGCGGCTGCAGGCCCGGCGGATGACCGAGCCCGCCGCGCGGGCGGCGCTGGAGGAGTCGGTGCGGCGAGTGGCGTCGATCGCCGTGGTGCACGAGACGCTGGCCGGCAGCCGGGAGGACGTCGTCGAGGTCGACGACGTGCTCGACCAGGTGCTGCCGATGCTGGGCGACGTGACCTCGGTGGGACCGGCGGCGCGGATTCAGCGGGTGGGGCGGTTCGGGGAACTGCCGGCCGCGGCCGCCACGCCGCTGGTGATGGCGGTGACCGAGTTGCTGCACAACGCCGCCGAGCACGCCTTCGACGACGGTTCGCCGGGGACGGTGGTCCTGTACGCCACCCGGGACGGCGACGACCTGGAGGTCCGGGTGCGCGACGACGGCCGGGGCCTGCCGCCGGACTTCGGCCCGGCGGCCAGCGCGGGACTGGGCCTGCAGATCGTGCGCACGCTGGTCACGAGCGAGCTGCACGGCACGCTGGCCATGGGACCACCGGAGGCTGGGGGACCGGGAACCGAGGCGGTGCTGGTGCTCCCCGGGGCCGGCCGTCCCCGCCGCTGACGACGGGGACGACCTTGATGGGCCCTCTGTAGGTAGCCGCCGCGAGCTTGCGAGCGGTGGGGGCAGAGGGCTCCTCTTTCAGGCGGTGCGGACCCGGGTGCGGGCGGTGCGGCGCTTGAGGGCGCGGCGCTCGTCCTCGGAGAGACCGCCCCAGACCCCGGAGTCCTGTCCCGAGCTCAGGGCCCAGTCCAGGCAGGACTGCACGACAGGGCAGCGACGGCACACGGCCTTCGCCTGCTCGATCTGCACGACTGCCGGACCCGTCGTCCCGATGGGGAAGAAGAGCTCAGGGTCCTCGTCGCGGCAGAGGGCGCGGTGGCGCCAGTCCATGGCCGGGTACTCCTTGATGTCGTCTACGTAGCGGTCACCGGTCTGGGACCTGTTCGCAGGGCAGACCGCTGGAAACCAGCGAGATGTCCGGCGACCGCCTGCCTTGTTATTCGGCAGGTTGCCTGCTTGTGATGCTTTCACGAGACGCGGGGCTGTCAAGCAGTTCAGGCCGTTCAACGGCTCCCGTGAGCAAGCTCACCACGGGGCGGCGGGCCTCGCCACTCAGTCCTACCCGCAGTCGGCCGCGCCGGCCATCACCCGGCCTGGCCAGGCGCTGTGAGAACGCCCACCAGGACTATCACTGCGTTCCTCACACGACGACGCGCAGCGCTTCGGGCACCGACCGCACGCGCAGTCCGGTCGCCGTCCCGAGGTGGTCGCCGTCCAGCTGCCAGCCTTGCGGACGAACGGCGGCTAGCTGCAATTCCGCGAGGTCGTGCCAGCGGTGCACGCCCCGCCCGCGGGCGTCGGGGCGGTCGGCCATCGACTGGCGCACGTGATGCACCATCCGGACCGCGCCCATCCGGCCCATCGCGAACACGTCCAGGCCGGCGTCGAGGGACGCGTCCGGGTTGGGGTCGATCGGCCGAGCGCCCAGGTAGCTCCACGGGCTCACGTTGGACACCAGGGTGAGGAACAACCCGTCCACCGGCGGCCGCCCCGGCACGGTGAGCGTCATCGGAGGGCGGCGCCGGTCCCGGCCGAGCAGGAAGCTGCCCACCCCCGAGCGCACGTAGAGCGCCCCGGTCGACCGTCGTCCGCGGGCCCGCTGCGCCTCCACCCGGGCGATGACGTCGGCGTCGTACCCCATGCCGGCGGCGAAGACGAACCAGCGCGGGGCGCTCCAGCCCTCGGCGGTCTGCGCCGACGCCGCGCCCAGGGAGACCAGCCGGGTCCGGCCGGCCCGCAGCGAGTCCAGGATCTCGCCGGTCGCCTCCACGGGGTCCCGGGAGCGACCCAGGGCCCGGGAGAAGACGTTGGTGGAGCCGCCGGGGACGACGGCGAGGGTGGGCACGTGCGCACCGGGCCCGTGTGCGAGCAGCCCGTTGGCCGCCTCGTTGACGGTGCCGTCACCGCCCAGGGTGACCACGACGTCCACCCCCTCCGCGGCCGCCTCGGCGGCGAGTTCGCGGGCGTGGCCTCGATGGGTGGTCTCGGCGACGTCGACCTTCAGCTCGCTGGACAGCGCGCGGACCAGGACGTCGCGCACCTTGCGGGTGGTGGTTGTGGCCGCCGGGTTCGCCACCAGCAGCGCACGCATGGCGACCAAGATAACGAGGACGTCGCCCGGGGACGGACGGCGCGTCTCGCGAGGGGTGCTCCGGCGTAGCCTCGGCGCCGTGCCAGGCCAGGTGTCGAGCAACGAGGGCGACGCCGCGGAGCGCCGTCGTCTCCGGGCCGAGGGGCTCCTCGGCGGCGCCGCGGAACCGGTCCGGTCTCGCCCCGGTCGCGTGCGGCCGCAGGCGCCGGGGGCGGTGCGCCGGGCGGCGCTGGTCGTCGCCGTGGAGGCCGCCGCGCTGGGCGCCGTGGGCCTCTGGCTGCTCGTGCTCACCGTCACCGGCAACCCGGACAGCGTGGGCCGGGCGCTGGCCACCGTCGTCTACGTCGGCCTGGCCGCCGCCCTGCTGGGCGGCGCTTCGGTCGGGCTCTGGCGGGTGTCCGGCTGGGCCCGCGGCCCGGTCGTGGTGCTGCAGCTGCTGCTGGCCGTGATCGGGTACTCGCTGGCCTTTCAGGCCGAACGCCCGCTGCTCGGCGTCCCTGTGCTGGCGCTGGTGGCTCTCGAGTTCTACCTGCTGGCCACCCCCGAGGCGCGGCTGGCGTTCATGGAGCGGGAACCCGATCGCTGAGGTCGGTCGCCGTCGACCTCAGCGGCAGCGGAGCCAGGAACACGCCGAACCGGGCGGCTCCAGCGGCACGCCGACCGGTTGCCACGACGGGTGTCGCACCACCCGCGCGGGCGTCGAGCCCTCTCCCGTCCCGCAGAACTGTCATACCCCCTGGCTACGTTCGAGGTGTGCTCGAGGCAGGTGGGTTCGGGATGGCGGTGACGGTGGCGCCCGCCCTTCGCTGCTGCCCGCCGGCTCTGAGTCGGTGCCGTCAGGGGTGACGCGGCGGCGGTCGCGGCTGGTCGAGGTGCTCGACCCGGCCGGGTTCTCCGACGCGGGCCTGGTCGGCCAGCTGGCGTCTATCGCCGATGTGCGCTCCCGGTTGCCGCCGACCCGCGGCTAGGACCGACCTGGACCACGTCTGCTCCTACCGAACCGGCGGGGAGACCGACTGCGCGAACTCGTGCTGCCAGTGCCGCCGGCACCACCGGCTGAAGACCCACGCCCCCGGCCGGCGGTTCACCATGACCTCCGACGGAGTCCTGTCGGTCACCACGCCGTCGAGAGTCACCCGCACGATCCGACCACCGGGCACCGCACTGCCCGACGAACTCGCGCGCACCGGTGGAGCTTCGCCCGACCCGCCCGACCCGCCACCGTTCCGAGCTGGGAGACATGTCGAGGTGTCGACATGTCTCCCAGCGTCAGATGAGGTCGATGACCTCGGCGATCGAGGGCAGGATCCGGCTGGGCCGGAACGGGAAACGGTTGACGTCGGCGGCGCGCGTGGAGCCTGTGAGCACCAGCACGGTGTCCAGCCCGGCCTCGATGCCGGCCACGACGTCGGTGTCCATCCGGTCGCCGACCATCGTGGTGGACTCCGAGTGGGCCTCGATCCGGTTCATCGCGCTGCGGAACATCATCGGGTTGGGCTTGCCGACGAAGTAGGGCTCCGCGCCGGTCGCCTTGGTGATCATCGCGGCGACCGACCCGGTGGCCGGCAGCGGACCCTCGGGGGAGGGGCCGGTGACGTCGGGGTTCGTGGCGATGAACCGCGCCCCCGCGCCGATCAGCCGGATCGCCCGGGTGATCGCCTCGAACGAGTAGGTGCGGGTCTCCCCGAGCACCACGTAGTCCGGGTCGACGTCGGTGAGTGTGTACCCCGCCTCGTGTAGCGCCGTCGTCAGCCCCGCCTCGCCGATCACGTACGCGGAGCCGCCGGGCAGCTGCGAGGCGAGGAAGTCCGCCGTCGCCAGCGCCGAGGTCCAGATGGCCCCCTCCGGCACGTCCAGCCCGCTGCGGGCCAGCCGCGCCGAGAGGTCGCGGGGGGTGAAGATCGAGTTGTTGGTCAGCACCAGGAACCGGCGACCCCGGTCGACCAGCCGCTGCAAGAACTCCGCCGCCCCCGGCAGCGCGTTGCCCTCGTGCACCAGCACGCCGTCCATGTCGGTCAACCAGCACTCGGACTGGCCACGCTCGGTCGTCACACCCTCATCCTGCCGTCTCCGCCGGTGGGGACGCAGGGGCGAGGCGTCAGCGACGGTCGGCGGCGAACCGGGGGAGCGCGTCGTCCGTCAGCCGGAAGACCGTCCACCCATCCATCGGCCCGGCCCCGACGGCCCGGTAGAACTCGATGGACGGGGTGTTCCAGTCCAGCACCGACCACTCCAGCCGTGAGTACCCGCGGCTCACGCACACCGCGGCCAGCGTCCGCAGCAGCTCCCGGCCGAAGCCGCAGCCGCGGTGCTCGGGCCGCACGTAGAGGTCCTCGAGGTGGATCCCGTGGGTGCCCCGCCAGGTGGAGAAGTTCAGGAACCAGACGGCGAACCCGGCGACCGCCCCGTCGACGGCCTCGGCAACGTGGCCGAACAACGCCGGCGTCTCGCCGAACAACGCCCCGTGCAGCTGCTGCTCGGTCATCGCGGCCTCGTGCTCGGCCTTCTCGTAGGCGGCCAGCTCACGGACCATGCCCAGCACCGCCGGGACGTCCGCGGGCACCATCGGGCGCACCGTCACGACAGGACTTCCTTCACCCGGGCCGGCACGAGCCGCGCCAGCGGCGTCACCACCGGCATCATCAGTGGTGAGAGCAGGTAGCCGTAGGCCAGCAGCAACCCGGTCAACCGCGGCACGGTGGCCATGCCCACCGTGACCAGCACCGCCGCGGTCACCAGCCCGTAGGGCTTGCCGCTCTTCGGGCTGACCAGTGAGCGGAACGAGCGGTAGCGCACGGTGCTGACCATCAGCAGGCCCGGGACGACGATGATCAACAGCACCCACAGCCGGTCGCGGCCCTCCATCTGATCGGCGAAGGCGTAGACGCTGGCGAGCACGACCGCTGCGGCGCCAGGACTCGGCAGCCCGGTGAAATACCGCTTGTCGGCGGTCGGGTCGATCGTGGTGTTGAACCGCGCCAGCCGGATCGCTGCACATGCCACCCACAGGAAGCAGGCGATCCAGCCCAGCGGATCGAGGGAGTCCCGGCCGTCGGAGAACAGTGCGAACGCCACCAGCGCGGGCGCCAACCCGAAGGACACCAGGTCGGCGAGGGAGTCGAACTGCAGGCCGAACGGCGACACCGCCCCCACCAGCCGGGCCACCGCACCGTCGGCGATGTCGAAGATCACCGACAGGCCGACCAGGATGCTGGCCAACCCGTAGGAGCCGCGGAAGGCCACCAGGATCGCGCCGAAGCCGCACATCATGTTCGCCAGGGTGAACAGGCTCGGCAGCCAGGAGCGGGCCCGGCGCCGTCCGCCGCGCACAGAACCGCGCACGAACTCCACGGTGGTCGTGCGCCGCATCGGCCGCATCGGAGGCTCCGACCTCCTCAGTTGCCCGACCATCGCGCGATCACGGTCTCCCCGCCCCGCACTCGCTGGCCCTCGGTGACGGTGACGGTACAACTCGGCGGCACGAAGACGTCCATCCTGGACCCGAACTTCATCAGCCCCATCCGCTGCCCGGTCGCCAGCTGCTCACCGGCCCGCACCCGGGTGACGATCCGCCGCGCCAGCACGCCCACCACCTGCCGGAAGACCACCTCCCGGTCGCCGTCGCGCAGCCAGATCTCGCTGCGCTCGTTGCGGTGCGCGCTCTCCTTGCGGTACGCCGCCAGGAAGCTGCCCGGCCGGTGACTGGTCGACGTGACCTCGCCGCGGTAGGGGGAACGGTTGACGTGCACGTCGACGACGGACAGGAAGATGCTCACCTGCTGCCAGTCGCCGTCCGGGGCGACGCCGGGCTGCGGTTCGCCGGCCACCATCACCACGCCGTCGGCGGGGGCCAGCACGTCGCCGGACGCCGGACGCTCACGGTCGCACCGCCGGTCCGGGTCACGGAAGAACAGCGCCATGTAGGCCGACAGCGCCACCCAGGGCCAGCTCGCCAGCTGCAGCCCGCGTCGGCCGGTGACCCGCCCGAGGGCCGCGAAGGCGGTCGCAGGGGCCAACGGGAGGGCGAGGAAGGGCCAGCCGGCCCGGTCGATGTGCATCGCATGCCGAGGTTACCGGGGGCCAGCCGGGGCCGGCGGGAAACGGGTTCCGCCTCAGGCCGAGGCGTGCTCGGCGCTGGCTCCCGCGTTGCTGTCCCGGCTCCGCATCGGGCCGCCGTACCAGTCGAGGCAGACCACCGTGGCGTCGTCGCGCAGGTCGCCCCCGGTGGCGCGCATGACTGCCGCGCCGAGCTCGTGCACGACCTCGCGGGGGTGCAGGGCCGCGGAATCCGCGAGGGCTGTCACCACGTTCAGTTCCGCGGCGTTTCGTTCCTCCATGCCGTCGGTGACGAAGACGATCCGGTCGCCCGGTTCCATCGGGAACTTCTGGAGCCGGAAGTCTCTGCCGGATTCGACGCCGAAGGGGATGTCGATGGCCAGCTGGATCTCCTCGACGTGTCCGTCGCGGAGCCGGAGGGGCAACGGGTGCCCGGCGTTGACGATCTCCGCGGTCTCGCTGCGCAGGTCGACCCGCAGGAGCTGACCGGTGACGAACTGACCGGCAGCCGCGTGTTCCGCGACGGCGTCGTTGGCGCCACGCGCCTGCGCGGCCAGGTCCAGCCCGCGACGGCGCCCGTTCCGCAGGCTGCCGACGAACAGCGTGGCCAGCAGGGCCGCCGGCACCTCGTGGCCGACGGCGTCGGTGATCGACACCTGCAACGAGTTCCGATCCAGGGAGTAGTCGAACGTGTCGCCCCCGACGGTGCTGGCCGGCTCCATCCAGCCGGAGATGGTGAACTGCCCCGCCTCGCAGGTGAACGCGGTCGGCAGTAGTCGGCGCTGGATCTCCGCGGCCAGTGAGAACGGCGTGGTCCGCTGGCCCCACTCGAACAGATCGGTGTGCCGGCGGTTGGCGATGATCACGTAGGCCAGGGCATGACCGGCAGCGGCGATGTCCGCCACGGCCTGCTCGTCGGGGTACTCGGGCAGGACCAGCTCCAGCACGCCCATCGCATCCCCGCGGTCGGTCACCGGCACGGTCAGCTGCGCGCCGTCGTCCAGCTCGCGCACGTCCACCCCCTGGGTCCTCAGCACGCGCTCGTAGACCGTGCCAGGCAGCGGGAGGGTCTCGGCGTGGTCGGCGCCCTGCGACCTCGCTCCGTTGGGCCGGGGCGTCGACGAGCCGAGGCGCACGACGGAGTGGCCGCTGAAGTCCGCGATCAGGAAGGTGACAGCGCGGGCGCCCACCATGGTCGCGAGCTGGTCGGCGACGACCTGGACGGCCGCGATGGGTGCGGCCGCCTCCACCGCCTCCAGGAGCGCGCTGAGGTCGATCCGGGCACTCTCACCGGCGCGCATTCCCGGAACTGTAAGCCGCGGCCGGCGCGGTGCGGCATCGAGCCCGCTGACGCCGGACATGAAACTGCCGGGCCACCCCGGAGGGCGGCCCGGCAGGGGTGGCCCCGCTGCAGGGGCCCGCCGCGAGCGGTGGGGGGCAGCGGGGTCCTTGATCAGGCGGCTGCCTTGGTCTCCCAGAAGATCTTGTCGATCTCGGCGATGTAGTCCAGCAGCTTCTGGCCCTCGGCCGGGTCCATGCTGCCTTTGGCGCCCGAGGCGCCGGCCTGCTTGGTGGCCTTGTTGAACAGCTCGTTCAGATCCGGGTACTTCTCGAAGTGCGGCGGCTTGAAGTAATCGGTCCACAGCACCCACAGGTGGTGCTTCACCAGTTCGGCCCGCTGCTCTTTGATCAGGATGGCGCGGGTGCGGAAGACGGGGTCCTCGTTGCCCTGGTACTTCTCCTGGATGCCCTTGACGCTCTCGGCCTCGATGCGGGCCTGGGCCGGGTCGTACACGCCGCAGGGGAGGTCGCAGTGCGCGGTGGCCTCCACGGCGGAGAACATGCGGAACAGACGCATGGGAGTTCCTCCGGGGATCGTGGGGAAGGTTCGTCTGGGACCCTACTCGCGGTGATCAGCGACAACACGTCGAGCGGCCCGACCCCCGCGGGCGCTACCGGCCTGCCCACCCGCTGGGTGTCCGCGCGGGTCACCGGGCCCTCCATGTTCCCCACGGTGCGGCACGGCGACCGGCTGCTGGTGGCCCGGGTGCGCCCCGGCGACCCGGTGCGCACGGGCGAGGTGGTGCTGGCCCGTTTCCCGTCCCGACCGGAGCTGCTGGTCGTGAAGCGGGTCCGGCGCGCGGTGCCCGGCGGCCACTGGGTGGAGGGCGACAACCCGCTGGTGACCGACGACAGCCGCGCCTTCGGGCCGGCCGTGGTCCTCGGCCGGGTCGTCTGCCGGGCCTGGCCGCGCCCGGGCCGGCTGCGGTCCGCGCTCGCCTCGCCGGGCTGAGCGACCCGGACCTGCTCTACCCTCCGGTGTCCATGGGCTCCGTGCAGAGTGGCACCCCCGACCGTTTCGCCGACGACCCCGCGTTCGCGGTGCACGAGAACGGCAAGCTCGCCGTGCGTGCGACGCGGCCGATCGAGTCGATCGGCGACCTCGCGCTCACCTACACACCAGGCGTGGCCCGGGTGTCCAGCGCGATCGCCGCCGAACCGGCGCTCGCCCGGCGGTTCACCTGGGCGCACCGGGTGGTGGCCGTGGTGAGCGACGGGACGGCGGTGCTCGGCCTCGGCGACATCGGCCCGGCGGCGGCGCTGCCGGTGATGGAGGGCAAGGCCTGCCTGTTCAGCGAGATCGCCGGGCTGGATGCCGTCCCGATCGTGCTGGCCACCACCGACCCGGACGCGATCGTGGAGATCGTCACGGCCCTGGCGCCGTCATTCGGGGGCATCAACCTCGAGGACATCAGCGCGCCGCGCTGCTTCGACATCGAGGCCCGGCTTCGGGAGCGGCTGGACATCCCGGTGATGCACGACGACCAGCACGGAACGGCGATCGTCGTGCTCGCCGCGCTGCGCAACGCCGCCCGCGTCACCGGCCGGACGCTGGCCGACCTGCGCGTGGTGGTCGCCGGCGCCGGGGCCGCGGGCGTCGCATGCACCAAGATCCTGCTGGAGGCCGGAGTCGGTGACCTCGCGGTCGCCGACTCCCAGGGCGTCCTGCACACCGGCCGCGACGGCCTCCCGCCGATGAAGCAGTGGGTCGCCGAGCACACCAACCGGGCCGGGTTCGCCGGGTCGATGGTGGGGGCGCTGCAGGGCGCCGACGTCTACGTCGGACTGTCCGGCGGGTCGGTGCCCGAGGCAGCGATCGCCACCATGGCCGAGGGCTGCATCGTGTTCTCGCTGGCCAACCCCACCCCCGAGGTCGACCCGGAGATGGCCGCCCGGTACGCCGCCGTGGTGGCCACCGGCCGCAGCGATCTGCCCAACCAGATCAACAACGTGCTCGCCTTCCCCGGCGTCTTCCGCGGGGCGATCGACGCCGGCGCCACCAGCATCACCGAGGAGATGAAGCTGGCCGCCGCCACCGCCATCGCCGACGTGGTGGGTGACGAGGTGCGCACCGACTACATCGTGCCCAGCCCGCTGGACCGTCGGGTGGTCACCGCGGTGGCCGAAGCCGTGGCGGCGTGTGCCCGCCGGGAGGGCGTCACCGGCTGACCCCGGGTCACACCGGGGTGGGCGGCGCCTCGCCGGCGAGCACCGCCGCGACGTTGCGCACCGCCAGCGCGCACATCTCGTCGCGGGTGGCAGCCCCGGCGCTGCCCAGGTGCGGGGTGAGCACGACCTGCTCCAGGGTCAGCAGCCGCGGGTCGACGTGCGGCTCGTCCTCGAAGACGTCGAGGGCGGCGCCGCCCAGCCGGCCGGAGGTCAGCGCCCGCACCAGGGCGTCGGTGTCGACGATGCCCCCGCGTGCGGTGTTGACCAGGAGCGCGCCCGGGCGCATCCGGGCCAGCGCGGCCTCGTCGAGCAGGTGGTGCGTGGCCGGGGTGAGCGGGCAGTGCAGCGTGACCACGTCGCTTTCGGCCAGCAGCGCCGGGAGCTCCCGGAACTCCACCGCGGTGCGCTCCTGGGCGGTCATCGGGGAGCGGGTCGGCGTGGCGAGGACGCGCATGTCGAACGCGCGCGCCCGCCGGGCCACCGCCCGCCCGATCCGGCCGTAGCCCACCACGCCGAGCGTCGCGCCGGCGGAGAGGTCCAGGCCGGTCATCATCCGCGGCCCCCACACCCAGGCGGCGCCGGTGCGCAGGAACCGGTCGCCTTCCGCGATCCGGCGGGCCAGGGCCAGCACCAGACCCAGGGTCAGATCCGCGGTCGCGGCGTCCAGCACCTCCGGGGTGTTGGTGACGGCGACGTGCCGGGACCGGGCGGCCGCCACGTCGACGTTGTCGTAGCCGACCGCCACGTTCGCGACGACGCGCAGCCCCGGCCCGGCGGCGTCCAGGACTGCGGCGTCCACGCGGTCGGTCAGCGTGCTGACCACGGCCACCGCCCCGGCCGCGTCGCGCAGCAGCTCCGCCCGCGACGGCGGGCTCTCCCGGCCCACGACCACCGGCACGCCGAGCGCGGCGACCGCGTCCATGGCGTTGTCGGTCAGCAGCCGGGTGACGTACACGTGGCCGGTCACACCGGCAGACCGTAGTGCCTGGTCAGCGTCCGGTGGCCAGTAATTGCACCAGCGGGCTCAGCGCTTCGCGGGCGCCGGTGTTCAGGTAGAGGAAGGTCAGCGTGAGGGTGGAGAACGGCGGGACGAAGACCAGCTTCTCCAGCTTCGCCCCGGTGCGCATGGGGGTGGCGGCCAGCCGGGCCCGGTGCAGGATCCACACCAACGGCACCGGCACCCCCTGACAGGTCAACGCGTCGCCGGCGATGTGCGCCAGCACCCCGGCCATCACGGCCAAAGGGAGCCACTGCGGACTCGGGCTGTGCTCGAGCAGCAACCAGGCCCCGCCCAAGGACATCAGCAGGTTGCCGACGACGGTGTTCTCCGCCCGGCCGGGGATCACGAAGTTCAGCGCCCGCAGGGCCAGGCCGATGGCCAGTGCGAGCAGCAGCAGACTGGACCAATACGCCCCCGCCGCGACGGAGGCGAGCAGCCCGAAGACGGCCGGGGCGAGGACGGCGTCGTGGGTGCCCCACCTGTGCCCGCCGGAGATCCGCCCGACCAGGCCGGCGGGAAGGTCGGTGACCGGGCCCCACATCCGGGAGATGGTCGCACCCTGCTGGTCCAGGTCGGGCAGCATGGCGAACCCGCCGACCGCGGACACCCAGGCGACCTGGGCGACGGTGCCGTGCACGGGTACCCAAGGGAGCGTGGCGGCGCCGGCGGCCAGGCCGGAGAGGGCGTGCGAGTGACCGAGCACGCACGCAGGGTCGCCCCATCGCGGCCATTCGAGCGGGAGGCTGCCCCGGTCGCGGCGTGTCTTCCGTGCCGTGCGTGCCGTCGCCATGACGTCGGTGCATGTGTTCGGCAAGGCGAGCAGCGACCCCTTCGCCCCGTGAAGGCGTGCTGGTCACCTCCGTGCTGATCGGCGACGAGCCTCCACCGGACGTCGAGGCCGCGATCAGCGTCGTGTCGCTCACCGAGCTGCACCTCGGCACGCTCGTCGCCACCGACAACGACGAGCGTGCGCCGGATCGGTCGCCTGGCTGCGGTCGAGGCCGCCTTCGACCCGCTTCCCGTCACCGCCGAGGTCGCCCGTGCCTGGGGCCGGCTCGCCTCGGCGGTCGCGCGCCGCGGCGGCACCCCCCGACGCCGGCAGATCGATCTCACCCTCGCTGCGACCGCCGTCGTCGAGCGCGTGCCGCTGCTGACGTAGCACGTCGCCGACCTGCGGAGCACCGAGGACCTGGTCGACGCCCGGAAGCCCTGACCGGCCGTACCAGGTGGCCGACCATGGCCGGTGTGGTCACTCCGGGATCGTCCAGCGAGTCATTCGTCGTCCACGTCATCGGTGCCGCCCCGGGCCAGCCAGGTGGCCAGCCGCTCGACCGGCACCTCGAAGTCCGGGTGCTGGTCGACGAAGGCCTGCAGCTGGTCGGCCAGCCAGGACAGGGAGACCTCCTCCTCGCCCCGGCGGCCGGCCAGCTCCTCGATGCCGCGATCGGTGAAGTACATGCCCTCAGTCGGCGAAGGCCTGCGCGACGAGCTGCCGCTGCTCGGCCTCGTGCACCTTCGCCGAGCCGACCGCAGGGCTCGCCGACGCCTTGCGGGACACCTTGCGCAGCGTCCGCCCGGCGGGCAGCTCCTCGGGCAGGTTGACGGCCATGAACTGCCAGGCGCCCATGTTGGCCGGCTCCTCCTGCACCCACACCACGTCGGTCGCGTTCGGGTAGCGCCCGAGCGCCTCGGCGATCTCCTCGGCCGGCAGCGGGTAGAGCTGCTCGACCCGCAGCACCGCGGTGTCGGCAGTGCCGTTGGCCTCGCGGTGGGCCAGCAGCTCGTAGCTGATCTTGCCGCTGCACAGCAGCACCCGGCGCACCGCCGCGCCGTCCAGCGGCTCGCCGCCCACCCCCGGATCCGGCAGCACCGGGCGGAAGCGCTCCTCGGTGAAGTCGACGACCGGGCTGACGGCCGCCTTGGCCCGCAGCAGCGACTTGGGCGTGAAGACGACCAGCGGCCGGTGCACGTCCGAGAGAGCCTGGCGGCGCAGCAGGTGGAAGTAGTTGGCCGGCGTCGAGCAGTTGGCCACCGTCATGTTGTTCTCGGCGGACAGCTGCAGGAAGCGCTCGATTCGGCCACTCGAGTGGTCGGGCCCCTGGCCCTCGAGGCCGTGCGGCAGCAGCAGGACGACGCCGGAGCGCTGGCCCCACTTGGCCTCGCCGCTGCTGATGAACTCGTCGATGACCATCTGGGCACCGTCGACGAAGTCACCGAACTGGGCCTCCCAGAGGACCAGGGCCTTGTCGTTGGCCACCGAGTAGCCGTACTCGAAGCCGACGGCCGCGTACTCGGACAGCAGCGAGTCGTAGACGAAGAACTTCGCCTGGTCCTCGGTGAGGTTGGCCAGCGGCGTGTACTCCTCGGCGGTCTCCCGGTCGATGAGCACCGAGTGCCGCTGCACGAACGTGCCCCGGCGGGAGTCCTGGCCGGCCAGCCGCACGGTGACGCCCTGCATCAGCAGGGAGCCGAACGCGAGCAGCTCGCCCATCGACCAGTCGATGCCGCCCTCGCTGGCCATCGCGGCGCGCCGCTCGAGCATCCGCTGCAGCTTGGGGTGCGGCGTGAAGTCGGCGGGCAGCGAGACGTGCGCGTCCCCGATGCTCTTGAGCACCTCGGGAGTGATCGCCGTGTCGACCGCGGTCTGCTGCGGGGTGCGCGGGTCCATCACCGGCTCGGGCTTCGAGGAGTCGGTGGCGTCGTGGGTCTCGGCGAAGGCCCGCTCCAGCTGCCCGCGGTAGTCCTTGAGCGCCTCCTCGGCCTCGGCCAGCGTGATGTCGCCCCGGCCGACCAGCGCCTCGGTGTACAGCTTCCGCACCGAGCGCTTGCGGTCGATGATGTCGTACATCAGCGGCTGGGTCATCGACGGGTCGTCGCCCTCGTTGTGGCCGCGACGGCGGTAGCAGACCAGGTCGATGACCACGTCCTTCTTGAACGCCTGCCGGTAGTCCATGGCCAGCCGGGCCACCCGCACGCACGCCTCGGGGTCGTCGCCGTTGACGTGGAAGACCGGCGCGCCGATCATCCGCGCGACGTCGGTCGAGTAGAGGCTGGAGCGGGCCGCGGCCGGGCTGGTGGTGAAGCCGACCTGGTTGTTGATGACCACGTGCACGGTGCCGCCGGTGCGGTAACCGCGCAGCTGGGAGAGGTTCAGCGTCTCCTGGACGACGCCCTGGCCGGCGAACGCCGAGTCGCCGTGCAGCAACACCGGCAGCACGGTGAAGCCGCCCTCGCCCTTGTCGATCATGTCCTGCTTGGCCCGCACGATGCCCTCGAGCACCGGGTTGACCGTCTCCAGATGGCTGGGGTTGCTGGCCAGCGAGACGTTGATCCGACCCTGGCCCGCCGGGTGCTCGAAGCAGCCCTCGGCGCCCAGGTGGTACTTCACGTCACCGGAGCCCTGCACCGTGCCGGGGTCGATGTTGCC
This sequence comes from Modestobacter sp. DSM 44400, assembly GCF_900107175.1. Classification (GTDB taxonomy): domain Bacteria; phylum Actinomycetota; class Actinomycetes; order Mycobacteriales; family Geodermatophilaceae; genus Modestobacter. The sequence goes on along the minus strand of NZ_FNOZ01000001.1, from coordinate 13,216 downwards.
CTCGAACTCGCCGAAGATCTTGGCGTAGCTCTTGCCGAGGACGTTGGCCAGCACGTTGAGCCGGCCGCGGTGGGCCATTCCGATCGCGACCTCCTCCAGCCCGTACTCGGTGGAGGCGAGGAGCACCTCGTCCAGCAGCGGGATGACCGACTCGCCCCCCTCGAGGCTGAACCGCTTCTGGCCGACGTACTTGGTCTGCAGAAAGGTCTCGAACGCCTCGGCGGCGTTGAGCCGGGCCATGACCCGCTTCTGCTTCTCCCGGCCCGGCTGGTCGTGTTTGACCTCGATGCGCTGCTGCAGCCACTCGCGCTCTTCGGGGTCGGTGATGTGCATGTACTCGATGCCGACGGTGCGGCAGTAGGAGTTGCGCAGGACGCCGAGGATGTCCCGCAACGCCATCATCCGCTCGCCGGCGAAGCCGCCGACCGGGAACAGGCGGTCCAGGTCCCACAGGGTCAGGCCGTGCTGGAGGACGTCGAGGTCGGGGTGGGCGCGGACCTTGAACTCCAGCGGGTCGGTGTCGGCCATCAGGTGGCCGTTGCGCCGGTAGGCCTCGATCAGCTCGATGACCCGCGCTTCCTTGTCGATCTGCCCCTCGTGTCGCACGGTGCGGTCGGGCACCCAGCGGACCGGCTCGTAGGGCAGCCGCAGGGACCGGAAGATGTCGTCGTAGAAGCCGTCGGCGCCCAGCAGCAGGGTGTGCAGCCGGCGCAGGAAGTCGCCGGACTGGGCGCCCTGGATGATCCGGTGGTCGTAGGTCGAGGTCAGCGTGATGGTCTTCGAGACGGCGAGGTCGGTGAGCGTCTCGGCGCTCATCCCCTGGAACTCGGCCGGGTACTCCATCGCACCGACGCCGACGATCGTGCCCTGGCCGGCGGTGAGCCGCGGCACGGAGTGGTTGGTGCCCACGGTGCCGGGGTTGGTCAGGCTGATCGTCGTCCCGGAGAAGTCCTCGACGGTCAGCTTGCCGGAGCGGGCCCGACGGATGACGTCCTCGTAGGCCCCCCAGAAGGCGGCGAAGTCCATCTCCTCGGCGCCCTTGATGTTGGCGACGACGAGGGAACGGGTGCCGTCGGACTTCGGCAGATCGATGGCGAGGCCGAAGTTGACGTGCTCGGGCTGGACCAGGTTCGGCTTGCCGTCGACCTCGGCGAAGGCGGCGTTCATCTCCGGGAAGTCGTCCAGCGCCCGGATCAGCGCGTAGCCGATCAGGTGGGTGAAGGAGACCTTCCCGCCTCGGCTGCGGGCCAGGTGGTTGTTGATGACGACGCGGTTGTCGGCCAGCAGCTTGGCCGGCACGGCGCGCACACTGGTCGCGGTCGGCACCGTCAGCGAGGCGTTCATGTTCTTGACCACGCTGGCGGCGGCGCCGCGGAGTTGGGTGCGCTTCGGACCCGTGGACTCGGCGGCCGCCGGCTTCGCCGCGGGTTTCGGGGCGGCCGGCTTGGCCTGCGCAGCGCGTTCGGCCGGCTTGGCCACCACGGTGTCCTCCGAGCGCTCGGTCACGCCAGAAGCCCGGGAGGCAGGCGTCGGGGTGCCCGGCGGGACGGCGGGGCTGCTGGGCCGGGTGGCCGAGCCCTCGGCGTCGGCGGGCGCGGGAGTGGCAGCCGGCTGCGGAGCCGCTGCGGTGGGGGCCGGCGCCGCGGCGACGGTGTCCGACCGGTCCTGCGCGTCGGCGACGGGGCTGCCCGGCCGGTAGTCGGCGAAGAACTCGTGCCACGCCTGGTCGACGCTGCCGGGGTCGGCGAGGAACTGCTGGTACATCTCCTCGACCAGCCACTCGTTGGTACCGAAACCAGCCACCGGGGAGGGGGAGCGGGTGGCGGACGGCCGGGATGAGCTCACGGTTGACACGGGGTCGAGTGCCTTCTTCGTCTGTGGACGTCGTTGGACCGGGCACCGAGTCTAGTCACGTGGCGGGCGCATGGCCGGGTGCGACGTGGCCTGCCGAACGTGTCCCGGGTCACCCGGCCCGGATGGCCCGCCGGTCGGTCCGAACGGGCTGGTCAAATCCGCACGGTGGTCAGTTCCGGGCGCCGGAGGCCACCAGGAGTTCCGCCAGCGCATCGGGGTCCGCCGTCCCCGCGGCCCGCGTGCCGCGGCTCTGAGCCGAGGCGACGCGGCAGATGTCCAGGGCGCTGGCGCCGTCGTTGGTGGTCGCGTTGACGTCGGCGCCGGCGGCCAGCAGCAGCCGGACCACCGCGGGCACGTTCCCGGTGGGTGGAGCGTCGACCGCCGCGTGCAAGGCGGTGCGCCCGGTGTTCCGGTCGCGACGGTCGACGTCGGCGCCGGCCGCGAGCAGGCGCTCGACGACCTGTGGCCGGGCGGTCGCCGCGGCGGCGTGCAGCGCGCCGGCGTCCGGGTCGGCGCCGCGGTCCAGCAACAGCTGCACCGCGGTCAGGGACCCACCGGAGGCCGCCCAGCTGAGCAGGTCGACGTCGGTGGCCGGGTCGGTCAGCCGGGTGCCGTCGTCCAGTTCGCCGGCCAGCCGGTCGACATCGCCGAGGAAGGCCGCGGACGCGGCGTCCACCGGTGCGCCGAGCCCGCGCAGCGCCCCGATCAGGTCCGGGGCGTATTGCAGCGCGACGTGCAGTGGCGTGCGGCCGCCCTCGGTCGCTGCCGTGAGGTCCGCGCCGGCGGCGACCAGCGCCTCGACGAGGTCGGCGGATCCGGCCACCACGGCCAGGTGCAACGCCGTCCAGCCGTCCTCGCCGGCGCGTTCGACCCGGGCGGTGAGCAGCCGCGGTTGCGCCTGGACCGCGGCGCGCACGCCGTCGAGGTCGCCGTCGGCGATCAGCCGGCCCAGCCGCGGGGCCGTCATGCGGGTCGTCATCCCTCGATCCTTGCCTGCCGGTGTGGTCGCGGCGGGACCGGGGTTCACACCACGTCCCGCCGGATGGCCAGCACGGTGCCCAGCAGGGCGGCCAGCAGGCCGTAGCCGAGCAGCAGCAGACCGCCCTGCCAGGCCGTCAGCAGGTCCGGCCCCTGGAAGGTCGCGGTCATGGCCTCCAGGGCCCCACCCGGCAACCACTTGTAGGCGCTGGCCGTCGCCGGGATCGACCGGATGACCTGCTCGACGACGAAGAGGTAGACCAGCGACCCGACGATCGCCCCGACCTGGTTGTGGATCAGCGCGCCGATGCCCACGCTGCGGAAGGTCGGCGTCGCCGTCCGGTGCCGGTACTCCTGCGTCGTCCCGATGATGCCGAGGATCAGGAAGAGGACCGTGACGTTGGCAGGGGGCAAACGCGAGCTCCTCGTACTGGCTGCTCCCCACCGGCGGGAACCCGCTCTCGGGGTTGCCGGCGAAGGCGGTCAGCAGCACCGCGAAGCCCGCGGACAGCACGCAGGCGCCCAGCACCAGCCCCAGCCACACGCGAGGTGGTGAACAGCTTGGTCCACTCCGACCGAACCAGCCGACCCATCAGGACGCCGTTCCGTCGACGTGCTCACCGGAGCCGGCCGCGTACTGCTCCTGACCGGCGGTGAGCCGGAAGTAGACCTTTTCCAGGCCGCTGGTGCGCGGTCGCAGCTCGTGCAACTCGATCACCGTCGGTGAAGGGACGCCGGCCGACCTCGGCCGCGGTGAGCCCGCTGACCGTCAGCGTCTCGGGCCCGGTGACCTGCACGGCGACGCCGTCCCCGCCGAGCAGGTCGGCGAACCGGCTCACCAGCTTGCCGGCGCCGACGATCACCACCCGGTCGGCGGTCTGGTCGACCTCGGCCAGCAGGTGGCTGCTCACCAGCACGTTCGTCCCTGGTCGTGGGCCAGCTGCCGGAGGAACCCGCGCAGCCACTGGATGCCCTCCGGGTCCAGGCCGTTGGCCGGCTCGTCGAGGACCAGGACGGCGGGGTCGCCCAGCAGTGCGGTGGCCAGCCCAAGTCGCTGCCGCATGCCCGGCGAGTAGCAGCCCGCCCTTCGCCCGCCGGCCGGACCCAGACCCACCTGGTCGAGCACCGCGTACGGCGTGCCGTTGAAGGTCGTCGTCGCGCGGTCGGGGGTGACCAGGCACAGCGCCATCCGCAGGGTGGTGGTCTTGCCCGCCCCGTTCGGGCCCAGGAAGCCGGTCACCTGTCCCGGCTCGACGGTGATGCTCAGTTCGTCGACCGCACGCACCCGGCCGAGCGTCTCGGTGAGGCCGCTGACCTCGATTCGTACGGGGTCGACGGCGGTCGTGCTCCCGTTGGCGATGACGGTGCTCCTCGCTCGCCCGCGGCGGGAGACCCCGGACACACCGGGGCCACCGTGACGTGGGTAGGTTGCCGAGCCGTGAGCGCCTACCGCACGGTGGTCGTCGGCACCGACGGCTCGGAGTCTCCCCCATGGGCCGTCGCCCGGGCCGGCGCACTGGCCGGGGCCCGTGGTGCCCGGCTGGTCGTCGCCTGCGCCTACCTGCCCACCGAGGCCGACGACCGGGAGTTGCAGCGCACCCGGGACGTCCTGGGCGATGAGGCCTACCAGGTGGGGTCCTCGCCCGCGGAGGAGACGGTGCGCTCGGCCGGTGAGCGGGCGGCCGCCGCCGGCGCCGGGGAGGTCGCCACGGTCGCCGTCGTCGGGTCGCCGGTCGAGGCGCTGCTGGACGTCGTTCACCGGGCGGCGGCCGACCTGCTCGTCGTCGGCAACCGCGGGCTCAACCGCATCAAGGGCCGGCTGCTGGGCTCCGTCCCCGCCGATGCCACCCGGCGCTCGGCCGTCGACGTGCTCGTCGTGCACACCACGGACTGACGTTGCCCGGCGACCCCGGGGCTGCCGGTGGCAGCGCACCCGGCCCCCCTGAGTCCGCGGCCGGACACCTCGAGGAGCTGCTGCTCGGGGGCCCGCGCCGCTACACCCGGCTGGAGGTCGCCCAGTTGGCCGGGATGCCGGCCGAGCGCACCCAGCGGCTGTGGCGGGCGCTGGGCTTCGCCGACGTCGCCGACGACGACCCCGCGTTCACCGACGCCGACATCGCCGCCCTGGGCCGGCTCGAGGCGCTGATCGACTCGGGGTTCGTGGGTCCGGAGACCGAGGCGTCCATCGCCCGGGTTATGGGCCAGTCGCTGTCCAGGCTGGCCGACTGGCAGACCGACATGCTGGCCCCGGCGCTCGAGACGGCCGGCTCCGACCCCGGCGCCGACGTGCAGGCCGCGGTGGCGTCCGCCGAGCTGCTGCTGCCGGTGATGCGCGAGCTGCAGGACTACATCTGGCGCCGGCACCTGGCCGCCAACGCCGGCCGGCTGTTCCTGTCGGAGCCGGGGCGGGTGGACCGGCGGGAGCTCGCCGTGGGCTTCGCCGACCTGGTCGGCTACACCACCCGGACCCGCGGCATGGGGGGCCTGGAGCTGGGCCGGATGGTCGAGGACTTCGAGGGCCTGGCCGCCGACGTCATCGCCCGGCACCGCGGCCGGGTGGTCAAGACCGTGGGCGACGGGGTGCTGTTCACCTGCGTGTCCCCGGTCGACGCGGTGGAGATCGGGCTCCGGCTGCCCACCGAGTGGGACGCCGATGACCGGCCGCCGTTGCGGGTCGGGGCGGCGTACGGACCGGTGCTGACCCGGCTGGGCGACGTGTACTCGCCGGTGGTGAACCTGGCCAGCCGGCTGACCTCCATCGCCCGGCACTCCACCGTGCTGGTCGACGAGGCCCTCGCCCAGCGGCTGCGCGGCGTCCAGGACTACCGGGTGCGCCCGCTGCGCCGGGTCTCGGTGCGCGGCTACGACCACCTGCAGCCCTGGCTGGTGCGGCGCCGGGCGACCGGGGACGACGACGTGGCGGGGACGGCGGCCTTCGAGGACCTGCTCGAGGTCGCCGACGACGTGCTCGACCGGCCCGAACCCGAGCACCCCGCAGCCGGCTGACGCGCCCCGGGCACGATGAGCGGGTGTCCGCGACTCTCCTCGCCCGTGGGCTGGCCGCCGGCCACGGCGTCCGTGCCCTCTTCTCCGACCTCGACCTCGTCGTCGCTCCCGGCGATGTCGTCGGGCTGGTCGGCGTCAACGGCGCCGGGAAGTCGACGCTGCTGCAGACGCTGGCCGGCCTGCTGCCGCCGGAGTCCGGTGCGGTGGTGCTCAGCCCGCCGACCGCGACCGTCGGCTACCTGCCACAGGAACACGAGCGCCGTCCGGGGGAGACCGTCGTCGACGCGCTGGCCCGGCGCACCGGCGTCGCCGATGCCCAGCGCGCCCTGGACGCCGCGACCGAGGCGCTGGCCGCGGGGGAGGGCGGTGCAGCGGATGCCTACGGCGACGCGCTGGAGCGTTGGCTGGCCCTCGGCGGGGCCGACCTGACCGAACGGGCCGAGGAGGTGATCGCCTCAGTGGCTCCCGGGGTCGCGCTCTCGGCGCCGATGACCGGGCTGTCGGGCGGCCAGGCCGCCCGGGTCGGCCTGGCCTCGCTGCTGCTGTCCCGCTACGACGTGCTGCTACTCGACGAGCCGACCAACGACCTGGACCTGGCCGGGCTGGACCAGCTCGAGCGGTTCGTCGAAGGCTTGCGGGCCGGCGTGGTGCTGGTCAGCCACGACCGCGAGTTCCTCGCCCGCACGGTGACCCGGGTGGTGGAACTGGACCTCGCCCAGCAGCTGGTCCGGGTGCACGACGGCGGTTACGAGGCGTACCTGGTCGAGCGCGAGGTGGCCCGCCGGCACGCCCGCGAGGAGTTCGAGGAGTACGCCGATACCAAGGCCGGCCTGGAGGGCCGGGCGCGCATGCAGCGCAACTGGATGGCCAAGGGCGTGCGCGACTCGATCAAGAAGTCCAAGGACGGCGACAAGCACATCAAGGCGGCCAACCGGGCGTCCTCGGAGAAGCAGGCGGCCAAGGCCAAGCAGACCGACCGGCGGATCGAGCGGCTGGAGGTCGTCGAGGAGCCGCGTAAGGAGTGGCAGCTGCAGATGGAGATCGCCGCCGCGCCCCGGGCCGGCGCGGTGGTGGCCACCCTGCGCGGGGCCGTCGTCCGGCACGGGAACTTCTCCCTCGGCCCGGTCGACCTGCAGGTCGACTGGGGTGACCGGCTGGCGATCACCGGCGGCAACGGCGCCGGCAAGACCACCCTGCTCGCCGCGCTGCTCGGCCGGGCTCCGCTGAGCGAGGGGTCGGCGTCGCTGGGCGCCGGTGTGCGGTTGGGGGAGGTGGACCAGGTCCGCGGCCCGTTCCTGGGCGACGAGCCCCTGTCGGCCGCCTTCGGCGCCGAGGTGCCCGACCTGCCCGACGCCGAGGTCCGCACGCTGCTGGCCAAGTTCGGGTTGCGCGCCGACCACGTGGTGCGCCCGGCCGCGACCCTGTCTCCGGGTGAGCGGACCCGGGCGGCGCTGGCGCTGCTGCAGGCCCGTGCGGTCAACGTGCTGGTCCTCGACGAGCCGACCAACCACCTGGACCTGCCGGCCATCGAGCAGTTGGAGGAGGCGCTGGCCGGGTACGCGGGCACGCTGCTGCTGGTGACCCACGACCGGCGGATGCTGGAGGCGGTGCACACCACCCGCCGGCTGGTAATCGAGGGCGGCCGGGTCCGCGAGGCTTGAGCCCCGTCGACCGCGGCAGGCGACGCAGGGCACGGCCGTGGCACCCCCGGGGCGGTGAGGTCGCGGCGACAGGCGCCGACGTCGGCCGGTCGATGATCGGTCCGCGCGTGCCGGAGGTGCTCGGTCGCCGCCTCGGCCAGGGCTTCCAGGCTCACTCGCAGCCCAGGGCATCCTGCTGCGCTCCGGGCGTGCCACCCGCCGCCCGCGAGGGCGTAAGTCCACCCCAGGCGCCCGGATCGTCGGCATGAGGAGCATCGACGACCGCCCCGACACCGTCGCCGACCGGGCCGTGCCCGGCGCCTGGGAAGGCGACCTGGTCATCGGCAAGGCCGGCAAGACCGCGATGCCACCCCGGTCGAGCGGACCAGCCGATACACCGTCACCGTGGCCCTGCCCGGCGGCAAGCGAGACGCCACCACCACCTGCTACGCCCTCATCGGCTCGGTGGCCGGCATGCCCGCCCAGCTGGTCAAGACCCTCACCTGGGACCAGGGCAGCGAGATGGCCGGCCACGCCGCCCTCAGCCTCGCCACCGCCGTGGACGTCTACTTCGCCCACTCCCACTCACCCTGGGAACGCGGCACCAACGAGAACACCAACGGGCTGCTCCGCGAGTACCTCCCCAGGGCACCGAGAACAACGTTGAGCTGGCCTACGTCCCGTTGAACGGCCCGTGGATCGGCCGGGCCGGTGGTCGACGGCGTCGCTGACGTCCGGTCGGGTGCGGCCGGTGACGACCAGCAGCACCAGGAGCAGCTCGGCTATAGGCCCCCGTCCGGGCTTCGTGTGTCCTTCCGTCGCGCACGGTCCAGTGTCCCGAGCTGTCCAGTCGCCGGCCAGGCGTCACCCGTTCGAGTGCCGGAGCCCCCAGAGCTCCCGGTGATCTTCTTTTGCTCTTACCGTCAGGTGACAAGGCGGCCGGCCATGGGCGGCACGCGGCACGCGGCACACGGGGTGCGGGGGGACGGGTTGGGACGAGCACGGCCGACGCGGGCGAGGCCCTGCGTGGTGGCAGTCGCCGCTGCCGTCGTCATCTGCCTCGCAGGTGCCCCGGGGGTGGCCTTGGCGTCGCCGACCGGTCCCGGTGACGAGCAGATCGGCGCGGCGGAGGCGGCTCGGGACGCCGCAGTCCAGAGGTTGACCGAGCTGTCCACACGGCTTGCCGAGGCCCAGGCCCAGGTCGACGCGGCTAACGCCGCCGCGACCATTTCGCTGGACGCCTTCCAGGGGGAGCAGGCCGAGTACCAGACAGCGCAAGTCACCGCACAATCGGCTGCCGCGGCGGAACGGGCCGCCGACGCCGCGCTGACCGTGGCTCGCGCCGAGCTGGCCGCCTTCGCGCGGGCGAGCTACATCCAGGGCACCACCGCACCGGGCCTACAGGCGATGCTGGACATGAAGGACCCGGCCCAAATCATCGAACGCGCCACGCTGCTCGCCGCCGCGGGCGGTCACCGGGCCGACGTGCTGCTCGACTTGGCCCGGGTCCAGCGGCTGGCCGTGGCGGCCGAAGAGGCCGCCCACGCGGCGGTCACCCGGGCGAACATCCTGCGGCAGCAGGCGGCCGACGCACTGACCGCTGCCGAGGGCATGCAGGCGGCCGCCCACCAGCGGACCGCCGCCCTCGAGTCCGACCGGACCGTCATGCAGGACCAGCTCCAGCAGGCCCTTGACGCCCTCTCCGAACTGGAGGGCGCCCCGGCTGCCGGCCAGGACTACACCCGGCAGCAGGCCGCGGCCCAGGCCGCCGTCCAAGTCGCCGACGGCTCGGTGGTGGAGGGTGACCTGCCCCCGGTCGGGGCGGGCTCGACCGCGGCGGCCGCCACCGCGCTGGACGCGGCGCTGAGCGCGGTCGGTCTGCGCTACGCCTGGGGCGGTGGGTCGCTGACCGGGCCCAGCCTCGGATTTGGCATCGACGCCGGCGTGACCGGCTTCGACTGCTCCGGCCTGACCCGCTACGCCTACGCCCAGGCGGGCATCAGCATCCCGCGCAACAGCACCGCGCAATACCAAGCGTCGCCCAGGGTGTCCCGCGCCGACCTTCGACTGGGGGACCTGGTGTTCTGGGCGGTCGACGTGACTGACCCGGCGACCATCCACCACGTCGCCCTCTACCTGGGCAACGGCCGAATCGTGGAAGCGCCCCAGAGCGGAGCCACCGTCCACGTCACCTCGATGTACTGGTCGGGATACATCGGCGCTGTCCGCCCCAGCGCTTGACCCCGGGGTGACGCCGGCGATCCCGGCGTCCTGAGGGAACCGGGCCCGGGCTGACGGTCAGCCCATGCGTTGGAGCTCCGCCAGGACGCGTAACAGCCGCGGCAGGTGGCAATGGGGCGCCAGAGAGCGAACTCGGTGATAGCGCCGCAGCTCCCGGTTCTCCCGCTCATCCAGCCGATGCCCGTCACCGGTTGTCGTGCCCGGCCGGCCCTTCGTCGATCTCGGCCTGGGCGAGCCAGTTGCGCATCGTCTCGGGGTTGATCCTCAGTTGCTCGCCGATGCGCCGCAACGCCCCGGTCCGAGTCGCTGGATCCCGCCGAGCGCCGATCGCCAACCAGATCGCTCGCTTCCGCAGCTCGTCGGGGTACTCCTTCGGTGCCGCCATCTCTCTCATCCCCACCTGGATTGAGAGCTTCCATCAGACCTGGCGCGGGACAGAGCGGTCAGGCGGGGCGCATCCTAGGACGATGCTGGGTGGGCGGAACGAGCGAACGGGCACCGACCCGGGGACCGCGGTCGAAGCGGCTGTTTCGCCGGTTCGCACTCCCGTGCGGCGCAGCGCCGCACGCCGACTGCTGGGGCGCACGATAAGCCACGCGTGGAACAGTGACATCTTCAGCGAGTCGGCGGCGGCGGCGTTCTGGCAGACGTTGTCCCTGCCGCCGCTGCTGCTGGGGATTTTCGGCATCCTCGGCTACGTCGGCGGGGTGTTCGGACCCGACACCGTCGCGGCGGTGCAACAGTGGATCATCGAGCTCACCGGCGGAGTCTTCAGCCAGAACGCCTTGAACGAGATCATTGCCCCGACCGTGGCCGACGTCCTGAGCACGGCCCGTGGGGAGGTCGTCTCGATCGGGTTTCTCCTCTCGTTCTGGTCAGGCTCGTCGGCGATGTCCGCGTTCGTCGACGCCGTCACCCGCGCGCACGACCAGTACGAGGTGCGCAACCTCGTGTGGCAGCGCGTGCTGGCGATGCTGATGTATGTCGTCGGCTTGATCACTGGGATCATCGCCCTGCCCCTGGTCGCGCTGGGACCGGAGCGAGTCCTCGCCCTCCTGCCCGGCTCCTCGGAACGCGCGGTGGGCACGGCCTATGCTGCGCTCTACTACCCGGTCATCGGCCTCGTCCTGCTGGCGGCCCTCACGACGCTGTACAAGGTGGCCCTACCGCTCAAGCCACCGTGGTACCGCGGACTGCCCGGGGCTCTGCTCGCCCTGCTGGTGTTCCTCGCCGGGGCTTCCGGGTTGCGGCTCTATCTCGACTGGTTGACCGGCACTGGCTACACCTACGGCGCCCTGGCCGCGCCCATCGCGTTCCTGCTGGCCACCTTCTTCATCGCCTTCGCGATCATCTTTGGAGCGCACCTGAACGCCGGTATTCAGGCCCTGTGGCCTGTGCCGCTGCACGATCGCCGGGGCAGGCTGAAAAAGTCCGGGCCCGGGACGCCGGAGCTGCGCCGGGCCGTGCACCAGAATCCGGAGGCCGCTGCTGCGCTGCTCGAGCAGCTCGCCTACACGGTGGGGCGTCCCGAACGCGCCGGGACTGAGCGGCAGGGTCACACGTCCGACCGTCGACCGGCCCACCAGCCACGGGACAGTCCGCTCGGCCAGCCAAGCTCGGATGCGCCCGTACGGACGTCGCCGACGAAGGCGACGACCGTCAGCGCTTTGAGCGCCGTGCCGCCCCATCCGCCGAACGAGTGACGGTCTTGAACGACCACGGTCGTGGAGGACGCACGCTTGCCGCGCGGGGTCAGCTGCCGCGGGCATCTTGGGCGGGACTTTCTGACGGCGCTGCGGACGCGAAGAGGCACCGGACCCACCGCTGGGATCCGGTGCCTCCAAGCAACCACGTGAGTCAGTTGCCAGCGGCCCGATACGCCGCAAGCACGTCCGCCTTGACGCGTCCGCGCGATGAGACGTCGATGCCCTTGCCCTTCGCCCAGGCACGGGCCGCGGCCGGGTCGACGGCAGTGAACGCCGGTTTGGCCGGACCAGCGGTGCTCCGACGGCGCGCTCCCGATACCTTGCGCGCAGCCGAGATGTAGCGGTCGAACAGCCCCCGGAGTTCCTGAGCATTCTTGTCAGTCAGGTCCAACTCGTACTCGCGAGAGTCCAGACCGAAACGAATGGTTGTGTCGGCCGGGTCGCCGTTCAGGTCATCAACCAGGACGACCGTCGTTGTCTTCGCCATGTTCTTAAGACTCGGCCTCCTTCTGTCGGCGGTCAAGCGGACGCGGCAGCGACCGATCCAATAGAGTTACTCGATGTACCGACACCGCCTCAGTCATGCTGCGCGCTATATCGTGTGGTGCCCCTCGCGGCCCGTCGCCGCAGGGAGAGCTCAGAAGTCGGGTTCGAGGACCCAGAACTACTTCCCGACGTCTGAATGCTTCCGGTCGTCGACGGTAAGCGCTGCTGAACTGCGCTTTCGGCGTTTGTCACCGTTGGCTGATCGTTGCCGAGATTGAGCGTCTTGCGGACTGGCTGCGGACCAAGATCGCGTCGCGACTGCACTGCTGCTTGTGTTGGACGCGGCCGTCGCTTGCGACCCGGATCAGCGTGCCGGCTGCGTCAGGGCGCCGGATGGACGCGGGTTGACGGGAAAGCGGGCAAGGTGCGGGATCGGCACAAGCTCACAACGGACTTTCAAATTCAACCTGTAGCCGGCCCCCGTCTCGTTGATTGAGACGGGTTAATGGAGGACATTCACCAGTTCCGCGATGACCGCCACCGCCACCGCCGCCGCTACCCACCGCCACAAGCCCGGCGACAAGTAGCCGAACTGACCGTGGCGTCGATGGTGCCCCCAGGCCAGGCGCGCTTGTCCACACGGACGGACAACGTGGACGAGCACGGTGAACCGTCACGGGTTTGATGCCGCCTCCTTGTGAGCGAGGATGGCGATCATGCCCAAGAGGTACCCCGTCGAGGTCAAGGACCGGGCGGTACGGATGGTCCGGGACGACGAGGGCGACTACGGCTCGGTCACCGCAGCGTGCGTCGCTGTCGGTGGTCAGCTCGGCCTCGCCCGGGAGACGCTGCGGCGCTGGGTGGAGCAGGCCGTGGTCGATGACGGCACCCGGCCCGGGGTGGGTCCGGGGTGAGCAGCGAAGAGTCCGAGGAGATCAAGGCGCTGAAGAAGGAGAACCGGCGGCTGCGCGAGGCGAATGAGATCTTGCGTCAGGCGTCGATTTTCTTCGCGGCGGAGCTGTGCGCCACGAGGCGCTGTGTTGATCGAGGGGTGGTGAGAGACCACCTCCGTTGGGCCGTCGCAGCGGCCTGATCGAAGCCTGGGGGCAGCCCTTTCCGGGGAACGCCGGGATGGGTGGCAAGCGGCCCCGACGAAGGCGGGTCGCGCCGGTACTGCCAGACGGTGCGGGCTCGCTGGGCGAGGTCAGAAGGTGCAACGTGAGTGAACCAGTGGTTGACGCCCTGTAATCGCGAAGCCGTGCTCCAACCTGGTGGATGTGGGCCGGTGCGCAGCGCACGGACCCT